>CAZEJO010000065.1:0-2744 GCA_964512285.1 uncultured Dehalococcoidia bacterium | reverse complement strand
GCGCCGATCATGACCGGCTTATCGCCGAAGTTCTCCGCCGATCGACGCACCAGCTCCGGCAGGGCGAACTCCTCGTAAGGGGCCTGGCTAGGCCAGTGTCCCGAGACAATCATTGCGCACTCTCCTCTAGACTCAGCTAAGCAGACGTTGGCGACCCCGCAGGGTCAGGCCCTCCGCCTTTATGTCCATAGTCTGATAACCATTGCGCCCTATTCTACCCGCACGGGCCAACGCCTGACAAGATGGCCCGGCCGACTCAGATCAGAGCAACGCCGCTCACCCTCACCACAGCCGCCTGATACGCCAGGAGGCGCCTGTCCTGAGCCTGCCCTGAGCTTGTCGAAGGGCTCGTCGAAGGGCTGGCTGGCGTAGGGCCCACGCGTAGCCCCTTGACCAGCAGCAGACAACCCCCTATATTGCTGAACCGAAGCCTAGCTATCGCTATAGGCATTTCTCACCAAGGGGTCTGCTTTTGCTTGCCTGGGTGGAGCGCTATCGCTGGCTGGTCATCGGCCTGATGGCCGCGCCCCTGCTTATCCTCATCGGCGTCTCCGTCGATAGGCAACTGCAGGGCCCGCAGCCCCTCGAGATCAACCTCGCCGAAACGCCCGCTGCGTCCGAGATCCAGGTCTACGTCGCCGGCGCTGTGAATCGTCCCGGCGTCTACTATCTGAACGACGGCGACCGCTGGATCGACGCCGTCGAGGCCGCCGGCGGCCCCACCGTGGAGGCCGACGTGGAAGCCGTCAACCTCGCCCTCCGCCTGCACGATGAGGACCAGGTGCTGGTGCCCCGCCTGGGAGAGCAGGCAGTGCTCGCCTCTGCCCAGGCCCCCCAGAACGAGCTAGTCGACATCAACAGCGCCTCCACCGCCGTTCTCGATTCCCTCCCCGGCATCGGCGAGGTGCGCTCCCAGAACATCGTCGATTCCCGCCAGCGCGACGGCCCCTTCTCCCGCATCGAAGAGCTGGTCGAGCGCAAGCTCATCCCCCAGTCCGTATTCGACCAGATCCGCGAGCTGATCACTGTAGGGCCATGATCCTTGGCTACCTGGCCCTGTGCTGGCTGCTGGGGATGGCAGCGGCAGCCTTCACGCAGGGCAACGCCTGGGCCATAGCAACCGCCGCCCTCTTCGCAGCCGTCGCACCCCTGATCGCCCGCCGCGCTCCGGTCGCCCTACTCTGGGCCGCTACGGCCGCCGCCCTTCTGGTGGGCGGCGCCTGGCTCTACCAGTCGAGCCTGCCATCGCCCGAGCCCCAGGGCATCGCCCTCTACAACGTCGATCCCGACGCCAAGTCTGACGCCGACCCCGTCCGCTTCCGCGCCGTCGTCTCGGGCGAGCCCGACGAGCGGGGCAGCTCGCTGAGGTTGCGCCTCTCCGCCCGCGAACTGCTGGTCGACGGCCGCTGGCAGAGCACCTCCGGCGGTATTCTGATGCACGGCGGCCTCTTCCCCCGCTACGACTACGGCGACCTGCTCGAGCTGGAAGGGAAGCTGGAGACGCCGCCCGAGTTCGAGGACTTCAACTACCGCGACTACCTGGCCCGCCAGGGCATCGGCTCCACCATCAGCTACCCCAGCACATCCCTGATCGCCACAGGCCAGGGCAACCCCGTTTACGCCTGGATCTACGACCTGCGCGGCGAGCTCTCCTCATCCCTCGAGGACGCCCTGCCGGAGCCCGAGGCAGCCCTCGCCCAGGGCATCCTCCTCGGCCGACGAGCCTCCCTACCCGACGACCTGAAGGAAGACCTCAACGACACCAACACCTCCCACCTAGTCGCCGTCTCGGGATACAACGTGACACTGGTCGCGGGCCTGTTCATCGCCTCCCTCGCCTGGCTCATTGGCCGCCGCCCCGCCGCCTGGCTGGCCCTGCTGGCCATCATCGCCTATGCCACGCTTGTCGGCCTTGAACCCTCCGTCCTGCGAGCGGCCATCATGGGCGGCCTGTACGTCGTGGCCACCGCCCTCGGTCGCCAGAGCGGCGCGCTGCAAGGGCTTGCCCTGGCCGGCGCCATCATGACAGCCTTCGATCCACTGCTGCTGAAGGACATCTCTTTTCAGCTTAGCTTTGCCTCCGCCCTCAGCCTTATTGTATTTGCGCCGGCCCTCCGCGCCCGCATCGAGGCTGCCCTCGCCCGCTGGCACCCCAACCGCGAGCTGGCTGGCCCCCTGCGCGCTGCCATCGAGCTGCTCGCCGTCACCGTGGCCGCCATCGCCTTCACCCTGCCCATCACCGCCGGCAACTTCCACCGCATCTCCCTCATCGCCATACCGGCCAACCTCCTGACCGTGCCCGCCTTCCCCCTGATCATGGTCACCGCCGCTCTGACGGCTGTCGGCGGCATGATCGCCACGCCCATCGGCACCTTCCTCGGCTGGATCACCTGGGCCCCTGTCGCCTACCTGATCGAAGTGGTGACCCTGCTGGCCGACCTCCCCTTCGCCGCCGCATCAGTCGATGGCTTCACCAGCACCCACGCCCTCGCCTACTACGCCGCGCTCGCCGGCATCGTCTGGCTGACCGCCCGCCGCCCGACGAAGCTCGCCTTGCCCGCACCGCCCGCCTGGGCCGGCGACCTCCTGTCCGGCCTGGCCCGTCCGCTTGCCGCCCTGCCGACCGTCGGCATCGCCACCGTCCTGGCGCTGGCCACCGTCCTCGTCTGGCTGCTCATCTTGGGCTCGTCCGGCGACCGCCTGAGCGTCACCTTCCTCGACATCGGCCAGGGCGACGCCATCCT
>CAZEJO010000064.1:0-3076 GCA_964512285.1 uncultured Dehalococcoidia bacterium | reverse complement strand
ATGATTTAGGATCATGTGCCGCGAGGCGTGGGGGTTCGAGTCCCCCCTTCCCCACCAAAGCCTAGACCCGAAAAGGAACGAATCCTAGAGGAGCTTGCATGGCCTCCCTGCTTCAGGTCAAAGAGCTCAAGACTCACTTCTTCACCGATGACGGTGTGGTCAAGGCGGTGGATGGCATCAGCTACGACGTGCAGCCGGGGGAGATCGTGGGCCTGGTGGGGGAGAGCGGTTGTGGCAAGACGGTAAGCGCCCTATCCATCCTCAGACTCATCCCCGACCCGCCGGGCAAGATCGTGGCCGGCGAGATCATCTTCGAAGGGGATGACCTGCTGAAGGCAAACGAGAAGCAGATCCGCCACATCCGCGGCAACCGCATCGCCATGATCTTCCAGGAGCCCATGACCTCCCTCAACCCTGTCCTCACCATCGGCCGCCAGATCACCGAGAGCCTGGAGCTGCACCTGAAGATGGATCGCCGCAGCGCCAACAAGAGGGCTATCGAACTGATGGAGATGGTGGGCATCCCCGAGGCCGAAGCCCGCATCGCCGACTATCCCCACCAGTTCTCCGGTGGCATGCGGCAGCGGGCGATGATCGCCATGGCCCTATCCTGCAACCCCAAGCTCCTCCTGGCCGACGAGCCCACTACCGCCCTCGATGTGACCATCCAGGCCCAGATCCTGGAGCTACTGACCCGCCTCACACGCGAACTGGGAACGGCGGTCGTCATTATCACCCACAACCTGGGCGTGGTGGCCCGCTACGCCGACCGAGTCTATGTGATGTATGCCGGCAAGATCGTGGAGGCAGCGGTCGCCGGCGAGCTCTACGGCAGCCCCCACCACCCCTATACCCTCGGCCTGCTGAAATCGGTGCCCCGCCTGGACCAGGCGCGTAAGGAGAAGCTGGAACCCATCGAGGGCTTCCCACCCGACCTCATCCACATGCCGCCGGGCTGTGCCTTCCGGCCGCGCTGCAAGTTCGCCGTGCAGAAATGCGAAGATGCGGAACCACCCCTCCTGGAGGTGGCCAGCGAGCACTATTCCGCCTGCTGGGAGTGGCCCAAGGTGGGTCAGGCTGCCAGGTCGACGGCTCCCGCCTGAAGGACTGCCCCATGACCAGCGAAGACATCGCCACCAGAAGCGCCGCTAGCCTCGACAACGTCCTGCTGGACGTCCACGACCTGAAGATGTACTTCCCCGTGACCAGCGGCATCCTCTTCCAGCGCAAGATAGCCGATGTCAAGGCCGTGGACGGCATCTCCTTCGTCATCAGGCAGGGAGAGACCCTCGGCCTGGTGGGGGAGAGCGGCTGCGGCAAGACCACCGCCGGCCGCTGCATCCTCATGCTGCACCCCCCTACAAGCGGCGAGATCACCTTCGAGGGGCATGACCTCACCAGGATGAAGGGCGGCGAGATCCGCCGCATGCGCCGCCGTATGCAGATGATCTTCCAGGACCCCTACGCCTCGCTGAACCCCCGCATGACCGTGGGCAGCACCATCGGCGAGCCCCTGGTCGTGCACGGCCTGGCCGGCGGCCGCAAGGGACGACGCGAGAGGGTGCAAGAGCTGATGCGCGTCGTCGGGCTCAACCCCTACTACGCTAACCGCTACCCCCACGAGTTCAGCGGCGGCCAGCGCCAGCGCATCGGCATCGCCCGCGCCCTGGCAGTGCAGCCCAGCTTCATCGTCTGCGACGAGCCGATCTCAGCGCTGGACGTGTCGATTCAGGCCCAGATCATCAACCTGCTGGAGGACCTTCAGGCCGATTTCAACCTCACCTATCTGTTCATCGCCCACGACCTGTCGGTGGTGCGCCACATCAGCGACCGCGTGGCGGTGATGTACCTGGGCAAGCTGATGGAGCTGGCCGACCGGGTAGAGCTGTACGAGAAGCCTCTCCACCCCTATACCAAGGCCCTGCTCTCGGCCATTCCCATCCCAGACCCGGTTGTGGAGGCCAAGCGAGAGCGCATCATCCTGACGGGCGATGTGCCCAGCCCGATGCGGCCGCCGCCGGGCTGCGTCTTCCACACCCGCTGTCCGATCGCCAGCGAGTCCCACGGATGTCAGACCGTCATCCCCGAGTGGCGCAACGTAGGCGTCGGCGGCAAGGAGCACTGGGTGGCCTGCCACAGGGTGTAGGAGCGGGCAAAGACAGGCTACCTGCTTCGCGTTAGAGCCACCGTCCGCGCCGCAACAGCAAGCCCACCGATTCCCCCAGCTACGAGCAAGGCAAAAAGCCAGCAGGGGATGGCCTGACCGCCGGACGCCAGCGCGCCGCTACCGGTGTCTGGCAGGGCGGCGGGAGAAGAGCCGAATCCGGTGGTCAGCTTTCCTTCTTCGGCACAGACTGCGTATTGCACCTGACGTGCCGCCGTGTCCGGCAGTGTTTCGAAATGGCAAAAGTCCAGCGTCTTGGCGACGCCGCCGGGCTCCAGTTCGATGCTGAACCTTACGCCATCCCCATGAGTCATCAAGTTGGCCACTGTGAAGGAGCCGTATCCGGCAGCCGTAGCACGCACTGACGCCAAGGGAACAGCCCCTTCGGTGGAAGGAAGTTCAAACGCAAAGCAACCATTCGCGTCGGTCGTTGTAGTCAGGCCGTACTCCAGTAGTTCGACCGTCGCTCCGGATATGCTGAGCGGGCTAGGGTACGGCACTACCAATCCAGACTGCTTCTCCGATACCCGGCCGTTTATGAGCCCCGGTGTGGCCGGCGGGCAGAGAGCGGCTGGCTCAGGAGAAGGTACCGGCCACGGAGTGGGCGTCTGGCCATAGGCGGGCAGAGTGCCAAAGACAAGCAGGGCTGCCACAGCCAGCACCATTGCAGCCAACAAATCCCTCAAGCAACTGGCTCCTATCCGACTCACCTGCCCAGTATATCACCTCCATTGAAGCGCTCCTGACCTCATGCTACGATAGCCCTGACATGGACCAGTCCCGCATCCGCAACTTTTGCATCATCGCCCACATCGACCACGGCAAGTCCACGCTCGCCGACCGCCTGCTGGAGCTTACCGGCACCATCTCCCCGCGCCAGATGTCCGAGCAGGTGCTCGACCAGATGGACCT
>CAZEJO010000063.1:0-4393 GCA_964512285.1 uncultured Dehalococcoidia bacterium | reverse complement strand
CAGAAGCCGTCTGACGCTCCATGTCTCGGCTAGGGTGAAACACTACGGAAGCACTTCAAGGCTTGTTGGGGTTCTCGCTGGCGGGCCCCATGTACAGGCTGTCGTAGTAGACGTCGGCCTCCGCCGGAGTAGTGCCCGCCTGCTTGTCATCGTAGCGAACCTCGAACAGAATGCGAAGCTTTGAGAAGCCCTCCGGCGCAACTCCCCAG
This sequence comes from uncultured Dehalococcoidia bacterium, assembly GCA_964512285.1. Classification (GTDB taxonomy): domain Bacteria; phylum Chloroflexota; class Dehalococcoidia; order SM23-28-2; family SM23-28-2; genus SM23-28-2. The sequence goes on along the minus strand of CAZEJO010000063.1, from coordinate 4,184 downwards.
AACTGCTCGAAGTCTTCCTTGATATTGCGCTCAAAGTAGACCCACTCGCCGGTCCGCGGCTCCTCCTTGCTGAGGAAGACGAAGAAGGCGTTGGCGATGGCGAAGGGCTCCTCGCTGATGCCCGCCAGGGGGTAGCGCATCTGGTAGTTGGGGTAGCCGGCGGTCAGATTGGCGACATCGAAGGCAATGACAACGAACTGCAGATACTGCTTGGGGGTGCCCTTGCTCCAGTTCTCCACTCGATAGTAGCCTGATACCAGTTCGGGGAACTCCTCGGGCGTCACCTCCTGCACGAGGTAGAACACCCTCGCTTGGCCCACCTCCTCGGCCGGCACGCGCATCCGCAACAGCGCGCTCGACTCGCCGGACTGAGCGAAATCCTGGCTCACCTCGAAGGGGGACACTTGCTCAGGATGAAGGGAACACCAGGGATCCCGTCCCGATTCGAAGCCCGAATTGTGAAACAGGTTGGCTTGACCCTCGATAGGCGCCTGGGGCACGCAATCGCTCGCCGACGGCGTGCCAGGGTAGGTAGGCGTTACGGCGAAGGTCGCGGCGGGCGTAACCGGCGACCCCTCAGTCTCCTCCTCTTCGCAGGCTACTGCCAGAACGAACAACGCCAGGCCGGCGATGGCCAACAGGGCTAGTCGAACAGTCTTACGCCACACCATATGTCCTCCCACGAATGCTTTGTGTGCAGTCATGGTATGTCACATGTCCCCAAAATGTAAAGGATGGGCGTCAGCGCCTTCGGTTGAGAGGCCTTTGGGCCAGGCTATACAATGAAATGCGAGAGATGGTGATGGAAACCACGACGGCCGAGCGCCTGCAAGCCCAGTTGGCGGCTGTTCCCAGCCGCCCCGGCGTCTATATCATGCGCAACGGCGAGGGCGAGGTCATCTATGTGGGCAAGGCGGCCAACCTGCGCAGCCGCATCCGCTCCTACTTCGGGTCGCCCCACAGCTTCGAGCCCAAGGTTCGGCGGCTGGTGGAGCAGATCGCCGACTTCGAGTTCATCGTCACCGGTTCCGCCCAGGAGGCCCTCATCCTGGAGGCCAACCTGGTCAAGCGCCACCAGCCCTTCTTCAACGTCCGCCTGAAGGACGACAAGCACTACCCCTACCTGAAGATCGACCTCAACGACCCCTGGCCGCGGGTGGAGATCACCCGTCGCGTTCAGCCAAACGGCGGCATCCGCTACTTCGGGCCCTACGCCAGCGCCGGCTCCGTGCGCAAGACGCTCGATCTGGTGAAGAAGCTCTTCACCTGGCGCTCCTGTACGAAAGCCATCACCGGCAAGGACCCTCGACCCTGCCTGGACTACTACATTCACCGCTGCATCGCCCCCTGCTCCGGCTACTGCACCAAGGAGGAGTACGACAACGTCATCCGCCAGGTGATCCTCTTCCTGGAGGGACGGGCCGACGAGGTGCTTAAGGAGTTACGAGAGAGGATGCAGGAGGCAGCCGAAGGCTGGGAGTTCGAGCGGGCGGCCGTCCTGCGTGACCAGATCCGCGCCGTCGAGCGGGTGATCGAGCGCCAGACGATGGCCACGACCGACTTCATCGACACCGACGTGTTCGGCCTGGCCCGCCAGGACAACCAGGCCTGCGTGCAGGTGTTCTTCATCCGGGCCACCAAGGTCATCGGGCGCGACACCTTCACTCTGGAAGGCGTGAACGACGAGCCGGAGGAGCAGGTGGTGGCCAGCTTCCTCAAGCAGTTCTACCAGTCGGCCACGTACGTGCCCCAGCGCATCCTGCTGCCCTGCCGAGTAGCGGAGGCCCCGCTCATCCAGGCGTGGCTATCGGAGATGCGCGGGAGCAAGACGGAGCTGGTGGCGCCGCAGCGGGGCAAGAAGAGACACCTGGTGGCGATGGTCGAGGAGAACGCGCGCGAGGCGCTCCAGATGATGCAGACCAAGTGGCTGGCCGACAGGGGCAAGACGCGGGCGGCACTGGAGGAGCTGCAGGAGGAGCTGAACCTGCCGAACCTGCCCCAGCGCATCGAGTGCTACGACATCTCCAGCATCGGCGGCACGTCAGCGGTGGGGAGCATGGTGGTCTTCCTGGATGGGCGGCCTCGCTCGGCAGAGTACCGGCGCTTTCGCATCAAGACGGTGACCGGGGCCGACGACTACGCGATGCTCCAGGAGGTGCTGCGACGTCGCTTCAAGCGGGCATCCGCTCGTGGTGAGCCCGTCGAACCACGGGCGGATTCGGGCCCCGCTCACCCTGAGCCTGTCCTGAGCGCAGCCGAAGGGCCTGTCGAAGGGCGAGCGGACGAGGGCGGCTGGGGTGTGCTGCCCGACCTGGTGATAGTGGACGGCGGCAAGGGGCAGCTAAACGCCGCCCTGGATGTGATGCGCGACCTGGGCGTCGCAGACATCCCCGCCGCCGGGCTGGCCAAGCAGCACGAGGAGCTGTTCGTGCAGGACATGTCGGAGCCGATAGTGCTGCCGCGGACGTCGCAGGCGCTGTACCTGGTGCAGCGCATCCGCGACGAGGCCCATCGCTTCGCCATCACCTACCACCGGAGCGTGCGCCAGAAGGCAAGCGTGCGGTCGGCGCTGGACGCCATCCCCGGCATCGGGCCGAAGCGGAAGCGAGCGCTGCTGCGCAAGTTCGGGTCGGTGCAGCGCATCCGGCAGGCGTCGCTGGACGACATCGCCGCCACGCCGGGCTTCACGCGAGCGCTGGCCGAGAGGGTGCGAGAGGGCCTGTAGGATCCGATAGAAGCCCACCAGCTTTTATTGCAGCCAGTTGATTTCCACCGGATGGCCTGATATGGTGCACAGCGGAGGAATTCCGAGTTGCGGACATCAGCCCTGCTGGCAGCCACCGCCGTCTTGAGTGCTGCGCTGGCCTGCGCCTGCGGCGGCCCGACGGAGGAACCCGAATCGCTGTCGGCTAGCGAGCTGGTCGCCCGCACCTATGAAGCCATGACGGAAGAGAGCTTCGCTCTCGATGTTCCGCCGGAACTCGCGAGTCCTCAACCCGACCAGCCGCCGTACAGCATCAAGTACGGCCCCCCTGACCTGCTGCTGATAACCGGCGGCGGCTATGAGTGGCCGGCCTACTTCTTCTTGGTGGGCAAGGAGACCTACATGTCGGAGACGGGCAAGCAGTGGAACTTGGCATTCCGTCGTCCGAACCATGGCCTCCGGCTATTGTACGACCCGCGCGAACTCCTGCGGATAGCCACTGACCTGCGGGACGAAGGCACGCAGGAGCTTGACGGCAAGCCCCATCGAGTGGTGGCTGGCCAGCGAGATCTCGTCAAGTTCGCGGACGAATACCTGGCCGACTCCGTACGCCTGGTGTTGAGCATCACCGTTATCGACTATCCTTGCCCGGAGTGCCCGTTCACCTTCGATCGCCAGCGCTTGGAGGAGCTGGGCTATCGCAATCCGGACGGCCGCGGAATGAACCTGTTCAAGGACCAGGACATCTGGATTGATGCGCGCGCCGAGTCGGTGAGATTTGAGGTTCAAGGCATACGCGAACTAAGTCCGGCCCTGGAGGACGAATTCCGGGAGGTGCTGGAGGCGTATTCGGTTGACCCCGACCTGCTCGACACGGCCGAGGTGGGGGTCTTCGATGAACGCGAGCAGTCGCTTGAGGAAGCAGCGGGCGACGTGAGGTTCTGGATCGATCCGGAGACATTTCTCGTGAGCAAGATGGAAGTGGGTTGGGCGGGGGGAGAGGAGCGGATAGTGCAAATGGGAGAAGTAGCCTTCGTCGACTACGGTAAGACGGAGCTGCCCAAGCCGGAGCCCGCCATGCTCGACGAGGAAGCCGACGTTTTGTTTGGAACGATCCAAGTCCGCTGGCGACCGTTGGCGGAAGCCCTCGAAGCCTATGCCGCCGCGCATGGCGGCCTCTACCCGGATGAGGTGACAGCCACCGCTCTTCAGGACGCGCTGGAGTCGGAAGGGCTGGATTGGCCGGATAACGCCTTTACCGGCGAGCCGATGCAAGAAAGCCTGGACCGCAATCCTGGCGACTTCTACTACCAGCCATCGCCGGATCGGCGAGATTATTGCGCTGAGGTCTACCCTTGGGAAGGACCTCCTGTGGGTGTAAGCCCAGGACCCGCTGACGGTGGATGCCCCCTGGATGAATCTCCTTAGCCTGCCCCTCACTCCCCCACCAGCCCCATCGGCGCGGCCAGCAGCTCGGCCA
>CAZEJO010000062.1:0-4842 GCA_964512285.1 uncultured Dehalococcoidia bacterium | reverse complement strand
CGTACAATGCCCCCGTGATGGCCCATGCGTCCGCTGTCCGCTAGCGCCTTGTCGCCTTCCCGCCTTTATGGTATTATGCTTTGGCGAGGGGTGATCAACATGGTGCGAGGGCAAGCGATCAACACGCGTATCACGGTCGACCTGGGCAGCCGCGAGCTATGTCGCAGCGTGAAGGTGCTGGCCGCCTACCAGGGGCGGCCGCTGCGGGACATTGTGGCCGAGGCGCTGAGGGAGTGGCTGGAGAAGCAGGAGGAGCTGGAGGACCTGCAGGCCATTGCTGAGGTGGAGCACGAGCCGCTCGTTCCTCTCGATGAGGCCAGGCGACAGTGGGCGGAATGAGCTCCGAATATGCAGTAGGGCTAACACGAGCAGCCATCAAAGAGATCGCCAGACTCCCGCCGAAAATCCGCGGACAGATTGACCGACGGCTTGAGGAGATGAGGATGAATCCCCGTCCCCATGACAGCCAACGACTCGTGGGGAGAACTAAAGGCTATCGGCTAGATATGGGCGAATATCGGATTCTCTACGATGTTGATGACACGGCACGAGTAGTGGCCGTTTGGCGAGTCAAGCATCGTAAGGACGTCTACCGGAACCTTTGAGGTTGCATCTGGTCGTGCGTGAGTATGAGGTCCGCCAGCGTCTGGAGGAGCGCGAAAGGCTTCTCTCGCCCTTCGCCGCCAGGAGCTACGAGTCACGTGGGCGGGAGCGGCCGGAGGAGCCCTCGCCGCTGCGCACGGAATTCCAGCGTGACCGCGATCGCATCATCCACTGCAAGGCCTTTCGTCGTCTGAAGCACAAGACGCAGGTGTTCATCGCCCCCGTCGGCGACCACTTCGTCACTCGCCTTACCCACACGCTGGAGGTGGCCCAGATCGCCCGCACCATCGCCCGCGCCCTCAACCTGAACGAGGACCTTGCCGAGGCCATCGCCCTGGGCCACGACCTGGGCCACCCGCCCTTCGGCCACGCCGGCGAGGACGCCCTGGACGGGCTTCTGCCTGAGGGCTTCCGCCACGCCGAGCAGAGCCTGCGGGTGGTGGAGCGTTTGGAGAACGGCGGCCACGGCCTCAACCTCACCTGGGAGGTGCGCGACGGCATCGTGAACAGCTCCAAGGGACGGAAGGACATCCTGGCCGACACCCTCGGCATGCCGTCTACCCTGGAGGGACAGGTCGTCAGGCTGGCCGACGCTGTGGCCTACATCAATCACGACATCGCCGATGCTGTGCGGGCGGGCATGCTGACCGAGGACGAGCTGCCCGCCGTCGTGAGCGAGGCCCTGGGACGCGATCACTCCCAGCGCATTAACGCCTTGGTGTGCGACATCGTCGACCACTCGTGGGCGGCAACCGGATTGGTGGCGGGCGAAACCTCTCCCCGCATCGGCATGGGGCCATCCGTCCAGAAAGCGGCCAACGCGCTGCGGGAGTTTCTCTTCCAGCGGGTCTACCTATGGGAGGATAGGCAAGCAGAGGTGGAGCGAGCCAAACGAGTGGTGCGTTTTGTGTTTGAGTATTATGTGGAGCGACCGCAGGAGATCGAGAGTGACTTCCTGATTTCATCGGACCCGCCCTGGCGCCAAGTGGCCGACTACGTTGCCGGCATGACCGACCTCTTCGCCCAGAATACGGCCGCTCGTCTGGGTTTCAGAGAGGAAGCCCTATGAAGGCGAAGACGCCTCTCGTGGGCAGAAAAGCTGGCGTTTTGTCGCGCAGACGGGCCTACAAGACGTAACTTTTTGCGGCATGCGCGGTTCTATATTTGGGTAGGCCGCCGCTTGATGTATAATGAGTGCTGATCATTTGTTCTGGCTGGTTATGTCATGAGTGTCGTCGATGAGGTGAAGCAGCGGCTGGACATTGTGGACATCGTGGGCCAGTATGTCCAGCTCCAGAAGGCGGGCCGAAACTACAAGGCCCTCTGCCCCTTCCACAGCGAGCGCACGCCCTCCTTCTTCGTCTCGCCGGAAAGGCAGAGCTGGCACTGCTTCGGCGCCTGCGGCACCGGCGGCGATGTCTTGTCCTTCGTGATGAAGCGGGAGAACCTCGAGTTTGGCGAGGCCCTGCGCCTGCTGGCCGAGCGGGCGGGCGTGACGCTGACCGAGCGTCGACCGGAGGAGGAAGCCGAGAGGAACAGGCTGCGGGAGGCCAACGAGTCCGCCGCCAGCTTTTACCATCGGGCGCTTCTGTCCAGCGAAGCGGGACAAACGGCAAAGCGCTACCTGGAGGAGCGCGGCCAGGACCTGAAGACGATCCAGGACTTCCAGCTTGGCTACAGCCCGAGCGGCTGGGATAGCCTCTGTCAGCACCTCAGGGAGCGTGGCTATCGCGATGAGGAGATCGTGGCGGCTGGCCTGGCCGTCGAGGGCGAGCGGGGGTTGCGCGACCTCTTTCATCAGCGCATCATGTTCCCCATCACCGACATGCGAGGGCGCGTCGTAGGCTTCGGCGGACGCTTGCTGCCCATCGAAGGGCAGGAGGAAGTCCAGCCCAAGTATTTGAACACACACCAGACGGCTGTCTTCGACAAAGGTAGTCTCCTGTACGCCCTGGACAAGGCGAAGGAGGAGATCCGCCGCCAGGGTTTGGCTGTAATAGTAGAGGGGTATATGGACGCCATCGCCGCCCATCAGCACGGCTTCCCGAACGTGGTCGCCTCCATGGGGACGGCTCTCGGCGAGCGCCAGGTGCGGCTCCTGAAGCGCTTCAGCCGTGACGTCGTTCTGGCGTTGGACGCTGATACCGCCGGTCAGGAGGCAACACTGCGGGCAGTGGAATACCAGGACATACTGGGGCGCGACATCCGAGTGGTCATTCTCCCCGAGGGCCGCGATCCCGACCAGGTGATTCGAAGCGCCCCGGAGGACTGGCCAGACCTGCTGACGAACGCCCAGCCGCTGTTGGACTACAAGTTCGAGGCCGTGAGCGCTGCCCTTGACCTGTCCCAACCGCGACAGCGCTCGCAGGCGGTGGACGAGCTGTTGCCGCTGCTGGCGGCCATCAGCGACAGGATCGTGCAGGCCCATTACCTGCAACGACTGGCCCGCTTGGCTCAGGTTAAGGAATCGGCCCTACATCAGATGCTCGTCCGGCGGGGGCGCAGGCAGGGGCGCGGCAGAGAGACGGCTGCGCCTGGAGAGGCGGCAGCAGGGAGACCTCTGCGCGATGCGCGGGAGGAGTACCTGCTTGCTCTTCTTCTGCGCCATCCTGAACTGCGGGCAGACGGCTTGGCCCTCTCGCCGGACCTCCTCTGGTACAGCGAGAACCGTCAGTTGTTGCAGGCCTGGCAGCGCTCCCCCGATGTGGAAGAGGTGCGTCAGGCGGTTGTCGTGGAGCTGCAAGAGCATCTCCAGCGGATAGCAGCGACGAATGTCCCGCCGTTCGGCGAGCAGGGGGCGAAGGCCGCCCTGTACGATTGCCTGCGCCGTTTGGAGCAGCGAGACCTGGAGGCCATAGCGCAGGCTAACAGCGCCGCTCTGGCCGCTCGCGAGGCAGAGGATGGCCCGGCAAGCATCGAGGAACTGGAAGTGGCCGCTCAGGCCCTGCGCTCGGGCTCGCCGCCCGAGGACATTGCATCGGGAGAGGCATCGCAGATGACCGCTTTGCTCCTAAAGGATACGGAGATAGGCATAAGACTCCATCGAAGTAGTAAAATAGAGACGGATGAAGAAGAGGATTTCACGGGCAACGGCCCGGAGGTGGAAGTGAATGGCTGATCCCTTCGACAAGGGGAGTCGGTTTCAGGATTTCGTGTTTCGGCGGAAGCGACCAGGCCGCGACGCTGCTGACAACCTCTTCGAGGAGACAGGCGAATCGGAAGTGGAGGAGGAGTTCGTGGAGAAGAGGGTGGATCGCATTTTGGCTGACGAAGAAGAGGACATCGTCGAGCAGAAGGAGGGGCCCCTACCTCGTCTGACCCGCCAGATGCCACTGGCGCTGGGGGAGTGGGCGGAGACTGGGGCGAGGCCCAAGCTGAAGGGCGACGAGGCGGTCGACGTTGACGCCGCTCTGAGCGAGCAGGAAGGCATCGATGACCCCGTACGGATGTATCTCCGCGAGATCGGCAAGGTGCATCTGCTCACCGCCCAGGATGAGAAGCGACTCGCCCGTCAGATGGAGGATGGCAAGCACATCCAGCGTCTCGAGAAGAACTGGCAGGAGATCAACGGCTCCCCGCCCACGGCCGTGGACGTGACGATCGTCCTGCTGGAGGAACTGCACGCTCTCTGGCCTGCCAAGAACGTCGTGGTCAAGGCTTTGAGTGTCAAGGGGCTCCCACTCGCCCGTCTCATTGCCGAACCCGCCTTCCGCCAGGCAGTGGACGCAGAGATCGACCAAGAGCTAGCTGATCGCATGTCGGAGAGCCTTTCCATCGAGCGTGGGGAGGCGGAGCGCTCGCTGGTGCGCCTGTCCATCGTCACCCACATTCTCACGCCAGAGCTGGTGGCTCTGGCCATGGTGGCTGGTGGCAGCGAGAAGGCCCTTCTGCCGCCCAAGGCGGACCTGCACGAGAAGCTGTCCCACTACGAGGAGCGCTTCCGCAGCCACTTCTTGAAGATCAAGGACGACGGCTTCAGGGGTGAGAAGCGCCTGACCGAGGCCAACCTCCGACTGGTGGTCAGCGTGGCCAAGAAGTACATCGGCCGGGGCATGTCCCTGCTCGACCTCATCCAGGAGGGCAACATCGGCCTCATCCGGGCGGTGGAGAAGTTCGACTACCGTAAGGGCTACAAATTCAGCACCTACGCCACCTGGTGGATCCGTCAGGCCATCACCCGCGCTATCGCCGACCAGGCGCGCACCATCCGCATCCCGGTGCACATGGTGGAGACGATCA
>CAZEJO010000061.1:0-5032 GCA_964512285.1 uncultured Dehalococcoidia bacterium | reverse complement strand
CAGGTAGTGGCGGAGGGTCGTGCTCTCCCCGTGGCCGACCACCACGGTGTCGAAGGTGGTGCGCAGGAGGTGGCGGAGGTGGGGGTTGGCGTCGAGGAAGGATTGCAGGTCAGTCTCGCCGGACAGGTGAGCGACCGGCCGTCGCCCCTCGATGCTCTCGGTGCGGGCGTCGCAGACGACGGCGTAAATCGGGCCGTCGGTCTGCACCAGGCTGCCCAGGGGCGGCGCTCGGTGAAGCTCGAGGCTCTGGGCGGTGAAGGAGGCTATGTCCGCCGCGACCACCTGGCCGATGATCTCTGAGGACTCTTTGTTGCTCATAGCCAACGTACTCGCTTACTAAGGGCCTTGCCGGATGTGGCGGTGGGAAGCCCTTCCGCCGTCACCTGGGCCTCGAGCAGTTGTCGGAAGGTCTCGCGCTCGGGGCCGCCGATCACCGCCTGCTCGTGGGCCTCCATGATCGCCAGGGGATAGCCGAGCCCACGGCGGCACTGGTCGATCAGGAGAGCGTGCAGCAGGCCGACCTTTTGCTCGTCCTGGCCGATCCACAGCGGCATCTCCACTCGTGCCATCTCGTCGGGCACACCGTCGGGCGTGCGCAGGTAGAAGAAGGCCACGCTGTGCTGGCCGTAGAATGTCTCTTCGATGGAGCCTGGCGTCTTGTGCTTCCGCCGAAAGACGGCGCTCCGCTGGCCCGGCGCCAGCAGCGCTCTGAAGAGCGGGCGGTCGGAGGACAGGCCGACGATGTCGCAGGGCCTGGGTTCGTCTGCCTCGCGGGGGCAGCGGCGGCAGTCGACGGGCTGAGGCGGCTGGCTCTGGGGGAGGGGGCAAACGGCCAGGCGCAGGGTGTGGGCGACCTCGCTGGCGCCGGGGTGGCTGATGTAGCTGGCCAGGACGATGGGCTTCTGGCCGGCCAGGTCCTTGAGGGAATCCAGGGCGCGGATGATGCCTTCGTCTAGCAAGAGCCGCTTGACCTCGCCGCGAAGGTCTCTGCGAGCCAATCCCCAGAGCACGAGCGTGCCGTCCAGGAGGGCGAGGATCGGCAGGCCGCTGTCCTCCTCGGCGGCCAGGCGGGCCAGCAGTTCCACTTCGCGCACGCTGCGCAGGGCGGCCAGAAGGTTGCCCGATAGCACATTCTCGCGGCTGGCGTCGCTGCGGTCGCTGAGGACGAGGCGTTCCTCCTCGAACGCCAGCTCTGGCTGGCTGGCCAGGTCGGCCTCGGGCTGGCTGCCGTAGCGGATGCGGACGCGGCCCATGTTCAGCAGGTAGCAGGAGACAGGGCTGTGGCGGTCCACATCGATGTGGGAGCCGTCGCTGGCCAGCGCGACGTACTCGTCGGGGGCAGGAGGAGCAGGGAAGGTGGCGTCGATGGGCTCGCCCAGCGGTTCGGCCAGGAGCCAGGTGGTGCTGGCCGCTTCCAGGCGCTCGCGCAGGCTGTCGGGCCGGCCGGCCCAGGCACGGGCGGCGTCCAGTGCCTGGGGCAGGCGCGCTCGGCCCTCTTCGGCTTGTTCCCTCAGGCGCGGCGCCAGGTCATCTAGCTGCTTGGCCAGGCGCTGGAAGTCCAGGGTCATTCTCCGCTCACTTTCTCAGCGTCTAGTCGGTGGCGGAAGGCCTTCGGTTCTCGGGCAGCCTCTTTTGTTCTTCGAGCCATCTGGTTGTTCCAACTTCCGCGCGATGCTTGAGACTCTCGATGCATTCTCTCTTGTGCAGATCGGCCTGCGGGTCATTGGGGTCCTTCAAATCGAGGTACGTGGCGCAGGGGAGGTCGGGGCAGAGGCCGCAGTGCTCAAGCTGTCGCTCTTCCGTGCAGCATTTCCAGATTGGGCAGACATCCCAGGGGATTTCATCCAGCCTTGTCCAAAACACTCTGCCTTCTTCTGCGGCGCATCCGCTGCACGCCTCACCCAGGTAACTGCAACGTCCGCAATAGATTCCACAAACGGTTGCTAGGCTTGTCTCTGCCATTTCATTTGCCTCCTACCCATTGTCCGCCCTCCGGCGCAGGACCCGCTCGTCGCCGACGCGGCGGGTGATGCGTTGCTCGTCCAGGTACTCCAGGAGGGCCTGGGCATACTTGCGGCTGGCGGCGAACATGTCGCGCACTTGGGCGAGGGTGATGGTGCCGTGGGCCTTCAGGTGCTCCACGATGCGAGAAGACATCTCCTCATAGGCCTCCCTGGCGAAGGCGATGCTGTCGTCCGCCCGTACGATTTGGCCCTGTTCCTCCAGATAGGCCAGGAGATCGGGATCGGGAAGGCTATCGGTGGGTGGCGTGTAAGGGCTGGCCCGAAGAGAAGCGAGGAAGTCGTCGGCAGTGGCCTGCTGGGTCGGACTGAGGCTCGGCGCATGTTCGGGCAGGGCGAGGGCGCCTGCCTCCTCACGAACGTCTCCTCGCTCCAGCCAAGTGGCCACGGTGGCGTCGAAGGCCCGCGGGTCGAGGCTGAGGCGGCTGCGCAGCTCCTCCCTGGCAACGCCTCGGCGCAGCGGACGCTGGCGGTGGAAGGTCGAGAGGACGTCCTTTGCCCGCACGGTGAGATCGGCGAAGCCGTGGGCGCTGTAGAGGAGCGAGGCGGGGCCAAGCTTCTGGCTGCCCAGGGCAAGGGCACGGCCGTCCTCGACCAGGGCGGTGGCCGCCGCCAGCACCTGGTCGGAGGCCAGCTCTGTGTGGCGGGCAAGCTGGCCCACCTCGCAGGGCTCCAGGCGCGATAGGGCGATGAGCACCATGTCCTCCGGAGAGCCGCGGTCCAGCTTCTCCAGCGTCTCGAGGGTGGGCTTATGGAAGCGGCGATGGCGCCGCACGTGGGTGTCCACGACCTTGCCGCCGCCCAGTGTATCGTTGGGCGAGCGGATGACGAAGAAGTCGCCGGGGGCCACCGCCAGCGGCTCCTCCAGGCGGATCTGGGCCCAGGCGGTCTGGCCGGCTGCCAATTCATCGTGATCGAGGAGGAGGACGCGGCCGGCCACCTCGCTGGAGCTGCTGTGGAAGGAGACCTGAAGGCTGTGGCGAATCGGTCGCGGCAGGTAGCTCACGGCCCGCAGGCGCACATCGATGGCTGTGGTGGGGCGAAGCCATCCGGGGGTAGTGACCACCATGCCCCGTCGCAGATCGCGGGGTGAGATGCCCGTCAGATTCAGGGCCAGGCGACGGCCGGGCTCGGCCTCTTGTAGTTTGCGTTGGTGGGTCTGCAGGCCGCGGATGCGCGATTTGGGGCCGCCGGGGACGATCTCCACCTCCTGGCCTGCTTTGAAGGAGCCATCGACGAGGGTGCCGGTAACGACGGTGCCGAAGCCGGCCACTGTGAAGGCACGGTCGATGGGCAGGCGGGGCCGGCCGAGGTCGCGTTTGGGGGGTATCTGAGCCAGCACCTTCTCGATGGCGTCCAGCAACTCGCTGAGCCCCTCGCCGGTGACAGCGGAGCAGGTCACGATGGGTGCCCCCTTCAGGGTGGTGTCGGCGATGGCCTCGGCGGCGTCGGCTTCCACCAGCGATAGCAGGTCGCTGTCCACGAGGTCCTTCTTGGAGATAGCCACGATGCCTCGCTGCACGTCCAGCAGGTCGAGGATGGCCAGGTGCTCGCGGGTCTGGGGCATGACGCTCTCGTCGGCGGCGATGACCAGCAGGGCCAGGTCGATGCCGCCCACGCCGGCCAGCATGTTCTTGATGAAGCGCTCGTGGCCGGGGACGTCGACGATGCTGACCTCCTGGCCGCTGGGGAGCGTGAGCCAGGCGAAGCCCAGGTCGATGGTCATCTCCCGCTCCTTCTCCTCCCGGAGGCGGTCGGGGTCGATGCCGGTGAGGGCCTTCACCAGGGCCGACTTGCCATGATCGACGTGGCCAGCAGTGCCTATAACGTACATCTGTTCTATATAGTACGACGGCTGTCAAGAGGAATGAACAGGCTAAGCAGTTCGTGGCCGATCATAGCATAGGCCAGGGAGGGAACAAAGGTCTGTGTTAGGGCACAGCCGTTGTGGCATGGGAGAGACCTCTGCTACCATGGAAGAAGGAGTTGATAATGTCACGCGTTGGTTGGGTCTACGACCCCTTCTATTTGGAACACGATACGGGTGACCATCCGGAGAATTCCGGCCGGTTGCTTGTCATTCTGGCGCTTCTGGAGGAGTGCGGGCTGCTCTCTTCTCTCATCTCTGTCCCCGCTGTCGATGCCAGCGAGGCCGACCTGGAGCTGGTGCACGATTCGGAGATGATCCGCTGGGTGCGCGAGAGGACGGAATCCGGGCAGCGCTGGCTGGAGGCGGACACGGCGGTCTGCCGCAAGTCGTACGCGGTGGCCCTGCGGGCGGCGGGCGGCTGCCTGCAGGCGGTGGATGCTATCCTAAACGACAAGATAGATTCAGCCTTCTGCCTGGTGCGGCCGCCGGGCCATCACGCCACCTCCGACCGGCCGATGGGCTTCTGTCTGTTCAACAACGTGGCCATCGCCGCCAGACACGCCCAGGCGCGACGGGGTCTGGAGAGAGTGGCCATCGTTGACTTCGATGTGCACCACGGTAACGGCACCCAAGACAGCTTCTACACTGACCCATCCGTGCTCTACTTCTCCACCCATCAGTCTCCTTTCTATCCGGGTACCGGCTCCTGGAGGGAGATGGGCGAGGGCGAGGGCCGCGGCTATACCGTGCACCTGCCCATGCCTGCAGGCAGCGGCGATGACGAGTATCGCCAGGTGTTTCAGGAGGTGCTGCTGCCGGTGCTGCGTCGCTTTCGGCCACAGCTCATCCTCGTTTCTGCCGGCTTCGACGCTCACTTCAAGGATCCCCTGGCCAGTATGCAGATGAGCTGTGCTGGCTATCGGGATCTGGCTGTCATCCTGCGCGATGCGGCAGAGGAGTTGTGCCAGGGACGGCTGATGTTCGTGCTGGAGGGTGGCTATGGGGGTGACGCGTTGGCGTGGTCAGTGCGCACCTGCCTCGACGCGCTGTTGGGCAATCCCTTCGTGCCCGACCCTGTGGGCTCCGGTCCCGCTCGCTTGGGGCCGGGCATCGAGCCGCTGCTGGCGGCGGTGAAGGAGCT
>CAZEJO010000060.1:0-5535 GCA_964512285.1 uncultured Dehalococcoidia bacterium | reverse complement strand
CCATAGAATTGGCAGGCGGCGTCGTTGAGGAAGGTCCAGTTGCCATCCTTGTCCATCCTGCAAATGATGTCGCCCGTCAGGTTGGTGGTAGCGATGTATTCATCGGCGGATCTTTTGAGTTCCTGCGTATAGCGCTGTAGTTCGTTATGCATCTGCAGCGCCTTAAGGGACGTGGCCGCCTGGGCGACAAAGCCTTGAAGGAAGCTGATCTCCTCTGGAGGGAAGGTGTGGGGCGCATAGTAGACGAAGGCCACTGTTCCCAAGAACTCGTCCTGAAACAGCACGGGAAAAGTCGCCATTGACCTTATGAGAGTTGCCTCGAAGTACCGCCGCGCAGCCTCGGGTTCCCGTTCGTCATTCTGGATGTCGGGCGATAGGAACGGTTGGCGGTTGCGCATGACTTCCAGATTGCGTGGGTCGGGTCGATCGGGGTCCAATGAGTTGATCCAGGCCTGGGTCACCGACAGACCCGCAAAACGCGACTGGCTTAGGGCGCGCAGAACAAAGCGCCCGCTATCGGCGTCGTAGACATCGATGCTTACGTAGTCGCTGGCGGTCGACCCAGCGATGGCCGTGGCCAGATCGGTCAAGGCTGCTTGTAGGTCATCTGACTGGGCGAGTAGCTGAGCGGCGTTGGCGAGGGCGCTGAGCTTCTCGCCGTAGCGCTGGCTCCGGCCGGCTATGAGGAACCGCTCCAGAATGATAGTGAGAGCAGGCGTCGCCGATTCCATGAAGCGTAGGATTGTGGCCCGGCTCTTGTGCTCCGGGACCCCCCGGAGGATGCACATCTCGGACGCGCCCTCACCGGTGGGTAGGGAGAGGGCCAGAAATTCCCGCTCTTCATCACTGCGGGCGCTGGTGAAGTCCTCCACTCGGTGGCCTATAAGGTTAAAGGCTATTGGCCCGCCCAGCTCTACAATCTGACGCTGCACTATCCACAGAGCATTCAGGGTGAGTTCGGTGGCGGCATCATTCTCTGCGTCGGTGCAAACGAGGAAATCCTCGTTCTCGGCATAGACCAGCATCGCCTCGGCTGTCCCCGTGGCGCGGCGGATGATGCTGGCCGCCTGAGTGAGGGTCTCCTTGGCGGCGGGACCCTCGATACCGATTCTCGCTAGTTGGCTGAGCGCCTCGACGTGCTGGCGCATCTATCTACTCCAGAATGGCTGAGCTGCCACCTGGCCGTCTTCGCTTACGGTGCGGCAACGCCGGAGGCCTTTTGGCCTTGGTGAGTTGTACTAGGGAGTACTCAGCAAGGCCGCCGCGAGGCGGCTGTGCGCGCTCAGCGAGAAGCCCTGTTTGCCTTCAGCTCTACTATGTAGGACGCTGGGGCGAAAAATCGGTTACAGGTTTTTCCTCTCCGTTGGGAGATGAATGGGAGTGACAAGTAGCGTCAGCCTCTGCGTCTGTCTAGGTCTTCGGCTGGTCCGGCCTATCCGGGGCGAAGAATGGCAGACAGCGTGTCCTCGAGGCCAGAGTCGACCCCTGCCGACACGACGCAACAGGGAGACATTGGCTCTTGCAGAGAGGGGCTCAGAGGTTTGAATCCTCTATCGCCCGCCGGGCTTGCTCAGCCAGGCGCTTGGATGAAGTCTAACGGCTCGGCTTTTTCGTTCGGCCTCGTGCTCTTGAGTCCCCTGGCGGACCTGTCGATCGGGGGGGAGCCTTGCCGCTTGGTTGCCTGGCCTCTCGAAAGACGATGGGCAGCGTGCGTCGGTCCTGGAAGAGGACGAAAGCCGCCAGCAGCAGGTAGAACCCTCCATAGCCATAGCGCACGGCCGGATCGGTGAAGAAGAGCTGAGTGCCGAACAGCCCCAGCAGAAGCAGCGCCTCTCGGAGGGAGATGCTCAGGCTGATAAAAATGGCCACAGCGAACGCCGACTGGGCAGCGGTCAGGAAGACCTCCTCCACCTGGCGTGAGTCCATGGGCAGCGGCGAGATGTCAGTGCCGGAAATGCTGTAGGCCACCGGCAGGCTGCCGATGAGGAGCGTCCACTGGTTGACCTTGGAGGAGATGAGCATGACCATGGCGGCAAGCGCCCGACCCCGCGAGGCGAGGATGGCGGCAATGGTTAGCTCGGGCGCCTCCGAAGCCAGCGGGGCAAACCACTGGATGAGGACGAATTCGCTGATGCCCAGCTCCTCGCCTATGCCCTTCAGTCCCTCGACGAAGGGCTCGGCGGCGGAGAAGATGGCCAGGGCAGAATACAGGAAAAGGAAGGTGACTATGCTCTGCCGCCGCCGTTTGGGCAGAGAGCCCAGGGTGGAAGCAGGCCCCACCAGCTCCGGCTCGCCCGTAGGCATCCGCGAGACCAGGTAGATGTAGCCTCCGAACAGGCTGAACAGAACCACCGTGTCGATGAGAGATATGTTCCCCTTGATAGGGATGACGAAGTTGTAGAGGGTGGCCGCCCCCAGGAAGATGATGCCCAGCGAGGCGTCGTGGCCGCCGATGTGCAGGACGCCGTTCTTACTGCGCAGCCAGTAAATCAGGAACACCATCGGCCAGCCCACGCCCACCAGAAGACGATTGGCCCCCGTCATGTTGGCCGTCGCAAGCGCGGCATTATCCGCGTTGCCTGGCGCTGTCCAGGCCAGGTAGAGATCCACCGCATACTCCGGCAGGACGGCGATGAGGGCGATGGCCGCCAGGGCTAGCCCCTGGGGGATGTCCTTCTCGGCGGTCTCCGATGCCCAGCTCAGCAGGAAAGCGGCGGCTACAATCGCGGAGCCGAAGATCAGCACCGACTGCACGCTCCCCAGCTCTGGAATGACCCCCGTGACCAGGAGAAGGCGGAGGATGGGGGCGGGGGCGCAAGCCGCCGCGCAGACGCCCAGCAGCAGCCAGTTCCTGAAGGTGGCGGCCCCCTTCACTGGGCGGTCTTCTTGTCCGGATGGAGAAGGCATAGGCCGACGTAGCCCTTACCGAGGAGCCATTGCGGGCATATCAGGGGGAACAACGAAGGGCAGGCGTTCTAAAGGCGATCCCATGCAACAACCTAGCGGCCGACTCTTGAGCCTGAAGCCATTCGACGGTCAGTATAGCATGACCACGGTCTATCGTTGAACAGGGCTCCAAATTGACTCTCCCTATTGCCTGCGCTACACTTTCGCCGCAGGTTCTCCCTCTGTCCGAGGCGAACGCGGCGCGTGAATCCTGGTAGGAGGGCGATGTGCCCAGCAGAAGCAAGAAGGAATGGGAGGATAGCACCCTCGCCCGCATCCTCGAGCGCCGGTCGGAGCGAGACGACCCCTTCGAGACCAGCACCGGCCAAGAGGTGGACACCCTTTACACGGCGGAAGACCTCGACCACTGGGACTACCAGGAGAGCCTGAGCTACCCCGGCGAGTTCCCCTTCACTCGCGGCGTTCAGCCCAACATGTATCGCGGTCGCCTGTGGACGATGCGCCAGTACGCTGGCTTCGGCGCTGCTGAGGAGACGAACCGCCGCTACCTTTATCTCCTCTCCCAGGGCCAGACCGGCCTCTCGGTGGCCTTCGACCTGCCTACCCAGATCGGCTACGACTCGGACGACCCGCAGGCCAGCGCCGAGGTCGGCAAGGTGGGGGTAGCTATCTCCAGCCTGGCCGACATGGAGATCCTCTTCCGGGAGATCCCCCTGCAGAAGGTGACCACCTCCATGACCATCAATGCCACCGCGGCCATCCTCCTGGCGATGTATGTGGCGATGGCCAAGAGGCAGGGCGCCGACCTGAGCAAGCTCGGCGGCACAATCCAGAACGACATCCTCAAGGAGTACATCGCGCGCGGGACCTACATCTTCCCGCCCCGTCCTTCGATGCGTCTCATCACCGATACCTTTGCCTGGTGCAAGGACAATCTGCCCTCCTGGAACACCATCAGCGTCAGCGGCTACCACATGCGGGAGGCAGGCTCCACCGCCGTGCAGGAGGTGGCCTTCACCCTGGCCGACGCCATCGCCTACGTTCAGGCGGCCCTGGACGCCGGCCTGGCCATCGACAGCTTTGCTCCTCGTGTCTCCTTCTTCTTCGCCGCCTATACCAACGTGCTGGAGGAGGTCGCCAAGTTCCGCGCTGCCCGCCGTCTCTACGCCAAGATCATGCGCGACCGCTTCGGCGCCAAGGACCCCCGCTCCATGATGCTCCGCTTCCACACCCAGACCGGCGGCGCCACCCTCACTGCTCAGCAGCCGGAGAACAACATCGTCCGCACTGCCCTTCAGGCCCTGGCCGCCGTCCTTGGCGGCACCCAGTCGTTGCACACCAACTCCATGGACGAGGCCCTCTGCCTGCCCAGCGAGAAGGCGGTGCAGATCGCCCTGCGCACCCAGCAGCTCATCGCCTACGAGAGCGGCACCGCCGACGTCGTCGACCCCCTCGGCGGCTCCTACTACCTGGAGGAGCTCACCGACCGCATCGAGGAGGAGGCCCAGCGCTACATCGACCGCATCGATGATATCGGCGGCGCCCTGGCGGCCATCGAGCAGGGCTTTCCCCAGCGGGAGATCCAGGAGAACTCCTACCGCATACAGAAGCAGATCGAGGCCAACCGCCGCACGGTGGTCGGCCTCAACAAGTTCCAGACGGAGGAGCCGCCTCTGGAGGGCAGGTTCCGCGTGGACCCCGCGGTTGCCGAGCGCCAGTTCGAGCGGCTGAAGCAGGTGCGCGCCAGCCGCGACGAGGCCAAGGCGCAGCAGCTACTGGTCCGCCTGGAGGAGGTGGCCGCCAGCGACCAGAACACCATGCCCATCTTCATCGAGTGCGTGGAGAACTACCTGACCCTGGGCGAGATCTGCAACGTCCTCCGCCGCGTCTTCGGCGAACAGAAGGAATTCATGGTCATCTAGGCCAAGGAGGGAATCTAGGGTGATCCAGAAGATCCATCACGTGGCCATCGCCGTCAGAAGCCTGGAAGACGCCCTGCGCTTCTATCGCGACACCCTGGGGCTGGCTGTCCACGAGCAAGCGACGCGCGAGGACCAGGGGGTCAAGGCTGCCGTACTGACCATCGGCGAGAGCGAGATCGAGCTCCTGGAGCCCCTCGGCCCGGACACCCCCGTGGGGCGCTTCCTCGAACGGCGCGGCGAAGGCCTGCATCACATCTGCTTGCAGACCGACGACATCGACAAGGACCTGGTCGGCCTTAAGGCCAAGGGCGTCGAGCTCATCGACCAGGAGCCGCGTGAGGGCCTGGTGGGACGCATCTGCTTCCTTCACCCCCGCTCCACCAAGGGCGTGCTGCTGGAGCTGGCCCAGCCGCCGGAGTGAGGCTATGGCACGATTGGGCCGTTCGCGAGCTATTCGGCAGGTAGCGAGCGCGGAGGACGAGCAATGATCGAGGTTTCCAAGACTATCAGCACAACGGCGTCGCCGGCCAAGGTACAGGAGACGGCCAGGCTCAAGCAGGCGCTGGAGGCAGGCGGGTAGGACAACTAGCTGTCGAACGAGGTAGCCATGACGAAGGACAAGCTCAAGGTCATCATCGCCAAGCCCGGCCTGGACGGCCACGACCGCGGGGCCAAGGTGGTCGCCCGCGCCCTGCGCGACGCCGGC
>CAZEJO010000059.1:0-6246 GCA_964512285.1 uncultured Dehalococcoidia bacterium | reverse complement strand
GGCGTCACGCCCGCTCAGGCCTTCGTCCTGGTCGGCGATAACCCCGCCTCGATCTCCTACGTGCGCGGCAAGGGCAACGCCTGCGAGGAGGTCGGCATCCAGTCGCAGACCATCCACCTGCCCGAGTCCACCTCCGAGGCGGAGCTGCTGGAGCTTATCGCCAAACTGAACGCCGACCCTAAGATGCACGGCATGATCGTGCAGCTTCCCCTGCCGCCGCAGATCGATGAGCAGCGGGCCACCGCCGCCATCTCCCCCGAGAAGGACGTCGACGGCCTCCACCCGATGAACGTGGGCCGCCTGTTCAAGGGCGATCCGTACCTCGTGCCCTGCACCCCGGCGGGCGTTGTCGAGATGCTCATCCGCACCGGCCACCCGCCCGACGGCAAGCACGTGGTCATCTGCGGTCGCTCCAACCTGGTCGGCCGGCCGCTGGCGGCCGTCCTCATCCAGAAGAAGACGGGCGCCAACGCTACCGTCACCCTCTGCCACACCGGCACGAAGGACCTGGCCTACCACAGCCGCCAGGCGGACATCCTGGTGGCGGCCATGGGCAGGGCCAAGGCGATCACCGCCGACATGGTGCGCGAAGGGACGGTGGTCATCGACGTGGGGATGAACCGGGTGGAGGACGCCAGCCGCAAGAGCGGCTATCGCCTGGTGGGGGACGTGGACTTCGAGGCGGTGGCGGAGAAGGCGGCGGCGATCACCCCCGTGCCGGGCGGCGTCGGCCCGATGACGGTGGCCATGCTCCTGACGAACACGGTGAAGGCGGCGGAGGCCCTGACGGCGGGGGAGACCGGCGGCAAGTGACCGGCGCTCGCCCCTTCTTAGACTTCAAATGACCAACTGCGATCAGAAACGATCTCATTCCATGGGACAATGGGTGATGTCCACGTCGGCATCACTTCCTCATAGACAGTTCGGCACAGACGGTCGAATTGTGCATAGCCATCGGCAAAATAGCGGGTAACCAACTCCGTTAGCGTCGCTTCGCGCAAGTTCCCCAAGGCAAAGCGGTGGTCCAAGGTCGGGATTTCGGGCAACACTGTGCCATCTTCTCTTATAACGAGCTTCTTGATTTCCTTGGCGACCTTGCGGTGGCAATGAGTGCCGTTGCAGACGTACGCAGCACACGGATGCACAAGCAGGAAACGTCGGGTGCGATAAGCTAGGCTGAAGCGGAGTCCCCTCGAGCGGTAGGTGTGTCCCAGATCGGACAGTTGTAAGAACAAGTCATGCAACTGCTCCTCAGAAAGCTTCTTTTCATGGATCCCATAACCTCGACCCAGTTGCACTAGCGGCTGTATACTGATGCGCTCCACTCCCATCCTGGCCCCCCACTCAGCCAGGCGCGGCAACCACGCCGTATTATCCTGGCAAATGGTGGTCACGACGGTCACAGGCACCTCGGCAGCCACGAGTTGCAGGATCCCATCGCTAGCACGGCGGAATGCCCCCTCAGACCGACGGAACCGGTCGTGGTACGCCTCTGGACCATCAATGCTCACCTGTACGCTTGCTCCGCTGCTTTTCAACAGTGCGGCTTCTGCAGCGCCGATCAACGTGCCATTGGTTGAGACGCACAGATGAAAGCCCTGCCGTTGGGAGACAAGGGCGAGAATCTCCGGCAGTTCGGGATATAGGAATGGCTCGCCACCGCTGAGGTAGATCGTGCCGATACCCAACTGCTCGACCTCGCCCAGGCTGCGGATGACCAGCTCCAGGGGCAGATGCGTATTGCGCCACGGCGCTGCGTGCAAGTAGCAGTGTTGGCAGAGAAGGTTACAGCGATTCAGCAAGTGGATGAGCAAGACTCCGGCCTGATGCGGTAGCGGCGACGATACGGAATCATGACCTACAGACATTGTGCTTTTCCTCGCCTACAGTCGGCAGGTACTCGGATCACGTGTATCTATAGCAGGCTGGGCAACCAGCCTGCTATGGCGTGTAGAAACCTGGCTGGCCCGAACCCTAGCGCTTTCCTTGACGTGCAAGCTCTTCCGGCATAACCTCGCGTATAGCCTCGCCCACGAACTCCCGCAGTTGCTCTCTGATTTGGGGTGCAGCCAACTGATGCCCGGGCCAGGGCCAGGGCTTGGGCCAGGGCCAGGGTTTCGGCGGAGTGCCATAGGGGTCGTCGACATCAAAGCCGATGTTGATGCTGATGCCCCTGCCCGCTTCTGCCAGGCCAACGCCCGCTGCCGCCAGTTGCTCAACGAGTTGGGCCTTGATGTGTCCGGCTGCCAGGGAGGAGAAAGCGTCGATGAACTCCATTAGCCGGCCTTGCTCAACCACTCGCTTCAGCCCTTTAGGTTCGACTTTGACATTGAGGGTAACTGGCCATGCTCTTTCCTTGTCCATTTTTGTCTCCTTGAACGCTACGTTGTGAGGGGGGTGCCAGTCCACCCGCCCACTTGACAATGCCGCAAGTGCTGGCACCTGGGGGCTGGCCCAGGTAATGATATAGGGCATCACCTCCTTTTGACCGTGAGCGATCTCGAAGAAGTCGTGCTTTTCTTAACCTTACTTCATTAATCCCATCCTACGGCGCAGAACAGCTACATGCGTGCGAATCTCCGTTGTTTTGGAACTCCTGTGGCCGAGGAGTCCCTCCATCTGTCGAATATCTGTGTCTCCCTTCAGGGCAAATGCGTGGCAAAATAGTGTCGCAGCCTATGCAGCCCCCCATCCTTCGGGGTATACAGCTGGAGCCTCTTCGAAGATCCTGTTTGCTGTGGATGCTACCAGGATAAAGGCGTAGGCAGGATATACACCTCTCAGACGAAATTGTCAAGAGGGTTCTAAGCTTTGACGGGGTTGATTTCAAGGGTCTGTCGTGTGGGTCATCAGCTACTTCCGGAATCTGTATGGGCAGTTCCTAATAGGCAGGCGACGGGCAGGCAGTAACGATAGGGCGCAGGCGAGCGTCGGTATAAGCGATACGACCGCGCTCTAGTGAGCTGGGTCGGAGAGCTTGGTATGGCTGGTGTCCTGCAAGGGGTAGTGCAGGATCAGCCGTGATGTCGAGGACAGGAGGAAGCGTTCTCGTCATGCAAGAGATCCCAAGCGAGGCTGTCGAGCTCAGCAACGAGGCTCAGAGGCTGGCACGCCACGGCAAGCTAGAGGAAGCGCGAGCGGCTTTCAATAGGGCCATCTTGCGGGCCCCTGGTCGTGCCAGCGTCTACCTGGACCGAGCTGAGGTGCTGGAGAGGCTGGGATATATCAGCGAGGCCAAGGCTGACCGCCGGACGGCTCGCGCCCTGAGGGATGCTCTGAAGTCGGGTCGCCCCGCCTGGACTGCAGCGGCGGCAGCGCGGGTGGAGGACAGGGACTACAGGGAGTACAGGGAGTACGGGGAGGATGTTGCCGGGCCCGGGCGGTACATCTTGAACTTCCTTTTGGCGGGGTTTCTTGGGTTGGTGCTTACCTATTTCTTGCGTCACGAGGGTTGGCTAGCGACTTGGATCAGTCTGGGCATCTGTGTACTAGGGGTCATCGCTCTCGTTGCCAGCGGTGGATAAGCTTGGGGGCTTGGCCTCCAGGGCTGGCCCTTCGGGCCGCCGGAGCTCGTGTGCCTCATCCCGCTTCACTTCCCATCGACTGTTTGATACCCTTGCCTGGGGAGGATCAGGCATGTCGACCGGCGCTCGTACCGGCGTAGCGAACCTGCCCTTGCACTACGGCACAGCCCCCAGGTGGCTGTTCGAGCGGATGACCGCGCTGGCCCGCCAGGTCACCCTGGTCATCGTCGAGGAGTACGGGCCGCAGGAGGTGCTGGCCAAGCTGTCGGACCCGCTGTGGTTCCAGGCGTTCGGCTGCGTCCTGGGCTTCGACTGGCACTCCAGCGGCGTCACCACCACCGTCTGCGGTGCCCTCAAGGAGGGCCTGCGCGGGCTGGAGAAGGACTCGGGGTTGTTCGTGGCCGGCGGCAAGGGCAAGACCTCTCGCAAGACGCCGCAGGAGCTCGAGCTGTTCGGCGACCGCTACGGCTTCGAGCCGTCGGGTCTGGTCTACGCCTCGCGCATGGCGGCCAAGGTGGACTCGGCCGGTCTCCAGGACGGCTATCAGCTCTACCACCACACCTTCGTCTGCAGCGGCGACGGCGCCTGGACGGTCATCCAGCAGGGGATGAACGAAGCCAGCCGCTGGGCGCGTCGCTACCACTGGCTGTCGTCGGGGGTGGACGACTTCGTCTGCGAGCCCCACAGCGCTATCTGCTCCGATGGGCGGGGGGTCGTGCTGAACATGGTGGCCGAGGAGAGCGATGGGTGCCGCGATCTCAGCGCCCGCCTGGCAGGCGAGAGGCCCGACAAGCTGGTGGGGGAGCTGAAGCGCCTGCAAACCCTTGAGCTGCCCGAGCGCCATCACCTTGAGCCCAGCGATATCCATCCCGACAAGCTGGCCAAGATCTTCCTCAAGACATACGAGCGCCAGCCCCAGGACTTCGAGCGCCTTCTGGGCATGGAGGGAGTGGGCGCGAAGACCATCCGCGCTCTGGCTCTCGTCTCGGAGCTGGTGTACGGGGCCAAGGCCAGTGTGCGCGACCCCGCTCGCTTCTCGTTCGCCCACGGCGGCAAGGACGGCCACCCGTATCCAGTCGACCGCCGCACCTACGACCGCTCCATCGAGGCCCTGCGTGCAGCCGTCGAGCGGGCCAAGCTGGGCCGGCGGGAGAAGCTGGAGGCGCTGCGGCGGCTGGCGGCTGTATAATAGACTTGCGATGGAGATCCGTCAGCTTCACCCCTGGAACCTGGAGCCGCGCGACGCTATAGCTACTCAGAAGCGGCTGGCTTCTCAAATCGTCCTGGAGGGCTCGCCCCAGGACGTGCGCACGGTGGCCGGGGCGGACATCGCCACGCCGGGCGGTAATGGTCGCGGCGCCGTGGTCGTGCTCAGCTACCCCGACCTGCGGCTGCTGGAGAGCCAGGTGGTGGAGACAGAGCTAACGTTTCCCTACATACCGGGGCTGCTGGCCTTCCGCGAGGTGCCGGTGCTGGCCGAGGCCTTCCAGCGCCTCTCTATCCAGCCCGACCTGCTCCTGGTGGACGGCCAGGGACTGGCCCAACAGCGTCGCTTCGGCCTCGCCTGCCACCTGGGGCTGCTGCTCGACCTGCCGACGGTCGGTTGCGCCAAGTCGCGCCTGGTCGGCGAGCACGGGCCTGTGGGCGAGGAGGCGGGCAGCCGGGTGGAGCTGCGCGATGGGTCGGAGGTCATCGGCCTGGTGGTGCGCACGCGGACAGGCGTGAAGCCGGTCTACGTCTCTGTGGGCCATCGCATCGCTCTGGCGGAAGCGGCGGAATGGGTTCTTCGCCTCTGCCGGGGCTATCGCCTGCCGGAACCCGCTCGACTAGCTCATCAGGCGGCCGGCGGCCAGGCGATGGCGGCGGCGCCGCAGCCCGCGGGCGAGCAGATGTCCTTGTTCTAGCAATCGAATCGCAAGGTGGTCGATGCTGCCATGCAAGAAGTAAAAGAGGTTCTCAAACAGCTCTCCGAGCGTATCTTTCGCATAACGGAGAGCCTTTGACGTCGCTAGCCAAGAACGCGAGATAGCCACCCTTGAGAGGCGTTCCTCCCAGCCCGACTTCTGGGACGATCCGCAGCGAGCGCAGAGGGTGATGCGTCGTCTGGCGGAGGCTCGTGAGCAGGTGGAGACCTGGCGCGGGCTGGAGGTCAAGGTGGGCGAGCTGTCCGACCTGCTGGAGATGGCGGAGGCGGAGGAGGACGAGGCGACGGCGGCTGACGTGTCGGCTGAGGTTGAGGCGCTGGCGGCTCGGTTGGACGAGCTGGAGCTGTCCCTGGCCCTCTCTGGCGAGTATGATCGTCGCGATGCTATTCTGGCCATCCATGCCGGTGCTGGCGGCACCGACTCGCAGGACTGGGCGGACATGCTGCTGCGGATGTACCTCCGCTGGGCGGAGGGCCACGGCTACCAGGCGCGCGTGCTGGACATGACGGTGGGAGAGGAAGCGGGGATCAAGAGCGCGATGGCGGAGGTGGCTGGCCCCAACGCTTTTGGCTACCTGCGGGCCGAACGAGGCGTCCACCGCCTGGTGCGCCTCTCGCCCTTCGACTTCGCTCACGCCCGCCACACCTCCTTCGCTCTGGTGGAGGTGATACCAGAGGTCGAAGACGTGGCGGAGGTGACTATCGACCCAGATGACCTGCGCATCGATGTCTTCCGGGCCAGTGGCCACGGCGGCCAGAACGTCCAGAAGAACGCCACGGCCGTCCGCATCACCCACG
>CAZEJO010000058.1:0-6969 GCA_964512285.1 uncultured Dehalococcoidia bacterium | reverse complement strand
GATGCACGCGATGGCAGCCACAATAGCGATCAGGGCGCAGAGGGAGACTATCGCCTTTGGCACATCGGAAGCGTTAATGTGATGTGTTGACATTTCTTCCTGGTCGCGCTAATCCCTCACAACCCCCGGCGCCAGTGAGCGGAAGGCGTGGCTGTTCAGCGCCTTGCCTATGTTCAGACGGCCCCAGCCGTCCCAGTAAGGCGTATCGCCGTCGGGCAGGTCATCGCTGGCGATGCGCAGAAGCGCGCGGATGTCGTCGTCGCTGCGGGACGAGTCCTGCGACAGCAGCAGAGCCACCAGCCCTGAAACAAAGGCGGTAGAAAACGACGTTCCCTCGCCCGTAGCGTAGCCGCCGTGAAGGTGAGTGCTGAACACGCCCACCCCCGGCGCGGCCACGTTCACCTCGGGGCCCCAGTTGCTGAAAGAAGCGCGGCTGTCGGGGTTCGACAGGTCGAAGCTGGACACGGCGATGACCTCCGGGTAGGCCGCCGGGTAGCCCACTCCCTCCTCGCCCTCGTTCCCTGAAGCCCCCACCAGGATAGCGCCGAAGGCGTCGTGGGCCTCCTTCACAGCCCCCTCCAGAGCGCGGCTGGCCGATGGTCGAGCCATGCTCAGGTTGATCACCTGAGCGCCGCTCTTGGCGGCATAGACGATGCCCTGGGCCACGTCGGAGGCTGTGCCCGCACCCGCCGAATCGAGCACCTTCACCGGCAGCAGGGTCACCCCCCAGGCCGTCCCCGTCACCCCCAGGCCGTTGTTGCTCCTGGCCGCCAGGATGCCGGCCACCATCGTGCCGTGGCCGTGGTCATCGCTGGGGTCGCTGGAGGGCGGTAGGGCCACGAAGTTGCAGCCGTGCACATCATCTATGCAGCCGTTCTCGTCGTCGTCGATGTCGTTGCCCAGCACCTCGCGAGCGTTGGTCCAAATCTTCGGCTCCAGATCGGGGTGTTCCACCTGCACCCCCGTATCCAGCACTGCCACGATGACAGATGACTTTCCCCTCTCGATGTCCCAACCGGCGGGGGCGTTGATGACATCGTAGTACCAGGCCTGCTTTGTCGAGTAGTAGGGATCGTCGGGCACTATCGCCGCCCGAACAATGTAGTTGGGCTCCGCATACTCAACCCAGGGTAACTCGCTGTAAAGGGCAATGGCCTGATGCACATCCATCTCTTTTGGCAGGCGAAGGCGATACAGACCAAGGGTGGGGTCGTGCTCTATAGTCGCCCCTCCTGCCAGCCTCAGGACAGCGGCCTCGGCGGCGGGTGGCAAGGGCAGTCTGCACTTCACCAGCAGCTCGCCGGGGACGAACTCCGCGCCATCAGCAGACTGAGCCGACACAAGGCCAACGTCGGGAGCCAGAACCTGCGAGGAGGCCGAAGGGTGGGAAGCGCTGTTAGCCAATAGGAAGGCAGCCGCCAACAGAGGCAGCGACCACAGCCAACGAAAAGCCCTCACGCCGATGTTCCCTCCGCACCCACTTGATCAATGGCGCTAGTATAGCAATGGACAATGAACCGAGCAATCAGGTTTCGAGGGAACACAGGAGTAGCCCGCTGCCGATAGAATTCAGCGAGTGGTAAGATATGCGGATGGAGGGTGAGCTTCAAGAGTTGACCATTCGCGTTCTTCCGCCCGACGTGTCCGTCCTTATCGCCGCCGGCGAGGTAGTGGAGCGCCCAGCCTCGGTGGTGAAGGAGCTGATGGATAACAGCCTCGACGCCGGTGCCAGCGAGGTGTCGATCGAGGTGAAGCAGGGCGGGCTCAGCCTCATTCGGGTAACCGACAACGGCAAGGGCATCCCTGCCGACGGGCTGGCCCTCGCCTTTCATCGCTACGCCACCAGCAAGGTAACCGTGGCGCAAGACCTGTCCCGCATCACCACCCTCGGCTTCAGGGGAGAGGCCCTGCCCAGCATCGCCGCTGTGGCCGAAGTGGAGATGGTCTCTCGCCCCGCCGACGCAGTCGCCGCAACCTACCTCCGCCTCGTAGACGGGCAACCGGCAGAGCAGGGCACGCGAGGCGCACCCGTTGGCACCACAGTCGCCGTCCTCGATCTGTTCGCCAAGCAGCCCGCCCGCCGCAAGTTCATGCGCGCGCCCACCACCGAGAACCAGCACATCGCCAGCCTGGTCAGTCAGTACGCGCTGGCCTATCCCGAGGTGCGCTTCTCCCTGCGCCTGGACGGCCGCCAAGCGCTCCTCACCAGCGGCAGCGGCCAGCTCGCCGACGCAGCGGCCAGCGTCTACGGCGCCGATGTGGCAGCCGCCATGCTGCCCATGCGCTGGCCTGCCGATGGCGAACGCGCGGCGATCAACGTGAGCGGGCTGACCAGCCCGCCCCACATATCGCGCGCCAGCCGAGGCTACGTCAGCCTGTTCGTCAACCGCCGCTGCGTGCAGAATCGACGGCTGACCTTCGCCGTGGAGGAAGCCTACTCCGGCCTCCTGCCAACCGGTCGCCACCCCATCGCCATAGTCGACCTCCGCCTCCCCTACGAGGAGGTGGACGTGAACGTGCACCCGACTAAGGCCGAGGTGCGCTTCCGTCAGGAGAAGGAGGCGTTTGCTGCCGTACAGCGAGCAGTGCGACAGGCCCTTCTGGAGCAAGCGCCCGTGCCCTCCGTCCCGCCAAGCGCAGGCGTCGCTGTGAGCCCGACGGCCGCTCCTGCGGAGACGACCCCATCGCCTCTATGGCAGCGGGCACTGGAAGCGGAAGGCCAGCCCAGGACGACAGCAGGTGCAGCAGCACCACCGCCTAAGCTTTCACTGCCTATGCTGCGAGTTGTGGGGCAGATCGGCAATACCTACATTGTGGCCGAGGGCCCCGACGGAATTTACCTAATCGACCAGCACGCCGCCCACGAGCGCGTTCTCTTCGAAGAGATCTGCGCCGCCCGCCAAAGAGGAGCTGTGGACGCGCAAGGGCTGCTGGAGCCGACTACTGTGGAGGTATCGCCCGGCCAGAAGGAGGTCATCCTCGCGCACCACGAGATGCTTTCGGAGCACGGCTTCCAGCTGGAGCCCTTCGGCGAGCGCACCTACCTGGTCAGAGCCATCCCCGCCGTCCTGGCAGGGAAAGACCTAGCGCAGGCCTTCGCCGAGTTCCTGGACACCCTGGACGAAGAAGCCGCGGTCGATCAGCAGGACCGCGTGGCTTTCAGCCTGGCCTGCCACGCTGCGGTGACGGCGGGCCAAGTCCTGGCCCCAGAGGAGATGCGTGAGCTGGTACGGCGGCTGGAGCAGACCGAGGTGCCAAACACATGTCCCCACGGCCGACCTACTATGATCCACATGAGCACCGCGTTGCTAGAAAAGGAGTTTCGCCGCCGCTAGCCCCCCGGCTCGACGGCGATCTGCAAGCGTCTAGCGCGACAGGTCCTCATGCATCTCTCGCCAGGCCACCATCTTGGCAATAGCGTTGGCCGCGCGTGGGATGCTGGGGAAAGCGGGGAAGCCCCGCCGCCAGCAGAGCTCCTGAAAGCGTAGCGAGTGCTCCGTCGGCTCCAGTATCGGCGGCGTCGCCACCACCAGAGCGATGGGCTTCTTCACCATCTCCCGCGCCCGCTCCATGGCATCGACCACCGCCTCCATAAGCTTGTACAGGTCGAAGCCCATGGCCGTGGCCACCCGCCCTGGGCCCCAACCGAAGCCGGTGTGGCCCAGGATAACATCCACCGTCTCTTCGGCGGCCACAATGCGCAGGGTGTCGACTAGCTTGGCCGGCTCCATGACAGCCAGGGTGTCCACGGGATTGCGCACGCTGCTGCCGGCCACAGGGGTGAAACGACGCAGTTCCTCCTGGGCGTGCTGGGAGAGGACGGGCGCCGTCAGGCCGGCTTCATCCACCTCATCGGCGGCAAAGACGCTGAAGCCACCGCCACCACCCACAATGCCCACTCCTCTTCCCGCTGGCGGACGCTCAAAGAAGCAGAATATCACCAGCATGTCCACCAGCTCGTCCACGCTGTTCACCGCCACAGCACCCACCTGACGAACAAGGGCATTGAACACCGCCTGGGAGCCAGCCAGGCTAGCCGTATGAGAGAAGACAGCCCGGCTCCCGGACTCCGTGCGACCGCCCTTGAGCACGATGACCGGTTTGCGCGCCGATGCTCTGCGCATCGCCCGAAAGAAGCGGCGTCCGTCCTTCACCCCCTCGATGTAGGCAGCGATGATCTTCGTATCGGGGTCTTCGGTCAGGTACTCCAGAAAATCGCTCTCGTTCAGGTCGGCGGCGTTGCCATAGCTGATCACCTTGCTAAAGCGAATGCCCCGCGGCGACGCTGTCGTCAGCAGGTCAGCAGCATTGCCGCCGCTCTGGGACAGAAAGGCCACTGGCCCCGGCGTCTTCGGAGAGCCGGGCCCGAAGGAGATCTTGGCCGCTGGACAGTACAGCCCTATGCAGTTGGGCCCAATGACGCGGATGCCCGCCTGGCGTGCCCGTTGCACCACCTGCCGCTCCAGCTCGGCCCCTTCCTCCTCGCCCGTCTCGCTGAAGCCGGCGGTGAAGAAGTGCATGCTCTTGACACCCTTGGCCACACAATCGTCAACCACATCGAGAACCGCCCGCACGGGGACGCTGAAGATGACATGGTCTACCGGCCCGGGGATGTCCAACAGGCTGGGATAGCACTTGAGCCCCAGGACGTTATCGTGCTTAGGGTTGACCGGATAGAGACCGCCCTCGAAGCCGATGTCCTGCATGGCGAGGACAAAGGCGGCGCCCATGCCGGCAAGGCCTAGCTGAGGCGAAGGCCCCACGATCGCCACCGAGCGGGGGTGAAAGATGTAATCGATAGCTAGAGGGTCACTCTCTCGGGCCACAGGCCGCTCGCCGAGCTCTTGCTTCCCGCCATCGTCCACTGACGAGCCTCCGCCCTAGTCTTCGATTCCCAGCTCGCGCCTGACCTCACGCACGGCCTGCACCATCACCCGCAGCTTGGCCGCCGCCTCGTCCCACGTGCGCGTCTTGAGGCCGCAGTCGGGGTCGATGTACAGCCGCTGAGGCGGTAGCACCTCCAGCCCCCTGCGGATGCCCTCCTTGATCTCCTCCAGCGTCTCCACCCTGTGGCTGTGTACGTCCAGGACGCCCAGGGCCACCTCCTTGTCGAAGCGATGGCGGCGAAACAGCTCCAGCAGATCGTAGCCGCTGTTGGCCGTCTCAATATCGAGCTGGTCTATGGGCAGACGCACGATCTGGTCGAAGACGCTAGCGAAGTCGCCGTAGCACATGTGGGTGATGGTCTTAGCCTTGAGCCCCTCGGTGACTACCGCCAGGCCCTGCGCGACTAGCTCCATCTCCTCGGGGCGAGTGGAGGCCGCCGGCTCGTCCACCTGGATGTAGCGGGCGCCGGCCTTCTCCAGCTCTACCGCCTCCTGGTGGATGACGCGGGCCATGTCCAGCACCGCCTCTCGGCGCGAGTCGTAGTACTCGTCGAATGACCAGTCGACCATCGTATAGGGGCCCGTAAGCATCCCCTTGACCGGCTTGTCGGTGAGGCCCTGAGCATAGCGCCACATCTCCACCGCCATCGGGCCCTGCCAGTGGAGCTTGCCGATGATGATAGGCTTGCGGTAATAGCGGTTGCCGTAGGAGCGCACCAGCCCACCGATGGCCATGCTCTCGCTGAGCAGCTCTGCGAAGTAAGCCACCATGTCGCCTCGCTCCATCTCGCCGTGCACCAGAATGTCCAGCCCCACCTCTTCCTGGAGGCGAATCACTTCCGCGATGGCCTGCCGCTCCAGCGCGGCCAGCTCCTCCCGACTGATCTTGCCTAGAGAGAACTGGCTACGGGCCCGCGTCAGGTACTCCGGCTTCGGGAAGCTGCCAACAGTGGTAGTGAGCAGACCCTCGCTCATCCCAGCACCTCCTGCGCCCGCCGAACGCCCTCCACCATCCGTTTCAGCTTGGCTTCCGCCACCTCACGCGGGAGGTACTCCAGTCGGGAACTGGGGTTGACATAAATACCATCCAGGGGAACAACGTCGCTCACCCGACGGATGCGCTCCACGATCTGCTCCACCGTCTCCAGCCTCGTGTTGCGAGCGTCGACGATGCCCAGGCCCAGCTTCTTGGCGAAAGGCGCTCTGCTTATGATCTCGTAGTTAGCCGGCCCCATCACAAAGTCCAGCCCGATGGTGGAGAAAGGGAGATCCAGGATCTGGGGGAAGAGGCCTTCGATATCGCCGAACCAGGTGTAGAGATGGGCCTCGACCGCCACCCCCTCCATCATCTGCTCCAGAGCCTGACGAAAGAGCGGGAAATCTTCCTTCCGCTTGAGGATGGCCGGCTCGCTGACCTGGATGAGAGGCACCCCTGCCTTCTCCAGAGCCAGCACCTCCTGCCGCAGCTCGCGCGCCAGGGCCAGCACCAGCTCGCCGAAGCTGCCGTAGTGCTCGTTGGCCGAGAGGGCAGCCATTGTGTACGGACCGGTGACCAAAGTCTTCACCGGCCGCGAGCTGTGAGCGGCAGCAAAGCGATAGTCGTTCACCGCGATCGGCTCTCGCCACTGAACGGCGCCCGTGACCACTGGCTGGCGATAGTAGGTGTTAGTATCGAAGTAGCGAATGAGGCCATCGATGGTGAAGCCACCGATCCGGCGCGCGAAGTAGGTCTGGTCGTCCTCCCAGCGGATCTGACCGTCGCTGACGATGTCGATACCAGCCTCCACCTGCTCCTGGATCACCTCGATGGTGACCTCGTCCTCCACCCGCCGCAGCTCGTCCTCGCCTATCTCCCCCCGATCGAAGCGCGCGATGGCAGCCCGCAGCCTGGCCGGCCGAGGTCGATTCGGTATCTTGGGGTAGCTGCCGACGACGGTAGTGAGCATGAGCCAGTCCTTCTCCTCCGTGAACGCAGAACGAGGGCCGAAGGATACGACCCCCGCCCGTCCAGCTTAGCAGCAACCGTGCTGCAGGACAGTATTCTAGCATTCGGTAGGAAGGCGGGTCAATAGAGCCTTATTCA
>CAZEJO010000057.1:0-7918 GCA_964512285.1 uncultured Dehalococcoidia bacterium | reverse complement strand
CCGATCATCGCCACCCACTACTCGCAGGCCATCCCCGAGCACCGCACGCCCATCGAGGGGCTGTATCTGGCCAACATGAGCCAGATCTACCCCGAGGATCGCGGCCAGAACTACAGCATCCGTCTGGGCGAGGAAGTGGCGGCCATGCTCGCCGCCGACCTTGAATGAGCCACGCCAATCACGATGAAAGCGAACCCTGTCGCCACTTCCCTCGCCAAAGCCTTCATGACGAGCCCTCCTGTATCTCAGCGATCATGGCGTCGGCGATCTTGATCAACTCATCGAGGTCGAACACGGGGGCCTCTATCTGCATCAGCACGTTACCCTGGACGAAGTGTATCTGCAGCAGGTCTCGGTGGTACACCACGGGCACGCCCCGGATCTCGCCCAGCGTGTACAGCACCTCCGCCGCCGGGTTGGCGACCAGCCGCACCCTGCCATCCGGATCGACGAGGAACCGCTGGATCCTGATGTAGAAGTACTGGGGACGCTGGTATTCGAGGGCGAACAGGCTGTCCCATCTCGAGCCGTCGTCCCAGATAACCGTCTCGGCGTGCGCCTCCGTGAGCTCCCAGCCGGCGGGGATGTAGGGCGGCTCAAAGAACAGATCATGGTCGCGGAACTCGTCCAGGGTTGCGGACTCCTTCACGTCTCTGCCCACTGCCTCGACCCCGGGAAGCGGTGTCGGGAAGGGGGCATACGGCCCGGGGAAAGTCTCCGGTGCAACGATATGAAACCGGCCGTACTCGATGGGCAACGTCAGCGCCGCGGCCGGCGTACCAGGCGGCGTCTTGGGGGTCCACTCCTCCCTGGCCTTGATGGGCGGGATGTAGGTCTCTTCGACAGGGCTCTCACCCCCCTGCTGTCCCACCACAACTACCGCGCTCGCCGTAATCGCAGAGGCCACAACGGCCAGGAAGATCCCCAGGACAATCCGCTTACTCATTGCTCGTCACCTCCACTATCCGGCCCGCTTATTATGCCCCCCCAGATATCCTGTCAACCTCCGCAACTCTACAACGAAACATTCCGCCGGAGGTTGCATAATAGCCCCAAATTTAGAGAGCTCTGAGCCTAAGGCCATGACCACGCCCCTGCGCCGGTCAGCCTGGGAGAGGAAGTGGCGGCCATGCTCGCCGCCGACCTTGAATGAACACGAGCAGCAGTCTATGATCAGTGAAGCAATCTACAATCGTCCATAGGCGAGAGAGGTTTGTCCCTTGACCGACACGACTAAGGACTCACCAGACCTGGAGCAGTTCCTAGCCGACCTCAAGCCCGACAACGCCGACCTGCTGGCCGTCGTTCATCGCATCCAGGAGGCGTACGGCCACGTGCCGCCTCAGGCCATCCCCCTCCTGGCCGAGAAGCTGCACACGACCCCCGCCAAGATCTACGGCGCCATCACCTTCTACTCCGAGATCCGGCGGGAGCCGCCCGCACGCACGACCATCTCCTGGTGCAGCGGGCCGGCCTGCCGCCTCAAGGGCTCGGAGAACATCCGGCGGGCGCTGGAGGCCGTGCTGGGCATCGGCCTGGAGGAGAGCACCGACGACAAGGCCATCGGTCTTCACCTCGTCCAGTGCGACGGCACCTGTGCCCTGGCGCCCCTGATCCGCCTCGACGGCCACCCCAAGGGCCCGCTGACCGTTAGCGAGGCCATCAAGCTGGCGCGCGAGCTGAAAGAAAAGGGGAGCTAGCCCCGGCATGAACACCTACCGGGAGCTGCGCCAGCAGGCGGAAGGAGCCTGGCAAGCGGTGGAGAGCCCCTCGCGCCCGCGCATAGCGGTTGGCGTCACCACCTGCAGCCGGGCCGTCGGCGCTGACGAGACGCTGAAGGCCATCCGCCAGGAGGTCTCGCGCCGCGGCCTGGACGCGGACGTGGCCGTCACCGGCTGTTGGGGCCTCTGCTACGCCGAGCCGACGGTGGAGATCGCCAAGCCCGACGGCTCGCGCGTCCTCTACCAGCGGGTGACCGCCGAGCGGGTACCCCAGCTTATCGAGGAAGCGCTGGCATCGCCAGATGGCGTCTGCCGGGAGCTGGCCCTCGCGACACTCTCACCCCGGCCCGTGGATGGCGTAAAGCCTCTGTCGTCTCTCGACTTCATGGCCGTGCAAGAAGAGCGCCGCCTTATGGCCAACTGCGGCGTCATCGAGCCCGAAAACATCGACCACTACATCGCCCGCGGCGGCTACGAGGGTTTGAGCAAAGCCCTGAACATACCCCAGGAGGAGGTCCTGTGGGAGGTCTCTGACGCAGGGGCCGGCCTGTGGGGACGCGGCGGCGCCGCCTTCCCCACCGCTCGCAAGTGGGAGTTCCTGCGAGACGCCAAGAGCGAGCCCAAGTACATGATCGGCAACGCCGACGAGGGCGACCCCGGCTCCTTCGTCAACCGCACCCTCATGGAGAGCGACCCTCACTGCATCATCGAGGGGATGACCATCGGCGCCTACGCCACCGGCGCCAGCTACGG
Source organism: uncultured Dehalococcoidia bacterium (assembly GCA_964512285.1). Taxonomy (GTDB): domain Bacteria; phylum Chloroflexota; class Dehalococcoidia; order SM23-28-2; family SM23-28-2; genus SM23-28-2. The sequence goes on along the minus strand of CAZEJO010000057.1, from coordinate 5,444 downwards.
CTACATCTACATCCGCGAGGAGTACCCGCTGTGTGTGGAGCGGATGGAGCTAGCCCTGCGTCAGGCACGCGAGCGAGGCCTCCTGGGCGAGAGCATCCTGGGCAGCGGCCGCTCCTACGACATGGAGATCGTGCGCGGCGCTGGCAGCTACGTCTGCGGCGAAGAGACGGGTCTCATCTCCTCCGTCGAGGACGCCCGCGGCATGCCCAAGATCCGCCCGCCCTTCCCCGCGCAGTCGGGGGTGTTCGCCAAGCCCACCAACGTCAACAACGTCGAGACATACGCCAACGTGCCCCTCATCCTGCGCCACGGGGCCGAATGGTACTCCTCCGTAGGCACTGACGACAACACGGGCACCAAGATGTTCAGCCTCTCCGGCCACATCCAGCGCGTGGGCGTGCTCGAGGTGCCCTTCGGCACGCCAGTGCGGCGGTTGGTGTACGACGCCGGCGGCGGCCCGCCCGAGGGACACTCGCTCAAGGCGATCCAGCCGGGCGGGCCCCTGGGGGGAATCCTCCACGCCGACAACGTGGACCTGCCGCTGGAGCCCGCGCCCTTCCGCGAGAAGGGCGTCCTTCTGGGCAGCGGCGGCCTCGTCATCATCGACGACTCCGCCTGCATCGTCGACATGTGCCGCTACTTCGAGTGGTTCGCCGAGGACGAGTCGTGCGGGCGCTGCAGCACCTGCCGCGGCGGCACCCAGCGGATGGTGGACATCCTGCGCCGCATCTCCGAAGGCGGTGGCCGCCCTTCAGACATCGGCCTCCTGCGCCTGCTGGCCGACACGATGCGCTACGCCAACTGCGCCCACGGTCAGGCCGCACCGACCGCTGTGATGAACAGCATCGAGGCCTTCCTGGACGAGTTCCAGGAGCACATCGAGCACAAGCGCTGCCCGGCCAAGGTCTGCCCCGGCCTCATCCGCTACGAGATCGCGGGCAAGAGCTATGGCCTGCCCGAGGCGGCGGAGATCTGCCCCACGAACGCAATCGTCCAGCGTGACGGTGAATACACCATCGACCAGGCGCTGTGCATCAAGTGCGGCGCCTGCCGCGAGCTAGCGCCAGCGGCAGTGCAGGTGGTGGACGCCTTCCAGCGCGAGCCCACCAGCAGCCAGCCCATCTGAGCCTCTAACGCACCGACAGACAAGCCCGGTTCTGCCCCACTCCTGTCCATCAGGTGGCATGCTAGCGCGGTGCGCTCACTTCGTCTCCAATAACACCCACGATGGAAAAAGCGACACAATACCTCACCTAAACGCTTGACATATGTCCGACAATTGCCTATAATCGCCCCACCAATAAGGGGGGTGCGGCACAGTGGCGCGTTTGCGCTTCACTTTGGCTTCCGACGCCGGGTCTACCGCGTGCAGGCAGGACCCGGCGTTTCGTGTGCTGGAGGAGCGACTAGCGGATAGCTAAGGACATAAAGAAGTGCCCCGCTGGCGGCCACCAGCGAAGCCACTGCTAAGGAATGCGGGCGCACGGCTTAACCTTCTGGATTCTAGAGGCAGCTCTCGGGAGGGACTCAGATGAGACGAACCATTTTTACCGTAGGAACACTCACGTTACTGGCAGTGATGGGATGGTCGTCCGCAACTCCGACTGAAGCCGGCAAACAAGAAGCGAGGGACATAGCGACAGGCCTGAGCGTCATCTCCGCTGCTGGAGTTGTTACCCCGGAGCCAACCACGACGGCGGCAGGGATCGGCGGCTTAATTGGACAGGGAGCCGGCTTCATAGTCATAGGAATATGGGATCTTTTCGCGGCCGCGCCAAGCAGCCCCGATCCTGACCATGGCGCTTTGGCTTCGGTCTCACCTGTCAGTTTCACGCCAGTGCCGGGCTACGGACCGCCGTTCGACAACATCAACGATTCTCTCGTCGTCGCGGGTCAGCTTGTTGATCACTCGCGCTTGTTGGGCACTACCTTACGTAGATGTTCCGGCGCGCTACAAGACGGAGATTTGGCCCACCTTCAATTGCAGCGTATGTTCGCGACGCAGCTGCTGGGCGAGCTTGAGGCAGACCAGTCTGAATACTCCAGTATCTTGACAGCGGTATCGAACGACATCCAAGGAACCAGCTTCGCGGCTCTTTCCACTACGGTGCCGGAGGTGCTCGCCCTCCGAGACGAAATCGTGACCTCGGGATTCCCGGATTTCGAAGCGTTCGTCTTTGACGAGATGCAGGCCACTGCAGACGAAATCGATCTTGCGATCGAGGAAGTGGCACAGGCAACAGGCGGCAGCCTTACTGATTCCGACCTTACAGGCGCTGTCATCTTCGACCGGACCGCTCAGGCCCTTCTGCTCATAGACATTCGCGAACTCGTGCCAGCGGAGTGCTTGCTACCTCGTGGCGGCATAGCCGAACTGCCGGAGATAGCGGCATCGCCGCTGGAGACGGCTGAATCGCCCGGCGGCTCATCGTCTCCACCCTACACCGCCATCGCTGGCGCGGCCGCAGCAGCGGTGGTCGTCGTGGGAGCAAGCGGCTGGTACGCCCGCAGGCGCCTGTCCTGAGCCCGCCCTGAGCTTGTCGAAGGGCTTGCCGAAGGAGTGGCTGCGGTAAGGGACGCATATGCTATCGTGCCTCCGCTATGAGCCGCCGTAGACGCAGTAAGCGCGCCCACAAAGCGGAGCGGCTGGTCTTCAATTGGACGCTGTCTCAGCGCAGTATAGGCGTCAGTCTAGCCGCTATCGCTCTTGTCGCCGTCGCCCTGGTCGGTGGGCTGCTGTTCCGCAACCTGTCGTCGGGCGGCGGCGCTCCCGCCGAGCCCAGGACAGCCGCCATCGTCGACCAGCTCAGCGAGCACGACCCCAACCCTGCATTCGCCGCAGCCGCCACGGACATGCTGGAGGACGCCGGATACGTCGTGGGCTATTATCCCAGCGAAGAGGTCACCGTCGACTTCTACCGGGAGCTTCCCACCCATGGTCATGACCTGATCGTGCTGAGGTCTCACTCGACCCAGGTCAGAAAAGTCTGGCGAGATGAGATGGTAGACGAAGTCGTCATCTTCACCACTGAGCCGTATAGCCCGGCAGGATGCTACGAGGATCAGAAGGCGCAGCGATTAGCCGGGGTCCGTTACCATGAAGGCGGCGATCCATACTTCGGCATAAGGGCAGAGTTTATCAGAACTGCCATGCAGGGCAGCTTCGAAGACGCGACCATCATACTGATGGGCTGCGACGGGCTCGAGTCTCCCACCACTGCCCAAGCCTTCCTGGACAAGGGCGCCAGCGCCTTCGTGGGCTGGACTGACGCCGTCTCGGGCAGTCACTCGGACGCGGCAACGGAGAGGATGCTTGAGCTCCTGCTGCTCGACGGGCTCACGACGGAAGACGCTGTAAGCCAGACTGCCGCCGAGCTCGGTCCGGACCCCTCCGGCGCCGAGCTGCGCGTCCTGATCGCCGGCGGATAGCGCGCCCTCCGTCCCCCGACGCGCTATAATATCCCTCGAGCAGCCTGGCCTCGAGCCTTGGGAGGAGCCGCCGGCCCATGACCACGCCCCTGCGCCGTCAGTACCTGGAGATTAAGCGCCGCTTCCCCCAGGCCATCGTCTTCTTCCGCCTGGGCGACTTCTACGAGACGTTCGACCAGGACGCCGAGCTCGTCGCCCGCGAGCTGGAGATCGTCCTCACCTCGCGCCCCATCGGCAAGGGCCAGCGGGTGCCCCTAGCGGGCATCCCCCACCACGCCCTCGATAGCTACCTGGCTAAACTAATCGCTAAAGGACACAAGGTCGCTATCTGCGAGCAGGTCAGTGACACCGCGAAAGGGCCTGTCCTGAGCTTGTCGAAGGGACGCACGCTCATGGAGCGCCAGGTGGTGCGTGTGGTCACCCCCGGCACGGTGGTCGAAGGCGATCTGCTCGACCAGCGAGCCAACAACTACCTGGCCGCCCTCGCGCTCGAAGGGGAGCGAGCCGGCATCGCCTACGTGGACGTGAGCACGGGCGAGTTCGCCGTCGCCCAGATGAACGCCGACCTGCTGCCCGCTGAGCTCGACCGCCTACGCCCCGCCGAGCTAGTGCTCCCCGAGGGCCAGGACCCGCCCGAAGGCCTACAGGCGACCGTCAGCCACCTCGAGGCCCATCGCTTCGACCCAGAGGCGGCCAGCGAGATGCTTCTCGCCCACTTCGGCGCCGCTTCCCTCGACGCCTTCGGCTGCGCCGACCAGCCTCTCGCAGTGGCCGCCGCCGGCGCTGTTCTCGCCTACCTCCAGGAGAACCAGCGAGCCGTCCTGCCTCACATCACCCGTCTCTCCACCTACAACGCCAGCGCCTTCATGACGCTCGACAGCCAGACCCGCCGCAACCTCGAGCTTTTCGCCAGCGTCCGCCAGGGCCCACGCACCGCCTCCCTCCTCTCCACCATCGATCTCACCAAGACCTCGATGGGCGCGCGCCTCCTGCGCCGCTGGCTAGGGCAGCCCTTGCTCGACATAACAGAAGTAGCCCAACGACAGGACCGACTTCAGTTCTTCTTCGAGAGCGCCGTCCGCCGCGGCCAGGTGAGCGGTCTCCTGGCGAAGATGTCCGACCTGGAGCGCCTGCTGGGCCGCATCAGCGCCGGCCTGGCCGCACCGCGAGAGGTCGTGAGCCTGCGCCGTGGCCTCGAGCTGGTGCCATCGCTGCGTCAGGCCATCGCCGACGATAGGGAAGAGACGCCTGAAGCGAGCGAGCTGCTGGCCCGCCTTCACCCCTGCGAGGAGACGGCCGCCCTCATCGAGCAGGCCATCGAGGACGAGCCCGCCGCCAGCTTCGAGCAGGGCGGTGTCATTCGCGCCGGCTTCTCGCCGGAGCTGGACAGCCTGCGCAGCGTGGCCCGCGACGCCCGCAAGTACCTGGCCGACCTGGAGCGGCGAGAGCGCCAGCAGACGGGCATCAAGTCGCTGAAGGTGGGCTACAACAAGGTCTTCGGCTACTACATCGAGGTGAGCAAGGCCAACATGCGGCTGGTGCCCACCCACTACCAGCGGCGGCAGACCCTGGTCGGCGGCGAGCGCTTCACCACCCCCGAGCTGAAGGAGCGCGAGTTCCAGATCCTCCACGCCCGCGAGCGCCAAGAGGAGCTGGAGTCGACCCTCTTCCGCCAGGTGTGCGCCCAGGTGGCCGCCGAGGGCAAGCGCATCCTCGAGCTGGCGACCGCCGTCGCCGAGGCCGACGTCTTCTGCGCACTCGCCGAAGTGGCCGCCCGCTACGGCTACGTGCGACCGGACGTGACCCAGGACGACGAGATCGTCATCCGCGACGGTCGCCATCCGGTGGTCGAGCGCATGCTGCCTTCGGCAGCGTTCGTTCCCAACGATACCCATCTCTCCAATCAGGACGCCCAGATCATCGTCCTCACCGGCCCCAACATGGCCGGCAAGTCCACCTACATCCGCCAGGTGGCCCTCATCGTGCTGCTGGCCCAGATCGGCAGCTTCGTGCCC
>CAZEJO010000056.1:0-7968 GCA_964512285.1 uncultured Dehalococcoidia bacterium | reverse complement strand
GTCAGGCTTTCGCCCATTGCGCAAGATTCCTCGCTGCTGCCTCCCGTAGGAGTCGGGGCCGTGTCTCAGTCCCCGTCTGGCTGATCATCCTCTCAGACCAGCTACCCGTCGCAGGCTTGGTAGGCCGTTACCCCACCAACTACCTGATAGGCCGCAAGCCCCTCCTCCAGCGCCCGAAGGCTTTCCTCCCGGAGAACTTCCCTCCGGGAACGCATGCGGTATTAGCACCTCTTTCGAGGGGTTATCCCCCACTGGAGGGCAGGTTACTTACGTGTTACTCAGCCGTTCGCCGCTAGGTACAGAGCCGAAGCCCTGTACCTCGCTCGACTTGCATGCGTAAGGCACGCCGCCAGCGTTCGTCCTGAGCCAGGATCAAACCCTCATCAGGTATTTCAACCCCACTTACGCGGGATCGAAATCAAACGTAAGAGCCCACACTTTTCCTTCCGCTATTCAGTTGTTAAGGTGCCGGTTCGCCAAAAACACACAATACGACAACAACCCGCGCTTGTCAATACGCGCTGACAGCGCGGGCGCGTCGTAGCCTGTTAATGAACCTTGAACTATCCTTCAATATATACCAGTTGAGAACCACCTGTCAAGGTCTGCGTACTGCCCGTCAACTGTCTTTGATACCGTGCCGACGAGACTTCAGGTGGAGGACCGTTCGCGTATCCTCCCGCACCCTGGCCCGCTCGTCGATGCAGTGACCGACTACCCAGGCGATGCCCCAGGAGGCACACGCGAGGGGCACCACGTCTCGCTCATCTCTGGAGACTTTAGCGTCCACCAGATAGTCCTGGAGCTTCTTCTCGCCGCCCAGGCCGAGCGGCCGAAAGCGGTCGCCGCGACGGCGACTACGCACCGTTAGCTGGCCACCCACCGCCTGGTGATCGAGGAAGGCTTCGTAGGGATCTGAGCCGATCTCTGCGCTCTGGCCGGGCAGGGTCTCCGCCTCGATCAGCCAGCCAGCCACGGTCGTGCGGCCAGGTACGGCCAGCGACGTCTCGGGGATGGGCTTGGCCTTGGCAGCCGCCTGCCGGCCGCGGGTTAGTCGCACGGCCTCACCATCGACAGCGAAGGCCAGGCCGCCGGGAAGAGAGAGGCGGCTGGCCGCCGGTTTGGCCAAGGCCTCGACCATGGAGCGAATGTGAACGGCCTCGATCTGGTGGGCGTCGGTCAGAAGCTGCTGACAGGCGGCCTGCAACAGGCGGTTTCTTATGGCCGGCGACAGGGCCGTCAGCTCCGAGCGACGAAAGCTCACGCTGCGTTTGTCTTTGACGGCGAGGGCATGCCAGAAGACTCCGGCCGTCTCGTCCAGGTAGGCTAGATCGCTGGAGGTGGCGGCAGCGAGACGGAGGAGGGCGCCCTCGATCTTGGGGTTGTAGCCGCGGAGCAAGGGCAGTAACTCGTGGCGGATGCGGTTGCGCAGGGGCGCCAGCAGGAGGTTGGTGACATCCAGGCACGGAGATAGCCCCTCCTCCTGACAGTAGCGCTCCGTGTCGCCTCGGCTAACCTCCAGCAGGGGACGAACCAGGAGCAGGCCCTCGCGGCCGGGAAGGGGCCAGGGGGAGGAGGGCCTCATGCCCGCCAGGCCGGTCAGACCGCTGCCACGCACGAGGTGCATGAGCACCGTCTCTGCCTGGTCGTCGGCGGTGTGGCCGGTGGCGACCACATTGATGGCCTCCTTCTCAGCCTGCTCAGCCAGAAAACGATAGCGCAGCTCTCGCGCGGCCTCCTCCAGAGATAGGCGGTGCTGGCGAGCATGGGCGCGCACATCGCCCTGCCCAAAGAGCAAGGGAAAGCCGAGCTCGGCGGCCAAGCCGGAGAGGAAAGCCTTCTCGGCGTCTCTCTCCGCCCGACGACGCAGGCCGTGATCGAAGTGGGCCAACCAAAGGTCGAGCTTCAGTGCGCCTGAGGCGGACAGGTGAGCCAAGGCCAGGAGAAGAGCGGTCGAGTCGGGCCCACCGGAGACGGCCAGCAGCGCCCGCTGAGTGGCGGAGAAGAGCTGATGGCCCTGGATGTAGCGAAGCAGCCGCCGCTCCAGCCGCTGGCCAAAGCGACTGCGGGCTTGAGCTTTGGGATAACTTTGCGGGCTCTTCGACTTCATGGCGCCAACCATAGAAGCAATCGGGCGGCCCTAAGCCGCCCAAATCTTCCCCTAGTGCTGCCCATCGGGTTCCCTAGCTACCGGCTGATGATCTCCTCCCACGTGAGGTGTTGCTGCTGCCCCTGCTCGACCTGCGAGTCCTCTTCCTCTCCTTCGCTGGGGACAGGGGTTGGTTCTGACAGAACTATGATACCCGTCTCGCCGGGGCCCACCAGGCCAAGTTCGCGGCGGGCGACCCACTCGATGTATTCGTCGGAATTCAGGTAGTCTCGAAGATCGGTCAGGCGGTAGTAGCGCTGCTCCAGCCCCTGCACCTCATCGCGAAGGCGGTCCTCGTCCTCCCCAAGCTGAAACGATTGGATGGCACTGCTAACGCCGGTAAGGATAAGATAGACAACCACCACAGCGGTGACCAGCAGCACCAATCTCCTGGGCGATAGCCAAGAGCTACGACTCAGCGACTCGCCTCCTTGGCCGGGAAAACCTCGTCACCAGTCGCCAAGTGTATCACAACCTACCCAACCCTTACAATAGCGAGTGGTCAATCGCCGACCCTATTCGGTTGGCAAGTTAGGGTCAAGACCTAACCTTTGATGAAGCCCATCTGTGGGGGAGGCTCTTCCATAAGCCGAGCAACCTTCCACACGACAAGAAGCAGAGCCTTCTTGACTTCGGAGAGACGCTCCATGAACAGGTCTTTGCTCAAGGCATCATAGAAGATAGGCTGACCCAAAGTGATGTGCCCAAGCGGCTCCGATAGACCTGAGAACTCAACATCCGTTGCCAGCAACTCGAACCGCAAATCCCACAGGAAGTCCTGGCGTTTCTTTCGCGGCAAGGCCATGATCTTCTTAGCCTGCTCGTCAGGAATGGCAACGCCGGCCTCAATTATGACCCGATCAAGCTTCTGCGAATGCTGACTTATGGTCAGCTTCCTTCCAGCACCGTCATCAGCGATGATGATGAATCGAAATTCAGGGCGGGTCTCCTGCGCTAACTGCCAGCCTTCCTCCTGCAACCATTGCCCTATTCTGCTTTGAACATCATTCTGAACCGGGCTTTCAGTGGAATTATCCAACAATCTAACCTCCCGCGTCAGGATATCACAATTGTACTACGGTTCATCTCCTCAAATTGGGACGCTACCCAATAGCAGGGCGGCGAGCGACCTTCTATTCCCCCTGATCGGCTTCCAGGTGGCAGGTGTCATTGAAGCCCACGACGACGATCCGGTCGCCCCCCATCTCCAGAACGCTCTTGGCGGCCAGACTGTGACGAAGGCGACGAAAGTCGGCCAACTCCAACCCCAGGACCCGGCAGATGAGGGTGAGGATGACGAAGTTGTGAGTGACCGCCGCCACCGTCCCGTGCTCCTGGCGCTCACGTATCCTGTCGATGGCCTGCCAGGCTCTCTCCTGCACATCGAGCAGGCATTCGCCGCCGGGCATGGCCTCATGGGCGGCCTGGTCGCCGAGCCACGCCTGAAGGAAGTGCGGATAGCGCTCGCCCACCTGCTGAAGAGTGAGGCCTTCCATCTCACCGATGTCCATCTCAATGAGCCCGTCGTCGACCTGCACCTCCAGACCGTGGGAGGAGGCGATGGGCTCAGCGGTGGCCAGGGCGCGTTTCAGTGGGCTGGAGTAGATGGCAGCGATCGGCTCGTGCTTGAGGGAGGCCGCCAAGCGCTGAGCCTGCCAGCGCCCGTGCTCATTCAGCTCGACGTCGGCGCGACCGAGGGCCAGGCGAGCCTTGTTGCTGTCCGTCTCGCCATGTCGAACCAGGATCAGACGCATTCGCTCCCCCGCCTGTCTCTACCCCGGCTCCCCGTGGCGGCGCCAGGCCTGGACGGCGGGCGAGGTCTCCTCCAGGATGAGCTTGCGGCGTTCGATGCGCAGGGGCGGCTCGCTGAAGCCGAGGGCCGCCGCGACCTGCTCGGCCCGACCAGAGCCTTGACTATCGGTGCGCAGCCGCATCCCCAGAGTACAGAAGCCGTCGGCGAGGCCCCCCAACCAGAGGTCTTGCACCAGCGAGCGCAGGTCGTAGCGGCGCACCTCCTTCTCGCGCTGATGCTGCCAGGGCAGCGATTCGGCCGCCAGAAGCTCAGCCAGCGCCGCCTGCACCTCCTCGCGCGAGCGATCGGTGGACACATCTACTTGATATTCGGACCAGCGCACCTGCGACTGCAACGACGGCAGGCCCAAGCCAACCTCCCGCACTTCCCGCATGGCGATGCCCGCCGGAAGCTGCTCGCTGACGGTTTTGATGAAGTCATAGGGGGTGACCCGGCCGGAGAGATAGACGTCCAGGAGCTCGCCGGTGCTGGTGACACCCACCGGCAGGGGAGCGGCCAAGGAGATACGCGGGCCGGGGCTGTAGCCCTGGGAGTAGGCCAAGGGGATGGCCGCCCGCCGAAGGGCGCGCTCCCAGAAGCGCATAATGTCCAGGTGGGTGATGTACTTGACCTCTTCGCCGCGGCAGAAGGTGACCCGAAGCCGTTGAACCTTCATCTACAGTCGCGTGACCAGGACGCGCTCGATCTTGCGACCTTGCATCCGGGTGATCATCAGGCGCAGGCTGTTATAGGAGAGCTTCTCTCCCTCGCGGGGGATGTGGCCCAGTTGGCTGAGGACGAAGCCGGCCACCGTCTCGTACTCGCCCTCCGGCAGGCCCAGGTCCAGCTCCTCGTTAACGTCGTGGATGCTCATGCCGCCGTCCACCTGAACGGTGCGCTCATCCACCGCCTCGAACTCGCGCTCGCCGGGGCGTAGCTCGTCGCTCAGCTCCCCGACGATCTCCTCCAGGAGCAGCTCCATGGTGACGATGCCGGCCGTGCCGCCGTACTCGTCCACGACAATGGCCATCTGGTGGCGATCCCGCTGCATCTCCCAGAAGAGAGGGCCGATGGCCTTGGTCTCGGGCACGTAGAAGGCGCGCCGCATGCAGGTCTCGATGGGGGTATCGCTATCCACCTCGCTGCGGGAAAGGCCGCGCAGAACGTCCTTTATACCCACAATGCCGATCACATTGTCAATGCCCTCGCTGTAAACAGGGAAGCGAGAGTGGAGATGCTCAGCGAAGGTGCGATAGAAATCGCTGATGGTGGTGCCCTGCTCCAGCCACACCACCTCCGTGCGGGGTACCATCACCTCATTGACCTGCCGCTCGCGGAAGCGGAGGACTCGCTCCAGGATCGCGCCCTCCTCCTCGTGGAGAGCGCCTTCGCTGGTGCCGATGTTGATGAGCATGCGCAGCTCAGCCTGGCTGACGGTAAGGCGGCGAGACTGCTTGCTCAGGCCGAGAAGGCGGGAGAGGGCATTGGGAGCCAGAGCGAGAAGGCGGACGACGGGCGTGAGGAGGATAACCACCATCTCCACCGGTCGGGCGGCCAGCAGAGCATAGCGCTCGCCGGCACGCACGGCGAGGATCTTGGGGGTCATCTCGCCGAAGATGACGGCCACCAGGGTCATGATGATAGGCGCGAGCACGATGCCCACGGTGCCCATCAGGTCTATCGCGATGGTCGTGCCGAGGGCGGCGGCGATGATGACGAAGGCGTTCTGGCCGAGGATGACGACAGCGAAGAAGCGATCCTCATGCGCCCGCAGTCGCTCCAGGGCCTGCGCCCCCTTGCTGCCCTGCTCAGCCAAGTGACGGGTGCGGATACGCTCGGAGGCAAGGATCACGGCCTCGGCGCTGGTGAAGAAGGCGAAAAAGAGGAGGCTTATAGCAAGGGCGACGAAGTTGACGGCGAGGATTCCGCCCCCCAGGGACAGAGCTTCCTGTTGAGGGAAGTCGAGGGCCGCCCCGAACGGGCCGCCTATGTACATTGCTAGAGGTTCAGCCCCTTTCCGAAGGGTCGTCGCCGGCCGCCTGAGGAAAGAACGAATCGGCGATGCCAGTCCGCCGACCCACCGCGATCATAGCACATTGGCCAAGCGTGTCAAAATGTAACAAGGGGGCACTTCCGCCGCCGGACCTATTGCAACTTTTGATAAGATGTGGCAGGATGACTTTAACAACTTCTCACAAGAAAGGGCGTGGTGGCACGGTGACAGAGGAAGCCAGCGAGTTGATGAGCATACGCGAAGCAGCCAAGACGCTGGGGGTGCATCCCAGCACGCTGCGGAATTGGGACCGGGCTGGCAGGCTGAAAGCGGTTAGAGTTGGTTCGCGCCGGGACAGGAGATTCAAGAAGTCAGAGGTGTTAGCCGAAGCACAGGCTCAGGCGCCGGCTGGCGGCGTCGCCGAGATAGCCAAAGCACTGGGCACCACGCCAGCGGGCCTGACAAACATACTGGCCCCATACGAGGCGGCGATGGATGCCCTCAAGCCCTTGGCTGCGATGGAGAAGCAGATCAGAGACTCTTTCGCGCACGCAAAGGATTTCATGGACTCGATGCGTGCGGTCGAGGAGTTCGTGAAAGGCTCCATCGGAGAGGTGTACGAGGCAGCGGGCGGAGGCGATGCGCCCATAAGCGAGCTATTACGGCCCATTCTGTGGGAGCAGAAGCTCTTCGGAGACCACATGCGCGGCTACCTCGCCAGCATGGCAGAGGCGTTCCCCTCAAAGGTGTACCAGCAGTTCGCGGCCACACAGGCCGAGCTATTTTCCACGCAGGCCATCGCCACGCTGGTAGGTTCTTTCGAGGCGAGCAGCATCCTGGGCGCGAGCTCGCCGGTCTGGGATCAAATTAGCGCGAACATCGGAGCGTACCAAGACCTGACCCGGGCGGCCCTCTGGGACGTGGAAGCAGTGACTGCAGCTGTCGACAAGCGGCTGCCGTTCGCGGAGCTCAAGTTGGCGGGAGGCCTGCTCGCGTCCGCGACAAGCCTGACAGCCGACTTTCGCAGCGAGGTGAGGCAGGCGGCGACGACGGGTGTGAAGAAACCCAACTTGTTCCGCTACTTCCACGATGAGGCTCGGGACGTCGCCGGGCCTGATCTGCTGAGCGATGGGGAGTTGGAGGCGCAGCTCAAGGCTATGAAATCGTTCCGGGCCGGCAACGCGGGGCTCGGCGTCGTCGAAGCCTGCGGTCGCATTAACCGCATGGCACAATTGCGCAGGCAGGATCCTGTATTTCCACCTTCAGTGGATACGCTAACCACAGGTGCCCGACTGCCCCTGTCGTTCGCTGGGAACGAGGCAGAGTTCAGCGAGGTGGTGGACGGACTCTATAAGTTCATCTTCGAGGCCGCGGACGACGGGAGACGGCTTCGCGCTCTAGCCGAGCCTCATGAATACGCGGTGGTCGAGGACATCGTGGTTCTGCGGCAGTACTATCGCCATGACCTGGCACAAGGGGCGTCGACCCGCGATTCGACACGGCGGTTTGGCAGGGTGGGCGACGTGTTCGAGCGTCTTGTGGGGAGGCGACTCCCGCTCAGTGCGGGCGACTGGCACAGAGCCTGCCTGGCCCTGATCCAGCGAGTTGAAGCCCTCGTTACAGCCGTCGCAGACAGGCTGGAAGGCAGGAAATAGGGGCGGGGGCCTCGCTTACTGGCTGCGAGGGGTGACGTTGGCCCGCACCCAGGCCACAACGTCTTCGGTGGAGGCGCCGGGCCCGAAGATGGCCCGGAACCCCATCTTCTGGAGGGCAGGGATGTCCTCCTGGGGGATGATGCCGCCGGCGAGAAGGACAACGTCATCGAGGCCGCGCTTCTTCATCTCCTCCACCACGCGGGGGAAGAGCTCCATGTGCGCGCCCGAGAGGATGGATAGCCCCACGAGGTCAACGTCCTCCTGGAGGGCCGCCTCGGCGACCATCTCCGGCGTCTGGCGGAGGCCTGTGTAGACCACCTCCAGGCCGGCGTCGCGCAGGGCGCGGGCGACCACCTTGGCCCCGCGGTCGTGGCCGTCC
>CAZEJO010000055.1:0-8892 GCA_964512285.1 uncultured Dehalococcoidia bacterium | reverse complement strand
GACCGCCGCCTGATCCGGCGCAAGATTCAGCGCTTGAAGCGCCAACTCGAGGAAGTGCGGCAGCAGCGTGCCCTCTACCGGCGGCGACGGGCGCGCCAGGGGGTGTCGGTGGTCTCGCTGGTGGGCTACACCAACGCTGGCAAGAGCACCCTCATGCGGGCCCTGTCGGGGGCGGACGTGCTGGTGGAGGACAAGCTGTTCGCCACGCTCGATCCCGTCACCCGGCGGATAGCCCTGCCGCAGGGCGGAGCGTTCCTCCTCACCGATACCGTCGGGTTCATCCAGAAGCTGCCCACCCAACTGGTGGCCGCCTTCCGCGCTACCCTGGAGGAACTGTCCGAGGCCAATCTCCTGCTGCATGTGGTGGACATAACCCACCCCGATGCTGCCGAGCAGGCTCAGACGGTGGAGGACACTCTGACCGACCTGGGCCTGGCCGACAAGCCTCGCATTACCGTCTTCAACAAGGTGGACCTCATCTGCGGGCCCGACGGGTTGCCGATCGAGGGGCTGGAAAGTGTGACCGAGGCGCGGGCGTCCCTGCGATACTGGCGGCCGGATGCGCTGCTGGTGTCGGCGGTCAAAGGGTGGGGCCTGACGGACCTCCTGGGGCGTATCGAAGCTGCGCTGGATCTGGAGGAGGAAGGCGAGACCACCTCCTGGGGCTATCGGGCGCGACCGGCAGGGTAGGGCGCACACAGGAGAAGAGAAGTCGGCGTTTTGTGGGCGGACTATATTGACAACTTTCGATATAAGCTTTATGCTATTGGTGTCATGGCTCAAGTGAAGCAAATGCCGAGGACTTCCATCGCCAAGGGCTGCTGCCCCGGCCTGACAGCGAAGGTCACCTGTGCTGCCGAGAGGGAGGCCAAGCGCTGGGCGGCTGTCTTCAAGGCCCTTTCTGACTCCACCCGCCTGCAAATTCTGAGCCTGGTGGCCAGGAACCCGGGCGGCGTGTGCGAGTGCAACATCGTTGCCTGCACGCCCCTGAGTCAGCCCACCATCTCCTATCACGTTAAGGTGCTCAAGGAGGCGGGCCTGCTCCACGTTGAGAAGCACGGGCTATGGTGCTACTACCGCCTGCGCAAGGATGCGTTGGGTCAGGTGGTCGCTGCCCTGAGCGGTCTGGGCCAGTAGTCCTCGGAAACGGTGCTATATTGGCAGTTTGGATGCAAGGAGGTGGCTGGTGGTCGAGGAGAAGGAGATCAAGGAAAAAGTAGGCGAGCATTACGCGCAGCTCGCTCGCCAAGCCGCACAGCGGGCCAGTGCTAGTTGCTGCTCGCCCCAGCCGAGCTGTTGCCCGCCGGCCGAGTCTCAGGTTGTCAACCCGATCAGCGGCCAGATCTACGCGTCGGAGGACCTGAAGGACCTTCCCTTGGAGGCGGTACTGGCCTCGGCGGGCTGCGGCAACCCGGTGGCTCTGGCTGAGCTGCATCCGGGCGAGGTGGTGCTGGACCTGGGCAGCGGCGGAGGCATCGACGTTCTCCTCTCCGCGCGGCGAGTCGGCCCCACGGGCAAGGCCTACGGCCTGGACATGGTCGACGAGATGCTGGAGCTAGCCCGCCAGAACCAGCAGAAGGCGGGCATCGAGAACGTGGAGTTCCTCAAGGGGGAGATGGAGAATATTCCTCTGCCTGACAGTTCGGTGGACGTGATCATCAGCAACTGCGTGGTGAACCTATCGCCCGATAAGGACAGCGTGCTCCGCGAGGCCTATCGCGTGCTCAAGCCCGGCGGGCGTCTCGCCGTCTCTGACATCGTCTACAGGGGCGGCATGCCGGAGGAGTTGCGGCGCAATCTGGAGATGTGGTCGGGCTGTCTGGCAGGCTCTCTGGAGGAAAGCGAGTACGTAGTCAAGCTGAAGACCGTTGGCTTCGAGGCCGTCAGCGTCGAGGTCACGCGAGTCTGGAAAGAGGAAGATCTTCGGGGGACTCAGATCGAGGGGGCTGTTGACAGCCTTTCGTCTGAAGCAAGGCAGGCCCTTCCGAACTTTGTCAGTGCCTTCATTCGGGCGCGGAAGCCCGTTCTCAGCACGCACCGCTGCTATGGCTAGGTGGTTCGTCTAGCCGGTGCCCGGACGGGCCGCCTTTGCGATAAGGTTAGCCTGAACGCAACTGCTGGGCTACCTGGGTGGCCCTCTGGCTCAGCTCTTGTGCCTGGTGACGATCGTCGTTCGTGGCGTCGCTAGTCGCCCAGCAGAGTCTCGTAGCCCAAGACGACGATCTCTTCTACGTACTCGGAGCGCCAGGCGGCATTGGGGATGCGCAGACCGCGCTCGCGGAACCAGCGGTGGAACTTTAGGTACTGCTCCTCCAGGTGGTGGCGCCAGTCGTTCTCATGTGCGAAGACCTGAGGGTCGACCTGTTCCAGCCGCTTGTCCATATCTGCTGGGTCGATGTCTAGGTCTTCCCGCCAGTATTCAGCCAGGTAATCGAGGCTCTCCTCCAGGTTGCGCTGGCACTCCTCGAAGAGGGCGACCATCATCCCATCCTGATCCACCTTGCGCCCGCGCAGGCGCAACTCGCGGCCGCAGGACTCGCACAGCAGCACCAGCTTGCGGGCGTCGCAGCCCTCGCGGTGGTCGCAGCCCTGGCAGAGAGGGGCGAACTGGCTGGCCGAGGGAGCGCGTGAGTAGCCCACCATCACCTCCACGACGAGGGCGCCGCAACGGGGGCAGCAGATCTCGGTGGAGAGGATCTCGTCGATGGCCTTTCGCCAGTCTATCTGCATGAAGGAGACCTTTCTTGGGCCTTTTCCATTCTCATCATAATACCTCTGGCCGCCTTGTCAACGGTTGCTCAGGCTGAGGGTGCACCAGCCGGCCTGACCGGGCGCCTCCTCCACGCCGACGGTGATGGAGGTGATATTGCCTCGCTCGGCCAGTGCCTCCGCCAGGCGGTGGCAGAACCATTCGGCCAGGCGCTCGGCGGTGGAGTTGTCCAGGGGCAGAGCACACACATCGCTCTTGGGTATGACATAACGTCGATTATCAGCCGCGATCTGCCAAGCATCACCCAGATCGCTGACCTCAAGAGCCGGGTTATCGCGTGCCAAGAGGAAGCGGTGGTCGAGCTGTTGGCACAGAGCCCCGACGATCCTCTTCAACTCGCCGAAGTCTAGCACCCAGGCGTCCTCAGTGAGGTCGCCCTCTACCTCCACCAGTAGGTCGTAGTTGTGGCCGTGCAGCGGCTCGGCCTGGCCCTGCGAAGTGGTGAGATGGGCGGCGGCGAAGCCGAGGGTGTTCCTCTCGACGCTGACCTTGTACTTCATGGTGATCGCCTGTCAGTGAGGCCATAATAGCCGGGGCGAGAAACTGGCACAACAAGGCAGCAGGGGAAGGGCGAGCGTTCGGAGGCGTATGATCGCACTATAATTGTTACGTAGAGCCAGACGGCAGAGGCGTTCGACATAAGGTGCAATATAGGCGCTCAAATTGCAGGGCCGTTGGGCCAATGTTACACTGAGGACGGATCGAGGTGGGAATTTCTGGGTGGATGGGGCCAGGCAAGAGGAGTCGCGAAATATCCCATACCTGCGGTAACGGTTAACCCTGGCTAGTCCCTGAAGAATCATGTAGCAAAGGGATGGTGGCCGATGACGAGTGGAAGAAGTGAGTGGCTGATCCTGACCGTTCTGCGCTGGACGATGTTTGTCCTGCTGGTGGTGCTCCTGTCGGTCATGTCGGGCGTGGTCGGCTTTGCCATCGGCGGTGGTGGCGAAGACAGCGGCGGCTCTGCGTCTCCTGGGCAGGACGAGGCGGACTTCGACATTCTGGACGAGATCTACGGCATCATTGGTGAAGACTTCGTCGAGCAGGATAGCGTGGATCCGGAGATCTTGCGCCAGGGGGCGATAGATGGGGCGCTGTCCGCTCTAGACGACCCGCACACAATATACATCGATCCCGAGACCTACGCTCTGGGCATCGATATCGTCACCGGGCAGTTCGAGGGGATCGGCGCTCGCGTGGAGGAGGACCCGATCAGCGGCGAAATAGTCATCGTTGCGCCCTTCCGCGATTCGCCCGCCGATAAGGCAGGCATCCGCGCTGGCGATGTCATCCTGACGGTAGACGGCGAATCCACCGTCGGCTGGACAGTGGGCGAGGCGGTTCGCGCTATTCGCGGGCCTCAGGGCACCGAGGTGACCCTGGGCGTGCTTCACGAGAACGGTGGGAGCGAGGACATCACCATCACTCGCGGCGTCATCACCGTCCCTACCGTCTTCAGCCATGAGGTTGAGGATGCCGATGATAACCTCGTCAATGACATAGCTTATGTCGAGTTGCAACAGATGACCGATGAGGCTGTTGGCGACCTAGAGGATATGCTGCAGGAGATCGAGGATAAGGGCTACAAGGGGCTTATTCTCGACCTGCGGCGCAATCCCGGCGGGGGCCTGAGCGCCACAGTGGAGATAGCCGACCTCTTCCTGGACAGCGGCGTCATCCTCACCCAGGTGGACAGGGATGGCAACGAGACCGTCGAGAAGGCGGGCGGCGGCGACGTGGGCGAGGAGATCCCCCTGGTGCTGCTGGTCGGCAGTGGCAGCGCCAGCGGCGCCGAGGTGCTGGCGGCGGCTGTGCGGGACAACGACCGCGCTGTTCTCATCGGCAGCACCACATTCGGCAAGGGATCGGTGAACCACCTGCGCGAGCTGTCTGACGGCGGCGCGCTCTACATCACGATCGCCCGCTGGCTCACTCCGAACGGGGAGCAGATCGAGGCGATCGGTCTGCAACCGGACATCGAGGTGGTGCCCACTGACGAGGACATCGAGCTGGGCCGGGACGTTCAGCTTTTCGAGGCCATCGACTATCTGAGGGAGGCCATCCAGGCGGCGGTCCCCTGAGGGCGGCGGTGAGTGAGCCGTGGCCGAAAAGACGATAACTGTCAACCGCAAGGCCCAGCACGACTACCACATCCTGGAGAAGGTGGAGGCTGGGATCGTTCTTGTGGGCACCGAGATCAAGGCCATCCGCGATGGACGCGTGAACCTGCGGGATGCCTACGCCCGCCCGGAGCGAGGCGAGATGTGGCTGGTGGGTGCGCACATAGGGCCGTACGCTGCTGCCGGCCGCTTCAACCACGAGCTCGGCAGACGCCGCAAGCTTCTGCTCCACCGAAAGCAGATCGTTGAGCTGGGGCGTGAGGTGGAGGAGAAAGGCCTGACGCTTGTGCCCCTGCGCCTCTACCTCAAGAGTGGGCGAGCCAAGGTGGAACTGGCCCTGGCCCGTGGCCGCCGCAGCTACGACCGCCGACAGACGATCGCCCGGCGGGAGGCAGAGCGCGAGATGCGACGAGCTCTGCGGCATCGCGGATAGGGATTAGCAATGCCTGTGGTATAATAAGGTAGATTCGCCAGAACCCTGTGGGGACGAAAGGGTTCGACAGGGAAGGTTGAATCTGGATTGCAGGCCGAGGTAGCCATCGCCCTCGTAAAACAGGTGGCGAAAAGTAACTGGCGAACCTGAATTCGCACTGGCCGCCTAATCTAGGCGAGCCACGTTGACTCTGACCTCTCCTCGATGGGTTGGGGATCGGCGCCGTAATGTCGAGGTGCGGCAGTTCCGACGCCGATAAGGGCTGTCAAAGAGACATCGGCTGGCCCGGCGACACTCCGTCGGTGGAGGTACGGCGGGCGAGAACAAAACGCCGACTAAGCCTGTAGGATATCCAGGGTGGCCTTCTTCTGGACGGGGAGTTCAATTCTCCCCCGTCTCCACCAGCTTGCATATGATCGGGAGCCTTCGGGCTCCCGTTGTGTTTCCCTCAGAGCTGATCTCCCCGCTCACGGCAGAGGACGGAGCGGGCCGCACGTCTCTCCCCATCGCCTTGCGCGCCGCCGTATCTGCGGGTAGGATGGGGAGCACCATAAGTTGAATGCGGATACCGAATATGGAGGCAGCGTAATGAAGGTAATGAGCTTGGGCATGGTCCTTCTTCTTGGCATCGGCCTGACGGTGCCACTGGTCGCCTGCGGCGATGGCGAGGAAGCCGGTCCTGCGGAGACGCCGGCGGCCACGCCAGCGGAGACGCCAGCGACGCCGGTTGAGGACGGCCCTCCGGAGGTTTCTGGCGAGCCCACGGTCACCGAGAGCGGGCTTCAGTTCATCGACATCGAGGTGGGCACGGGCGATGCGCCTCAGTCTGGCCAGACGGTGGAGGTCCATTACACTGGCTGGCTGACCGATGGAACGAAGTTCGACAGCTCGATCGATCGGGGCGAGCCGTTCAGCTTCACGATCGGCACAGGCCAGGTCATCGATGGTTGGGACGAAGGCGTCGCCTCGATGAACGTGGGCGGCAAGCGGCGGCTCATCATTCCGCCGGAGCTGGGCTACGGTGAGACCGGTTACCCGGGGGTCATCCCCGCCAACACCCAGATCATCTTCGACGTGGAGCTGCTCGCCATCAAGTAGAGCCTCCGCCAACCGGACACGGTAACGCCCGAAGGGCAGCGCGCCCCTTCCCTCCGGCGGAGAGAGGGGGCGTTCGTTAAAGGCGCGATTGCTCTTGACCGCTGTCGCCTCATGCGGCCTCTGCTATTCTCGCGCTTCGCCTTGCTTCTGACTCGTGAGCTCAACCCGGGGTTGGTGGATTACCTCCACGACCATCTGGGTGGCCCTGAATATACTCAGCTGCTCAGGGGCAAGGCCATCCTGCACTAGCGATTCCACCAGTGCCGTGGCTTGCCCTGAGTTGTCGAAGAGGCGTGCTTTCGCCCAGTCGTCCTTGCCTTCGTCAGGGACGATGAGGATCAGCTTGGTGTGCGCCTCGGGCTTCGCTTGGCGGGAAGAGCGTTTGGTCGGCGCTGGCTCGTACCATTGACCATCCGCTCGCTCGCGGGCCCACTCCGGCAGCCGCGCCGTGGAATGTAGCTCCTCCAAGCCACCCTCAGAGCTGTGGTTTCCGCCCACGTCCATCCCCCTTCACTCTTCAGCCGCCAGCGAAGCGAGTCCCCTCCCCTGCGTTAAACTACGGCCTGTAGGCCGGCAATCGCTGTCCTTGCCTGCGGTGCCGACGGGTTCGTCTAGCCGTTTGACGCTTCTTGCTCCTCGGTCGTTTTCAGGTGGACTACCGCGCGGTAGGTCAGGTGAACGTTTAGCTGAGTGCAGTTGAAGACGCTGAGACGTTGCTGATCAAGGCCGTCTTCTACCAGAGTTTCGACGAAGTGTCCGGCGGCCTGAAAGTCCTCGAACAGGTGGGCTTCGCCGCAGTTGTCTGTAGCTTCGTGAAGAGCAACGACTACTACTCTTGACGACGTCTCCGTTTTCGATTCTTGAGGCGGTTCCTTGGGGGTTTCTTTAGGCCTTTCTTGGGGCGTTTCTTGGGGCGTTTCTTGGGAAGGTTCCAAATCGCTTGCCTCGCCGAATCCTTCGAGGGCCTCTGTTCTATCCCGAGCCCAGTCTAGCACCTGAGCGGTCAGGTCGTTCTTTTCTTGGACAGGCTCCGTGCTCTGGTTCTTGCGTTGGTCCACCTTCGCTCACCCCCACCGGTGCGTTGGCGGTAATCATACTCCTACCAGTAGAAAGACGCGGTTTTGGCGGTTATGTTAACAAATTCGGCGGGTACAATGGTGTGAAGGTTGCCTCCTACAGATTGTATTGAGCCTTATTCATAATTCAGGAAGGAGGATGCATACCATGGCTGACGTGAAGGATGAGGTGGCCGTAATCAAGCCCTTCGTTTTCGAGGACAAACTGACTCGGCAGCGGATAGAGGTAAGGGTGTCGCCTCAGTATTCAAGTATTCATGTGGGCGAGCGGGTCTACTACTTCGTGAAGGAGACAGGGGAGTTTGATGGCACGTCGTGCCCTATGCGTGATGACTAAGTGTAACCCTGTTTCTTCTCCCACTCGCGGGCGGCGTCTTCGGTTGTTGCGCGTCCCACTTGGTCGATGCGGGCAGTTGGCCATTTCTGTTTGTGTTCGGTCTCGCGTTCTTCTAGAGGTCTTGAGGTAATACCGCCATGCACTGTCTTGCGGCCAACCTTGACGACATACTTGCGGTACTTCCTGGGCTTGGCCATGTATTCCTCCTTATCAGCAGGTTCGGCTACGCTAGTATAACACCGCTACGCAACGGCGCGCACGCAGCGGCGGAGTTGATTGGGGAACGCCAGGGCACGAGCTTGGAGCATGATGACCGAGAGTAGAGCATGAAGCCTTATCTTGCCCTTTCCACGTACTCGCACCGCGTCGAGCTTGTAGAACGCCTTCAAGCGGCCATTCAGCCTCTCTATGGCTGTCCGGCTGTTGTAGATCGTCCGCCAGCCTGGGATGTCCTCTTGCCTGGCAACGGCCTTCTTGTGGCTGGGGTTCGGGTCGATGACTGGCGTGGCACGGTATTGTCTCCTGATGACGTGTCGGAGACTGTCACTAGAGTATCCGGCATCGCAGATCACGTACTTGGGACTGAACCTATGTGCATACCGTGCCTGGGCCAGCAGGGGCGTTGCCTTCTTCACGTCATGGAGATTGCCTTTGCTGGTATCCACTACCAGCGGCAACTCGTATTGGGTATCGCACAGAAGGTGAACTTTGTATCCCCAGACAAACTGCACGTTTCCCTCCGTGTTCGCCTTGACTACCCATCCGGCATCGGGATCAGAAACCTTGCCAACTTTGGGCTTCTGCCTCCTGATAGTGCTGGTTCTTCGCTTGCCCTTCTTGTTGCCATTAGACCATCCCTTGACATGAGTGCTGTCTATAGCGACCGACTTCCCAAAGTCGGGGAGCATTTCATAGAGTCGTTCTGTCAGGGTTCGCATGATGCCCTTGACTGCCAAGCTGAAAGGTCTCTTGGCAAGTTTGGCCCCGAATCGAGAGAAGGTTGGTTGGCTGGGTATTTCTTCTGGGCTGCTGATTCCGCAAGCTTGGGCAATGAAGGG
>CAZEJO010000054.1:0-9579 GCA_964512285.1 uncultured Dehalococcoidia bacterium | reverse complement strand
CAGCCCTGAGGCTGTTCGCCAGCCGTGGCTACCACGGCGTGAGCATCGCCGATATTCTCCGCGAAAGCGGCTGCACCAGAGGCGCCCTGTACTATCACTTCTCGTCCAAAGAGGAGCTGGGCTACGCTGTCATTGACGAGTGGCTTCGGCTAATCGTCGAACAAGGGGCCCACTCCCACATACGAAGCAACGAACATCCTATCGACCGCCTGCTTGCGGTGCTCGACGACTTGCCCAGCACTCTCAAGCTTGAATCGGGGCATTCTCTCCAGACTGGTATTGCTGCTGGTATGGCGGCCGTACACGAGGGCTTCCGACAGCGGCTGGCAACAAGGGTGGTACCGCTATTCGAGGAATTCGAGCCCATGATCGCCAAGGGCATTGCCGACGGCCAGATCGCCGACAGCGTAGACCCCCGTCAGTTCCCCCATTTCGTCATGATCATAGGTTACGGGCT
Source organism: uncultured Dehalococcoidia bacterium (assembly GCA_964512285.1). Taxonomy (GTDB): domain Bacteria; phylum Chloroflexota; class Dehalococcoidia; order SM23-28-2; family SM23-28-2; genus SM23-28-2. The sequence goes on along the minus strand of CAZEJO010000054.1, from coordinate 9,122 downwards.
TCACATGGCGAGGCAGTTAGGGCAGGACCAGCTCATGCCGGAGGACGCGAAGGGCTGGCTAAGGAACTACTTGAACTCGCTGCGGAGGTAGACAGAAGAACCGGACGCGGCGACCGCCGGCGACCAAGAGGACCACACCGCTCAACGCAAGCCTCCCTGCATTGCTCGGCGGCGAGGAGTGCATAGAGGCCAAGCCCCCAGGAAAACTACCGCAGCTTAGGACACAATGCTGGCACTTGACACGAATGCGAAGTCATGGTAACTTACCGACCGATTGGTCAAATGCCTCGTCGGCAGGACTGCAGGCAACGTCTCGTTCAGGCGGCCCTCAAGCTGTTCGCCAGACGTGGCTACTATCACACGAGCATCGCCGATATCCTCAGGGAAAGCGCCTGTAAAAAGGGCACCCTGTACTACTACTTCTCATCCAAAGAAGAACTAGGCTACGCTGCTATTGACGAGACGCTGCGACTAATCCTTGAGCAGGGCGCGGGCTCGCATCTGCAAATCGACCAACACCCCATCGACCGCCTCTTGTGGGTAGTCGACTCCCTTCCTAACGTTACTCATTCAGAAGCGACAGCTATTTCCGGCACTGATATCGCTGTCCGGATGGCGAGCGTACACGAGGGCTTCCGAAAGCGACTGAGCCCAACGTTGGACGCGATGGTCAGGCAAGGCGAAGAGAACACACGCAGGGGCGTCGCCGATGGCCAGATCGCCGACAGCGTGGACCCTGATCAGCTAGTCCACCTAGTGAGTACCATCTGTGCGGGAAGCCAAATGGGCAGCCTGTTGTGGGAGCGAGAGGTCATCTGGGAAGACGCAAAACGCTGGCTAAAGGAGTACCTGAATTCGCTGCGGAAGTAGGCAAAAGGACCGGCCACAGCGACCGCCGGCGCCAAGAGGGGTGCGCGGCTCCAACGTGAGCCTCGCTGCGTTGCTCGGCGGCGAGGACTGCATGGAAGCGAAGCCCTTAGAGAGGCTAGGCGGGGTTAGGATACAATGCTGCCACTTGACACTAATGTGAGAGGCATGATAACATACCGACCGATTGGTCAAGTGACGCATCTGCAAGACTCCAGGCAACGTCTCGTTCAAGCAGCCCTGAATATGTTCAGCAGCCGTGGTTACCACCACACGAGCATCGCCGATATCCTCAGGGAGAGCGGCTGTAAAAAGGGTACCCTGTACTACTACTTCTCGTCCAAAGACGAACTGGGCTACGCTGCCATTGACGAGCAACTCCGGCTGCTTGTCGAACTCGGAGCAACCTCGCACCTGCGAACTAATGAGCACCCCATCGACCGCCTGGTGAAGGTGGTCGACGCGCTACCCGGTGCTACCGAGGTGGAAGCACCAGATTCTTCCGCCATTGACATCGCTGTCCGAATGGCGAGCGTACACGAAGGCTTCCGAAAGCACTTGGCAAAGCGCTTGGAAGCGGAGATCGCGCAACTCGAGGGGGTGGTGCGCAGCGGCGTTGCCGACGGCCAGATCACAGACAGCGTGAACCCTGATCAACTGGCCCATTTGATCGCAACGGTGGGTGCGGGGAGCCAGGTCGGCAGCCTGCTGTGGGGCCGAGAGATTATCTGGAAGGACGCACAACGCTGGCTAAAGGACCATTTGAATTCGCTACGGATTTAGGTAGATGTAGATAGAAGGAAGGGGCGCGGCTACCGCCAGCGCCCAAGGAACACGAGGAGGGAGGACAAATTCCAGTGACGACACGACAGTACCAAGGAGAGCAGTCCAAGCTTGAGGGCGGCAGAGGCCTGGAAGAGTGGACGACGCTCTACCAGGCCTACAACGCCATCTTCAAGCTGACCGAGTTGGCTCTTCTGCCGCATGGTCTTTCTCTCCCGCAGCTCCATCTTCTCTGCGTACTGAAGAAGGGGGGCGGGACCCTCACCACCGGCGAGATAGGACGAGCCATGGTCAAGGCCAGCCAGACGATAACTGGGCTGGTGGACAGGCTGGAAGAGCCGGGACTGGTGGAGAGAGTGTTTGACCGGCGTGATCGCCGCAAGACCTGGGTTCGCATGACCGAAAAGGGCGAGCGCAAGCTTGCCGATTCCTTCCCCGTAGGGAATCAGCTCGCCGAGGAACTCTCTTCTGTCCTTAACGACGGAGAGCTCAAGGACCTGCAGACCAAGATAGAGAAGCTGCGGAGCACGGCGATGGACAAGCTTGCCGCGTCTCTGGGGCGCCTGTAGGCCGCAGTCTCCGCTCAGCGGCAGGCAAAGCTACCACACAAGTAGGCACGATGTCAGCCGCCCGATGGCATGGCCCTCGCAGGGCATACTATCGGGCGGCCTCAGGACACGCCAGTGTCGCGCAGGTCGGCATCTGTCAGGCCAAAATGGTGAGCGATCTCGTGCTTGACGACCCGCCCGATGCGCTCTCTGACCTCATCGTCGCTGCGACACAGCCTCTCGATCGGGCGCTGGTAGACAAATATGCGATCGGGCAGCGCCAGATTGTAGCCGCCCCCCCTCCTTGTGCCGGGAATGCCAACGTAGAGACCCAATAGCGTCGCGCCCGCAGGGACGCGCGCCGACCGTAGCTCCTGGGAGCTGGGCCAGTCTCTGACCTCGATGTCAATGTTGGCCAGCCTGTCAAGGAAGCGCTGAGGCAGAGCCTCGACCGCCTCCACAACCAGTTCCTCGAAACGCTGCCTATCCATCACAGCTAGCCCCAGCGAAAGAGAAGCCGAAACGCCGTCAAGCTTGGCGGAACGACGTCGACGACTATATCATCCGCGGCGGCCGCCGTCCACAGAGCAGGACCGCCAGGGTCTTGCCAAGATGGGTAAAATATGTAATATAGATAGCAGGCCGCCGAGGTGGTGGAATAGGTAGACACGCCGTCTTGAGGGGGCGGTGCCCGAAAGGGCGTAGGGGTTCAAATCCCCTCCTCGGCACCAGAAAGGCGTAGAGAGCGGAAGTAGCTCAGCGGTAGAGCACCTCCTTGCCAAGGAGGGGATCGCGGGTTCGAATCCCGTCTTCCGCTCCAGGGCGACGTAGCCAAGTGGTTAAGGCAGGGGTTTGCAAAACCCTGATCGGCGGTTCGAATCCGCCCGTCGCCTCCAACAGAACGATGCTAACTCAGAACATCGGCACCTGCCCGGGTTCTGAGTTTTGCATTCTGCAGCAAGGGCCACCCAGGCAGAAGGCTAGGGGCCTGTTATGTAGAGTGCCGAGGTGGCGGAATTGGCAGACGCGGCGGACTTAAAATCCGCTGGGCCGCTAGGCTCGTGCGGGTTCGAATCCCGCCCTCGGCACCAGGAGTATCGCGGTAGCCTTGCCTCAAGGAGCCTCCACTGCTATACTAGCGTCCGACTTGCTCATGACCAACGTTGCTACTGAGTACGAGACCGTAATCGGCCTCGAGGTGCACGCTCAGCTCCTCACCAAGAGCAAAATGTACTGTCCCTGCAGCGCCGATTACGCTGACTCTCCCCCCAACACCCACGTCTGCCCCGTCTGCCTGGGGATGCCCGGCGTCCTGCCGGTCATCAACCGGCAGGCGGTGGAATACACGATCATGACCGCGGTGGCCCTCAACTGCCAGATCGCTGAGGTTTCCCGCTTCGATCGCAAGAACTACCCCTACCCCGACCTGATGAAAGGCTACCAGATCTCCCAGTATGACATGCCGTTCTCGCACGACGGCTGGCTGGAGATCGACGCAGACGGCAAGATGAGGCGAATTGGCATCACCCGCGTCCACCTGGAGGAGGACGTTGCGCGCCTGGTCCACGTTCAGAACGAGGCGGGGGAGACCTACAGCCTGGTAGACGTCAATCGTGCCGGCGCGCCCCTGATGGAGATCGTCGGCGAGCCCGACCTGCGCTCGCCGGAAGAGGCCCGCCAGTATTTGATGAAGCTGCGCCAGATCCTCCAGTACCTGAGGGTGAGCACAGCCAGCATGGAGGAAGGCCAATTTCGCTGCGATGCCAACGTAAGCATCCGCCCCCTGGGCAGCCAGGAGCTCCTGGGCAAGGTGGAAGTGAAGAACATGAACAGCTTCCGCGCTGTCTACAGGGCCCTGGCCTACGAAGTGGAGCGGCAGCGACAGGTGATGGAGGCAGGCGACCGCATCGAGCAGGAGACGCGCGGCTGGGTCGAGGAGGAAGGACGCACGGTCTCGCAAAGAAGCAAGGAGTACGCCCACGACTACCGTTACTTCCCCGAACCAGACCTGCCGCCCATAACCATCGTCCGCGACTGGGTGGAGGATATCCGCTCCCGCATGCCGGAACTGCCCGACGCCAAGAAGGAGCGCTTCCTCCGCTGCTACGGCCTTACTGACTACGAGGTTAACCTCCTGACGGAGACACGTGCGAGGGCCAAGTTCTTCGAGACGTGCCTGGCCTCGCTGGAAGGTGAGGAGGAGACGAGGGTCAGGCAACGGGCCAAGGCGGTCAGCAACTGGATGCTGGGCGACTTCGCCCGTCTGCTCAATGCTGCCAACGTGGAGATCGACGACGCCCTGGTGAAGCCGGAGCAGATCGCCGAGATGCTGGACATGATGGACAGTGGTACGATCAGTGGTAAGATCGCCAAGACGGTGTTCGAGGAGATGTTCCAAACGGGGAAATCGCCTCGCCAGATCGTGGAGGAGGCGGGTCTGACTCAGATTAGCGCCTCGGATGAGTTGGCGGAAGCGGTGGAGAAGGTACTTGCGGCCAACGCCAAGGCGGTGAGAGACTATCAGTCAGGAAAGGAAGGAGCGCTACGGTTTCTGGTGGGGCAGGTGATGCGAGAGACGCGCGGTCGCGCCAATCCGGATCTGGCGAACCAGATCTTGCGGGAGAAGTTGGCGGGCAGCGGATGAAACCTTTGCGGTTAAGTTGCGTTATTAGATAGAGAGAATGAATCGCCTCCGAGACGCCGATTTCCTTAAGTGGCTATACCCGGGCATGCACATCAAGCGCTGGCTGGCGCTGATGATGCTGGGGGTAGTCATAATGGGACTAGGTATCGCTTATATCCTGCGAGAAGCCTATGTCTCCTACACGTTTCCCTCTTTCATCTACTATCTGACCCTCCAGTTCATTCCACGCTTCTGGCGAGGCATCATGTTCATGGTCGCCAGCACCGGCCTTACCCTCTTCGCCCTGTGGCACCTTAATAGCTCCCTCCTATCGGCTGTTCTCCCCCGTAAGCGCGATTCGAGCCTAGTGAACATCATCTGGGGCAAGCGCTACCTGCGGCGGGGGCCGAAGATCGTCGCTATCGGCGGCGGGACGGGGCTTTCCATCCTGCTGCGCGGCCTCAAGCAGTATACCGGCAACCTGATCGCAATAGTCACGGTGGCCGACGACGGCGGCAGCTCTGGCAGGCTGCGTCGTGAGCTAGGCATCCTGCCACCGGGCGACGTGCGCAACTGCATCGCCGCCCTGGCCGACGCCGAGCCGCTCATGACCAGGCTCTTCCAGTATCGCTTCTCCGACGGTTCCGACTTGGCCGGCCACAGCTTCGGCAACCTGTTCATTGTGGCCATGAGCGGCGTGCTGGGCAACTTCGAGGAGGCCGTCAAGCAGACCAGCCGCGTCCTGGCCGTGCGCGGCCAGATCGTCCCCTCCACCCTGGTCGATGTGACCCTGGAGGCCAAGACAGAGAACGAAGAGACCATTCAGGGCGAGGTCAAAATCAGCGAGAGCTCCAGCCGTATTAAGAAAGTGAGTCTCCAGCCGCCCAACCCTCAGGCATGTCCGGAGGCGATCCGGGCCATCCTGGAGGCAGACGTGATCGTGGTGGGGCCGGGCAGCCTGCTAACCAGCGTCCTGCCCAACCTGCTGGTGGACGGCATAAAGCGGGCGATCAAGGCCTCGTCTGCCGTGAAGGTGTACGTGTGCAATGTAGCCACCCAGCCCGGCGAGACTGATGGCTTCAACGTGGTCGACCACGTACGGGTCCTGGAGAACCACGTGGGTAAGGGTCTCTTCCGCCACGTACTGGTCAACAGCAACATCGAAAACGGGCTGCCCGAGACACAGCGGTCGCAGCCGGTGCGGATCGACGGTGGAGATTCTATGACAGCGAATCTCATTCTGGCCGACGTGATCAGCGAGGAGAACCGCTACCATCACGACTCCAAGAAGCTGGGAGAGGCCTTGATTCGTTTGTACTACGACCGCAATCACCTGGACCAGGCTCTTGCAGCGGAGGAGAAAGCGGCGGAGGCCAAGGTGGCCAGCGCTATCGAGTGACCGAGAGCGCGACCTTCCCCCTGGAGCGAAGGCGACAAGACATGGAGTTCAAAGACTATCTCAGCATCGTCCAAATCGTCATCTCCCTGACCTTGATACTCATCGTTCTCGCCCAGGCGTCGGGAGAAGGGGGATTCGGCACACGGGCAAGCTCCATCGTCCGCACCCGCCGCGGTGTGGAGAAGACGCTCTTCCAGCTGACAATAGTCCTGGTGGTCATCTTTCTCCTCATTTCAGCCGTGAGTGTGCGCGCCGGCCTATAGGCCGACGCTCTCTCCGGGTCATGGGCGCCCCGTGAGAAACTGGAGCCTTCATCTCCCCTGCCTCTAAAGCGTCCTAGGAGGCATATCAGTGAGCAGACGCTCCCGTTGGCCGCTATTGGCCGGTCTGGTACTGGTCATCGTCGGCCTATCGGCCCTGTGGTACGCTACCAGAGAGGGGTCAGGGCCGCAGGGGCCCGCCCACGGCGGGCGCTACGTGGAGGCGGTAGTAGGAAGCCCCCTGCGCGTCAGTCCTCTCTACACGGCGTTCAATGAGGTGGACAAGGACCTGGCTACCCTTGTCTTCTCTGGACTCACCAGACTAGCCCCCGACGGGACGGTCTTGCCCGACCTGGCCGAGAGCTGGGAGGTCAGCCCCGACGCTCGCGTCTACACCTTCCATCTGCATCAGGACGTCACCTGGCACGATGGCACAGCCTTCACGGCTGACGACGTTATCTTCACCTGGAGTGCCCTCAGCGACCCCGACTTCAAGGGCGAACCATCGCTGGGGGAGTTCTGGCAGCAGGTAGGGTGCTCCAAGCAAGACGATTTCACGGTCGTCTGCGAGCTGCCTGAGCCGTTCGCTCCCTTCCTTGCCCAGACTACCATCGGCATCCTGCCTCGACACCGCCTAGAGGGTTTGAGCGCCGAAGGGCTGTTCATTGCCCCCTTCAATGAGCAACCCATAGGCACTGGGCCTTTCATCCTCAGAACCCTCAACAGCCAGATGGCTCTTCTGGAAAGCAACCCCTCTTATCATTGGAGCGAGCCCGTGATCTCTGAGATAGAGCTTCGTTTCTTCTCCGACCACCGTTCAGCCGCTTCGGCTCTTCAGGATAGGCAAGTGCAGGGTCTTTTCCTGAGCCCAGAAGCCAGCCCTGACATCCTGGAGCAACTGGAACAAGACAGAGGGCTGCAGCGTCTGGCCAGCCTCCGCAACAGCTACACGCTTCTCTATCTCAACACCCGCATGGCCCCGCTCGACGACAGTTCGGTGCGTCAAGCCTTCCTCTACGCCCTGAACCGCGAGGCCATCATCGCCGATAGCCTGGACGGAAGAGCCCAGCTTGCCGACAATCCTATCATCCCCGGCACGTGGGCCTACAGCGCCGACATCAAGATCTATCAGTACGACCTCGAGAAGGCGCGCTCGCTGCTGGCGGAGAGCGGCTGGCGGATCAACTCGCGGGGGGTGCTGCAGAAGGAGGGTCAGGAGTTGCACCTGGACCTGCTGACTGATGACGACCCCGAGCGAGTGGCCATCGCTCAGGAGATAGCGGAACAGCTCAAGGCGGTTGGGGTGGATACCAGCCTGCAACCGCAGGCAGGCAACGACCTGGTGCATGACTTCCTCCTGCCTCACCGCTTCCAAGCGGTAGTCTACGGCTGGGATCAGGGATACGACCCCGATCCCTATCCGGCCTGGCATAGCTCGCAGGCACAGGAGCAGGGATTCAACCTGGCTGGCTACGCCGACCAAACCGTGGACCGAATCCTCAGCGAGGCGCGCCAGACCAGCGACGTGGAAGAGCGCAAGGCCCTCTACAGGGAGTTCCAGCAGATCTTCGCCGAGAAGGTGCCCAGCATCCTCCTCTTCTACCCCGTCTACAACTACTTCGTCGACAAGGAAGTGAAAGGGATCAGCCTGGGCGTCCTGTTCGAGCCCGCTTCTCGCTTCGCCAACGTCCACCAGTGGTACTTCACAGCGAACGGCATCGGCCCCTAGCCGAGCCCTCGATATCATGGCGAACCCCATCATCACCCTGACCACTGACTTCGGCCTGGAGGACCCGTACGTGGCCGCCATGAAGGGGGCCATCCTCACGATCAGCCCAGAAGCCACCATCGTGGACATTAGCCACGCGGTCCGCGCTCAGGCCATCGAGCAGGGGGCCTTCCTGCTGGCTTCCGCCTGGCCTTACTTCCCCCGCGGCTCCATCCACGTGGGGGTGGTCGACCCAGGCGTGGGGACCGAGCGACGGGCCCTGGCCGTGCGGACGCCGGCCGCCACCTTCGTGGGGCCAGACAACGGCCTGCTCTCGCCCGCCCTGCCCGACGAGGTGCGAGAGGCGGCTTGGAGCCACGATCAGCCTGTCCCCGTCAGGCTTCCGGAGGGCTATCGAGCCGTCTCGCTCACCAACGAGGCCTACTTCCGCCAGCCCGTGAGCAGCACCTTCCACGGCCGCGATATCTTCGCCCCTGTGGCCGCTCACATCTCACTGGGCGTGCTGCTGGAAGAGCTTGGCCCGCCGGTAGAGGAAATGCTAACCCTGGCACCCTTTCGCGCGCGCCGTCGGCCTGATGGCAGCCTCAGGGGGCGGGTGATTCACATCGATGTCTTCGGCAACCTGGTGACCGATGTCCGCTGCGAAGACCTACCACCCGAAAGGCCAAACGTGGAGGTGGCCGGCCGCCGCATCGTAGGCCTTAGCCTCACATACCAGGAGGGTAGCGAAATCGTGGCGGTCGTTGGCAGCAGCGGCCATCTAGAGATAGCAGCGCCCAAAGCAAACGCCGCTGAGTTGCTGAAAGCGACCTTGGGGATGCCCGTGCTCGTACGGCCGTAGAGCGGCTAGGGCATTCTATCATCGAGTTGCAGCGACACCCGGGCGCAGTATGCCATCTGGAGTGAGACCCTT
>CAZEJO010000053.1:0-9615 GCA_964512285.1 uncultured Dehalococcoidia bacterium | reverse complement strand
CGTCGTTGACCCAGCGCACGGTCTGGGCCTCGGCCAGCCAGCCCTGCCAGGTGCCCAAGGCAATGGTGGAGGCCGCCACCACCGCCACCAGCGCTACCACTGCCGTCCTAGAGCGCAGCCACTTCATGATCAATCTCCTTCCATTGCCTGCAGATTGCTATATCGCCCCGTTTCTATCACGAGCGCGGGGGCCTGTCAAGCAGCGAACCTCTCCCCAAGAATGGAGAAGCGCTAATAAGAGCGGAGGGCGGCCTAGCCGCCCTCCGCTATCTGGAACGATCGGTCGTTTGTTGCCTAGGGTTCGATGGGCATGTCCGCGCACTGCACCCCGCTGGCGGTGATCAGCACCAGCAGGCTGTCGTACTGGTCGACGGTGGTCAAGGTGGTGATGTCCGGGTCATCAGGGACGTAGCGCAGCCAGCTCCCCGCATCTAACGCATAGGCGATAGCGAACTGGGCGGGCGGGCCGGCGATGCAACTGAATACGGTCTCCGCAGCCGTGCCGTCGGCACCGGTCCAGACAAAGTTGTTCCAGCCTATCGGCAGGTCGAAGGTACGGGTGGCGCTAGGGGTGGGGCTGACCGTGGGGCTAGGGGTGGGGCTGGGCGTAGGAGTGGGGCTGGGGCTGGGGGTGGGAGCGGGCTCTGTGGCCCAGGGGTGGAAGACGACCGCGCCGTCGTGAGGCAGAGGGCACTCGACGCCAGCATCATCTTCATCGTTGAAGATACGGGTGGCGATGTCGCTCCTGGAAAGGCCTGCGCCTCCCCAGTAGTTGTAGGTGGCATCCACCGTGTTCTCAGCAACGCAAGCCAGTTCCACATAAGAGTTGGGAGCGGCGAAGGGCCCGCTGAAGCTGTTGGCGTTATCAGCTGAGCCGCCGATCTGGATGAAGGCCTCGGCCGGCACGCCCTCTACGACGATGCCATCGCTACCCGCTATGTTGACGATGTCATTGCGCAGGATGCGCATGTTGACTGCGCCAAAGATCTCTATCTGGTCGTCGACGTTGCCCGACAGCGTGTTGCGATCCACCAGGAGCTCATCCTCGGCGTCCACGTCGATGCCAACGCCGCCGTTGTCCGCTATCTCGTTGTCTCGCAACACATTTCCCGACCCGTTGTTCAATTCCACGCCGTCGGCCACGTTGTCATGGAGATTACTGTCTTCGATTACCATGTTCTGGGCCGTATCCGTCTTTATGGCGTCATCCCACTCAGTAGCCTCCACATCGCTGACGGTGAGGCCGTCGTAGCCGGGAGGCGGCATGGCGATGCCGGTGTTGGACCCAGGGCCATCCAGCGTCAGGTGGCTGATGGTCACGTTGTCGGCCCCGATGATCAAGCCGTTGTTGGCAGCCGTCTCCTCGATCACCACGTCCGCCCGAGCGGCCTCTGCTCGCCCTTCGATGGTCACTTCCACGCCGACGGTGATATTGCCAGCGTAAGTGCCCTCGCACAGCCGTATGATGTCGCCGTCCGCGGAAGCTCCCAGGGCAGCGGAAATGTTGGCGTAGGCCGTTGTCATGGAGCATTCGGTGGGCTCGCCGGCATCATCGGCGTCGTTGACCCAGCGCACCGTCTGGGCCTCGGCCAGCCAGCCCTGCCAGGCGCCGAGGCAGATCGTGAGCGCCGCTACCACCGCCACCAGCGCCACCACTGCTGTCCTCGAGTGCAGCCATTTCATGATCAATCTCCTTCCATTGCTTGCCAAATTTGCTGCGATGCTCCGTTTTTATCACTGGCGGGGGAATGTGTCAAGAGGCGAACCTAGCGAGGTGGCGGCAGGTCCAGCATGAGGACCTCCAGGGCGAGACGGGGGTTGGCGTTCTCCTCCAGGCGGCGCTTGGTGGCCGCTAACGAACGGAGGAAGGCGACCACCTGGGCGGCGTCGTAGCGCGAGGCCTCGGCCTTCAGGATGTCGGAGAGGTCGAGGTTGGTGATGGCGTCCTGGCAGTCGGTGGACAGCAGCAGAATGTCGCGCCACCAATCGCGCCAGAGGTCGAGGACGGCGAGGACGGTCGCCCGGTCGCGAGAGAAGCGGCCGGCGACCTCGGAGGCATAGGCGAATCGCTCCTGGATGGTGCGCTGTGGAAGGGCACGAACGTCCATGAGGGCTTCGTGGCGGACGCGCATCATCTCCTCATCCTGATGGGCGGCGACGGCCCAGCCCAGGCGGCCGCGCGACAGGCGAGCGAGGAGCTGAGCCTGGCTAGGAGCCACTTCCCATCGCTGGCGCAAGGCCTCCTCTAGCTGGGGAACGGGCAGAGGCGCAAGGTCCAGCCGCTGGCAGCGGGAGCGGATGGTGGCTCGCAGAGCCTGCGGGCGCGAGGTGATGAGGACGAAGACGACGTCTGGGGGCGGCTCCTCGAGGGTCTTGAGGAAGGCGTTCTGGGCCGCCTCGTTCATGGCATCGGCCGGGTCGATGATGATCACGCGGCAGCGGCCCTCGAAGGGGCGCAGGCTCACCGCCCGCCCCACCTCCCGTATCTGGTCGATGCTGATGTCCTTGTGGACGCCGCCATCGCCTGCCTCCACAGTCACCACCTGCACGTCGGCGTGGATGTGGGTGGCGATGCGGCGGCAGTGGGAGCACTCCTGGCAGGGCGGCTCGGGCCCGTCACAGTTGAGGGCCTGGGCCAAGTCGAGGGCGAGGGTGCCTTTGCCCACGTGGGACGGTCCTACGAAGAGATAGGCGTGAGCCCGCCTGCCCTGGGCCAGGCCGCGCTGGAGGGCGGCCACCGCCCTATCGTGCCCAACGGTCTGCCACACGGGAGTGCCTAGCTCTCGGGAGGATGTACGTCGCATTGCATCAGGTCTTCGTAGGTCTCGCGGCGACGGATCAGGCGGGCGGCGCCGTCCTTCACCATGACGATGGCGGGGCGGAGAAAGGCATTGTAGTTGCTGGCCATAGGCAGGCAGTAGGCGCCAGCGGCAGCCACGGCCAGCAGGTCGCCCGCTTCCAGGCGGGGCAGGTCGGCATCGCGAACGAGGACATCGCCGGACTCGCAGAACTTGCCGGCGATGGTGACCCGCTGGCGTGCTGCCTCGCCGACCTTGTTGGCCACGAGCGCTGAGTAGCGAGCGCTGTAGAGAGCAGGGCGGATGTTATCGCCCATGCCACCGTCGACGGCCACGTAGGTGCGCACGCCGGGGATCTCCTTGGTGGCGCCGACCTTGTACAGGGCGAGGCAGGCCTGCGCGACGATGGCCCGCCCTGGCTCCACGACAAGCCTTGGCGAGGGCAGGGAGTAGGTTCGGCAGGCCTCGAGCAGGGCAGCGACGATGGCCGCCGCGTACTCGGCCATTGACGGCGCGGGAATGTCCTCTTCGTACTGAACGGCGAAGCCGCCGCCGGGGCTAAGCTCACCGAGGCGGAGGCCGTGCCGCTCGCTCATCTGAGCGGCGAAGGCCATCACCACCTGGATCGCCTCCTGATAGGGCTCGAGGTGGAAGATGGGCGAACCGAGATGCATGTGCAGCCCGACGAGCTCGACGGCCGGCAGGCCGAGGGCCTGCTTCACCGCCGCCTCCGCCTGGCCGGTGACCATGGGAAAGCCGAACTTGCTGTCGAGGACGCCGGTAGTGGTGTGGCGGTGGGTGTGGGGGTCGACGTTGGGCGAGAGGCGCAGGAGGATGGGCTGACGCTTGCCGACAGCCAGCGCCAAGCGGTTCAGCAGCTCAAGCTCGTGCAGGTTATCGACCACAACGTGGCCGATGCTGTAGTCCAGAGCCTCGCGCAACTCCTGCTCCGACTTGTTGTTGCCGTGGAAGTAGATACGCTGAGGCGGAAAGCCGACCGAGCGGGCGATGGCGAGCTCGCCGCCGGAGACCACCTCCAGGTGCATCTCCTCCTCGGCCAGGAGGGCAGCGAGGGCGCGGCCGAGGTAGGCCTTGGCGGCGTAGCTGACGCCGGTATCGTCGTGGCGGCTGCGGAACTCCGAGCGGAACTCGCGGCACTTGTGGCGCAGAGTCTCTTCGTCGAAGACGTAGAGGGGCGTGCCGAACTCGCGGGCCAGCTCGACGGCATCGCAGCCGGCGATCGTCAGATGGCCCGCGTCGCTCACCGCCGAGGTGAGGGGCAGGATGCCCGCCAGGGGCAGCTCGCTGGACGGTCTCTTGTTAGCCAAGGAAAGAATCCTCCTAACCCGAGGGTATTCTACTATACGTTTGACGGTGCAGCCCAGTCTAGGCAATATGATGAGCCTTTGGCGCCGCTCATGGTGAGCCCTTGGCGCCGCTCGTGGTGAGCCCTTGGCGCCGCTCGTGGTGAGCCTTTGGCGCCGCTCGTGGTGAGCCTGTCGAACCATGAGCCGCCGCTCCTCCTTCGACAAGCTCAGGATGAGCGGGAGAGGCTGTCTGACCCTCTGTCCCTCACCTAGAGTGCAACACGGTGCGGCCCAGTCTAGGCAATATGGTGAGCCCTTGGCGCCGCTCATGGTGAGCCTGTCGAACCATGAGCCGCCGCTCCTCCTTCGACAAGCTCAGGATGAGCGGGAGAGGCTGTCTGACCCTCTGTCCCTCACCTAGAGTGCAACACGGCGCGGCCCAGTCTAGGCAATATGGTGAGCCTTTGGCGCCGCTCATGGTGAGCCCTTGGCGCCGCTCGTGGTGAGCCTTTGGCGCCGCTCGTGGTGAGCCTTTGGCGCCGCTCGTGGTGAGCCTGTCGAACCATGAGCCGCCGCTCCTCCTTCGACAAGCTCAGGATGAGCGGGAGAGGCTGTCTGACCCTCTGTCCCTCACCTAGAGTGCAACACAGTGCGGCCCAGTCTAGACAAGGCCGTAGGGGGTGCCGGTGGCCTCGTCGCGGCGGGCGATCTTGCCCTCGCTCTCCAGCTTCGCCAGGTGAGCGAGGAGCTGAGCGCGGGCCATGCCAACGAGACGCCTGTCCAGCTCGGGGTAGATGTCGGCTAGCATGGCTTCCAGGCGGCCGCGTCCCTGGCCGACAGCCGCGAGGATCTGCTGCTCCCGCTCGCGGCGGTGGTCGATGAGCTCCTGGAGCTTGCGGGCGACATCGCGCACCGGCGGGCCGTGGCCGGGGCAGAGCAACGCGGCGTCGTAGGTCTGGAGCCGTCCGAGCGACTGCACGTAGAGGGCCATGTCGCCGTGGGGCGGCGGCAAGATGACCACGGTGCCGAGGCCGAGCACGGTGTCGCCGCTGAACAGCACGCCCTCCTCGCGCAGGTAGAGAGAGATGGAGCCGAGGGTGTGGCCGGGCGTATCGATGACCTCGATGGTGACGCCGCCCACCTGGAGCGTGTCGCCGCCCTGCAGCAGGCAATCGGGCGTGGTCTGAGCGGTGGCGCGGCGCCAGGCGCGAAGGCGGTCGGCCAGCGTCTGCGGCTCAATGGGGATGTCGACATCCTGGAGAGCGGCCGCGCGCCATTCGCTGAGGAGGCGTGCCTCCGTCGGGTGGAGGCAGATGGCGGCGCCGGTGGCCTGGCGGAGGGCGTGGGCGCCGCCGCAGTGGTCGATGTGGTGGTGAGTGACGATGATGTGCGATAGCTTGAGGGCCTGCCCTGAGCCTGCCGAAGGGCCGGCAATGCCCTGGAGGTATTCGAGGCGGGGCTTGACGGAGGCCTCGTCGGGGTAGCCGGCGTCGATGAGAACCGCCTGGCCGCTGTCGACCACGAGGTAGACGTTGGGAGCCTGCGGGCCGCTGAAGGCAGCCTGAGGCGCAGGTATGCTGTGGACGCGAGGGGTTATCTCCATGCTTGGCCGCCTATGCGCGGCCAATGTTAGCACATGTGGGAGGCGGATGCCTCTGGCGGTTGGCCGCTCATGGTGACCCCTTCTCGCCGCTCATGGTGAGCCTGTCGAACCACGGGCGGCTGCGCTAGGGGTTGGTGCAGGTGTCGGCGATTCGATCGGCGTACATGTAGACGTCGCCGGTGACGCTGAGGTCGCAGCTCATGTCGAGGTCGAGGCGTTGCCACCAGTCGCCGGAAGCAGGCCCTGGACAATCGGGAGGGCCGCCTACGGCGCCAATGCGGCCGACGTAGTTGTATATGTCGCCGGTGACCGAGACGTCGCCGCTCATGTCTACGTCCAGGGGCCAGGCATCATCGCTGGGGCCGTCGGGGCAAGCGTCCAGGGAGTCGGTGCCCACGTAGTCCTCGGCCGCAGTGGTGAATCCATCGCAGTCGTCGTCCCCCAGCGGAACGTACCACGGCGTGGCCGTCGCCGGGCAGTTGTCGCAGGCGTCGCCCCAGGCGTCCTCGTCGCCGTTCTCCTGGTTGGGGTTTTGATCTTCGGGGCAATTGTCCGCGAGGTCATATATGCCGTCTCCATCGGCATCGCTCAGCGGGCAGTTGTTGTTGATGGCCAGGTAGGCGCTATCAGTCGTGAGCGGGTGATAGGTCGGGATCTGGCTACTACCCGACATGTAGACGATCGGCTCCTCCAGGGTGAGGATCGTCATGCCATCGTGCAAAATGTCCAGGCCGATCCTCACTATGGTGCCGTCGCCGGGAATGCCCGGGCCGCCTGTCCAGTAGAAGGCGCCGCAGGCAAAAGTGCCGTCGTCGTCCGGCAGCGTCTCACCGAAGTCGACGGCTCCTGGCGTCTTGATGAGGCAGTCGGTGTCGGGAGGCACGATCTGGACCGACCAGGGCTCGTAGTTCAGCGACACGTCGTAGCCGACGGGCGCGTAGGTGGCACCCCACACCACGATGTCTATGATGACGTCGGCCACACCGTCGTACATATTGGCCGGGTCGACGTTTACCTGCGCGCAGCTCTCTACTATTCCCAGGGTGTTGGCGCTGTTGCCCGTGATGTCAGGGTCGATGTCGAAGTTGACGGTGCCCTGGGCGGAAGCCTGCTGCGGCCCAAGAGGGCTGAAGCCGGCCACAAGAATGAGCGCAAGTATGGCGGCCGCCGCCAGTCTAAAGAGAGCTACTGTGACAACGCGCAACATCTTCATGTTGGCCACTCCCTGATCGGCGCAAATAATAACCTAAGCGCTAACAGTATACTCGCAATAACTGGGAGGTCAAGGACTGGGGCGGGCAGCCCGAAATTGACGCTCGTCTGACGGGTAGGTTATGCTTTTTGTGAGGGGTTTGATCTGACAAGGAGGGGAGGAGACTCATGGCGAAGATAACTGTCGAGGCCGTCGACAAGGTGCTGGACGAGATCCGCCCGGCTCTCAGGGCCGATGGCGGCAACGTCGAGGTGCTGGGGGTCAGCGAGGACGGCGTCGTCAAGCTGGAGATGGTCGGCGCCTGCGCCGGCTGCCCCATGGCCACCATAACCCTGAAGGCAGGCATCGAGCGCATACTCTTCGAGCGCCTCCCCGATCTCGTGGGTGTGCAGGCCTTCAGCGGCGGCCAGCCGGTCGGCGACATTGAAGGCTTCTGAGGCGACGAGCGCTAGAAACAGGCGATAAGACAAAGGCAAGAGGGGTGCCGAAGTGGCACCCCTCTTTGCTTGCGTCGTTTGGTCCTGCTACTCTGCTTGCTCCAGCTCGAACGCCTTGTGGAGGGCGCGCACGGCCTCCTTCACCTTCGCCTCGTCGATGATGCAGGTGATGCGGATCTCGCTGGTTGTGATCAGCTCGATGTTGATCCCGGCGTCGAACAGTGTGCGGAACATCGTGGCCGCATAGCCGGGTCCGCTCTGCATCCCCGCTCCCACGATGCTTACCTTCGCCAGACTGAGGTCGGACAGTATCTCACCAGCGCCGATTTGCTTGGCCAGCGGCTCCATCAGCTTCATCGCCTTGTCCAGCTCATTCCGGGCTACTGTGAACGTGAGGTCGGTGATCTTCTCCACGCCGGCGTTCTGCACTATCGTGTCCACGCTTATGCCCGCGTCCGACAGCGGCCCGAACAGGCTGGCCGCGATGCCCGGTCGGTCAGGCACCCCGCGTACCGTCACCTTGGCCACGTCCGAATCGTGGGCGATGCCGCTTACCTTGTTTCGCTGTTCTACCATTTCAGTCCCTCCGTGAATGAGAGTGCCCGGCACGTCCCGCGTGCTGGATGCCACCAGGATGGGCATGTTGTAGACCTTGCCCAGCTCCACCGCCCGGTTGTGCATGATCCTGGCGCCATAAGTGGCTAGCTCCAGCATCTCCTCGTAGCCTATCTCTTTTAGCTTGCGCGCGTTGGGCTCGATGCGGGGGTCGGTGGTGTAGATCCCTTCCACATCGCTGTAGATCTCGCACATGTCCGCCCCCAGGCCCACCGCCAGCGCCACGCCCGTCGTGTCCGAGCCGCCTCGTCCCAGGGTTGTGATGTCCATCTCCTCGCAGATCCCCTGGAACCCCGCGACGATCACGATCTTCCCTTCTTTCAGCTCCTTGTGGATGCGCTTGGGGTCGATCGAGAGAATGCGGGCGCGCCCGTAGCGAGTCTCCGTGCCGATGCCTGCCTGCGCGCCCGACAGGCTTATCGCCGGGTAGTCCATCGCGCGCAAGGCCATGGCCATCAGGCTGCTCGAGACGGTCTCGCCGGTGGACACCAGCACGTCCATCTCGCGGTCCTCCGGCTGATCGCTCATCTGGTAGGCCAGGTCGATGAGCTGGTCTGTGGTCTTGCCCATCGCCGAGACGACCACCACCAGGTCATCGCCTTTGTCGTGGCGATCGGCCACCCGCCGCGCTACGTTCTTGATCTTTTCGGCATCCGCCACCGAGGTGCCGCCGTACTTCTGAACAATGATAGACATTGCTTTCCCTTAACCCTTCTCGGTTACTTGTGCTCCCTCATTGCTGGGAGCGGTGATAATTGCATGCCCTCCCGTACCCTCCCCTGATGCTGCCTTAGCCATGGCCTTAGCGATGTTCTCTTCGCTCTTGGAAACCAGCGCCAGGACGGTTGATCCACCGCCCGATAGGAACGCTCCCAGCGCTCCCGCCTGTCGCGCCGCTCGAAAGATCGCTTCCATTCCTGGGAATACCTTGGCCCGCGCTGGCTGGTGCAGCCGATCGCGGGTCGCTATGTCCAGCAGGTCCAGCCTGCCGGAGGCCAGGGCCGCCACCATCAGGGCGGCTCGGCCAATATTATAGACCGCATCCTCCCTTGAGAGGAAGTCGGGCAACACCTGGCGGCTCGCCTGCGTGGGCATCTCCATATCCGGCACGAACAGGACGGCTTTCAGCCCCTCGGGTGCGGCCAGCCCCGCGTGGAACACGCTGTCGCCTTCGCGCACCGCCACCTGCAGCCCGCCGAATAGCACCGGCGCCATGTTGTCGGCGTGGCCCTCCAGCTCGGCCCCCAGCGCCAGGATCTGCTCGCGCTCCAGCGGCTCGCCCAGGAGGACGTTCGCCGCCAGCAGCCCGGCCGCTCGCGCCACCGCGCTCGCCCCCAGGCCGCGAGCCACCGGTATCCCCTGGACGTACTCGGCGGTGAGACCTGCCGGCGGCTGCCTGCCGACGTGCGAGAACAGCCGCTGGGCTGCCTGCACGACCATCCCGCCCAGCGGCGGACCCGGCGGCGGCAGCGCCTCGTCGGACGCGCTGACCACCACCTCCGCCCACAGATCGAGCGCCATCCCCAGGCAGTCGAAGCCTGGGCCCATGTTGGCCGTCGTGGCGGGAGCGCGGACGCTGATCCTCTTCGTTGGCATGGCTGCCCACGATTCTAGCATCGGCCTCAGCCACGCTCAAGGAGAG
>CAZEJO010000052.1:0-10066 GCA_964512285.1 uncultured Dehalococcoidia bacterium | reverse complement strand
TCTTGGGCTCCCGCAGGTTGGGGAAGATGACGAAGGGGATGAAGCCGTAGGGGTTCGCTTTCGACTCCAGCAGGTCGTTGTCCAGCCACAGCTCGAACTCCTGCTCCGTCCACACCTCCACCACCGTCGACTCCCGCCGCCGCCCCGACGAAGTCGGGGAGGGCTGGATGCCGTACAGCATCTGCACCTCCTCCGCCGATAGCTGGTAGCGGCTGGCTACCCGCCACACGCGGGTCACATCGTCGCCCAGCCACCAGACGTAGAGGCCCTGCACGTCCGGCGCTCCCACCCTCACCCGTCGCTCTAGGGGGTCCCAGGTCACCTTGAAGGCGGCGTCGCCCAGGATGGAGCAGTCGCTCTCCGTATCGAAGTCCAGTTGCTCCAGGTTGTTGGCCTCGCCTACCTCGCGCAGGACGGCCTCGGCCCGCCGCGCCGCCTCGGCGGCCTCGGGCGAGGCGTCCACCGGGTCGACGGCGAACTTGAGGCCGCTCATCACGTAGGAGGCTGTCTTGTCGCTGATGGTCTTGGCGTAGTTGAAGATGAGGCGGCGCTCGCGGCGGCGGGCCGGCTCTGGCCACTGCGCTCCCTGATAGAAGTCCAGGTTGTCGCGGTAGCCCTTCAGCCGCCCCAGGTCCAGGCGAGCGAGCTGTTGGGGAAAGGTCAGCGTGTTGGTGGTTGAACTCCTCATGGTCTCCCCCTTCTCAGTATTCGGAACACAGTGCGGCGGGAGACGCCGTAGCGCCTGGCCAGCGTGTCCACCGGCAGCTTCTGGCGTCGCCGCAGGTGGAGGATCTCCCGGTCGCGCCTCACGTTGAATATCGCCCGAATTCCCCCCGGCTTGTCGTAGCGGCAGCGGGGCAAGGGGCAGGTCAGGCAGGAGGGGTACAGGTCGCACCCTTCATCGCGATAGCGCGTGAATTCGGGCAGGGCGTCCTGGCGAACACGGCTCCGGCCCTCGATCATGCCCGAACCTCCTCCCGCAGGCGACCACGGGCAGCCCGCGGCCGAACGTCTCGCGCCGCCTCCACCAGCAGCGCCAGGCTCATCAGATAGTCGTCGTGCCCTTGCGACGGCTCGACGAAGAAGTTCATCGTCCGATTGGGCCGATAGGCCGTGCGGGCTCGTTCCATCTCCCGCCAGAAGCAGCGATACTCCGGCGAGCCGTCCTGGGCGTATACCTTCAGGCGGCCGCCGTTGACTGCCGCCAGCAACTGGTAGCCCAGGCGCGACTTGCTCTCGCTCGAGAAGCGCACAGGCAGCACCACCCCCGGCCGTAGAGCCGTCGCCAGGAAACGGGCCACCGTCTCCCCCAGGCCGGTGGCGTCCACCGCCACCCGCCGCACCCGCCAGACGTGGCCCAGGAGGTCGACCAGCCGCCCGTGGAGGAGGTCATGTCGCTCGCCCTGGAAGCAGTAGTGCTCCATCACCTCCACGCGCGGCTCCTGCACCAGGGCATCGCTGGGCGGGAAGACGAGGCGGCCGATGGTGAGAACAGTGGCGTCGTGGCCGTCAGCGGTCTGACCGTCGCTGGCCTCGCCGCCGATGTCCAGGCCGGCGACGTACGTCTCGCCCGCCGTCGGCTGGCTCCGGCGGCTGTGCTCGCCCTGGAGCTGGGCCCGCTGTGAGGGGCTGAAGAGCCTGCCGCCGCCGGCGATCGGCTTGAGGCAATACTGAGTGAGGAACAGAGGATGGGTCTCGCCCAGGCGCTGGCGCTCCTCCTCCACGTAGCGGCCGTAGGCCGGGTTGCATTCGGCCACCACCTGCCAGTCGTACTGGAAGTGGCGGCGGATGCCGTCCTTGCGCTCCAGCTCCAGATGGGTCTCTCTAGCCTGCTCCAGGAGGGTGGAGTCGTCCCAGGGGGTGCCGTAGTAGACGGTGGTGGCGTTGGCGGTGGCCGCCATCGGGCGGAACTCCTTGTCGAACTTCTCCTTGTCCACGTCCTGAGCCTCGTCCACCTCCAGGAGAAGCTGGGCAGTGTGACCGACGACGTTGCTCTGAGGTTCGGCCGAGAGGAACACCTGGCGGGCGCGTCCCACTCGAATGATGTACCCTTCTTCGCGGGCGCAGATGGCGGCCAGACCGGCCTCGCCCAGGCGAGACCACAGCCGTCGCATGCTGATGCGAGCCTGAGGCCGGAAGGTGGGGGCGCACTTGAGGGCGTCCACGTTCCACTCCATGTGCGCGATCAGCAGCAGAAGCTCCAGTTGGGCCGACAGCTCGTTCTTGCCCGCCTGGCGAGCCATCATCACCGAGATGCTGTGACCCTGCCGCTGGAAGACGCTGCGGGCGATGGCTCGTCCCGCCTCCGCCTGATACGGGCGCAGGCGATGGCGCAGCCCGGTTCCGTTCTTACCTCTCTTTTT
Organism: uncultured Dehalococcoidia bacterium; assembly: GCA_964512285.1. GTDB lineage: Bacteria > Chloroflexota > Dehalococcoidia > SM23-28-2 > SM23-28-2 > SM23-28-2. Next base: position 7,703 of record CAZEJO010000052.1, on the reverse strand, counting down.
CATCACTGAATGAGCTTGATGATCACCTGGGTCAGCGCTGTTCCTGCCACCAGAAAGATGAGGCCGTTGACTCGCCCCTTCAGCTCGCCGAGTTGCTGTTCCAGGTGGCGCAGCCGCTCCTCTACCACCGCTCGGAAGGGGTCGCCGTTGCTCGGCCTGGCGTCTTCCTTCTCGGCTGCCTGCTGGCGGCGGTGGAACTGGGCCAGGGCTCTCTCCAGCTTGCTAGCCATCGTGAGGGAAGCCCTCGGGGTAGAGAGCGGTGCCGATGCCTCGTACCACCCCGGCGATGCTGTCCGACAGGTCCTTCTGGGCCTTGGGCGAGAGGCGGTACTTGGCGGCCACCGCCTTCACCAGGAGGTCGACGCCTTTCGCGATTAGCTGCATGTCTTGAGGGCGTTCTTCCAGGGTTTCCTTCAGCCGCACGCGCAGGAGGGCGACCTCCTCGTCCAGTCCTTCCATCTGGCGGGCCCGCTCCCACCTTTCGGCTTCGCTGAGGGCCTCCTGGTAGAAGCCTCTCAGGTGCCGCCGCCGGCTCGTCCTAGCGGCGCCGGCCACGGCCGGACCCTCCTCTGCGGGGTGAGGGCAAGCCCTCTCCGCCCTCGGCGGATAGCACCTCCAACAAGCCGTAGATGGCGTCGGGCGGAAGCTTGGCCGCCGCCTGGCTGACCCCCAGCAGTAGATAGAGGGCGGCCACTTCCCACTCTTTGCGTTCGATGGCTAGGGCCAGGGCTGACATCGCTCTCATTCCTTTCGATCGCTCCCATGGCTAAGGGCACGTAGTACCAGCAAGGAGACGAAGAGCGTCCCCAGGAAGGGAAGCGAGCGGGCCAGCAGCCAGGGGAAGGGGGAAAGGAAGGGCGTCTCCCCTCGCCAGCCCAGGTGATAGGTCGTGTACAAGGTCGACAGGTAGAGGCTTTCCACCAGGGCGCCGACGTTCACCAGGGCCAGGGCGGCAGCCCCGACGCGCCTCGGCAGCGTCTCCTGACGCCGCAGCAGGTACAGAAGAAAGTAGAGGGCGTTGAAGCCCCCACAGAGTGCGGTGGTAATGTCCTGGGCCACCGTCAGTGCATCGCCAAGGCTGTCCACCAATGCCTCCCATGGCCATAATGGCCGCCCGTGGTACAGTCACGATCCTTTTCCCTTTCGTGGGCTAGGTAGCCAGCGCCCCACATCGTGCTGGCAGGGGGATAATAGAACATGCGTTCTTTACTGTCAAGGGGAGGTGGTCACCGTCAGGGCGGCGATGAGTAATCAGTGAAATAGTTTGCCCCGAATAGGAGATTTATTTGCGGATGCGGATAAGCCGTAACGTGACAGCTATTCGGCCGTCTATAGAGTGTAAGGGATATGCCATACCCAAGCCCATATCCAGCTCACACGCCGCGCCAGCGCCTGTGAGGGAAAGGAGGGGGGAACGCAAGGCATGAAGGCTTTACGTCCGCATCGGAGATTCCTCTTCTATTAGCATCTGTTTCCCCATCGCTGGCCGGTCCGAAGATCGGGTGGATTTGGACCGTGCCTGCACTTGCCTTCTACTAGAGGAAAAGGACGGAGATAATGAGAGACCTATCGCGCAGACACCTATCGCGCATCCTGTTTGTGCTACTTCTTGTGGGGGTGATAGGAGCGAGCCTCGGGGTGGCCAGCAACGCCATTTGGACGGACAGCGAAGACGTTGACGCCAACACCTTTTCGACGGGCACAATAGACCTGTCGACCAGCCCGACCACGGCTCTGGTCATTTTCAGCGACATGGCGCCCGGGGACGAGGTGACAAATGATATCACTGTCACCAACGCTGGCTCTCTGGAGCTGCGCTACGCTGTCACCAGCACGACCACGGAGGACACGCTGGCCGCCCAGCTCGACCTGACGATCAAGACTGGCGTCACCACCTGCACCAACGCCGGCTTCGATACCGACGGCACGGTCATCTACAACTCTGGTACTGGCCTGCCTGATGACCTGGGTAGCACAACAGGCATCGACGTCATCGGTGACCCGACCCAGGGTGCCGACACCGGCGACCGGACGCTCGCTGCTAGCGGCGGCAACGAGGACCTGTGCTTCAATGTGGAGCTACCCGATACGACGGGAGACAGCTTCCAGGGCCTCATCACCACCGCCACGTTCACCTTCGCGGCTGAGCAGACCGCCAACAACCCGTAGTCGCTGGCCGCAAGGCGCAGGCGAGCAGGAAGACCCCAGCCGACCCGGGGCGCATACCATGGCGCGGCGAAGACGTTCCCCAAACCCGGCCCCTGCTGGGATGAGGGTTCTTCCTGCCAGCCGAGCGGCTCGGCAAGATTCGCTGTGAGGAGGCAGCCTTGAGCGGCAGGTCACTGCCCGTCCCTCAGGCAAAAGCTAGGGCTGAAGGAGGGAAAGCCTCGGTCTGGACGAGGCGGCTTCTGGACGTTGTGGGCTACGTCGCCCTGGCGCTTTGCCTGGCGCTGCTGGGCTCGCTGCTGACGGTGGCGGCCACCAACCTGCTGGGCTACAGCAGCTACGTCATCTACAGCGGCAGCATGGAGCCCACCGTCAAGGTGGGGTCGCTGTTGCTAACCCGGCCGGCGGACGTGGAAGACCTCCAGGTGGGCGACGTCATCACCTATCGCTCCCCGGGGAACCATACCACTCTCACTCACCGTATAGTGAGCATCCGCCACGAGGATGGCCAGTTGGCATTCAAGACCAAGGGCGACGCCAGCCTCGAGCCCGACCCACAGGAAGTCGTTCTGCGCGGTCAAGTGTCAAAGATGGCCTTTGACATCCCCTACCTGGGCTATGTGGTGGACTTCGCCAAGAGCATCCAGGGCGTCGTTCTGCTCTTGCTGGTGCCGGCTGCCGGCCTGCTGCTCATGCAGGGGCCGAAGCTGTGGAAGGGGCGCGCGAGCAGGGGGGTGCAATGAGGCATGCCCGACCGCCAGCCTTCTGATAGGCGAATATTTTGGCCAGCCGTCATCGCGGTTGTGCTCGCTTTGGTAGTAGGAGCGGGAGGCTTCCTCGCGGCCTGGGCCGCCACCTTCACCGACCAAGCCCCGGTGACCGCCAACACCTTCACCACCGATACCCTGGATCCTCCCACCGGCCTGACGGCCAGCGTCGTGGACAGCGACATTCGGCTCGACTGGACGCCTATCGCTGACTCGTACGCCACGGGCTACGAAGTGTTGCGGGACACGACCTCCGGCGGCCCCTACACGCCGATCGCTACCGTCACTCCCTACACGGCCACCACCTACACCGACGATACTGTCAGCCCGGACATTCACTACTACTACGTGCTGCAAACTTACTTTCAGAGCTGGCTGAGCGTGTACAGCAACGAGGTCACCTCCATAGTGCCCCTGAGCGCCGGCTGGTGCAGCCCCACCGCTGAGGCCGCCGTCACCATTAACAGCGGCGACAACAACGGCTTCGAGCTCAACCCCACCGACGCCTTCGCTGACGGCGGCAGCTACGCTGAAGACGGCAACAGCGGCACCGCCAACAGCCAGGACTGCGCCAGTACCGCCAGGGACCGCCACCTGTTCTACGACTACGGCTTCGCCATCCCCGGCGGCTCCACCATCAACGGGATTGAAGTTCGCCTCGATGCCTGGGCCGACTCTACGACCGGCAGCCCCAAGGTCTGCGTGGAGCTTTCCTGGGATGGTGGCACAACCTGGACGGCTGCCAGGACAACCACGGACCTGGCGACCGGTGAGCAGACGTACATTCTCGGCTCAGCCGGCGATACCTGGGGTCGGACCTGGAGTTCTGCTGAGTTCTCCGATGCCAACTTCCGCCTGCGCATCAACAACGTCGCCGACAGCATATGGCGGGAATTCCGCCTGGACTGGCTGCCAGTGCGGGTGGCCTACACGTCGCCCTAGGCGCGGCGGCTGAGCAGCCGCTCGTTGCGGGCGGCTATCGCCTGCGGATGCAAAGGCCAGTTCTCTTCGCTGGCCACCACCAGCATCTGGTCGAGGTACTCCAGAATAGCGGCGTCTAGGTCGCGGTCGGCCAACTCGCGCACTCTGGCCAGGGCCGGCTTGGCCCGAACCTTATCAGGCTCGATCTTGTCCGCCACGAAGATGACCTTCTCCAGAAGCGACATCCCCGCCCGACCGGTGCTGTGAAAGCGGGCCGCCGCCAGCACCTCGCGGTCGTCGATGCCGTGCTCCTGGCGGAGGATCTCGGCGCCAACGGGCCCGTGGAGCAGGATGGGCGCCTCCTCCTCGACGGGGCTGACCTCCAGGCCGAACCCGTGGGCCCTGGCCAGAAGCTCCTGGTGCGAGAGGGCGCGAGCGATGTCGTGACCCCAGGCAGCTAGCTCTACCTGCTGCTTGTCAAGGTCTTCGAAGCCGGCCGCCAGGCGGTCGGCCTCTGCGACCACCCGCTCGACATGCTCGGCCAGGCCGCGGGGCAGGCGGCCGATCGCTGCTTTCAGGGCCTCGATCTGAGCCTGCATATGTCGGAAAGGGAAGAGAGAGGGGCTAGCTAGCCTAGCCCTCGGGGCCCAGGCGTCGACCGCCGAGGACGTGCATGTGGATGTGGTAGATGGCCTGGCCGCCGTACTCACCCACATTCAGGATCAGACGGTAGCCCTTATCGGCGATCCCCTCACTTTGCGCCACACGGTTGGCGATCTGGATCATGTGGGCAAGCAGCGCTCCATGCTCCTGGCCGATCTCGGCCGCCGAAGGGATGTGTTCCTTGGGGATGACCATGAAGTGGACGGGCGCCCGCGGGTTGATATCGCGGATGGCGAACACCCGATCATCATCGTGCAGCTTGTCCACCGGCGTCTTGCCGGAGCCCATGTCACAGAACAGGCACTCGGTCATGGGATCCCTCCCTGTGCAGCTTGCCTGACCGCAGGCAGATCTCCCTCTGTCAGAGAAAGGGGGACTGATTAGGGATCCATTTTAGCCAAACCCGGCGGCCTTGGCCAGCGGCCTTTCGTGCACTCTTCAACCCCCAACCGCAGGCGAGGTGCTTCTACGGGTCGAAGGCCCACTGGCTGCCACCCGGCTCGGTGACTAGAATGAGAACCGAGGCGAAGCGGCTGAGCTGTATGGCATCGCTGAGGTCGGGCCTGCCCGGCACAAATCGCTGCCACCCCTGACCAGGGGCGAGAACGTACAAGACCGCGAACTGGCCGTCTATGCCTTGAGTTGCTGACTCCACGTCCTTGGGCTCGCCGGCGTAGCAGACGCTATTCCATCCCTGGCTAAGAGGCGTGACAGCCGGCGGTGAGTCAGAGGGTTGCTGCAGCCAGGCGGCGTTGGCAGCCGAGAGAAGGAACAAGGGCTCGTAAGCGCTGAGGGTTTCTATCGTGCTGACATCCGGTTTGGCCGGAAACCACTTGTCGAAGCCCTCGGCCCTCAAGCGGTAGGCAGCGAGAACGTCCTGGCTGATGCCGCCCAGCGCGTCCTCGATGTCCCCGCTGGGGCCGACATAGCAGGCATGGTTCCAGCCGGCCACCAGGTCTGTGGGGCTTGGGGTCGCCGTAGGCGTAGGCGAGGCTGTGGCCGTGGGTGTCGGCGAGGCTGTGGGCGAGGCTGTGGGCGTGGCTGTCTCCGTAGGTGAGGGACTGGGCGAAGGCGAGGGGGTAGCTGGCGGCGTGGCCGAGGTGGTGGCCGTCCAGCCAACGGTACCGCTGTCGCATACGTAGTTGTACGGAGGAGGGACTTCCACAACGATTCGAAAGGTCCCCTCTGCGGTTCCTACGGAGGGGAACGACCCATTGACCTCATAACCGATTCCCGGCATGCCTGGGCCGAAAGTATCGTCGTCTCTAATGTCCAGCGGGAAAGGGTACACTTGGTTACCCTCAAGTTTACATGACTCTACGCTCTCGTCGCCCCAGGTGCCAAGGACGTTGCTCGCCGCGAAGTCCTGTACTTTCATGCCGTCGTCCGAAACCTCGAACTCGACAGTGCCTATCTTACCCGGGATGGGCGCAGAGTGTGTCCCCGTGTAGGTGGCCCCGCCGATCGGCTGGGCCGAGGCGTGGGGTCCGGGCCTGATCGCTATCAGGCAAGCAACGGCAACCACTGTCGTGGCAGCCAAAGCGAAAAGTAGCCAATACCGGTCCCGCACGTGCCTACCCCCGGTTCTGTCACCTAAGACGTGCAGGCCTTGTTATCGTTACATCAGTCGTTGGCGAAAGGTAAACAGGTATGCTAGCAGCAGCGCCGTGGAGGCTGTTGAAAAAGCGCGCTTGCTTGCCCTTCGACACGCTTAGGGCGAGCGGCTTGAGTCACCTGCGCGTCTCCGCTCATGGTGAGCCTGTCCCCGCTCATGGTGAGCCTGTCTCCGCTCATGGTGAGCCTGATCCCGCTCATGGTGAGCCTGTCGAACCATGAAAGGAGCAAAGGTTTTTCAGCAGTCCGCCTCTCAGAGGGCTGGCTCCCGAATACTGAATCCCTTCGACGCCGCTAGGTCTCCAGCTTCGAGGCCACCAGCTCGCGGTGGTAATCGGCGTCGCCCCACATCAGCTCCATCCACTTCTGGCGGCGGAAGTAGAGCTCGATCTTGTAGTCCTTGGTGAAGCCGATGCCGCCGTGGATCTGCTGGCCATGAGCTACCACCCGCCGAGTGGCATCGTTGCACCAGGCCTTGGCCATGCTCACCAGCATCTCCGCGTCCGGCTCGTTCTCCTGAAGGGCCCAGGCCGCCTTGTAGGTGATGAAGCGAGATCCGTCCACGTCGATGATCATGTCGGCGAACTTGTGCTGGATGGCCTGGAAGCTGCCGATGGGCCGCCCGAACTGGATTCGCTCCTTGGCATAGTCCAAGCTGGTATCGAAGTCCATCTGGGACAGACCAACCAGATAGGCGCAGGCAGCCACCGCTGCCTTGGTCTTCACGCTCTGGATGATCGGCCACCCCTTGTCCACCTCGCCCAGGACATTGGCCTTGGGCACCCGCACATCGTTGAAGGCCACCTCGCACTGCTTGTCAGCGGCGATGGTCTTAAGGACGGTGAACTCAATACCCGCGCTCTTGCTGTCCACCAGGAAGAGAGTGATGCCATCCTCTGGGCTTGCGCTCTCCTTGGTGCGGGCCGCGACCAGCATGTAGTCGCTCACATGGGCGTCGGGCACGAATAGCTTGGTGCCGCTGAGGACGAAAGAATCACCCTCGGCCTTGGCCGGCATCGCAACGCCGTCGGCGTCCCACTTCGCGCTGGGCTCGGTAAGGGCCAGCGTCATGATTAGATCGCCCGCGGCGATCTTGGGCAAGAACTCCTGCTTTTGCTCCTCCGTGCCCGCCTCTAGGATTGGCATGACAGCCAGAACCACAGTGGAGATGAAGGGCCCGGGTACAAGGGCTCGGCCAAACTCCTCCAGCAGCACGATCAGGTCGGTGAAGGTCATGCCGGTGCCACCGTACTGATCGGGGATGATTATGCCCTGCCAGCCTTGAGCGGCCATCATCTGCCAGAACTCCGGCGTGTAGCCCCTCTCATCCTCCTCCATCTGCCGCACGAAGGTTTCCGGGCATTCCTTCTCCAGGAACTCGCGGGCGGCGTTCTTGAGTAGTCCCTGCTCTTCAGAAAGGCCTAGATCCATTGCTCAGGCTCCCTTCTCTCTTCTAGGCTTGATAGCCGATCTTTCCTTATCCTCGCGGCAACCCCAGGCCGCGCATGGCGATGATGTTGCGCTGGATCTCGCTGCTGCCGCCGCCTACCACCATGGCGATGGCATATAGGT
>CAZEJO010000051.1:0-11293 GCA_964512285.1 uncultured Dehalococcoidia bacterium | reverse complement strand
CGCCCCTCGGCGCCTCGCCGCTGGCTCTATCCGTGCGCGTCCACTCTCTCCCCCGCGCCACCTCCCCCTTCCACCTCTTCGCCCCGAATGCCTATCCTTTGACTGCCGTCAAGCCTCGCTGGCGGCCCCGTACCTTAACAGTGGCCTTCCCGCTCAGCGGGGCGGAACAATCAAAGAAAAAGGAGCCTCGCCAGATACGCCGAAGCCCCAAAACGCAAGAATTCTCGCGAACACAATCAATCGCCCGTATTCAGCTTCTCCCGCAGCGCCTCCACCAGCCCTGCTATCGGCACCCGCACCTGCTCCATGCTGTCCCGCTCCCGGATCGTCACCGCCTCGTCCTCCAGCGTGTCGAAGTCGACCGTCACGCACAGCGGCGTGCCCACCTCGTCCTGCCGCCTATACCGCCGCCCGATGCTCTGGGCATCGTCGTACTGGCTCATCCAGTGCTTGCGCACCAGAGCCCACACCTCCCTGGCCGGCGGCACCAGCTTCTCGTTGCGGCTCAGGGGCAGCACCGCCACCTTGATCGGCGCCAGGTCCTTGTGCAGCCGCAGGATCACCCGCGTCTCTTTTCGAACTTCCTCCTCGTCGTACGCGTCGACCAGGAAGGCCATGAGCAGCCGGTCCACCCCCGCCGAGGGCTCGATCACGTACGGCACGATGTGCTCGCCGCTCTCCTCGTCGAAGTACTCCAGCTCGCGCCCGCTGAACTCGGCGTGGCGGCGCAGGTCGAAGTCGGTGCGATTGGCGATGCCCTCCAGCTCCGACCATCCCATAGGGAACAGATACTCGACCTCGTAGGTGTCCTTGGCGTAGTGGGCCTGCTCTTCAGGCTCAAGCCGGCGCACTCGCACGTTCTCCTTCCGCAGCCCCAGGCCAAGATACCAGTTGTAGCGCTCCTCCACCCAGTGCTTGTGCCACTCCTCGTCCGTCCCTGGCTTGACGAAGTACTCGATCTCCATCTGCTCGAACTCGCGGTCGCGGAAGATGAAGTTGCCCGGCGTGATCTCGTTCCGGAAGGCCTTACCGATCTGGGCGATGCCCAGCGGCAGCTTCTTGCGGGTGGCGGTCAGCACATTGAGGAAGTTGACGAAGATGCCCTGGGCCGTCTCCGGCCGCAGATAAGCGGTCGAGGCGTCGTTCTCCACCGGCCCGACGTATGTCTTGAACATCAGGTTGAACATACGGGGCTCGGTGAGCTCGCCGCCGCACTCGGGGCAGCGGCTGGCCTTGACGGCGGCCTCGTGGCCGTGGGTGCCTGCCGCGACCGCCCCCACCAGATCGTCGGCCCGAAAGCGCTTCTTGCACTCCTTGCAGTCGACCATCGGGTCGGCGAAGGTGTCCAGGTGGCCGCTGGCCTTCCAGACCGTGGGGTTCATGACGATGGCGGCGTCCTGGCCCACCACGTCGTCGCGCTCCTGGACGACCGCCTTCCACCAGGCCTGCTTGATGTTATTCTTCAGCTCTACGCCCAGCGGCCCGTAGTCCCAGAACCCGCCGATGCCGCCGTATATCTCGCTGCTCTGGAAGACCAGGCCGCGGCGCTTGCACAGGGATACGAGTTTCTCTACGGTTGCTTTGGTGGACATAGGCTCTCGAATTGACTGAAAGCAGACAAAAATCTTCGTTGAAGTTACCAGTTTCGAGGGCCAAAGTAAAGCCTGTCTATCATCAGGCTTGGCCCACGTGGTAGGATTGACCAGAAGCAAGACTCGCAGGCAACGGGGGTAAGAAACATGCGCTTCCTTCTAGGGTTCATTCTAGGGCTGGTAATAGGTGCTGCCGTGGCCTTGCTCATGGCGCCCCAGCCGGGCAACATCATGCGACAGTTGGTTGTCTATAAGGCTCGGGAGCGCTGGCAAGCCAGGCAGGAGCGACAGGCTGAAGGGCTCTGACGGTCGAGGAGTCAAGCCTTTGTCTTTCTCTGTCCAGAAGCTGCTGATCGTCATCGCCGCTGCCGAGGACGCCGATCGCCTGCTGGTGAAGATGATGGAGGCCGATTATCCGGTCACCAAGATCAGCAGCACCGGCGGTTTTCTACGCCGCGGCAACGCCACTCTGCTGTCGGGAGTAGGAGCTGATGCCGTCGACACGGTACTGGACATGATCAGGGCTGAATGCCAACCCCGCGCAGAGTATGTCCCCGTCCAGGCCCTGCCCTTTCCGGGCAGCCTGCCGCCTGGCCAGCCCCTTCAGGTGAGAGCGGGCGGCGCCATCGTCTTCGTTGTGGATGTTGAGCGTTTCGAGAAGATCTAGCATTGCTTCGTACTAGCAATATGGCTGAGCGATGTCGATGATACTGGAGGGCTTTCCCACCGGCTTCCTCCAGGGCAACTGTTTCATCGCCGGCTGCGATGTGACCAAAGAGGCGATGATCGTCGACCCCGGCGACGACGCCGCCAAGATCTTAGCTGCCTTGGAAGAGAAAGAGCTGACCGCCAAGATCATCGTTCTCACCCACGAGCACATCGACCACATTGGCGCCGTGGACGAGGTACGCCAGGCCACCAACGCGCCGGTAGCCATGCACCCCAGCGCCTATGAGTACACCGCCTATCAGAGCGAGGCGGCCATGATGTGGCTCGGACGCTCCATGCCGCGGATGAGCGAACCGGAGATCTGGCTGGAGGAAGGCCAGGAGATAGGAGTGGGGGAGCTGAAGTTCCAGGTGCTCTTCTGTCCGGGCCACAGTCCCGGGCACGTCTGCCTCTACGGCGAGGGCGTGCTGTTCAGCGGCGACGTTCTTTTCCAGCTAAGCATCGGCCGCTTCGACCTGCCCGGCGGCGACGGCCAACAGCTGTTCAGAAGCATCCGCGACAAGCTCTTCACCCTGCCAGACGATACGCTGGTGCTGCCTGGCCACGGCCCCACCACCACCATCGGCCAGGAAAAGGAGCAGAACCCCTTTATCAAGCACCCGCGGACGTATATGGGTATCGACCCGGACTAGGGCGCTACGAGATAAACAGCGGCGCCATCACCAGGGTCACGGTGCTCAGAAGCTTCACCAGCACATGCAGCGACGGGCCCGCCGTGTCCTTGAAGGGGTCGCCCACAGTGTCGCCGACCACCGCCGCCTTGTGGGCATCCGATCCTTTGCCCAGCACCACATCTTTATCGCCCGGGTTACCTGAGGGAACCTTCAAGAGGCCCGCCTCGATGTATTTCTTGGCGTTGTCCCAGGCGCCGCCCACGTTGTTCAGGAAGGTGGCGAGGATGATGCCGCCGATGGTGCCGATCATTAGCAGCCCGGATACGGCCAGCCAGCCCGAGTCCTCTGTCCTGGTAAAGCGGAAGATGAGCCCGACCGCCACGGGCATGCACACAGCCAGGAGGCCCGGCGCCACCATCTGGCGCAGGGAGGCGCGCGCGGTGATGTCTACCGCCCGCGCGTAGTCAGGGCGAGAGGTGCCGGCCATGATGCCCGGGTCCTCGCGGAACTGCCGTCTCACCTCTTCGATGATGCTTGAGGCCGTGTTGCCCACGGCCCGGATGGCCAGTGAGCTGAACAGGAAGACCAGCATTACTCCCAGCAGCCCGCCGACGAACACGTCCACGTTGGACAGGTCGATGGGCAGGCCCTGGGTCAGCGGGATGTCCAGCCGCTCCTTCACCTTGTCCAGATAGGCGCTGAACAGCAGGAAGGCGGCCAGCCCCGCCGAGGCCACTGCGTAGCCCTTAGTTAGCGCCTTGGTGGTATTGCCCACGGCGTCCAGGGAGTCGGTTATGTGGCGAGCGCCTTCCGGGGCGCCGGACATCTCGGTGATCCCCCCGGCGTTGTCGGTGATGGGGCCGAAGGTGTCCATGGCGAGGATGTAGGCGGCCGACATGAGCATGCCCATGGTGGCCACGGCGGTGCCGAAGACGCCGCTACTGAAGCCCGGCACGCCGGCGATGTCGGCGTGGGAACCGAGAATGAAGGAGCCGACCAGGGCCAGGCCGATGCTGATGGCAGTCGCTGCGGTAGTCTCATATCCTACAGCGGTGCCGATGATGATGTTCGTCGCCGGCCCCGTGCGCGATGCCTTGGCTATTTCCTTGACCGGTCGCCATGAACCCGAGGTGTAGTACTGCGTGATATACACAAAAGCGATACCCGTGGCGATGCCTATGAGACCGCATCCGAAGAACCAATACCAGGCATCCGACAGCATCACCTTGGTGGCGATGAACAAGCCCACCACGGAGAGGATCGACACTACGTAGTATCCGTAGTTCAGTGGGGTCATCGGCTGCTGGCGGCTGTCATCGCGGGCGAAGAACGGGACGGAGGAGAGCCCCACAATCGTGGCAAGGATGCCGAACGACCGGAGCACCAGGGGGAACATTATCCATTCGATCTTACCGGTCATGGTGTAGATCGCCACGCCCAGAATCATGGCGCCGATGTTCTCGGCCGACATCGACTCGAACAAGTCGGCGCCACGGCCGGCGCAGTCGCCCACGTTGTCGCCTACCAGGTCGGCGACTACCGCCGCGTTGCGCGGGTCGTCCTCGGGGATGCCAGCCTCCACCTTACCCACCAGGTCGGCGCCCACGTCGGCGGCTTTGGTGTAGATGCCGCCGCCTAGCTGGGCGAACAGGGCCACAAAGCTGGCCCCGAAGCCGAAGCCGACGATGAGGAACGGCGCGATGGTCGGCGGGTTGTCCAATAGCTTACTGTACGTGAGGAAGATGCCCGACACACCCAGCAGGCTCAGCGACGTCACCAGGAAGCCGGACACGGCTCCTCCTCGTAGGGAGACGGTGATGGCCTCGCGCAGGCTGCGGGTCGCCGCCGAGGCGCAGCGCGCGTTGGAACGTACAGAGATATACATGCCGATGTATCCGGCCAGCGCTGAAGCGGCCGCACCCACCAGGAAGGCAATGCCCGTGAGGAGGCCCTCCTTCCAGTGATCGATGACCTTTGCTCCATATTCGATCTGTCCTGCGTCGTTGCGGACGATATCCTTCACACCCTCCGAGACGGCGCCGACGATGATGGCGATGAGGATGCCGGTCACGACCGCCAGGATGGCGATAGTTTGGTACTGGCGCTTCAGGAAAGCCATAGCGCCTTCGAAGATCATTGAAGCAACGTCGCGCATCGCGTCGGTACCCGTGTCGCGCCGTAGCACGTCCCAGGCAAGCCAGAGAGCGAAGGCGATCCCCATGAATCCAGCAACGGGTACAAGCCAAACTAGTTCCATCTTTCACGCTCTCCTTTCGCAGCGAGTCTAGCAGAAGGGATCTCTACCAGCAAGACAGGCGGCAGATCGCCTCGGCCTTCGGCCTCGATCGATGCGGCGGATCAGAAAATCTTTCTCCATTATGGAATCTTCTTGAGTTATATGGTATTGTATTGAATCGCTTGTTTCGGTTAGGCCTGGCATAGAGGCCTTAAGCACCACTTTCCAGGAATGACGTCGCGGAAGCGGCTTCGCCTGGGGTGGTGTTTATGCTGAGAGGCGCGGGCCGGTTCAGAGGGAGGGGGTGAGAATCCGTTGAAGGGCTTGGGAAGGCACCTAATCTTGGAGTTGTGGGGCGGTAAGAACTTCAACTCCGCCGCGACAGTGGAAGGAGCTCTGCGCGATGCGGCGGCAGCGTGCGCTGCAACGTTAAAAGACGTCCAAGTCTATCACTATAGTCCGGAGGGTGTCACCGGCGTAGCCGTCTTAGCGGAGTCTCACATCACCATCCATACCTGGCCCGAGTACGACTATGCGGCGGTCGATGTCTTCACCTGCGGCGACGACGCTGACCCGCGAGTAGCCATCCCCGTCTTTCGGGATCACTTTGAGGCTGAGCGGGTTCAGGTCATGGAGGTGGTGCGGGGCATTGCCTCTTGTATCGAGTAACGGCGAACAGTGGTTCGGCGAGCGAGAGCGCGTCGGCCTGGAGCAGCGCATCCAGGTGCAGCGCGTGGTGTACGAGGGCCGCTCGGAGTATCAAAGCATCTGTGTGCTGGATACTGTCCCCTTCGGCAGGGCTCTGATCCTCGATAACATCCTCCAGACCACGGAGAAGGACGAGTTCATCTATCACGAGATGATAGTACACCCTACCCTCATCTCCCTGACTCGGCCGGAGCGGGTGCTCATCATAGGCGGCGGCGACGGCGGCAGCCTGCGCCGTGTCCTGGAGCACTCCCCCAGGGAGGTAGTCCAGGTGGAGCTGGATCGAGCAGTAGTCGATACCTGTCGCCGCTATCTCCCCCAGGTGTCGAGCGGGGCGTTCGATGATCCTCGCCTTGACCTGCTGTTCGCCGACGGCTATGAATTCGTGGAGAAGGCCCAGGAGCCCTTCGACGCTATCATCGTCGATCTGACCGATCCCTTCCCTCCCGGGCCCAGCCTGCGCTTGTTCACCGCCGAGTTCTACCAGGCCGTCCGCCGCATACTGAAGGAGGAGGGGCTGATCGTAACCCAGAGCAGTTCCGCTCTCCTCCTGACGGACGAGTTGTTGAGCATCTACGCCAACCTGAAGGCCGTCTTCCCTCTGGTGCGCGTCTATCTCGCTCCTGTGCCCTCTTATCCCGGCGTGCTGTGGAGCTTCACCCTGGCCTCTGCGGGCAACGATCCCCTCGCCCTCGATGAGGCCACCGTTCGCCAGAGGCTGGAGGCCAGAAGCATCTCCTCCCGCTATTACAGCCCCCAGATGCATCCCGCCAGCTTTGCCCTGCCCTCGTTTCTGGCTGCCCTGCTGGCAGAGCCGGAGCGCTTCCAGGACCTGAGGATCACTCAGCCCATCGCTCAGTGACGCCCAGCGGCTGCTGCTGCACCCACTCATAGCAGAGAAAACGCGACCGGGGCCGGTCATAGGTTAAACACTTTGATGGCGTTCTCCCGAAGCACTTTCTTCTTGGTTTCATCACTGATGGCTAACTCCAGGAATTCCTTCTTACAGCGGGTAAGCCCCAATCCATTAGTAGCCCACAGAACCTTGTTTCGACCTCTCCCATCCATGAAGCGAACTTGGGCCGGATCAAGATCCCGTGGATAGTAGGCACCAATATTGCCATAGACATTGGGGTGTCTCCAAAGCATGGACAGCCATTCGTCCACCCAGGGCCAGCCAGTGTGGGTGAGGACAAGCGTAAGCTCGGGGAAATCCAGAGCAACCTCATCGGCGTACATGGGATGACCTGGCTCGCTGGGAAGGGGCTCCGCTGAGTGCCCAGACTGGTAACAAACCGGTATTCTCAATTCGAGGCACTTGGCATAAAGAGGGTACATTTTCTTGTCATTTGGTGGCAGACCCCAAGTGATAGGGTGCGCCCATACGTACTTAAACCCATAGTCTTTAACCGCTCTCTCTATCTCTTCAAGGCTTTCCTTGATCCGGAACGGATTGTAGCCAGCACCTCCTATTACCCTACCGTTGGACTCTTCAATTATTCCGGCAATCGTCTCAGTGGGTATATGGCTCAGGAGCCCAGACTCCCGGCGGGACCACATGATCATTTGGTCCATGAAGACAAACTCCACCCCAATTTCGTCCATTTCCGCCACCATCTCTTTTACTGAGGACTTGCCCAGTCCGGCTAAGACCTTCCACTCCTCTCCCTCCTTGAGTCCCAGTCGGCGCATCACGCCAGCAAATGTAGTCCTGGCCATGATCTTGAACTCATAATGCTCAAAGAAAGAGCTGGTGAGCTCCGGGCTGCAGTAGTAAGGCCGGCACATAGTGTCAATTGCCTGGATCTCCTTCAGTTCCATTTCTTTCCTCCCTCTTCGATTTGAGTACCTTCGGACAGCTTGGGCTTCTGGTCATCAGTTTCTGGCACCACCAAATTCACACCCCCATCTGGAGGGCCTCCTGAGCGGTGTAGCTACAGGTGAGCATTCGCACTTCCAACAGTTTCAGGGAAAGCGCGGCGATTATAGCCGCTGGACACATCTGCGACAAGGGGCGTTTGCGTGGTCAGACTGATTCGAGGCGAACCCTCGCTCTCGCCCGTTCCCCTATTCGCCGACGAACATCCTTCGCGTGACGCTGACGATCCAGCGCCACTGGAGGATCAGGTGGACGCCAATGACCACCAGCAGGGCGACGGCGGCCCACTGGTGGATGTCGATCCAGTCGCCTCGAGTGAGCGCCAGGAATTCCTCCTGCCCCGGCGGCTGGGCGTCCCCGCGGCCGCCGCGAAAGCCGTCGCCGCCTGGGATGGCTAGCCAGAGAACAAAGCCGGAGAAAACCTGCAGCAGGAACAGCAGCAACGCCGAAATGGCGATCCAGTAGAGGAGAGTGCCTCTCTTCATCGGCCTTCGCCCTCCTTTCGCTGGCTCGTTGTGTGCCAAGGGGGTCTGTGGAGAGCCCGAAGAAGACTGGTGCCCCCGAGGGGATTCGAACCCCTGATTTCGGCCTTGAAAGGGCCGCGTCCTAGGCCTCTAGACGACGGGGGCACCCACGGCCATATTGTAGGGCATGGAGTGGTCGGCTATCAATCGGTGTAGGGGTCGTTCGCTAACCGCCCCTAAGCCTGTTTGGCCGGTCTGTAGGGGGCGTTCGCGAACGACCCCTATGATTGGGTGGCGGTTCTCGAACCGTCTCTATGGTCTGGAACAGGCATCAGGGGTCAGGGACCGGTGGGAATAAGCTGGGGTGCCTAGGGGGCGATTAGCGAGCGGGTGTCGAGAACATCGACGAAGATGGCATCGAGCGAGCCGTCCTCGTTGGGCAGGCCCCAGACTACCGCCCTGGCCTCCGGAATGAGCTCCCCACCGATCCTGGTGGCGGCGGTAGTGCGGAAGAGCGCCGGCCCTATTTGCCACTGATTGTCGTCCAGTTGATCCACTACGCCCTCTAGCTTGACAAGGCCCAACTCCTCCGGTGGCCGGATCGATTCCGCTGTGGCCACGACGATGGCCTGGCCCTCTTGGTTGCCGGTCACTTCTACCAGTGTATTCACCGGCGGTGTGATCAGGGTTGGACTCTCGGGGGCGAACTCGATGGGGATGCCGGCGATGACCCAGCTTCCGTCATCTTGTCCCTGGTAGACTCCCTCCACCGTCACGGTCTCAGGCGATCCTTCCGAGGCGAGAAGCACGATCCGCTTGGCCACCAGCTCGCTCTCTTGGCACACGCCCTCCACCAGCGCTTCCTCGGCGCACTCGCTCTCCACGCGGGCGTGCACGCCGGCCTTCATCGCGAAGCTCCCCGCATCGATGACGGTGGAAGCGTCGAGCTTGAAGGTGCGGCCGCCCAGTTGGATCTTGCTTCCATCGACCTTGTCGATGACGCCGCTGATAGTGGCCGTCTTGGCCAGGTCCTCGCTGCCGCGAAGGGAGATGCCGATCGCTTGGGGGCCACCAGGCCCGCTGATGATGGTGAGCTGAGCGATCTGTCCGACGACATCACCCGTATCGCCCTCCACGATCGTTGCTTCGTCTACCAGTATCTTGGTGCCGCTGATGGTCCAGGCGTCATCCTCACGCTGCTCCACCAGGCCGGTGAAGCTGCTGATGCCTTGCGACAGCGTCTGTGGGTCCAGTTGAACCGCCGGTTCGGATAGGCCTTGCAGTTCGATACGCACCTCGTGCACTACCACCAGAACCTCGCCGTACTCGTCTTTGTCGCCCGCCAGCACGTTTTCGCCGATGGCGATGAGTATGTTCTCCTGTTGAGCGGAGAGCTCGTTGGCTCGCGCTACCAGCTCCTGGGGGGCGTCCCTCTTATTGATGATGTCCGTTGCCCGCGTCATCCGCCCTCGCATGGCGGAAAGGACGTTACCTTCCACCGGCTTGCCTTGTTGCACCAGCTTGCGAATCTCGGTCATGCGGGTCTCCGACTGGTCGAGAAGGATGCCCGCCCGATCGTCCTCGTCGAAGACGAACCAGAGGCGGGCCTCCTCGGTGGCCAGCTTGAGGGGGTAGAGGGCGCTATCGGGTAGGCTGCTCGAGGCAGCATAGACGGTAGCGCCGCCGCCCAGGAAGAACAGCGTGAGCAGGAGCGAGGCGGCGATAGCCACCGGCCGCAGGAGCGGCCGCGCCCAGAGACTAAAGACCGGTCGCCGCTCGCGAGCCCGCCGCAGGGCAATGGCCTCGCCTAGGAAGCGCTGCCAGCCCGCCTGCTGGGCGTGCGAGCGCGGGCGAGCGATAGGCGTCGCCCTCAGGCTCTGGGCCGTCAGAAGGAGGGGGCGTAGCTCATCGGCCTCCTCTGGATAGCGTTCCAGGATAGCTTCCAGCGGCTGGCCTGCCTCTATCTCTTGCAGGCACTCATTCAGGATGGTCTTGAAGTCTCGTCCCACCCTATTCTACCTCCTGCGATGAAATGATCTTCCTCAGCGAGACCAGGGCGCGATGCTGGAGCGACTTTACTGCCCCCTGGCTTCGACCCAAGACGCGGGCCACACTGGCGTTGTCCATGTTCTCAACGAATTTCAGGATGATGACCTGGCGTTGCTCTTCGGTGAGTTTCGTCAGGGCCAGGCGAACCTCATCCTGAGCGACGGATCGCTCGGCGACGGCCTGAGGGCTGTCCTGCGTATCAGGTATTCCCTCGTACAGGCCCACCTGAGGCCGCCGCTGGCGACGACGGCTGAGGTCGATGAGACAATTGCGGGCGATACGAAATACCCAGGCGGCGAGCGGCACCCCTCGGAAGCGGTAGCCCTTGAGAGACTCCAGCACTCGCAGGAGCACCTCCGAGGCCAGGTCCTCAGCCTGATGAACGTTGCCTAGCTGTAGATAAGCGTAGTTGTACAGCTTGGGATAGAAGAGCTCGTACAGCCAACCCAGGGCCTCTTGGTCGAACTCCTGGGCCCTGCGGATTAACTCCTCCTCCCGCCGGACCTGGGCGCTCTGGCCGCTGCGCTCGTGGGCCCTCGTTCTTATGCTCCTCTCCCAGGCCAACAGCGATAACGTTTGCACACTCATACCCGTGGTGTCCATTATTCCTAACGCACGGGTCGAGGGGAGGATACGCTGCTAAGGTTAGCCTTTTGCGGGGCCTAGCCCCCGCAGGCGCTGTTGCTCCTCCTTAGTGCTTCGCCGTGGCCCGAATTCCTTCATGCTGGAGTTCTCTGTACCCTCAAGTATAAGACGCGCGAGAGGCGGCGACAAAAACGTGGCAAGTACAGCGTCTCTGGCGCAAACAGCAAGCCCGACCAGTCCATGCTGGCCGGGCTCTGCTTTCGTTGGTAGCGCATGGGGGATTCGAACCCCCGATCTCCACCTTGAGAGGGTGGTGTCCTAGGCCGCTAGACGAATGCGCCGCACCGTTTATTATATCAGACGCTTCGCTGGCTGGGGGAGGAGGATTCGAACCCCCGCTTACGGATCCAGAGTCCGCTGTCCTACCACTAGACGAC
>CAZEJO010000050.1:0-11309 GCA_964512285.1 uncultured Dehalococcoidia bacterium | reverse complement strand
ATGTGGAGGACGTCGCCGTCCTGCACGGCGTAGCCCTTGCCCTCGGTGCGGAGGATGCCCTTCTTGCGGGCCTCGGCCAGGGAGCCGCAGGCCAGGATCTCCTCCCAGCCGATGGCCTCGGCCCGGATGAACCCCCTCTCCATGTCGGAGTGGATCTTGCCCGCCGCCTGCTGGGCAGGCATCCCGCGCGGCACAGTCCAGGCGCGGCACTCGTCGCCGACGACGGTGTAGAAGGTGATGAGGCCCATCAGGTCGAAGGTCCGCTGGAGGACCCGCTGCACGCCGGAGTCGGTCAGGCCCATGTCCTGGCGGAACTCCAGGGCCTCCTCGTCCGAGAGCTCGGCCAGCTCCATCTCCAACTGACCGCAGAGAGCGACCACGCATGTGCCCTCAGCGCCGTAGCGAGCGGTGAACTCGCTCTCGATGTCCGGAATCTTTGAGGCGTCTCCCTCGCCCACGTTGACCACCAGCAGGATGGGCTTCAGGGTGAGGAGAGCGTAGTCACGCAGGGCCTTCTGCTCGTCGGCCGTGAGGGCTTGCGTCCGCAGGGGCTTCTCCTCCTCCAGCGAGGCCTTGACCCGCTGGAGAAGCTCCATCTCACGCTCGCCGGCCTCTCGCTCTGCCGGCTTGGACGCGCGCACGACGGGCACCAGTCGCTCCAGGCGCTTCTCGACGACGGCGAGGTCGGCCAGAGCGAGCTCGACGTCCATGGCGGCGACATCGCGGTGGGGGTCGATGCTCCCCTGGGGATGAGGCACATCGTCTCGCTCGAAGGTGCGGACGACGTGGAGGAGGCCGTCGCTGGCGGAGAGGGCGGAGAGGACCTGGCTGGAGGGGCCGCCGTGGTCGAAGGAAGCGCTCATGGCAGGCAGGTCGATGTAGCGCAGCTCGACCGGGGTGGCCTTCTTGGCCTGAAACTGGGCGGCCAGCTTGGTCAGGCGCTCGTCGGGCACCTTCACCACACCGATGTGCGTCTCGACGCCCGCCCGGTAGCCGCCGGTCTCGGCGTGGCCGTGGGTGAGGGCGTTGAAGACAGTGGTCTTGCCAGAAAGGGGCAGGCCAACAATGCCCAGGTCCATATCGCCACCAGCATAGTGCGGGCCGAGAGAGGTGTCAACGCGCGGTGGCGCCCATCGCCAGGCGGCAGAGCTCCCGCAGGCAGCACTGGTCGCAAAACGGCGCCTTACGGCAGACGGTCTTGGCATGGCGGTCGATGAGGGCGTGGTACTCGTTGAACAACCGCACGTCGGGGGGCAGAGCCTCGCTGAACATCGCCTGCCAGGAGGCATAGCTGTCGCCGGCCGGCTCCAGGCCCAGGCGGGAGAAGACGCGGCGGGTGTAAGCATCGATGACGAAGCTGGGCTTGCCAGCCGCATAGAGGATGATCGAATCGGCCGTCTCCTGGCCGACGCCGTGGGTAGCCAGAAGCTCCTGCCTGAGCTGCGGCAGGGGCAAGGCAAACAGGGCATCGAGATCGCCGCCGTGCCTATCGAAGAGCATCTCCAGGAAGGCCTTCAGCTTGCGGGCCTTCGCGTTGTAGTAACCGGCGGAATGAATCAGGCGGGCCAGCTCATCGAGGTCGACCCGCAGGAGCGCTTCCGGCGAGAGGATGCCCGCCGCCCTGAGGTTTGCGATGGCCTTCTCGACGTTGACCCAGGCAGCCGACTGGGTGAGGATAGCGCCGACCACGACCTCGAAGGGCGAATCCGCCGGCCACCAATGCTGGGGCCCGTAGGCAGCGTAGAGGCGCTGGTATATATCGAGAAGCTTCTCGGCGATGGCCTTACGCACGGCTGGCTAGCCCTCCTGGGAGCCCCTACGCCTTTTGGATCCAGTCGGCAACGGTGGACTCGGGCACGCCATCGTAATGGAAGAGGTAGGGCTTCAGGTCGAGAACCGGCGTGCCGTCAATAGCATCCAGGCCTCGCACTCGCAGGACATTGCCCCTGCGCTCCAGGAGAGCCACCACCCTCAGGCCGATGGGGTTGGGTCGAACCGGGCTGCGGGTGGCGAACACCCCCTGAAGGGGAATCCCGGGGTCTCCCCGCGGATGGACATGCGTCGTGGTCTCTCGAGGCCCCTCCGCCACGAGGTGCAGCCAGAAGATGACGAAGATATGGGAGAAGGCCTCGAGGCCGTCCAGGGCGCCCGCCCACCTGTCCTGCACAACGATCGTGGACTCAAGGCTTTCCCAGCTCTCCCTGCGTAGCTCCTTCACGGAATTGTGCACCACCCCAATGGGTTTCACAACGACCGGTTCCAGCATCGCAGCGTCCTCCAGCGCAGTACAGTCTCAGGGGAAGTGCAGCGCTGGTCAAGACTTGCCAAGCAGCGGCCGCCGCGGCAGGAGGAACACGGCCAGCAGGAAGGCCAGGGCCGCGGTGCTGCCGCCCAGGAAGAAGGGCGCCGACGCTCCCACCTGGTCCCAGAGGACGCCGGCGAGGATGCTCGACAGGAGGATCATGAGGCCCATGGCGCCCTGGTAGAGGCCGAGGGCGGTGCCCCGCCACTGGGCGCCGACGAAGTCGGCCACCAGCGCTCTTCCCACGCCCTCGGTCAACGCCATGTAGACTCCATACACAGCAAACAAGAGCCAAACGTAGGCTCCGGCATCGATAACGGCGAAGCCGAGGTAGGCGACGGCAAAGACGCCGAAGCCGCCGGCGATGACGCGCCGCCTCCCGACGCGATCGGAGGCGATCCCCGCCGGCATCGACAGGAGGGCGTAGACGACGTTGTAGAGCGCATAGGCGAGAACCGCCTCGCTGACGCCCAGGCCCAGGTTGCGGGCCCGCAAGATGATGAAGACATCGCTTGAGTTGCCCAAGGCGAAAATCAGGCTTATGACCAGGAAGACGTAGTAGGCACGCCCGAAGTCCCTGAACCGCAGGCGCGGCTGCGACCCGCGCTCCTCCGGGGCGGGAGGCCTGTCGCTAACGCCGCGCAGCACGATAACCCCCAAGACGGCAGGCACAAGGGCGAGGGCGAAGATCGGGCGAAAGTTCTCGCCGATGAGAGCCAGCAGGGCCAGTGCGATCAGAGGGCCTAGTACCGCCCCCGCTGTATCGGCGGCCCGGTGAAAGCCGAAGCCGCGGCCTCGAACAGAGGGCGGCGTCCACTGGGCTATGAGGGCGTCGCGCGGGGAGCTACGCAGGCCTTTGCCGAATCGGTCCACGACGCGGGCAACCAGCACCGTAGGCCAGTGGAAAGCCACGGCCAGGAGCAGCTTCGCCACGGCGGACACGCCGTAGCCGACGAGGGCGAAGGGCTTGCGCTTGCCAACCTTATCGGAGAACCAGCCCGAGACCACTCTGAAGATGCTGCTTGTGCTTTCGGCCAGTCCCTCGATGACGCCGAGGATGGCGCGGGGCACACCCAGCGTCTCGGTGATGAAGATGGGCACCAGGGGATAGATCATCTCGGAGCTGATATCGGTGAAGAAACTCACTATGCCCAGACGAAAGACGTTTCTCTCCACTCCGGGCACGACGGAATCCCTAGCGGAGGGCACGCCAGGGCGCAGCGGCGACTTGTCCTCTTTGGCAGTCATGTGGCCCACCACTGGTGAGGTTAGCACCTGTTCGCTGCTCAGGACAGAGAGGGCGAACTCCGCTCTGTCGCTTCGGGCCTGTGGCCAGCCCTTCCCCAATAGCGCCGTATCTGGTATAATCTCACCAAATGGCCCGACAGCCCAACGAATATACCGCGCGCGACATCCAGGTGCTGGAAGGGCTGGAGGCGGTGCGACGCCGCCCCAGCATGTACATCGGAAGCACCGACCAGCGTGGCCTCCATCACCTCATCTACGAAATCGTCGACAATAGCATAGATGAGGCCATGGCTGGCTTCTGCGACCGCATCGACATCACCATCCACCCTGATGGACACGTAACTGTCGGCGACAACGGTCGTGGCATTCCCGTCGACACCCACGCACGCACGCGAAAGTCGGCGCTGGAAACAGTGATGACGCTTCTCCACGCCGGCGGCAAATTCGAGCACGGGGCCTACAAGGTCTCCGGTGGCCTGCACGGCGTGGGCGCAGCCGTAGTCAATGCCCTCTCCTCAGAGATGTGGGTGGAAGTGCGCCGTGACGGCACGGTCTATCGGCAGGAGTACCAACGGGGCGTGCCGCAAGGCTCGATGCGCAAGGTGCAGGGAGGAGGGCACGGGCAGGGCAGTGGAACCACCACCTGCTTCCTGCCCGACCCCAAGATCTTCCCGGCCCTGGACTACGATTTCGCCACGCTGGTGCAGCGGTTTCGGGAGATGTCCTATCTCACCAAGGGCGTGTGGGTCCGCTTCGTCGATGAGCGGGAGGACCGAGAGGCGAACTTCTACTTCGAGGGCGGTATCGCCAGCTTTGTGCGCCGCCTCAACAAGGACCGCAACGTCGTTCACCCCCAGCCGATATACATCGAGGGCGCTGCAAATGGGACCATCGTCGAGGTGGCCATCCAGTACAACGACAGCCTGTCCGAACTCACCTTCAGCTTCGCCAACTGCATCAACACCATCGACGGCGGCAACCACCTGACGGGCTTCCGGAGCGCTCTTACCCGCGTCCTCAACGACTACGCGCGCAAGCAGAAGCTGCTCAAGGAGGGCGACGCGAACCTCTCCGGCGATGACGTTCGGGAGGGCCTGGCAGCGGTGGTCAGCGTGAAGCTGCCCGAGCCGCAGTTCGAGGGGCAGACGAAGACTCGCCTGGGCAACGCAGAGGTGAAGGGCCAGGTGGAGTCGCTGGTGGGCGAAGAGCTGAGCCGCTATCTAGAGGAGCATCCCACCGAGGCACGGCGGATCATCGAAAAGTGCATCACGTCCGCCCGCGCCCGCGAGGCGGCTCGCAAGGCGCGCGACTTGGTGACCCGCAAGGGCTTGCTGGACGGCACTATGCTCCCCGGCAAGCTGGCCGATTGCTCGGAACGCGACCCACGACTTTGCGAGCTGTACATCGTGGAGGGCGACTCGGCGGGCGGCTCGGCCAAGCAAGGGCGGGACCGACGCTTCCAGGCCATCCTGCCGCTGCGGGGCAAGATCCTCAACGTCGAGAAGGCCCGTCAGGACAAGATCTTCGGCCACGCCGAGATCGCGGCCATCATCAAGGCGCTGGGCACTGGCATCGACGAGGACTTCGACCTGTCGCGCCTGCGCTACCATAGCATCATCATCATGACCGATGCCGATGTCGATGGCTCGCACATCCGCACGCTGCTCCTGACGTTCTTCTTCCGCCACATGGTGGAGCTCATCCACGCCGGCCATCTCTACATTGCCCAGCCGCCGCTCTACCGCATTCAGCGGGGCAAAGAGCACCACTGGCTGTACTCCGAGCCGGAGAAGGAATCGTTCCTGAGCAAACACAAGGACGGCAAGAGCATCACCATCCAGCGCTACAAGGGCCTGGGCGAGATGAACCCCGAGCAGCTCTGGACGACCACCATGGATCCCGAGCGGCGGCTCATGCTTCAGGTGGCGGTGGAGGACGCGATCCAGGCCGACCACATCTTCGTTCAACTGATGGGCGAAGAGGTGGAGCCGCGCAAGCGGTTCATTCTGGGCCACGCCAGCCAGGTGCGCAACCTGGACGTGTAGGCAAGGGTTCCTACGTCAAGCCGAACCTAGCTCCCCACGTACAGCCCGTGCTGGCGGATGTACTCCTCGACGGCTGGCGGCACCCGGTAGTGGATCGATAGCCCCTGGCGCACCCTATCTCGCACGGCGGTGGAGCTAATATCGATGCGCGGCATGTCCAGCCAGACGAGGCGCTGAGAGATGCCGGGGACTTCCTTCTCCAGAGCATCCGCCTTCGCAGCCTCCCAGTCGGTACGCACTGCCACGGCCAGTCGAGCCAGCGATATGATGCGCTGCGGCTCCCTCCAGTTGGGGAGGTCGGCGAGAGAGTCTTGCCCCAGAATGAAGAATATCTCACTATCGTCAGCCAGGTTCTGGTGCAGCGCCGCGAGGGTCTCTGCCGTATAGGACGGGCCTTCGCGCTCAATCTCCAGGATCGAGACAGCGAAGTGTAGGCTGTCGCCTACGGCGAGCTGCACCATCGCCAGGCGGTCCTCCCGCGGCGACAGCTCTTGCCCTGCCTTGCGCCAGGGGGCGCCGGCAGGCACGAACAGCACGTGGTCCAGTTCAAGCGCCTGGCGGGCCTCCTCGGCCAGCATCAGGTGGCCGACGTGCGGGGGATCGAAGGTGCCGCCGAGGACGCCCAGCCTCAACCTTCCCACTCCACTTCTGTCCGGCCCAGGCATACCTTGGCGCCGGGCTGAATGCCGGCCCGTTTGAGGGCAGCTACGACGCCCCAGCGAGTCAGACGCCGCCAGAACTCTGCCTGCCCCTCTTCTTGATCCAGCGGCATCATCTCAGCGAATGCCTCCAGGCGCTCGCCGCTCACCCTGTAGACGTCGTTGGACACGGAGACGGTGAAGCGCGCCCTGAGCGGCCGCGGCTTCACCACCGGCAGGGTCGGGGATGGCTCCTCCTCCACCAGCGTCGACAGCTCCTGGGCGACGCGCTCCAACAGCGGCCGCACGCCCTCGCCAGTGGCGGCAGAGATGAAGAACGGTTCGATGTGCCTCGCAGTCAACAGTTCCCTCAGCTCGGCTGTGCGGCGGGCCGCATCCGGGACATCGATCTTGTTCACCGCCACGACCTGGGGCTTAGCCGCGAAGTCCTCTCGGAACTGCGCCAACTCGCGGTTGATCACATCCATATCCTGCAGGGGATCGGGGCGAGTACCATCCAGCAGATGGACGAACATGCGCGCCCTCTCCGCGTGGCGGAGGAAATCATGACCCAGCCCTACTCCGACATGCGCTCCTTCAATCAGCCCCGGTATCTCAGCCACCACAAACGTAGTGTAGCCCATGTCCACCACACCGAGCACAGGCTCGACGGTCGTGAAGGGGTAGGAGGCGATCTTCGGATGCGCCGCGGAGATAGCCGCCAGGAGGGTGGACTTGCCAGCGTTCGGCACACCGAGGATGCCAACGTCTGACAACAGCTTGAGGTCGAGGACCAGCCTCACTTCCTCGCCCTTCTGCCCTCTCTGCGCTATGCGGGGAGCCTGATTAGTGGAGGTGGCAAAGTGAGCGTTGCCCCAGCCACCAAGACCGCCGTGAGCTATGGCCAACGTCTGGCCAGCCTCTGTAAGATCCCCAATCACAGATAGATCCCCGTTCTCTTGCTTGCGGCGAACCTCAGTTCCCACAGGGACGCGAATGATCAAATCCTTCCCTCGACGGCCGTACATATTGGAGCCACGGCCATGCTGGCCCCTCTCAGCCTTCCACTGACGGCGACGCCCTACATCCCACAGCGTACGCAAAGACGTGTCAGCCAGCAGAACGACACTGCCACCATCACCACCATCGCCACCATTTGGGCCACCACGAGGCACGAACTTCTCACGGCGAAAGCTCATGGCTCCAGCGCCACCATCACCAGCAATAACCCAGATCTCAACTTGATCGATCATAGTAGTCCACCCGTACTCATTATACTTTGCGGGAACAACATGGATGAGATCCGTTAGATCGTAGTCTTAGTAGAGATGTTGAGGCCGTGGAGAGCTTCGGGGGTTGAATGGGAAGTGTGTGTGGAACTGGTGGTGGAAAGACTGTGGGCTGAGAAGTTGGTTTGGTGAGGGGGAAAAGAGTGGCGAGGGCATAAGAACAGTCAAGTGAAGTTTTCCACCACAGCGGGCGGATATCCACGACCTTTGTGGATAACTTAGGCTATTAGGAGGGTGCGGATCTCGCCTATCTGACGCGTGAACTGAGGGTCTGTCGTGAGGACGTTGTCTATCTTGCGTAGGCCGTAGATCACGGTGGAATGATCGCGGCCACCGAGGAGGGAAGCGATCTCGGTGACGCGCTGGTGGGCATCCTCACGCAGGAGGTACATCGCGATGTGGCGAGCCTCTGCGATCTCCTTGGCACGGCTCCTGCCGGTGAGGGCGGGAGCGGCTAGGTCGAAGTACTGAGCGACGACGTCGAGGACAGCCTGGGGAGTGGGATGGGGTTTCTCGGGGGAGGGTGAGACGGGAGCCAGGGCCTCAGCGGCGAGCTCGAGGGTTATGGCCGCGCGGAGGAGGCGGGCGAAGGCGACGATGCGGTTGAGGGAGCCTTCGAGTTCGCGGATGTTGTTGTGGCAGCGCTGGGCCAGCAAATGGAGTACGTCGGGGTTCACTTCCTGCTGAAGCTCAGCGGCCTTGGTCGTCAGGATAGCGAGGCGGGTTTCGAGAGCGGGCGGCTGGATATCGGCGATGAGTCCCCACTCAAAGCGGGAGCGCAGGCGATCCTCAAGGAGAGAGATGAGTCTGGGTGAGCGGTCGCTGCTGATGACGAGCTGGCCGCTGGCGGCGTGGAGGTCGTTGAAGGTGTAGAAGAACTCCTCCTGGGTGCGCTCTTTGCCTGCCAGGAACTGGATGTCATCGATGAGGAGGATGTCAACGTGGCGGTATTTGGCGCGGAACTCCTCGGTGCGGCCCTGAGCGATAGAGGTGACGAACTGGTTGGTAAACTGCTCTGCGGTAACATAGAGAACGCGGTGGTGGTTGCTCCAGGCCCTGTGGCCAATGGCGTGGAGGAGGTGGGTCTTGCCCAAGCCGGTGCCACCGTAGATGAACAGCGGGTTGTAGACGCCGGAGGGCTTGTTGGCCACTGCCAGGGAGGCGGCGTGGGCCAGACGGTTCTCGTGGCCCACGATGAAGCGCTCGAAGGTGTAGCGCTCGTTGAGGCGAGGCAGTGGGAGTGGAGGTGGCGGTGGTGGCGGGGCGGTCTCGGGCTTGAACAGGGGACCGTTGGCGGGCGCGGCCTCCGGGTAGGAACCGAGGAGCTGGAAGGTCACCTCTACGGGGTGGCCGATGATGCCGGTAAGGGTCTTGGCGATAAGGGGACGGAGCTTGGTCGAAAGCCACTCGGTGGCGAAGTCGTTGGGGGCTCCGACAACGAAGGAGCCGTTGTCGAAACGCAGGCCGATGGTATCCTTGAGCCACGTCTCGTAGTTGGGACGTGTCACCTGTAGTTGGAGCTCATTAAGGGCTAGCTCCCACAAGTCCTGAGCACTTGTCTCCAGCCGACAAACAGCCGGATCCTTCATGACAGATTCCCCCTCGGTGGCAAAATGGAACACAGGCAGTGGTTTCCGGCGGACGGGGGCAACATAGCAAGGCAGTATGAGGGTTACAAGGGTTTTATGGTAACTGGGCGGGAAAATGTTAACCCTTTCAGAAACCTCAAACCGTCCGGGTGTTGCGAACGCTGGGTTGCTGGCATCTCTGGCTGAGAGCTATAATGGCTCGGCCTCGAGGATTCGGAGGGAGCAGGGGCAATGCTTTTGGGTATTGACGTAGGCAACACCAACATCACGCTGGGGGTGTTCGAGGGGGAAAGGCTGAGGGCGAGCTGGCGTCTGGCGGCCGACGTGAACAGGCTGGCGGACGAGTATGGCGTCCTGATGGTGAGCCTGCTGGGACATGAGGGCGTGGGGGCTGAGCAAATCGATGCTGCTGTGATGGCGAGCGTCGTGCCCGATCTGGACCCCATCTTCGAGTCGGTGTGCCGACGCTACTTTGGCGTGCGCCCGCTGGCGGTGAGCGCCGGGGTGCGCACCGGCCTGCGCATCCTGTACGATAGTCCTCGCGAGGTAGGGGCGGACCGAGTGGCCGATGCGGTGGCCGCCATCAGGCTGTACGGACCGCCGCTCATTCTGGTGGACCTGGGAACTGCTACAGTGTTCGATGCCATATCGAAGGACGGCGACTATCTGGGGGGAGCGATCGCCCCTGGCCTGGTCATCGCGGCCGAGGCGCTTTTCCGGCGGGCGGCGAGGCTGTATCGAGTGGAGCTGGCGCGGCCGAAGAAGGCAATCGGGCAGAACACGGTGGCTGCCGTGCAATCAGGGGTAATCTACGGATACGTGGCCCTGGTAGAGGGCATTGTCGGGCGCTTCAAGGAGGAGCTGGGAGAGGAGGCGAAGGTGGTGGCTACCGGCGGCTGGGCCGAGCTGGTGGGTCAGGAAACGGACGTTATCGACGTGGTGGACACCAACCTCACTCTCACGGGGCTGCGGTTTATCTACGAGATGAATAGCTGAGATGCTCAAGGGTAAGGTTGTCGTTCTAGGAGTGACGGGCAGTATCGCGGCCCACAGGGCGGCGGAGTTGGCCAGCAAGCTGGTGCAGGCCGGAGCGAGCGTCGATGTGGTGATGACGCCATCGGCCACCGAGTTCGTTACGCCGCTGACCTTCCGGTCGCTGACACAAGGCAGCGTTATCGTGGACATGTTCGAGGGAGCGCTCGAGCATGTCGAGCTGTCGCGCCGCGCCGACGTGGTGGTGATAGCGCCGGCCACGGCCACTACGATGGCTCGCCTCGCGCACGGGCTGGCCGAGGACATGGTGAGCGTCACTGTCTTGGCGACCAAGGCGCCGGTGCTGGTCTGCCCGGCGATGGACTCGCAGATGTTCGAGAATCCTGCAACCCAGGCCAACCTGGAGACGCTGCGAGAGCGCGGCATGACCATCGTGGGGCCGGAGATGGGCCGCCTGGCCTCGGGGCGCATGGGCCTGGGCCGGCTGGCGGACGTCGAGACGATTCTGGGAGCGATCCACTGCGTCCTGGGGCGAGAGGGCGACCTGGCCGGCCGCAAGGTAGTGGTCACGGCCGGCGGCACACGGGAGCCCATCGACCCGGTGCGGTACGTGAGCAACTACTCTTCCGGCAAGATGGGCTACGCCATAGCCGAAGCGGCGCGGGACCGCGGCGCGGAGGTGGTGCTGGTGAGCGCCCCCACGGCCTTGCCCACCCCCTATGGGGTGAGGCTGGCGCCGGTGCAGCGGGCGGTCGAGATGCGCGATGCTGTGGTGCAGGAGTGCCGTGACGCCCAGGCGCTGGTGATGGCGGCGGCGGTGGCTGACTACGAGCCGGTTGCCACGGCGGAGCAGAAGATGAAGCGTCGGGCCAAGACGCTGAAGCTGGAGCTGACGCGGACGCCGGACATCCTGGCCGAGGCGGGCAAGGGCTTCGTCAGGGTGGGGTTCGCGGCTGAGAGCGAGAACCTGGTGGCCAACGCGCGCCGGAAGCTGGAGAGCAAGGGGCTCGACCTGATAGTGGCGAACGACATCAGCGGCCCGGAGACCGCCTTCGATTCCGACACCAACCGCGTGGTCATCCTCGACCGGGCGGGCGGGGAAGAGCGTCTGCCGGACATGACCAAGAACGAGCTGGCTCAGCGCATCCTCAATCGGGTGGTCGAACTTCTGGCCAAGAGCTCCTGAGACAGAAGGTGTAGTGTTT
>CAZEJO010000049.1:7824-11428 GCA_964512285.1 uncultured Dehalococcoidia bacterium | reverse complement strand
GCTGCCGCGACTGGCTGGCCGCAGAGGGAGAGGACGTGGAGATCGCCTGGCTGGGCCGCGATGAGCGCTACGGCGAGAAGCTCGCCACGCCCGACATCACCATCGCCGACCTCATCGGCGAGGTCGACCCCGTGCGAGTGGCCGAGGGCCGCTACCTCTCCGATGAGCTGACCATCCACTACGGCCTCGTTCCCCGCCACAACCGCGGCATCTTCTGCATCAACGAGCTCCCCGACCTGGTGGAGCGCATCCAGGTGGGCCTGCTCAACATCATGGAAGAACGAGACGTCCAGATCCGCGGCTATCGCATCCGCCTGCCCCTGGACGTGCTGGTGGTGGCCAGCGCCAACCCCGAGGACTACACCAACCGCGGCCGCATCATCACCCCCCTCAAGGACCGCTACGGCGCCCAGATCCGCACCCACTACCCCCGCAACGCCGAGTACGAGATCGCCATCGTGGAGCAAGAGCGCACCCCCCTCGAAAGCGACGGCCACCCGCTGAACGTGCCGCCCTACATGAAGGAAGTGGTGGCCGAGATCACCCGCCTGGCCCGCCGCAGCCCCGATATCAACCAGCGCTCCGGCGTCTCGGTGCGCGCCTCCATCGCCGGCTACGAGAGCCTCCTGGCCAACGCCCTCCGCCGCGCCATTCGCCTGCAGGAGAGAGACATCGTGCCCCGCGTCAGCGACCTGCCCTACGTCATCCCCTCCATCAGCGGCAAGCTGGAGTTCGAGACGATCGAGGAGGGGCGAGAAGAGCAGATCATCGAGAAGTTCATCCAGAGCGCCGTGGCCACCGTGTTCAACCGCTATCTCAGCCCCAGCGAGCTGGAGCCGGTGGTGGCCCGCTTCAAGGAAGGGTTCACGCTGGAGGTGGCCGATACCATGCCCTCGGCCGAATACGTGCGCATCGTCAAGCAAGTGGAGGGCATGCGCGAGGCCGTCGCCAAGCTGGAGGCGGGCCGCAACCCCGGCCTAGTGGCCGCGGCGGTGGAGTTCGTGCTGGAAGGGCTGCACCTGAACCGTCGTCTGAACAAAGACAAGATCGCCGGAAGAGCACAGTACAGGGGGTAGGATGTACGCCTACCGCTACTCAGAGTGGGACGGCAGCCAGGACGTGCCGCCCCTGGACGCGGACGACGTCCTGGCCAGCATCACCGACGACCTGATGAACTTCGGTGACCTGCAGCACGCCCTGCGCAGCCTGCTGCAGCGGGGCATGCGCGACCCCCTGGGTCAGCGCCTCCAGGGCCTGCGCCAGCTCCTGCAGCAGCTTCGCCAGCAGCGCCGCCAGACGCTCGACCACTATGATCTAGCCTCAGCCTTCGACGACATCCAGAAGCGCCTGCAAGAGATCGTGCGGCTGGAGAAGGACACCGTCGAGCGGCGGCTGGACGAGGCCACCCGCCAGCTTGAGGAGCGAGAGAGCCCCCTCCGAGCCTTCCAGGAGGCGTTAAAGGACGCCAGCGTCGAACAAGAGAGCCAACCGGATCGCCAGTTCGCCCAGATGCTCAAGGACATCGCCGAGAAGAGGAAGGAATCCCTGGAGAACCTGCCTGACGACGTAGGCGGTCAGGTGAAGGAGCTGCAGAACTACGAGTTCATGGACCCCGAGGCTGGCCGCAAGTTCCAGGAGCTCATGCAGATGCTCAAGCAGGCGATGATGGACACCTTCTTCAAGGACATATCCGGCCAGATCGCCAGCCTTACCCCCGAAGAGATGCGGCGCCTCAAGGAGATGCTGCGCGAGCTGAACCAGATGCTCTCGGAGAAGATGGCCGGCGACCAGGCCGACCTCCAGCAGTTCATGCAGAAATACGGCGATATGTTCGGGCCCAGCCCCCCTGAGAGCCTGGACGAACTGGTCGGCCAGATGCAGCACCAGATCGCCGTCATGCAGAGCCTCCTCGACAGCCTGCCCGCCGAAATGCGCCGTCAGCTTCAGGACCTGCTGATGCAGAAGATCGGCGACCCCGATCTTCAACACGACCTGCACGAGCTGGCCGTCAATCTGGACATCCTCTACCCCATACGCGACCTGGGCAACCGCTACCCCTTCCGTGGCGATGAGGAACTGGACCTCCTCCAGGCCTTGCATCTCATGGACCGCCTCGAGGGGCTGGACGAGCTGGAGAGGCAGCTCGAGCGCGTCCAGTACGGCGGCAACCTTGACGACATCGACGAAGACAAGCTACGCGAACTACTGGGCGAGAAGGCCTACGAGACCTTCCGCCAGCTCAGGCAATTCCTGGAGGTGCTGGAAGAAGCGGGCTACATCCGCCGCAAGTCCGCCTCTGGCGGATGGGAGCTCACCCCTCGCGCCATCCGCAAGATCGGTCAGAAGGCCCTGGGCGAGATCTACGCCCAGCTCAAGAAAGGCGACCACGGCAAGCATCCCTTGCGCGAGCGCGGCTCGGGCGGCGAACGCACTGACGAGACCAAGCGATACGAGTTCGGCGACCGCTTCGACCTCCACCTGGGCCAGACCATGATGAACGCCGTCTTCCGCCAGGGGCCCGACCTACCGCTGCAACTGGACAAGGACGACTTCCAGGTCTACCGCTCGGAGCAGCTCACCCAGACGGCCACAGTGATTATGCTCGACCTATCCTGGTCGATGGCCGTGCGAGGCAGCTTCCAGGCCGCCAAGAAGGTGGCTCTGGCCCTGAACAACCTCATTCGCAGCCAGTTCCCCCGCGATACTCTCTACATCCTGGGCTTCTCCGCCTACGCCCACGAGTTGACCGCCGACCAGCTTCTCCATCTCCGCTGGGACGAGTCGGTGCTGGGCACCAACATGCACCACGCCTTCATGCTAGCTCAGCGGCTCTTGGCCAGGCACAAAGCGGGCACCCGCCAGGTGATCATGATCTCGGATGGCGAGCCCACCGCCCACCTGGAGCACGGCCGCTCCTACTTCACCTACCCGCCCAGCCACATCACCATCCGCGAGACCCTCAAGGAGGTGCGCCGCGCCACTCGCAAGGGGATCGTCATCAACACCTTCATGCTCGACCGTAACTACTACCTCAAGGAGTTCGTCAATCAGATCGCCAGGATAAACGAGGGGCGGGTGTTCTACACTACGCCCGATAGGCTGGGCCAGTACGTTATGGTGGATTATGTCGCGCAAAAGCGGAAACGGATCAGCGGTGCCTGAGAGACACGACTCAGCGGCGAGGGGTGAACCGCAGCCATGACCCCAGTGCGACCTCTGGCTGTGGGGGCAGTCCTCTTCCTTGGGCTGTTCACCTTCGGTGTCCTTGGCTACATGGCCATCGAGGGCTGGACCTTCATCGATGCCCTGTTCATGACGGCCATCACCGTCACCACTGTCGGCTTCGAGGAGGTCCACCCCCTGGGGACCGGAGGGAAGATCTTCACCATCTTCGTCGCTTTCTTTGGCATTGGCTGGGCGTTCTACATCTTGTTCGGCTTGGTGGACCTGATCTTGGGAGGCCGGCTAGGTCTGACTCTGGGGCTGCGCAGAATGAAAGGCAAGATCGAGGCTCTGCGTGACCATTACATCCTCTGCGGCTTCGGCCGGGTGGGTGAGGAGATCGTCCGCGACTTCATAGCTCGGGGCGTGCCCTTTGTCATCG
>CAZEJO010000049.1:0-7724 GCA_964512285.1 uncultured Dehalococcoidia bacterium | reverse complement strand
GTGGGTGAGGAGATCGTCCGCGACTTCATAGCTCGGGGCGTGCCCTTTGTCATCGTCGATTCCAACCCCAAGGCCATAGAGCGCGCCCGCAAGCAGGGCTATCTGCTGGTGGAAGGCGACGCCACCTCCGACGCTGCCCTCATCGAGGCCAGCATCCAGCGTGCCCGCTGCCTGCTGGCCGCCTCCGACTCCGACTCCGACAACACCTACATCGTCCTCACTGCCAAGGCCCTCAACCCCCGCCTGTTTGTGGTCGCCCGCGCCGGTCATACCGCCAGCGCGACTCCAATGCTGCGAGCAGGTGCCGATCGGGTCATCTCCCCTTACAGCATCGGCGGCCGCCGCATGGCCCTCTCCGCCCTTCAGCCCCTGATGGTCGACTTCATCGACAGCCTGGTCGCCGGCCGCCACGGCGAGCAGATCCTGGCGGAATTGGAGGCAAGCGAGGAGTCAGGACTGGCCGGCATGACCATCGAGGGATGCTTCCAGGCCTGTCCCGGCGCCACCGTCCTCGCCATTCAGAAGGCCAGCGGCACCATCCAGGTGGGACCGCGAGGGAATACCACCCTGGAGCTGGGCGACCGCCTGATAGTGCTGGGGGATGAAGCCGACCTGGAGTGCCTGCGCCCGACGCCCCCCATCGAGCGGGCGGCCACAGCCCAGGAGACTGCTGTTCGGCCGGATGAGAGCGCCGAGACCGCCTAGATGGAGAGAGATCGAGGTATTCTGCGCCGGTTGGAAGGGTCGGACAGTGCACCCTAGTGGTGGGACCGTGGCGGAGCAGGAGCGCAAGCGCCTGGGCAGCCAGGCTACCTAGGTTCCTTCCGATGAAAAGGCTCACACCCTGGCGCAGACTGGCCATTGGCGGCACGGCCGCCCTCACCCTATGGGCGGTGGGAATCGTTGGCTACATGGCCATCGAGGGATTCAGCTTCCTCGAGGCCGTGTACCAGACGATCACGGCGGTGACCACCGCTGGTTTCGGCGAGATCAATCCCCTAGGGAGTGCCGGGCGAGTATTCACCATCGTCATCATCATTCTGGGCGTCATCGTCATCTTGTACGTCCTGACTGCGGTGATGCAGATCGCCGTGGAGGGAGAACTGGAGAATATGCTGGGGGTGCGTAGAATGAAAGGGAAGATCAAGGCTCTGCGTGACCATTACATCCTCTGCGGCTTCGGCCGCGTGGGTGAGGAGATCGTCCGCGACTTCATAGCTCGCGGCGTGCCCTTCGTCATCGTCGACTCCAACCCCGAGGCCATAGAGCGAGCCCGCAAGCAGGACTACCTGCTGCTAGAAGGCGACGCCAGCTCCGACGCTACCCTCCTCGAGGCTGGCATCCAGCGCGCCCGCTGCCTGCTGGCTGCCTCCGACTCCGACTCCGGTAACACCTACATCGTCCTCACTGCCAAGGCCCTCAACCCCCGCCTGTTCGTGGTGGGCCGCGCCGGTCAGGCTGCCAGCGCGACTCCAATGCTGCGAGCGGGCGCTGATCGGGTCATCTCCCCTTACAGCATCGGCGGCCGCCGCATGGCCCTCTCCGCCCTTCAGCCCCTGATGGTCGACTTCATCGACAGCCTGGTCGCCGGCCGCCACGGCGAGCAGATCCTGGCGGAATTGGAGGCAAGCGAGGAGTCAGGACTGGCCGGCATGACCATCGAGGGATGCTTCCAGGCCTGTCCCGGCGCCACCGTCCTCGCCATTCAGAAGGCCAGCGGCACCACTCAGGTGGGCCCGCGCGGAACCACCGTCCTGGAGCTGGGCGACCGCCTGATAGTGCTGGGGGATGAAGCCGAACTGGAGGCCCTGCACCCGACGCCCCCCACCGAGCCGGCAGAGGAAGCAACCCCGGAGAGAGCTTAGCCGGCCACCACGACAGAATGCCCTTGCCCCCTGCCTGACGGGGCGCTAGCATGGGCCTGGAGCGAACCGCTCATGCAGTCGGCCACTGTAATCGTTAATCCCGTCGCCCCCAATCTGCCCTCCCGCCGCCACCTGCGAGAGGCTGCTTCCTGGCTGCGCAGCCAGGGCTGGCAGGCGGACTGGGCCCTCACCCACTCATCGGGCGACGCCACGGCCATGGCTGCTCGCGCCGCCCAGGAAGGACGCCCGCTGGTGGTGGTCTGCGGCGGCGACGGCACCCTCAACGAGGCGGCGAACGGCCTGGCCGGCAGCGAAACGACCCTGGCGGTCATCCCGGCGGGCACAGCCAACGTCTGGGCCAAGGAGGTAGGCATCTCTCGCCAGCCCATCGCTGCCCTGGAGGTAGCGATACGCGGTCAGGCGAGGCGCATTGACCTTGGTCGCGCCAGCTCGCCGTCAGAGGAGGGAGGGCGCTACTTCTTCATGATGGCCGGCCTCGGCCTGGACGGGAGCATCGCCGCCTCTCTGCCTCTGAACGTCAAGCGATATCTGGGCGCTACTACCTACGCCATCATGGCCGTCGGCCAATCCCTGCGATATCGTGGCCAGCGAGTCAAGTTGATCGTCGACGGTGAGCCACTGGACACCAGGCTTCTGATGATGGTGGTGGGCAATACCCGCTACTACGCCGGCGTTACCCAGGTGACACCCCGCGCCTATGCCGACGATGGCCTTCTCGACGCGTGCATCTTTCAGGGGCGCCATACCCTGGACATCATCTTCCACACTCTGCGGGTAGCAGCCCAGGCGCATCTGAGAGCAAGCCCCGTCCTCTACCGGCAGGCGCGGCGGCTGGAGGTGTACAGCGAGACGCCTCTACCAGCGCAACTCGACGGCGACTTCTACCCCGGCTATCCCACTGTCTTCGAGGCTGTGCCGGCGGCCCTCACAGTGATGGTGCCTCGGAAGAGGCTCCCCCTGTTTCGACACCGGGTGCCCCGGCCTTAGCCTCCAGCGAGCCTTCAGCCACCTGGAATAGGGTCGCGCCCTTCAGGAAGTCCGCCAGGAAGCGATCCACGTCCGTGGCCGTAACCAGCACCTGTTCGTAGTCGGCGATGGCCGCCAGCACCGCCGCCCGGCGCCGGCCGTCCAGCTCCGAGAGGACGTCGTCCAGGAGAAGCACGGGCGACTCGCCCCGTCGTTCCAGGAGATAGCGCGCCTCGGCCAGGCGCAGGGCCAAGGCGACCGTGCGCTGCTGAGCTCGCGAGGCGAAGGTAGCTGCCGAGATGCCGTTGAGGTGGAACAACAGATCGTCGCGGTGAGGACCCAGAAGGGAAACGCCGGCCCCTATCTCCCGCTCTCCCCAGCGACCTACGACCTGAGCGAAGGCCGCAGCCAGCTCGTCCTCACTGAGGGAGGCGGCCTGGAGACCATCGACCGCTCCCCCCAACTGGGGCTGGTAGATCAGCGCCAGCTCCTCCTGGCCCTCGGTGAGGGCAGCGTGGGCAGCCGCGGCCAGCGGACCCAGCGTAGCCACCGTCTGGGCCCGCGTCCGGATGATGTGGCTGCCCTCCCGCACCAGCTCCTGGCTCCAGAAGGCCATCTCCTCCCTGCGAGCGCTACCCTCTTGCACTCGCTTCAGGAGATGATTGCGCTGGAGGAGCACCTTGGCGTAGCGCTGAAGGGCCCGCAGGTAGCCTCCGTCCACCTGGGAGATGGTGATGTCCAGATAGCGGCGGCGCAAGGACGGCGGGCCGTCTATCACCTCCATGTCGTGGGCCGTGAACAGCACCGCGTTCAGTTGCCCTACGGCGTCGGCCAGGCGCTTGGCGACACCGTTCACCCGCATCACCTTGTTCGCGCGGGGGACGCCGGCCGGCCGGGCAGCAGGCAAGCCCAGATCTCCGCCACGGGCGACGATAACCATCTCCAGTCGTAGAGGCCCACTGTGACCTTCCACCTCAGCCACCAGGCGGGCCAGAGGCGGCGCCCCCGCTAGCTGGGTGACCTGCCGCCGGATCAGCTCGCCATCGCCGTCGGCCCGGGGCGAACGCATCGCCGAAAGGAGATAGACCGCCTCCAGAAGGTTGCTCTTGCCCTGGGCGTTGCCTCCCACAATGACCACTCGCCCGCTGGGGAGAGCGAAGTCCAGCCGGGGGAAGTTGCGGTAATCGGCTAGCTGAAGACGGCGCACTCTCATGGCAAGCTCCCAGGCTGCCGAGGCCTGTCGGAATGGAAACCCTGCTCGCCGACAGGCAAGCGCCATCATTATAGCCTATGGGCTGAAGCAAGAACGCAAGGGGAGTCGAAGCAGATGACGCGGCAGCGGCGGGAAGCCTAGACGACTCCCGCCTTCGCAGGCTCGACAGCAGGCTCCAGATGACGCTGAACGGCCAAGAAGAAGGTGCTGCCGCCCTCGCCGCTCTCCACCCAGATGCGCCCGCCGTGCAGCTCTGTTAGGGACTTGGCGATGGCCAGGCCCATGCCCATGCCGCCGGGCACGCGCCTGCCGGAGCCCTCTCTGGACTGATAGAAGGGCTCGAAGATGACCCCTCGTTCGTGCTCGGGGATGCCGGGGCCGGTATCGGAGATAGCGATGATGACCTCGTCCTCTTCCTCGCGCACGTCGACGCTGATGCGCCCACCGGCAGGGGTAAAGCGATGAGCGTTGGATAGCAGGTTCACCAGTATCTGCTCGAAGCGCCGCGGATCCACCAGCACCTTGGGCCCATGGACATCGAAGTGAGCATCGAGGGTCTGCCTTTTCGTCTGGATAAGCGGCCGAATGAGGTTGCAGGCGGCGCTTGCCATCTCGCCGGCTCCCGCAGGCTCCAGGTTCAACTGCAGTTGGCTATTGCTCAGGCGGGCCATGCTCACCAGATCGCCGATGAGGTTGTTGAGGCGACTGACGCCTTGCACAATACCGCGGATGAGCTGGCCCCGCGTGCTCTCCGCTGGCGAGTCATCCTCTTCCTGGAGCATCTCGGCTGATGTCTTGACCGCGGTGAGAGGCGTTCGTAGCTCATGGGAGACCGTGAGGAGAAATTCGCTCCTCATTTGGGCCAGCTCTTGCAGTCGCTCAGCCCGCTTCCTCTCCTGATCGTACATGCGAGCGTTATCCAAGGCCAG
Organism: uncultured Dehalococcoidia bacterium; assembly: GCA_964512285.1. GTDB lineage: Bacteria > Chloroflexota > Dehalococcoidia > SM23-28-2 > SM23-28-2 > SM23-28-2. The sequence continues at coordinate 2,730 of CAZEJO010000049.1, read as the reverse complement.
GCCAACAGCGACGCTGATACCGCTCAGGGGCCGAAGATCCCTGGGATTGAAGGTGGCGCTATCGCCGGCCAAGCCAAGGACGCCTATCACCTTATCCGATGATAGGAGAGGCACATAGGTCACAGAATATGATTCGCCGAGCCCGGAAAACCAACGATCTCCGACCGCCGTCTGCTTGCTGACCACCTGGCCTCGCCGCACCGTCTCATGGAGCCCGCTTTCGGTCAGGCTGAGGTGGGGAGCCACCTTGAGCCACTGCTCAGGAAGGCCTGCACCGGCCAGCGGCTCCAGCTCTTGCAGCTCGCTGTGTACCCAGGCCACCACGACCGCTTCCGCCCCCAAGAGTTCGGCCACCATCTCAGCACTGCGACGGCAGGCCTCTTTGAAGCCACCCAAAGGGCTCAGCTCCACGGCCAGCTTCACCGGATAGAAGCTTGCTCTGGTCAGGCGAAGGATATGAGCGAAGACCAGCTCGATGGTCAGGACAGCAGTGACCGCCATCGTAAAGAATATGACGACGCCCTCTTCTACAGACAGGTCGAAGGCGAACAGGTAAAGCAACACAAGAGTGAGGGTAGCCAAGAATGCACCAACCCTCACCAATTGTTTGAGAAAGCGCACCTCTCGCAGAGGGTCGCTGGTGAAAGGATATCGTCTCATACGAAACATGAGCTGACCTGTAGGCTCTCTAAACATAAAGACACCGCAGCCACGCTCTTGTTACACGTTTTCTCCGCTACCAATAGAATCCGTTATGCGAGGCTATTGCTGGGAAAAAGGGAGCGGCCCTCCAAGAGGCACTGAGAAGCCGAAACAGAGGATGAGAGCCAGCGGCGGCTGGGGAGCGCTGACCTGTCGTGTCAGGCGCGCATCGCTACGACTGAGAGTCGACGGGGACCAGCCGGTAGCCGACCCCCCTCTCGCTCTCTATGGCGATGGCGGCATTCATCTCCTCGCCCAGCTTGTGGCGAAGGCGACGGATGTAAACCTTCAGGTAGTCCAGTTCGCTGGTGTACTCCCGGCCCCAGACCTTGGCCAGGAGGGTGCGATGAGGCAGCACCCGCCCGGCGTTGCGGGTCAGGTGATAGAGGAGGCCGTACTCGATGGGGGTAAGCCTCACCTGCTCGTCCCCCACCGTCACCCTGCGAGTGTTGTAGTCGATCTGGAAGTTGCCCGCCTCGAACACCTCACCCACGGCGGGCGGCTGGCTCTGATAGCGACGCAGAACCGCCCGCGATCGCGCCAGCAGCTCCAGGTGGCTGAAGGGCTTGGTGATGTAATCGTCGGCTCCCATCTCCAGCCCACGCACTCGCTCCACCTCCGCATCGCGCGCGGTGAGCATGATGATCGGAACGTCGGAGAAGCGCCGCACCTCTTCACACACCTCGAACCCGTCCATATCTGGAAGCATGATGTCCAGGAGCACCAAGTCGGGCGCCTGCTCCTCAACAGCGGTCAGCGCCTCCTGACCGGTGCCGGCGGAGATCACTTCCGCTTCCGGCCAGCGGAGATTGAAGCAAAGTCGTACTACGTCGACAACCTCGGGTTCGTCGTCTACTGCCAGTATTCTCATAGCCACCTGCCTATGGTGATGATGAAGACAAGACCCAGCTAACGTACGGGTAAGCTGAAATCCGCCCACCCTATGAAGAGACTCACCGCGGCCCGTTATTGTTACATTTATGGCGAACGAGCATGAGCACGTATGTTAGACCAAGGCGTAGAAGGTCTCCTATTTCCGCGCCCAGCGGTGCATATTCGCCACTGAGCTGGACACGGACGAGGACACGGCGTAGCTGCGTTGTAACGTGAGGTGAAGTGTAGCGTCCTACAAGAAAAGAGTTGTGAAGAAAGGACAGAAGCTAGAGCTATTTTCATGCAAGGCACAGAAAAGGAACTCCCCGCCGAGGTGAGGCTCTCCAGGACCACGAGGCGATCTGACCGACGCAGCACACCTGGCGGCAACCTGACCCGCCTGCGTTGGAAGCTCCGGGCCGGTGGGGCGATACTCGCCGCTATTTGTGCCGTCATGCTATCGTTGGCGCACGCAGCCAATCTAGGCTGGGAGTTTTACACCCTGAACGGCCTGATCTTCGCCGCCGCCACCTTGACTGCCTATGCGCTAGCTGCCGTGTCTCGCAAGAACCACGTAGCGCAGGCGCAACACCGCCGGGGGCAACCGTCCGCCGACAGTCTCGAGTCGCAGGACCCGGCGATGCGAGACTACCTGACCCAGCTCTTCAACCGAGAATATTTCTTCGAACGTTTGGATCGGGAGATTGAGCGGGCCCGCGGTTTGCAGGGCCCCTTGGCCGTTCTGGTGCTGGACATCGACCAGCTGGACGCCATAAACGAAGCCCACGAGCGCAGGACGGGAGACGTGGCTTTGGCCGAGCTGGCCAAAGTAATACTGAAGTGCACCCGTGCCAATGACATCCCTGCCCGCTTGGGCGAGGACGAGTTCGGCGTGATCATGCCCGAGACTGATAGGCGCGGGGCTTTTGTGGTAGCCACGCGCATCCGGCGAATGCTGGAAGTTACCCCCTTCTGCCAGCGGAACGGGCGCTCCCTCAAGCTGAGCGTATCGCTGGGAGTGTCGGGCTTCCCCTGGGATGGCCAAACCGGCGACGAGCTAGTGCAGAAGGCAGATGGCGCCATGTACGTCGTCAAGGCCACTCGCCGCGTCACCACCGCTGCGCCAACCGCCACCCCTACCGAAGCCGGCCTCAC
>CAZEJO010000048.1:0-11455 GCA_964512285.1 uncultured Dehalococcoidia bacterium | reverse complement strand
GGCTGGTGATGTTGTTGCAGTCGTGCCAGGGGTTAACGATGGGCTTGTTCTTGCCACCGCTCCAGTCGGTATCGGGGCAGTACGGGTTGCCGGTGTAGTCAATCCCGCTGGGCTCGACGTGCACCAACGTCACGAGCCCGCCGCCCTGGGCGCTGGCCGTCTGGCTGAAGCCCAACAGGGCTCCCAGCGCAGCCAGCGCTATAACAAACGCGCTCATCAGCCCTATGCCGATGAGGCGCTTGTGGCTGCTGTAGAGCTTACTCATAGCTCACCCCACTTTCACGAATGTGCTAACAAGAGCACACAAGAATAGACCAGTTGCTCTCGCGCGTATGGCATAGCGCAACCGGTCTACTACCTCTCCTCTTATTCCCGCCGATTTGCCTGTGACTCCGCTCCCCCAAGGGGGAAATGAGCCACGCTGTCGGTTCGGTCATTCGGTGCCTTACTTTGAGATTTCCTTCCGTCAGGCTTTCAACGGCGCCTCCGCTGCCACCACCATCCTCAATCCATCAGTGCCTGACTCTATATAACCACCCTTGCTCTGTCAAGCGTCTGGGGCATAAATTATGCGATGCCTGTCAATTGGTTAAAACGCCTGAGGGTCAGCAAAGGTTAACTAGCCCTGCTGAGGGAGTGGGTCGCGGTGGTGGTGGCACATGGCTCATAGGCGGTCGGTCAGGGGAGCGTGGCCGGTGGCTGGTTCACAGTCGGTGGGTGGGCTCTCCACCCCCGCCTGAAGGCGGGGGCATGGAGTCAGGCTTCGATGCCGCACCCTTCAGGGTGCGGTTGTGCACAGCTCTCTCACCAGACACGAACCAACCGCCCGCGGGCAACTGGATCGTGGTGATCCTCCTGCTCTCCGGGCGGCGGGAAAATGCTTGGAAGGTTAACCTTATTGTGGCGAGGGGCGTTTTACACAGTGGCGGTAATATGGGGTATGATGGCAGGGTAGCCAGCCTGGCCGCCGAAGGCGGTAGGCATGGGAGGTGCCAGCCCTTGTACCCTGGCCTAGAGGCTCAAGGCGAGCGTCCGTTGGTGGACGCCGCCAGGGTCGGCGATGAAGGAGCTATCGCCGAGCTATATAATAAATACTTCCCGCGCGTCTACCGTTACATGCTGGTTCGCACGGGCAATGTGGGTGACGCGGAGGATCTGACCGAAGAGGTGTTCATCCGCGTGCTGGATGCGCTGGAGCGATTCGAGTGGCGACAGGTGCCTTTCTCGGCTTGGCTCTTCCGCATCGCTCACAACGCCGTCGTTAGTCATCAACGGCGGGATGGCGCCAGGGGGAGGCTCTCCCCGCTGTCACCCAGCTTGCCGGTGGACACGCAGGGGCCAGAGGAGGCGGTGGAGGCCCGCCTGGCCCTGGACGAGGTGATGGAGGCGACTCGCAACCTGCCAGAGGCGCAGCGGAAGGTGATCGCTCTCCGGTTCGGAGCGGGGTTGTCGGTGGCGGAGACGGCGCGGGCCCTGGGTAAGAGCGGGGGAAACGTAAAGGTCATACAGCACAAGGCGATCGTGAAGCTAAGAGAGCTGCTGGTAGAGAAGAAACCGGAAGATCATGAAGAGAAGGTTTGAGGAAGCGCTGGAGGAGTGCCTGGCGGCCCTGGCGAGAGGCCAGAGCACGGTGGAAGAGTGTGTGGCGCTCTATCCGGATCTGGCGGCCGAGCTGGAGCCTCTGCTGCATACGGCGTGCAGGCTCAAGGATGGCTATACCGTCGACCCCTCGCCGCTGTACGCGCAGGCGGCCCGCGAGCGCTTCTTGGTTGCTATGGCTCGCCGTCGCCAAACACGGCTGGCCGCGCGGCCGGCGAGGCCCTTCTGGCGCTGGGTCCCAGCGGCTCTGGGCAGCGCTGCTCTGGTGGCCTTCGCAGCCTGGGCGGGCGTGCTCGCGCTGAGTGGCGGCGGTGGCTTTGAAGAGTCGGGAGTCAGTGTCGCTAAGGTGCCGGTGATCAGCACGCCTGAGCCCGTGGTGAGTGATATCCAGCAGCAGGTGGCGAAGGTTGAGGCCAATCTGGCGGAAATTCGCGCGAGGGCGGATAGCGGTGCTGTTGAGCCGGTTGCCATTCAGCAGTTGAAGCAGGAGACGGCCAAACTGGTGGACAGCCTTGATGAGCCCGATCTGGCGCTGGAGGCGGAGGACGTGTCGGAGATCGACGAATTGCTTGCCGATCAGGCACAGGTCCTCAGCGAGGTGAAGGAGAAGGTGCCGCCCGAGGCGGCTGAGGGTCTGGATGAGATAATAAGGATAGCCGGGGCAGGGCGAGCCAAGGTCGAGAAGATACTATCGCCCAGCCCTACCGCGACGCCGTCCGCCACGCCTGAGGAAAGCCCCACTTCTACCGCTAGCCCTACGGCGATTCCGTCTGCAACCGAGACGCCGGAGGAAACCCCCACGGAGACACCGCAAGCTACACCTTCGTTGACACCTGAGGGCGGCGAGGAGCCCAGCCCCACAGAGACCGCTGCCCCTTAGGGGGTGGCAGTCGGACCGACTGTCGGCGAGATTTGGTCAGCTGCTTGCAGGATGCGCGCGTCCAGGCGCTGTGCCAGTTCGACGGCGTCATCCACTGAGGCCAAGGCTGTGGGAGCAGTGGCCCCGACTCGCACGAGGACGTTTCCCCGTCGGAAATCTACCACGTGCAGACTTATCGGGACGTCGCGCGTGCCTATCGTTTGGCTGTCCAGGGTCACGAAGGCCAGCGATTCTTCGCCGACAGTAGTTGTTTCCACGGAGGCTGCATCCTCAAGTTGCCTTAGCTCCTCTTGCAGCCTGTCCGCGCCAACACGGAAGGCCTCGGCTGCTCCCTCCCGATCCTGGTAGAGGGAGACGGCGCCGAAGATGCGATAGACGCCGGTCAAGTAGGCCTGGGGATCGTTGTCTGCATACTCGACTTGATAGCCATCGAGGCGGCCCCATTCCTCCAGGCGGCTCAAGCATTCGTCTCGCTCGTCTCCCTGAGCGCCGGCGCAGCTCTCGCTGTTGGTGACGTGCATGGCACTGCCCTCGACCTCGAGAAAGCCCACGGGCACATCACCGATCTGCAGTGCGACGGTCTCGGCGTCTTCGATGATAATCGTCTCCTCCTGACCATCGTCGCCGCCATTGCAGGCCGCCATGATGATTAGGAACGGGAGCAATAGAATCGTCGGCAGTAGAGTCAAACGCATAGTTCCATGCCTGCTCATGGTGCTCTGACTGTAAGCGCTGTGTCAAGCTCCAGGGGCCTCAGGGTAATTGACACTCCTATTTGGTGTTCCTAGAATGGGCGGTAGGATGGCTGACGAAACAGAAGGTGCTGGTGCCGACAGTGATCGGGAGGATGTGAGCCTGTCTCAGGCTGCTGCCCTTTTTCTGGCTGGTCTGGCTCCCGAAGTGCGCCAGGGGAGTCAGAGTGAGGTGTACCGCTTCGTCCGCTGGTACGGAGCGGATCGCCCTGTGGGCGAACTGCGTGGCCATGACGTAGCGCTCTATGCTGGATCTCTGGGCACCGCCACAGCCGATATCGTCCGGCGGGCTGAGGTCGTCCGTTCATTTCTGGCCTTTGCCAAGAAGGAGAGCTTCACCCCCACCAACCTGGCCACTCACCTGCGCTTGCGCAAGAGCTCCGCAATTACTGAGGGCGGTGCGGTCACGCCGTCCGCGCCGTCTCAACTGACGGCTGAGGGACACGCATCCCTTAGTGTTGAGCTGGAGGCTCTAAAGGCTCAGCGGCCCGACATCGCGGAGGAGCTGCGGCGGGCGATGATGGACAAGGACTTCCGTGAGAACGCCCCCCTAGACGCTGCGCGCGAGCACCAGGCGCACGTGGAGGGGCGCATACGCCAGCTGGAAACCATTCTAAGGCATGCGGAGGTGGTTGGGGGTCAGGTCACTCCGGGAGCTAAGACTCACCTGGGTAGCACCGTTATCCTGCGTGACCTCGCGTCGGGGTCAGCGGTGCGCTACGTGCTGGTGAGCCCCAGCGAAGTTAGCCCGGCCGAAGGCAAGATCTCTATCGCCTCGCCCGTTGGCAAGGCGATCCTGAATCACACCGTCGGCGAGGAGGTGGAGGTCTCAGTGCCAGCCGGGCGCCTCCGCTTCCGCATCGAGGAGATACAGGGCTAACCTCCTCGACCTCGCTCTGCTTCTGCGGATCTGCTTTCTTATCGCCGATCTGCGCGAGCATGGGGAGCACCGCTTGGTTGACGCTCCCGTGGAGGTAGCCTCGAACTATGAGGCCATCGTCGCGCTCTACAGCCTGTTCACCTGGGTGCACGACAGCCTGCCCCGCGGCGTCATATCTTGGCCGGATTTCCCCGGATGCCGTCGTGGATGCGCGTTTATCGTTCAGCCGGAGGTTGTGTCCTTAGGACTTAGAAGCCTCTGCAGCCACGTCCTCCAGCATCTTGGTGGTGAGGGACTTGGGTCGCTCGATGGGATAGCTGAGTGCGCGGTCCCAGGTGATGTTGGCAAGCACGCCGATGGCCCGGCCGACACCAAACAGCACCGTGTAGAAGTCCCACTCAGTCAGGCCGTAGTACCACTGGATGACGCCCGAGTGCGCGTCCACGTTCGGCCACGGGTTCTTGACCTTGCCCTGCTCGGTGAGCACATCCGGAGCCACCTTGAGGATCATGCTGACGAGCTTGAAGAGCGGGTAGTCCGGCAGGTTCTGGAGGCAGAACTCGCGTTGCGCGGTATAACGGGGGTCGGTCTTGCGCAGCACCGCGTGCCCGAAGCCTGGGATCACCTGGCCGGCGTTCAAGGTATCCCAAAGTGCCTCGCGTACTAGTTCCTCAGTCGGTTCCTTGCCATCCAGCTTCTTCTGGAAGTTCATCAGCCAGCGCAGCACTTCTTGGTTGGCCAGGCCGTGGAGCGGGCCGGCGAGACCGTTCATCCCGCCTGACAAGGCGTAGTAGGCGTCCGACAGGGCCGAGGCGACCAGGTGCGTGGCGTGCGCCGACACGTTGCCCGACTCGTGATCGGAGTGGAGGATGAAGTACATGCGGGCGACGTCGTCGTAGGGCTTGGGAATGCCCATTTGGTGCGCGAAGTTGCCGCCGAAGTCGAGGTCCTCGTTGACGGGGATGTGAACGTCCGCCTTGTACTTCATGCGGTAGATGTAGGCCGCGATCGACGGGAGCTTGGCGAGGAGGTTGGTGCAATCCTCGTACATCGGGTCCCAGTAGTCATCTCTCCTCATGCCTTCGGCGTAGCGCTCGGCGAAGATTGACTCACGCTGCAACGCCAGGATTGCCGCTGAGAACATGGTCATCGGATGGGTATCGCGCGGCATGGCGCGCAGCAGGTCGATCACATACTGGGGAACCGCACGGCGGGCCTTGAAGTCCTCCACGACCTCCTGGGTCTCCTCGGCGGTCGGTACGTCACCGGTGAGCAAGAGGTACCAGAACCCCTCCACGTAGGGGTATTCGCAGCCCGGCACCTTGGGCAGCGCCGCGAAGGTCTCGGGGATCAGCTTGCCGCGGAAACGGATTCCCTCCTGCGGATCCAGGTACGAGATGTCGGTGACGAGGGAGCGGACACCGCGTGCGCCGCCGATCGCTTGGGCGATAGTTACTTCACCCACCTTGACGTCACCATGCTCCTTGAGCAGCTTCTGGGTGCGCGGACGGTGCTCCTCAATCTTCTTCAAGAGCACTTCCTTTAGTTTCGACACGACTGTCCTCCTTCCGTCAGATCGATCGCGCTTCCTGTTTCTCCTGTCCACCGTCCGGGCCCCGTAGACACAGAGGCCGAAAAGCTGGCGACGGACGTGGCCTTGCCCTGTTTATGATAGCGTCAATGGCCTGCGCTTGTAGGTCAGGTAATACCCCACCTCATGGGGGCATTACCTCTACAACTGCAGGGGGGCACTCCGAGCGTGGCAAGTCCCGCGATATTATAGTCCTGCCGCTAGGGATTGTAAACCCTTTCACAAGCTTTGGCTGATGGATCGTTGCCATATTGAAACCCGCTTGACCCTCCTTTCAGCAAAGGACGATAATCGCTTCAGGGAGGAGTGATGTGCGTACGCTGCGGCTGGGGCTGGCTCAGATAAACACCACGGTCGGTGACCTGAACGGCAACGTCGCCAAGGTCTTGGAGTATGTGGACCGGGCGCGAGAGCTGAGCGTCGACCTGATCAGCTTTCCGGAGATGACTATCACTGGCTACCCGCCGGAGGACCTGCTGCTGCGCCCGCAGTTCATCCGCGACAATTTGGCTGTCCTGCAACGGGTGGTGAAGAGCTGCCAGGGCATTACGGTCGTGGTGGGTTTTGTGGACCGCGACAACGATGTCCACAATGCCGCCGCAATCATCCACGACGGGCGGCTGGTGGATGTCTACCACAAGCAGTTCCTTCCCAATTACGGCGTCTTCGATGAAAATCGCTACTTTCAGGCGGGGACGAGGTGCCCCGTGTACGTGGTGGCGGGCATCGGCGTTGGGGCTAACATCTGCGAGGACATCTGGTATCCGGACGATCCGCTGCGAGCGCAGGCGCACGCTGGCGCTCAGGTGATCATCAACATCAACGGGTCGCCCTACCACATGGGCAAGAGGCGCTTCCGCGAGCACATGCTGGCTACTCGTGCTAGCGACTACTCCGTCTTCATCTGCTACACCAATCAGGTGGGTGGGCAGGATGAGTTGGTTTTCGATGGTGCCAGCATGGTGGTGAGTCCCTGGGGCGAGGTTCTGGCTCAGGCCGCCGCCTTCGAGGAGGAGTTGTTGATCTGCGACCTGGATGTGGAGGAGACGTTTCAGGCTCGCCTCCACGAGCCGCGACGGCGCAGGCAAAGGGTGGCCTCCGGCGCCAGCGCTTCCGTGGCCAGGGTCCATGTGTCCGATGAGCCGTTGGCGGAGAAGAAGCCGCCCGTGAAACGTCGCCGCGCTGGCTCTATGGGAGATGACGCTGAGGTGTACAGTGCCCTGGTGCTGGGCACCCGCGATTACCTGCTGAAGAATGGCTTCCGGAAGGTGGTCATTGGCCTATCGGGAGGCATCGATTCCAGCCTGGTGGCGGCAATCGCGGTGGACGCTCTCGGCAGCGAGAATGTGGTGGGCGTGGCCATGCCATCCCGCTTCTCCTCTGAGGGCAGCATCAAAGACGCCCGCGAGCTGGCCGACAGCCTGGGCATTCAACTGATGACTATCCCCATCGAAGAGCCCTTCTCCGCTTTCCTTGATCTTCTCAGCGAGCCTTTCGCCGATACGGAGTTCGGGGTGGCTGAGGAGAACATCCAGTCGCGTATTCGCGGCCTCATCATTATGGCTCTGTCCAACAAGTTCGGCTGGCTGGTGCTGGCCACCGGCAACAAGAGCGAGATGGCCACCGGCTACGCCACCCTCTACGGCGACATGGCCGGCGGCTTCGCGGTTATCAAGGATGTGCCCAAGATCCTGGTGTATCGCCTGGCCCGCTATCGCAACGGCTCGGGGCCAAAGCCGGTCATTCCCGAGAGTGTGATCGAGAAGGAGCCGTCGGCGGAGCTGCGCCCCGACCAGCGGGACGCGGACACTCTGCCGTCCTACGAGACGCTCGACTCCATCCTCGAGGCCTACGTGGAGGAGGACAAGAGCGTCGATGCGATAGCGGGGATGGGCTTCGACGAGGAGCTGGTGAAACGGGTGATGACCATGGTGGACAGGAATGAGTACAAGCGTCGTCAGGCTCCTCCCGGCGTGAAGATCAGCCCCCGTGCCTTCGGGCGCGACCGCCGCCTGCCGATAGCCAATCGCTACAAGGGATTCTAGCCATCGATGACGATTCAAGCGGTTTGCTTCGACTACGGGGGCGTCATTGGCCGCCTCGACCGCCAGGAGATGGCTCGTCTGGAGGACAAGTACGGTCTGCCTGCGGGCGGGTTCTGGGACGCTCTGTTCGAGATCCCCGCGTGGCACGAAGTGGAGGTCGGTCGTAGCTCGGAGCGGGAGTGGCTGAGGGCCGCTCTGGACAAGCTGTACGAACTGGCCGGGCGGCCGATACCGGCCATTCGTCAGGACTGGCACCACATCTGGAAGGGCATCGATGAGGAGGTCGTTTCGTTGGCCCGAGCGCTGCGGTCGCGCTACAAGGTGGGCATGATCAGCAACGCTACCAAGAACCTGGAGGACATCCTGGAGAACCATCACGGCATCATCAACCTCTTCGATGTGGTCATCAACTCGGCGCGGGTGGGCGTGGCCAAGCCCGACGCACGCATCTACCACCTGGCCGCCGAAAGGCTGGAGGTGCCTGTCTCCGCCTGCGTGTTCACCGACGACCTCGCCCAGAACATTGAGGGCGCGCGGGCGGCCGGCATGCAGGCCTTCCACTTCCAGGGCGCTGCCGATATGGAGCGCCAGTTGCGGGCGCTGGGGGTCGAGTGGTAGGGCGCGTCAGCTAGCCCGGCCAACCGCCGGTATGGACTCTCGCGCCCTGTAGCAGCGGCGCCATTCGCGTGCTACAATTCGACGAGACGAACCGATTCTGCAGGTTGGAGGGGGGACCGCATCATAACCTCTGATCCCTCAAGGGGGTGGGCTGTGAAGACGATATTGTCGGCCTTACTGATGGGGGTTGCACTCCTGACCCTGGCGGGCTGCGATGGTGACGCGGAGGTCACCCAGCCGGCAACGCAGACGGCGGCTTCACCTACTGCGGTAGGAACTGAGCCGGCGGAGCAGATGGAGGTCGCGCAGTCGGAAATGCAGCGCGTGACTTCGCCTGCTGTGCCAGAACCCGATCTGGAGGAACTGGTCGCCGGAAACAGTGCATTTGCCTTCGATCTCTACCAGGCTGTGCGAGGGAACCAGGGGAACCTTCTCTACTCTCCGTACAGCATCTCCATCGCCCTGGCGATGACCTATGCTGGCGCCCGAGGAGAGACCAAACAGCAGATGGCAGACACCCTCAGCTTCACCCTCCCTGACGACCGTCTGCATCCCGCATTCAACGCCCTGGATCTCGAACTTGCTGATCGGGGCGAAGCCGCTCAGGGCGGGGAAAGCTCTCGCTTCCAGTTGAACATCGCCAACGCCATCTGGGGCCAGGAGGGCTATGCCTTTCTCCCCGAATTCCTCGATGTCCTGGCCGAAAACTACGGGGCCGGGCTGAGGCTCCTTGATTTTGTGAGCGCACCGGAAGAGTCCCGCCTTGCCATCAATGACTGGGTCAGCGACCAGACGGAGGAGAAAATACCGGACCTGATACCGCAGGGCCTCATCGATGAACTGACCCGGCTGGTCCTCACGAATGCCATCTACTTCAACGCCGGCTGGTTCTTTCCCTTTGAGCCGGAAGACACGGAAGAGGGCCCCTTCCATCTGCTTGATGGCGGCGAGGTCACCGTCCCGATGATGAAGCAGAGCGAGGAGTTCGGCTATGCCGAGGGCGAGGGGTATCAGGCGGTCTCATTGCCGTATGGCCTCAGTGGAGTGTCGATGCTGCTCTTGGTTCCTCAGGCGGGCCAGTTTGAGGCGTTTGAAAGCTCGCTGAGCGCCGAGCGGGTGGATGCGATTGTGAAGGGCCTTGGGGGATGGAGCGTTACCCTGTCGATGCCGAAATTCGAGTTCGAATCAAGCTTCGATCTGGGAGAGCCTCTCGCGACGATGGGCATGCCGGACGCCTTCTCCGAAGCTGCGGACTTCTCCGGAATGACAGGCACTCGGGAACTGCTCATCTCAGCGGTGGTGCACAAGGCCTTCATTTCCGTTGACGAAGAGGGCACGGAAGCGGCAGCAGCCACCGCAGCAGTAGCGAGGGCTACCTCTACCCCTGAACACGTTGAGCTCACGGTTGATCGCCCCTTCGTCTTCCTGATCCGCGACTACGAGACCGGTGCTGTTCTCTTTGTCGGCCGCGTTGTCGACCCGGAGGCATGACCCGCTGGCGACACTGGACAGGCGCTCGCCTCAGCCGCTACGATGGGTTAATGTTGCTTTCGTCCTGCCGTCGCTCTAGGAGGGGCCCATGCCTGCCAAGGTAACGACCGACGTCATCCCCCAGATCCGCGAGATGGCCTGCGAGCTGGTTCGTCGCTCCTCGCGGCGGCTGCTCCATCTGCGCTACTGCGACCTGCGCATCGAGGTGGGCGAGGGCAAGGGGGCGGCAGCCGAGAACGGCATGGACAAGCTCAGCAGCGAGGACTATGGCTTCTCCTTCGGCGTGCGGGCCATCGCTGGGGAGAAGATGACGGCGGCAGGCTACTTCGGCCAGCAGTTGGGGGCCGCCGACCTGCCTCGCCTCCAGCGCGTCCTGCGAGCCGGCATCGATCACGCCTACGAGCGGGCGCTGGCCAGCGCTCAGAGCAAGGCCCTGGCCCGCGAGCGCCTCGGCCCCCTGGCGGAGGCGCTCCACGACACCGAGCTGGCGCCCATCGAGGTGTGCCAGGACAGCGTGCCCGCTCAATACCAAATCGACCCCCGCTCGCTGTCGCTGGACGAGATCGTTCGCTACGTGCGGGAGGTCTCCAAGGGCGTGCAGGGCATCGATCAGCAGGTCATGTACAACCAAATCGGCGCCTCGACTGTTCTCAGCCGCCAGCTCTTCTGCAGCTCCGAGGGGGCAAACATCGACCAGAGCTGGGCCGTCAGCCAGGGCGTGTGCTTCGTGGTGGCGGTGGGCAAGGAGGGCGCTCAGGAGCTGTACGATTTCGTCGGCCACCAGCGCGGGTGGGAGGCGATCAGCCAGGGGGTGGACGAGGAGCACATCCAGCGGCCCGACCTGCGGACGTTCTCCCTCGCTCTGGCCGGGGACACGGTGGCCCTGGCCAACGCGCGCCCGCTGAAGGCCAGCGACAAGGACGTGGTGGTGGTCACCGATCCTCACTACAACGCCCTGCTGGTGCACGAGATCATCGGCCACCCCACCGAGGCCGATCGCGCTCTGAAGATGGAGACGGGCTACGCCGGCCGTAGCTGGCTGCTCAAGGACCTAGCGCAGAACCAGCTCGGCAAGCGGGTGGGCTCGGAGGTGCTGACCGCCTTCACCGACGCCACTCTCTCCGGCTTCGGCCGCTACCTGTACGACGACGAGGGGACGCCCGCCAAGCGGGTCGTCCATGTGGACAAGGGCATCTTCGGCGGCTTCATGAACAGCCGCCAGACGGCCGCCCTGCTGGAGGCCGAGCCCAACGGCTCGTACAAGGCCACCGACGCCTCGCTGGTGCCGCTGATCCGCATGTCGAACACCTGCTTCGCTGGCGGCGACCGCGACCCGCAGGACATCATCCGCGAGGTGGAGCACGGCTACTACGTGGTGGGCCATCGCATCCCGTCCATCGCCGAGCAGCGCGAGAACTTCCGCATCACCGCCATGAAGGTGTACGAGATCCGCAACGGCGAGCTGGGGGAGATGTTCCGCGACGGCGGTCTGACCAGCGACAGTCGCGATTACTTCATGAGCATCGACGCGGTGGGCAACGACTTTCGCCTGCTGCCCATCCCCAACTGCGGCAAGGGGGCGCCGATGCAGACCAAGCG
>CAZEJO010000047.1:0-11651 GCA_964512285.1 uncultured Dehalococcoidia bacterium | reverse complement strand
GCACCTGCGTGGCCTGTCGCCGCACTACCGCCAAGCGAGAACTGGTGCGCATCGTCCGCACGCCCCAGGGGACGGTAGAGATAGACGCCACTGGCAAAAAGTCGGGCCGGGGAGCCTATCTCTGCAAGGCCCAGCAGTGCTGGCAGCTAATCCTGAAGAAAGACCGCCTGGACCACTCCCTCAAGGCCAAGCTCACCCTCCAGGAGAAGGAGGCCCTCCTCGAATATGCCCACTCCCTCCCCGCCTCAGGCGAAGGGGGTTAGGAGTACAACGAGAAGACATGGCTAGCAACGCCAAGACCAGCAAAGACGCCAAGGCAGCAGCAGGGCAGGCGGCGCCAGAAGGAAAGACTGCGGACGACCGTCTGCTGACCATCCCTCCCACCCTCACCGTGCGCCAGTTGGCCGAACTGGTGGGCGCCTCCCCAGTGGGGGTCATCAAAGACCTCATGAAGAATGGGGTTATGGCCGCCATCAACCAAGCTATCGATTACGAGACGGCCGCCGTCGTCGCCCGCAACATGGGCTTCCAGACCCAAGAGGAGGCTGTCACCGAGGAGGCATTGGAGCGAGCAGTCATCGAGGAGGAGGACGCCAGCCTTCTCAAGCCCCGCGCGGCGGTGGTCACCATCATGGGCCACGTCGATCACGGCAAGACCAAGCTCCTGGACGCTATCCGCAAGACCAACGTCGCCGCCCAGGAGGTGGGTGGCATTACCCAGCACATCGGCGCCTACCAGGTGGAAGTGCACGATCAACGCATCACCTTCATCGACACCCCCGGACACGAGGCATTCACCGCCATGCGCGCGCGCGGTGCCCAGGTCACCGACATCGCCGTCCTGGTGATCGCCGCCGACGATGGCGTGATGCCCCAGACAGTGGAAGCTATCGATCACGCCAAGGCAGCGGGTGTGCCCATCGTCGTTGCTATCAACAAGATGGACCTAGAGGATGCCAACCCCGACAAGGTCAAGCAGCAGCTCTCCGAGCATAGCCTCATCATCGAGGAGTGGGGCGGCGATGTCATCTGCGTTCCTGTTTCCGCTAAGACTCAGGAGGGCCTTGAGGACTTGCTGGAGCACATCCTCCTTGTGGCCGAGGTGCAGGAGCTGAAGGCTAACTCCCAACGCGCGGCCGTAGGCACCGTCATCGAGGCCGAGATGGACAGCACTCGCGGCCCAATGGCCACTATGCTGATACAGGCCGGCACCCTGCACGTTTCCGACGTGATAGTGGCCGACGAAACCTGCGGCAAGGTGAAGGCCATGTTCAATGATAAGGGCAAGCGACTCAAGGCAGCGGGTCCGTCGACGCCGGTGAAAGTCATGGGCCTGAGCGCCGTCCCTCACGCTGGCGATGCCGTCACGGTAGTCAAGAACGAGCAGCTAGCCCGCTCCATCGTGACAGAGCGCCAGCGGCAGACAGCGGCAGCCTCTGTCCGCCCTCTTCGGGCCATGACTCTGGAAAGCCTCTATGGCGAGATCAGCACCGGCAAGGTCAAGGAACTGAACATCGTCCTCAAAGCCGATGTTCAGGGAACCCTGGATGCTGTTCGCACCGCCCTGGAGCGGCTGAGCGAAGAGCAGGTGAGGGTGAGCATTGTCCACGCCGCCACGGGCATCATCACCGAGTCGGACGTGATGCTGGCTCTGGCCTCCAAAGGCATCGTCATCGGCTTCAACTCTCGCCCCGACAGCGGCGCCAGCCGCCTGGCCGAAACTGAGGGAGTGGACATCCGCTTCTATGATGTCATCTACAACCTCATCGAGGACGTAACCAAGGCCATGCAGGGCATGCTGGAGCCGGTCTACGTGGAGGTAGTCGAAGGTCACACCGAGGTGCGCCAGGTCTTCCGCGTGCGCGGCGGCAAGATCGCCGGTTGCCACGTGCGCGATGGCGTCGTCACCAGAGGCGCCTCAGCCCGCGTACTTCGCCAGGGCGAGGCGATCCACACCTCCCGCGTGGCCAGCCTGCGTCGCTTCCAGGAGGACGTAAAGGAAGTGCAGGCCGGCTACGAGTGTGGTGTGGGCATCGAGGGCTTCCAGGACTTCAAGGAAGACGACGTCATCGAGCTATACAGCCAACAGCGCAAGAGTTAGCTCCTCCCGGTCCCTTCTGCAAAGCCTGCCCCTGCCAGAGGCAGACCAGCCTCCCGCTGGCGGCGGCAGACGGGAGGTGATGGCTATGAACCGACGCTTACAACGCCTGAATGGTCTCTTTCAAGAGGAACTAAGCGAACTACTGCTGCGAGAGGTGAAAGACCCCCGTCTGGCTCGACTGGTCAGCATCACGAGCGTGGTGCTCAGCCCCGATCTGCGCCATGCTCGCGTCTACGTGAGCGTCCTGGGCAACGAGGACGAGAAGCTCTCCACACTGGCAGGGTTGGCAGCGGCAGCGCCCTTTCTCCGGCGGGAACTCAACAACCGCGTTGCCCTGCGACGCATCCCGGAGTTGTCCTTCCGACGCGATGACTCCCTGGAGCAAGGCGCACGCGTCTCTGACCTCTTGAAGCAGCTAGGCGAAGATACGGACAATCCTTAGGCCTTGGACATCTCCGGCATCTTCAACATCGATAAGCCCGCCGACCGGACATCCTTTCGGGTCGTATCTCTGGTCCGACGCCTATCGGGTGTGCGTCGGGTGGGCCACGCCGGCACCCTAGACCCCTCCGCCACCGGCGTCCTTCTGGTGTGTCTGGGCCAGGCCACCCGCCTCATCGAGTATATGATGGAGGCCACCAAGGTCTATCGGGCCGAAGTGCGCCTGGGCATCACCACCGACACCCTAGACGCTACGGGCACGCCCCAAAGCCAAGCCGACCCTTCGAACGTCGCTCGCCGTCAGGTGGAGGAGGCCCTGACCGCCTTCGTGGGCGAGATCGACCAAGTGCCGCCCATGTTCAGCGCCCTCAAGTACAACGGCGAGCCCCTCTATCGCTATGCCCGCGCCCAAAGGCAGGTGGAACGTCAGCCCAGACGAGTGACCATCCATCGCCTCCAACTCCTGGCCTTCCAGTCGCCGCTCGCCACCATCGAGGTGGAATGCGGCAAGGGAACGTATATCCGCGCCCTGGCCCACGATCTGGGGCAGCAATTGGGTTGCGGTGCCCACCTGGCAACCCTGGCCCGCCTAAGAGTGGGGCCTTTCACTCTGGACGATGCCTGCAGCCTGCCACAGCTAGAAGCCGCCTTTCAGGAGGGCCGCTGGCAGAGCCTGCTCCATCCCGCCGATGCAGCCCTCCTCTCCTGGCCAGCCGTCACCCTGAACGAGCCGCAGGAGAGAGCCGTGCGCTTTGGTCAATACTTGGCCGCCGACTCCCTCGAATTAGCGCAAGCGATAGAGAACGGCCAGCTCTGCCGGGCCTACTCGCCGCAAGGACAGCTAGTAGCCATCCTGCGCTATGACGCTGCCGCTCTCATCTGGCGGCCCGTCAAGGTCTTTGCGGCAGCAGAAAAAGCGCAGGAACCGTAAACTTCCTACTTCCTGGCCTATTCCTCTTGACATCTGTAGGAAAATAGGTATGCTTGTCGCAAAGAATAGATATAGAGGTGCGTAGAACGGCACCTCAAGAGGGAGGTAGCAAACATGGCGACTGCTTACTGCCTTAAGTGCCGGGCCAAGAAGGAGATGAAGAATCCTCAACAGGTAACCCTGAAGAACGGCCGGCCGGCCACCAAGGGCACCTGCCCCGACTGTGGCACGGCGATGTATCGCATAGGCAAGGCCTAGGCCTTCGCCTCTGCCTCCTCAGATACACAGAGCCTCACTAGAACGAGAGCGGGGTGGGGCTGTTGGCTCTCACCCCGCTCAGGCAGTCTAGCTTCAGCTCTAGCGAGGGGGTTGAATGCCCTTCGGGAGTACCTTTTCCAGAAGAAGCTGAGGATTCGTCCGTAGCACTTCCTCCACATCCTCCTCCTCAAGCCCAGCAGCCAGCACTATCCTTCGCGCCTGCTCTTCGCTCAGAAAATCGATGTCATGGTTGTCGCTGTTCACGATGAGCTTGGCCCCGGCCAAGCGGGCCATTTTCGCCACGTGACCGTTAGCCGCCGCATGATTAGGCTTGGCCGATAGCTCCAGAAGAACGCCATTGCGAGCCGCCAGCTCCGCCTCCTCCAGGGTGATCAGGCCCGGGTGAGCCAATATGTCCACGTCGCCGCAGTTCACAGCGGCCAGGTTTGTCCCCTCCTCCACGGGCTCCGAGATCGTTTCCCCGTGGACGATTACCAGCCACAGTCCGGCCTCTTTAGCGGCTCGAGCCGCCTCGGCCACTGCCGCCGCTGGCACATGAGTCAGTTCTATCCCCGGAAGAGCCATGATCCCCCAGCGTTCCCGAGCCACGGCGCAGTCCTGGGAGAGCTCCTGAGCGAAGCGGGGAATGCTCCCCAAGGCGCCGTGATCAGCAAGGCCCACCGCCCGATAGCCGGCCACACAGGCCCGCCGAATGAGCTCCATAGGCGATAGAGCGCCATCGCTGAGAGTCGTATGGGTGTGAAAATCGTATATCATGCTGGCCAGCGCCACCTAGCCATAGAA
This sequence comes from uncultured Dehalococcoidia bacterium, assembly GCA_964512285.1. Taxonomy (GTDB): domain Bacteria; phylum Chloroflexota; class Dehalococcoidia; order SM23-28-2; family SM23-28-2; genus SM23-28-2. The sequence continues at coordinate 7,116 of CAZEJO010000047.1, read as the reverse complement.
GCATAGCAAAGGGGCCAAGCAGAAGCAAGAGTCTCTTGCCTAGCAACGGCTAGGCCTTGTCGCCCTGGAGCAGAAGCGCTACAATGCATCCGCGAGCGAACCATGGCTAGAAAGCGCCAGCAACGTCGTAGAAAGGAGGCCTCAGGGGCCTTGGATAAGATCAATGTTGCCATCATCGGCGTAGGTAACTGTGCCTCGTCCCTGGTCCAGGGCGTCCACTACTATCGCACCGCCGAGGACAGCCAGTCCATACCGGGGCTAATGCACGTCAACCTGGGTGGCTACCACATAAGCGACATCAACTTCGTGGCCGCCTTCGATATCGATGCCAACAAGGTGCGCAAAGACCTCAGCGAAGCCATTTTCACTCCCCCCAACAACACCTACCAGTTCTGCGAGGTCCCTCGCCTGGGGGTACCCGTCCATCGCGGCATGACCCACGACGGCCTGGGCAAATACCTCTCGGAGATAATCCACAAAGCCCCCGGCTCCACCGACGACATCGTGAAGATCCTGAAGGATACTGAGACCCACGTAGTCTTGAACTACCTTCCTGTCGGCTCCGAGGAGGCCACCAAATGGTACGTGGAGCAGGTGCTGACGGCGGGCTGCTCCTTCGTCAACTGCATCCCCGTATTCATCGCCCGCGAGGCCTACTGGCGACGGCGATTCGAGGAGCGCGGCCTTCCCCTCATTGGCGACGATGTCAAGTCACAGGTGGGAGCCACCATCGTCCACCGCATCCTCACCCGCCTGTTCCGCGACCGCGGCGTGCTCCTGGACCGCACCTACCAGCTCAACTTCGGCGGCAATACCGACTTCCTGAACATGCTGGAGCGGGAAAGGCTGATGTCCAAGAAGATCTCCAAGACCAGCGCTGTCGCCTCCCAACTGGACTACGAGCTGCCCGAGGCCGACATCCATGTGGGACCCAGCGACTACGTGCCCTGGCTGCACGACCGCAAGTTCTGCCACATCCGTATGGAGGGAACAACCTTCGGGAACGTGCCTTTGAACATGGAGGTAAAGCTGGAGGTCTGGGACAGCCCCAACTCGGCGGGGGTGGTCATCGATGCCATCCGCTGCTGCAAGCTGGCCCTCGATAGGGGCATCGCCGGTGCCCTGGAAGCGCCATCCGCCTACTTCATGAAATCGCCTCCCAAGCAGTTCACCGATGACGAAGCCCGTCGGATGGTGGAACAGTTCATCCAAGACCAGCCGAAGGAAGGGGCAATCGAGCCGCCGCCGGATGAATAGCCCCTGACGGTACCGACGGCACCTACTCGCCCTTATGTGGAAGTATCTTTTGATCCTGTCATGTGCCCGTCTCCTGGGGCGCCTCCCCATTCGCGTCCTCTATCTCCTGGCCGCAGTGGCAGCGTTCCTGATCTACACCTTCGCCGGGCACCTCCGCCGGAATGTGTGGGACAACATGCGTCATGTCATGGGACCGAACACGCCCAAGAAGGAGCTACGTAGGGCGGCCCGCCAGGTCTTTGGCAACTGGGCCAAGTCCTATGCCGACCTAATCCACCTGCCATACTTGAACCTGGACAAGTTCTTCAACCAGAAGCTGGTCTACGACGGATTCGAGGAGAACATGCTGCCGGCGATCGCCAGCGGCAAGGGAGTGATCGTCACGAGCGGCCACTTCGGCAATGTCGAACTGGGCATCCAGGGCCTGTTGGTCAAGGGAGTCAAGGTCACAGTGCTCACGGAGCCCCTGCAGCCACCGGCCCTCTCCCGCCTCGTCGACGGCCTGCGGGCCAACAATGGCCACACCTTCCTGCCGGTGAGCATCGGCAGCATCAAGGTCCTCCTGCGCTCGATCAAGGCGGGGGGCGTGGTGGGCATCATGTGCGACCGCGATATCGAGGGACAGAGTATCCGTGTGCCCTTCTGTGGCACACCTACCAGCATGCCGGTGGGCGTAGTGGAGCTGGCCACGCGCACCGGCGCCGCCATCGTCCCCATCTTCGTACATCGCAAGAACGGCAATGCCTGCGAGGCCTTCCTGGAGCCGCCCCTGGAACTAGTCAATAGCGGCGACCCCCAGGCCGACCTCAAGACGAATGTGCGGCGCCTCCTGGAGCGGTTCGAGGCTCACCTTCAGCGCGACCCCGGCCAATGGACCGTCCTAGAGACGGTGTGGGATACGGAGGAGGACGAAGAGCCGTGAGCCGCAGCGGCGACCTGGGCAAGGCTGACCTCCACATCCACACCGCCATAGGCGACGGCATGGCCGAGATCCAGGAGATCCTGGACTATGTGGAGGAAAAGACTGACCTCGATGTCATCGCCGTCACCGATCACGACAACATTGGGGGAGCCCATGCCGCGCGCGAGCTCCGGGCCAAGGGGCAGTATAGCTTCGAGGTGGTGGCAGGGGTAGAGGTGACGGCTGTGGAGGGCCACCTCCTGGCCCTGTATGTAGAGGAACCCCCGCCTGCCCTTCGACCCGTGGTGGAGGTGCTGGAGGCCGTGCACAGCCAGGGCGGCCTCTGTGTCATCCCCCATCCTCTGGCCTGGCTGACCCGCAGCCTCGGCCAGCGAACCATCGAGCGCATTATGAAGACCGGCGGCAATGGCGTATACTTCGATGGCATAGAGGTAGGTAACGCAACGTTCGCCGCTCGCATGACTGTAAAGAAGGCCATCAGGCTGAATCAGGAGCGATATCACCTAGCCGAGACAGGAGGCAGCGACGCTCACTTCCTGGTAGCAGTGGGCAGCGCCTATACCCTCTTCCCCGGCTCCACCGCCGAGGATCTGCGTCGTGCCATCCTGGACAAGCAGAGCAAAGCCGCCACCGGCCGCCAACCCAGCCTTCGGGAGATCGGCCCTGGGCAGGTAGCGCGCCAGATGTGGCGCGGCATCAACGTCACCCCCCGCACCCTGGGCTGGGGGCCCACGGTCAAGAGCTTCGTGAAGCGTATCTTTCCATTTGTGCGATGAAGATAGCACTGGTGTCGCCGTATGATTTCGCCGTCCCCGGCGGCGCGAACAACCACATCTGCCATCTAGCCGACCACTTCGCGCGCCTGGGCCACGACGCCCGTATCATTGCCCCAGCCTCCCGCAAAGAGGGCCTGAACCGCAATGGCCTCATCGTCATCGGCGAGCGCCCCATCGGCCTCCCCGCTGGCGGCTCGGTGGCTCACATCACACTCTCCCTCACCCTAGGGCCCAAGGTAGAGCGAGTGCTGGCCAGCGAGGGCTTCGATGTCGTCCACCTGCACGAGCCCTTTGTGCCACTCCTGCCTTTCCAGTTCCTCCGCCGCTCTAATGTGACAACCGTTGCCACCTTCCACGCCGCCAAGGACGAGGGTCGGCGCTGGTACGCCTACTTCCGCCCAGCGATAAGCGTCTGGTGGCACAAGATCCAGGGCAAGATCGCCGTGTCGCCCGCTGCCGTCCGCCTGATCAGCCGCTGCTTCCCCGACCACTACGAGATCATCCCCAACGGTGTCAAGTACGACCGTTTCGCTTCCCCTGTCCCTCCCTTCGCCGAGTACAAGGACGGCAAGCTGAACATTCTCTTCCTGGGTCGCCTTGAAAAGCGCAAGGGGCTGCCCTACCTGCTACAGGCCTACGCCCAGGTCAAGGCCAGGATGCCCAATACCCGCCTGCTCATCGTCGGGCCCGATGGAGGCATGAGACAGGCGTGCGATGGCTTCGTACAGAAGGAGCGACTGAAGGACGTGGTATTCACCGGCTACGTGTCAGAGAAGGACCTGCCCCGCTGCTACAAGACCGCCGATGTCTTCTGCGCCCCCAACACCGGCAACGAGAGCTTCGGCATCATCCTCCTGGAGGCCATGGCCGCCGGCACGCCTGTGATCGCTTCCGATATCGAGGGGTTCGCCTACGTGGTCGGCCACCAGGCCGATGGGATGCTCGTACCCCGCCGCGATACAACTGCCCTGGCTGACGCCCTCCTAGAGCTCCTGAGCGACCCTGATCGCCGCCAGGAGATGGGCCGCATGGGTCAGATCAAGGCGCAAAGCTTCGATTGGTTCCACGTCTCCCAGCAGGTCCTCTCTTTCTACGAGCGGACGGCAGAGAAAAGGGCCGCGCTGGCCCCCGAGGACGCGTAGGGGGAGGAATGTTCTCTCTCCTGCCCCACTCCGTCCCTCGCCGCATCACCGACCCCATCGTCTTCCTGCTGGCCAAAGCCCACGTCACCCCCAATGCTCTCACCCTCCTGGGCGTCCTAGGAAGCGCCGGGGCGGCTGTCCTGCTGGCCCGCGGCCAGTTCCTGGCGGGCGGAATCGTCGTCCTGGCGGCGGGAGCGCTGGACCTCCTCGACGGCGCCCTGGCCCGAGCCACCGGCCAGGTCACCCGCTTCGGGGCCGTCTTCGACTCCGTAATGGACCGCGTCTCGGAGGCAGCCGTTCTCTTCGGCCTCCTCTACTACTACACCGGCCGTGATGCCCGCGAGGAGTCGCTCCTGATCTTCGCAGCGCTGGCTGGCTCCATACTGGTGAGCTACATCAGGGCTCGCGCCGAGATCCTGGGGCTGCCGATAAAGGAAGGGCTTTTCACCCGCGCCGAGAGGGTAATCGTCATCGGCGTCGGTTCCATGATAGACCAGGTGAGGATCGCCCTCTGGATCCTGGCTGTGCTGGCCAACTTCACCGCCCTCCAACGCTTCTATCTCGTCTGGCTCAAGACGCGCAAGGAGGAGCCCGTTGATACCCCTTAGGGAGCAAGAGTTTCTGCGAGAGAAGTTCAGCCGCGAACTGGTCAAGCGCGTCAAAATCGACTTTTTCACCCAAAAGGAAGGGCCCCTGTTCTTTCTCCGCCGTCAGCCCTGCCAGTACTGCAAGCCCGTCCGCCAGATGTTGGAGGAGTTGGCTGCTCTCACCGATGGGATCAGCCTGCGCCAGCACATCTTCGAACAGGACAAGGAAGCGGTCGCTCAGTACGGGGTGGAGAGGATGCCGGCCATCGTCCTCCACGTTGACGATAGGCGCTGGCTGAAGTACTACGGGTCCCCTGGCGGCCACGAGTTTGTGCCCCTAGTCGAGACCATCGTGGACATTTCGCGCGGCACCAATCACCTGAGCGATAAGACACGCAAGAGGCTGCGCAAGCTGAAGAAGGACGTGCGCATTCAGGTGTTCGTGACGCCTCCCTGCCCCCACTGCCCTCAGATGGCCCGCCTCGCCTACCAGGTGGCCCTGGAGAGCCTTCACATCTCGGCCGAGGTCATTGAGGCAAACGAATTCCCAGAGCTGAGCCAGCGCTACCAGGTGCGCGGCGTCCCCACTACTATCATCGACGAGAAGATGGGCTTCGCCGGCAGCGTGCCCGACGACCTCCTAGTAGATACCATCGAGCGGGTCATACAGCCGTCGCCTCTGACGGAGGCGACGGCGGCCCCGGAGACGGGGCCGGTCACTCCGACATCCGAGCCCGGCGACACGGCCGCTGGCGGCAAGATTATTCTGCCCTAGCGCCTGCGCAGGCGGGCAGCCAGAACGCCTATCCCCAGAAGGCTCACGCCTGCCAGGGCCGCTCCAGTGATCGCCAGGCCCACCACCGTGCCCCAGGGGAACTCGTCCTCACCAGCCTCTTCCGCCTCGCCCGTCTGCTCCGCAGGCGTGGGCTGCACCTCCGACTCCTGCTCTGCAGCAGGCGTGGGGTCTTCGCGCGGGAGCAGGCCCAGACTGGCCCGCCAGTCGTCCTCCAGACCGCCCTGGTCGAAGCCGTAGACCTTCAGGAGAGCCTTGTCGACGGTGCTTCCGTCCTTGAAGGTGGCGTATAGCTCGGCGAGCTTCGCCGGGCCGTAGGTCTCGATCAGGAAGTTCACCAGGCTCCAGGCCTGGCCGTAGAAGAGGGTCACCTTGCTGGCATCACCAGTGGGAGCGGTCATCGAGCGAACGGAGAGGAGGCTATCGCGCTCCACAGCATTGTCCAGAGCCGAGGTAAAGCCCTCGCCAGGCTCCGACTGACCGTACATGGCCGTCCCCTCGTCCAGCCAGGTGGGCAAGGAGCCGTAGGGGCCCTCGCCCGCCACGTGGGTCACGACGTGGGTCAACTCGTGGCGAAGGGTGTCATCAGCCCCTTCGCCTTGCAGAAGAACCGTATCCGACGATACCCGCTCGCCAGCGACGACCACCCGTCCCGCGTGGGCCTCGCTGCGTCGCACCAGGGCGGGCAGCATGTCCTGGTAGCTATCGTAAATCCAGACCTTCACCGGATAGTCAACGGTGGCGCCCAACAGCGCCGACATCTCGTCCAGCGCCTCGCGGCCCACCTCCAGAGACGATTCGGCGGAGGATGAACTGCCGGCGTACCAGTAGACGGTCAGGTTGCCCCCGCTGACGCTCTGCCAGGAGAAGCGGATGTCCTCATAGATGAAGGTAGCCAGATCCGTGGTCAGCTTGTTGCCAGCGCCGTCCTCGACCTCCCAGAAGTAGTCGATCTGGGTACCCGGCGCCAGGTAGCTGCGGGGCGGGTCGTTCGCCTTGAGGTGGAAGTCCACCTGGATGCGCTCGGCGGGAGTGAGATCGGGCCGGCCGTAGGCCATGACGCCGTCCGGCAGGATCTGGTAGTGGAGGGTCACCTCCTCGATGGTGGCCTCGCTGAAGGCCGAGAGGCGGAACACCACCTCCTCGGGGAAGCTGTTCACCACATCCGTGGTCGTGACCTCTATCGCGTCCTGGGCAGAGGCGGCAGGCGAGACAACCGTCCCCACGAAGAGAACGACTAGGCCCAAGAGAACTAGAAGCCTCTTCATCCCTCGTCCTTGCCCAGTGTGGCTTTCTGATAGGCCCGCAGAAACTCATCGAGTTCGCCGTCCAGGACGGCCTCGGCATCGCTGGTCTCGTAGCCCGTGCGATGGTCCTTCACCATCTTGTAAGGATGGAGGACGTAGCTGCGGATCTGGTTGCCCCAGGCGGCGGAGACGTGCTCACCCTTGAGACGATCCTTCTCCTCGGCCTGGCGCTCCAGCTCTCGCTCCAGCAGACGCGCCTGGAGCACCTTCATGGCGATATCTTTGTTGCGATACTGCGACCGCTCGTTCTGGCAGGAGACCACGATGCCGCTGGGCACGTGGGTGATGCGGACGGCCGTGGCGTTCTTCTGGACGTTCTGGCCGCCGTGGCC
>CAZEJO010000046.1:1941-11680 GCA_964512285.1 uncultured Dehalococcoidia bacterium | reverse complement strand
TGGCCCGCGACCCGTTCGGCCGCCTCATCGCCACCGGCATCGTGATCATGATCCTCTTCCAGGTGTTCATCAATGTGGGGGTGAACATCCGCCTGCTGCCGGTGACGGGCATCCCCCTGCCCTTCATCAGCGAGGGAGGAAGCTCCATCCTGATGTTATTCGTGGCTCTGGGCCTGCTAGAGAGCATCCTCTTACGCCACAAACAGATCGAGTTCTGAGATGAAGGTTCTTTTCATCTACATCGACCTCGCAGCGCAGAAGAACCGCAAGGGCCAACTTGTCTGCAGCCCAGGCGGCTGGTTCCAGGAAGGCATCGCCTCGATCGCTGCGTGCCTGCGCCAGGCGGGCCACGAGGCGGCTCTGTATCACCTGGTGAATCCGGTGGGGCGCGACGCGTTCGTCAGAGCCGTGCGGCGTCACGCGCCGGACATCGCCGGCTTCAGCGTTGGCAGCGCTATTTTCCCCATGACCACCCGCTACGCTCGCTGGGCGAAGGAGGCAGGTGTCCCCTCGATCGTCGCCGGCGGCGTGCACGCCATGATGATGCCGGAGCAGACGCTGGCGGGCGGGTTCGACATCGTCTGCCTCGGCGAAGGCGAGCGTCCGATGGTAGAGCTGTGCGACCGACTGCAGCGCGGCGAGGACATCACCACGATCCAGAGCCTGCACCTCAAGACCGACAACGGCGTCGTCGCCAATCCCACCGGGCCGTTCATCGAGGACCTCGATGAGCTTCCGTACCCGCATTTCGAGCTGTTCGATTTCCGTCGCCTGGTGTCGTCCCAGACGTACACCGCCCTGGCCAGGATCAGCCGCGGCTGCCCTTATAACTGCGCCTATTGCTGCAATCGCCAGATCCGGGCTCTCTACCCCAACCGCAAGTTCTTTGCCAGAACGCGCAGCCCCGCCAGCGCCATCGGCTACCTCAAAGCGCTGCGGAGTGCCTATCCCCAGATGCGTTACGTCAACTTCATGGACGACATCCTCCACCCTGACGAGAAATGGCTGGAGGAGTTCCTGCCGATGTACAAGCGGGAGATAGGTCTGCCTTTCCTCGCGCAGCACCGGCCGGGCCTGCTCACCGAGCACGCCACCTCCCTGCTCCGCGATGCTGGCTGCTACGAGCTCCACTTCGGGCTGGAGTCCGGCAACCAGGAGATGCGGCGCAGGATCCTGAAGCGGGGCAGCATGACCGATGAGCAAATAATCGAGGCATTCCGCCTCTGCAAGAAATATGACATCGCCACCGGCGCCTACAGCATGATCGGCCTGCCGTTTGAGACGATGTCGATGGCCCTGGAGACGATCAAGCTAAACGCCGTCGTGGCCCCAAACCGAGTGTTTAACCCGATCTTCACGCCCTATCCGCGGATCGAATTGCATCGCGTCGCTGTGGAGGCGGGCCTTGTGGCCGAAGAACCCGACTACGAGACGGAGGTCATCGTCGACAACCCGGGGTTCCGTCCCAAGCAAGTGCTGTTCGTGCGGGCCTATTTCAAGCTCTTCGTGGATGCGTACAAGCTGGCCCGTCGCCTTCCGCGACTGCTGAGGCGGCCGCTGGAGATGATGCTGGACCGGGTTTTCCTCTTCCCGTTTCTGCCGTACGGTCCGCTGACTCGAATTGGCGAAGGGTGGATGGACTTCCAGGCGGGGGCGAAGGCTTTCGTGCGCCAGCGCTTCCCGCGGCTCTACCTCCGTCTACGCCAGTGGCTGACGGGCCAGCGGATAGCCCACACCAAGGAGTGAGCCGCGGCGGGGACGACCGCGGCCTCGGGCGCGGGAGCTGGCTCCTCCGGTTTGGGCTCGGTGGGCCCTTCTGGCTCGAGCTCCGAAGGAAGAGAGGCTCGATGTAGTAGGGCCTCGTCGAAGGGGGGCCAATGATTTGCGATAGAATTCCGGCACACTCCGCTAACCCTGCTGCAATCCCATACGTTTGTATGATGAGAATGGCATAGAGATCTAGTCGCCGAATTCCTCTCGGGGGGGGAGCGGGCGAACCAGCATTCGGTGAAGCTCGTAGAGACGAGCAGGGCAAGCCTTTCAGCCCTAACCGTCTAGCTAAGCCCATAGGCGCTGGAAAGGCCTCATGCGTGGTTGTGGGGTCTTTTTCTTTTGTCCGGCTCCGCCTCAAGCGGCGACTCGCTCGCCAGGAGCGGGACGCAGGGATGAAGCCTCGTGGGCTTGTACAGATTCCCAAGGTGGCTGACGACCCATAAGCGAAAGTTGGGTAGTCCCCGACGTAGACTGTATGTCCCGTGCCTCTGAGAATCGAAGCGGAAGAGAGCAGCAAACGCTCCATCGCTGGAGCGTAGCAGGAGAGCGAAATGGCGACTCCAATGGAACGGCTTGCCGAAGCCCTTGGGCGACCAGGGTTCTAACGGGCTACCGTTGCGATAGCAGGCCGATGCAGCCTTCGCTCGCGCGAGTCCAGCTCCAACCGCTATGGCGGCACTCGCCCGCCAGGAGACGCGGAACACAGGGGTGGAGTGCCCGCAGGATCGCGCAACGTCCGAAGTCCAATTTCATTGGGTGGAAGAGGTAGACGATGGGAACCATTGACGTGGATTCGGCACCCTTTGACGGGTACGAAAGCCTCATTGAAGCGGACGCACGCCAGGAGATCCTCTCAGCGGCCCAATCTTTGAAAGGCCTGCGGGTCGTCCACGCTAATGCGACGCCAAGGGGCGGCGGCGTCGCGGAGATCCTTCGCTCGCTGGTTCCAATGATGCGAGGCTTGGGCATTGACGCCAGCTGGTGGGCGCTGGAGGCGGACGAGGGATTCTTCACGGTCACGAAGAGGCTCCATAACGGCCTGCAAGGCAAGGTGACTTCGCTTTGCCGGGATGACATCGAGTGTTACTGGCTCCACAACGAACGGGCGGCGAGTGCTATAGAGACAGCTTTCGGTTCCGCGGACATCTTGGTGGCCCACGACCCCCAGGTGATGGCAGTCCCGGCCTTCCTGCGCAATGGCACCCGCTCGGTGTGGCATTGTCACATCGACCTCACCGCGCCATCTGAGGATGTCCAGGCTCGACTGCTACCCCTCACCCAGTACTACGCCCGCTGTCTGGTGAGCATGCCGGAGTACGCCGCCGGGCTGCCGCTGGAGCGCACGGTGGCCTTCCCTCCGGCCATCGACCCTTTCACGGCCAAGAATCGCCACCTCCCTCTGGAGGAGGCCCGCGCTAGGCTCGCCTGCCTGGGGATCGACTGCCAGCGGCCGCTGGTGACCCAAGTGTCGCGCTTCGACCCCTGGAAGGACCCGTGGGGCGTTGTGGATGCCTACCGGCTGGCGAAGAGACGAGTGACGGGGCTGCAACTAGCCCTTGTTGGCGCCCTCACCGCCGTGGATGACCCCGAAGGCGCGGAAGTATGGCGATCGGTGTCCTCTTACGCGGGCGACGAGCCCGACATCCACATCTACCCCCAGCCCGAGGTCGGGGGTGACGACACCAACGTCAACGCTTTCCAAACGGCTTCCGATGTCGTCGTCCAGAAATCCATACGGGAGGGTTTCGGGCTGACGGTGACGGAAGCAATGTGGAAGGGAAAGCCGGTCATCGGCGGCGACTGTGGGGGCATTCGGGTGCAGATCGAAGACGGGGTCAACGGCTACCTTGTGAGCAACGCCGTCGAGTGCGCGAAGAGAATCGTTGACCTGCTCGATCACCCGGAGCGGGCGAAGGTGATGGGCGTCGCTGCCAGAGAGAGCGTACGACAAAGGTTCCTGATGCCACGGCTTCTCCTCGACTACCTGCGGCTCTTTCAGCAGATTGCAGACGGACAGTTGTGTCAGCCCGAAAGGTGCACAAACTCTGAAGCCGAAGCGTTGGCCGCCCTCTTAGTGGAGCCGTCAGATAGCGAGGCAGCGCGGCATGGGCAGCGCACACCACGCTCACGCCGAAGAGTCCACAGAAGCAAGAGAGCGCCGGCACGAGCGGCCTAAGTGCTTCAGGCGAAGGCCAAGCGGATGGCCTCGCGCAGGCTGGCGGCGGGAAGAAGCTGCATGCCGCTGCTACAATACCGGGCAGAATGGTTTCCTCTATGAGATGCTTCTTCCGCTTCTTGCTGCGCGAAGGCTGATTCCTCAGAGGCAGACTACTCCAGATGGAAGCTGTGAATCACCTCGTCCAGGGCTGCCTCATCTTGCTCAAAAGTGGCAGGCATGCTGACGCCCATGACCCAGAAAGACTGAGTTCCCTGAATCACAACCACATACTTGCTTTTGAGAGCGTAGCCCTCCATCGTGCCGCTGAACACGACCTCGTAGGCTAGGGTTCCATCGTCCAGCGTTATCTCACCTTCGGAAGCCGACTCGTAGTCACCCCAGTATTGACCCAGCCCCTGGCTTAGCTGTGGTCCATAGTCAGCAAGGGTGGTTCCCTCCCCCACTGACTGCACAGCAACACTGACACTGGGGAGTCCCTCCGCAGATGCGAGAGCGACGACTTCCTCGGGACGACTTGTGGAAGTCTCCATCCATCCAGCGGGGTAGCTTATGGAGAAGCCATGCTCAGCGCTCGTGTAGGTGCCCCCCGACCCGGGAGTTGGGGGAACATAGGTATAGGTTGGCAGCAACCTGAAGCTATCGATTACGGCACCTACTAGCTCTTCCTGCTGGTCAAGAACGGCAGGCTCTCCCCTCACTCCAACCCAGAAGCTCTGCTTATCCCGCACCAACATGACGTACCTAAATTTCTCGACTTTCCCGGCCCCGATGTCTCCTTCGCCCACCATTTCATAGCCGGGGGTGTCTTCGCCTATGGTAACGTCGCCCTCCGAGATCAGCTCGAACTGGGGCATGCCTTCCATATATGCCTTGCCCTCTGATACAGCATCGGCCAGGGTGACCTCTTCGGTCTTGTATTGCACGGACACGTCCACGGCGAGACGTCCTTCAGGCTCTCTGAACTCGACAGAGAAATACGTCCCTGCCCCCTGTGTGCTCTCGATCCACCCGTCAGGATATTCGATGGAAAAGCCGTGCTCCGTGCTCTCATAAAGGGTGATGGGCATGGACGTAGGTGTTGGAGTTAGGTCGCCCTCCCCATCGCCACCGCAGGCGCTTAGCATCGCCAGGCAGATGGCAAAGAGAAGGGCCATCGCCGCGCTCGCTGGCTTCATTGTGTTGCCTCCATAGTCGCTGTTCGCGTTCAACTTGCGCCGTCCCCATCCTACTCGCGGGCACAAGAGTAGGCAAGGGAACAGGTGAGGCAGCGGACAGGCTTCCGGAGGCTCTAGGCGAAGGCCAAGCGGATGGCCTCGCGCAGGCTGGCGGCGGGAAGAAGCTGCATGCCGCTGGCCGACGCGCCTCGGCGCACGGCCGCCTGAGGCAGCAGACAGCGGGCGAAGCCCAGGCGCTCGGCCTCGGCCAGGCGGCGCTCCATCTGGCTGACGGAGCGCAGTTCCCCCGAAAGACCCACCTCGCCGATGGCCACCAGGTCGCGGGGCAGGGCAGCGTCGCGATAGCTAGAGGCGATGGCCAGGGCGAGGCCCAGATCGGCCGCCGGCTCGTGCACCCGCAGGCCTCCCACCACGTTGGCGATGATATCCTGGCCACCCAGGGCCAGGCCCGCCCGCTTGGTGAGGACGGCGCAGACCAACACCAGACGATTGAAGTCGAGGCCGTTAGCGGTACGACGGGGGGTGGCAAGCATAGTGGGGCTGGTGAGAGCCTGCACCTCCACCAGGAGAGGGCGGCTGCCCTTCAGGTTGGGCACCACCACCGAGCCCACGGCCTCCTCGGCACGCTCGGCCAAGAAGACCTCGGAGGGGTTCTCAACGCCTATCAGGCCCTCGCCGGTCATCTCGAAGACGCCGACCTCGTTGGTGGAGCCGAAGCGGTTCTTCACGCCACGCAGCAGGCGATAGCTGCTGAAGCGCTCGCCCTCCAGGTAGAGCACCACGTCGACGATGTGCTCCAAGAGGCGCGGCCCAGCGATGTCACCCTCTTTGGTGACGTGGCCGACGATGCAGGTGGGCACGCCCCCGCTCTTGGCCCAGTTCATGAGGCGCATCGTGCACTCACGTAGCTGGCCGATGCTGCCGGGCGGGGAAGGCGCCGCCGCTGTGTAGACGGTCTGGATGGAATCGACCACCATGAGGGAGAGATGGAGGGAGTCGGCCTCTTGGAGGGCGCCATCCAGGTTGGTCTCGCTGAGGAGGAAGACGCCCTCGCCGGCTGCGGTGAGCCGCCGGGCGCGCATCTTAAGCTGCTGGGCCGACTCCTCGGCGGAGATGTAAAGCACCCGCCGCTGGTCTCTCGCCGCCAAGACGGCTGCCTGCAGCATGAGCGTCGACTTGCCGATGCCGGGGTCACCGCCCACCAGGATCAGCGAGCCGGGGACGATGCCGCCTCCGAGGACACGATTGAACTCCGGCAGGTCGATGACCAGGCGGGCCAGCTCCTCGTCCGCCAGCTCGCATATCTCGACAGGAGCCGCTACCGGCGCCACGCCTGCGCCCTGGCGCTCAACCCCCTCCATGAAGCTGTTCCAGGTCTGGCATTCGGGGCAACGGCCCAGCCATTTGGGGCTCTCGTGCCCACACTCCTGACAGATGAAGACCGTTCGGGACTTTCGGACGTTAGTCATCTGACGGACCCTCGTAGGTGAAACGAAGTCCTGATCGCCAAAGAAATCGGCCACCAAGGGGGAAGATGGCAGGAATAGCCACGAAGGGCACAAGACCCATTCGGGGCCGCGCTGTGGCCGCGCCGAGGCTGAGGGTACTCACATCGCCCTTGTCATCGGGTTTGGGCCATTATAGCAAAGAGGGAAGCTGTTCCCAACTTCCCCCTGTCGTTCGTTCTTGGCGAATAGCCCTTAGGTCAGGGCTGGCTCCGACATGTTGATGAGGATGATCTCCTCGTTCTGGACGTCGATGCGGACGGTGTCGCCGGACTGGAAGCGTCCTTCGAGCAGAGCCTCCGACAGGCGGTCCTCCACCTCGTTCTGGATGACGCGCCGCAGGGGGCGAGCGCCGAAGACCGGGTCAAAGCCCTTGTCGCCGATGAAATCCTTGGCAGCGTCAGTCATGTCCAGGGTGATGCCCTTGAGAGTGAGCTGGTTCTCGACCTCTCGTATCTCGAGCTCCACGATCTTGCGGATGTCCCCGCGAGAGAGGGCGTGGAAGACCACGGTGGCGTCGACGCGGTTCACGAACTCCGGTCGGAAGACGTTCTTCATGGCCATGAGGACCTTGTCCTTCATCTTCCGATGCTGCTCTTCCAAGGTCTTGGCCTCATCCGTCTTGGTGGAGAAGCCCAGTGCTGACTCCTTGCGGATGAGGTCAGAGCCGACGTTGCTGGTCATGATGATGATGGTGTTGCGGAAGTCCACCCGTCTCCCCTTGGCATCGGTCAGGTGACCATCGTCGAAGATCTGGAGGAGCATATTGAAGACCTCGGGATGTGCCTTCTCGATCTCGTCCAAAAGGATGAGGCAGTAGGACTTTCGGCGTACCGTGTCGGTGAGCTGGCCAGCGTCGTCGTAGCCAACATAGCCCGGCGGCGCGCCGATGAGGCGCGAGATGTTGTGGCGCTCCATGAACTCGGACATGTCCAGCTTAATCATCAAGTCCTCGCTGCCGAACATGAACTCGGCGAGCACTCGGCCGAGGTGGGTCTTGCCGACGCCTGTAGGGCCGAGGAACATGAACACGCCGATGGGCCGCTTAGGGTCCTTAAGGCCAGCGCGCGCCCGTCGTACGGCCTTGGACACGATGTGGATGGCCTCGTCCTGACCAACCACCCGTTCATGAAGGACATCCTCCATCTCCAGCAATCGTTGCGACTCCTCGCTGGCAATGCGGGTCACGGGGATGCCCGTCCACATGCTCACGACTTCGCAGATGTCTTCATCAGTAACCACAGGCTTGGTCTCATCTCGCTCAGTCTGCCAGCCGCGAGCCATGCCCTCGATCTTCTCCTGGAGCTCTACCTCACGCTCGCGGAGTTCGGCAGCGAAATCATATTGCTGGGAACTGATAGCGGTCTCTTTCTCCTTGCGGAGGCTCTCCAGCCCACGTAGTGCCTCCTGAAGGGAGGGCGGAGCGTAGGAGCGCTTGATGCGCACGCGGGAGGCTGCCTCGTCCACCAGGTCGATGGCCTTGTCAGGCAGGAAGCGATCAGGGACGTAGCGAGCTGCCAGCTCGCCTGCCGCCTTCACGCCCTCGTCACTGATGACGAGGC
Source organism: uncultured Dehalococcoidia bacterium (assembly GCA_964512285.1). GTDB lineage: Bacteria > Chloroflexota > Dehalococcoidia > SM23-28-2 > SM23-28-2 > SM23-28-2. The sequence goes on along the minus strand of CAZEJO010000046.1, from coordinate 3,486 downwards.
CGTGGTGTTCCTCGTAGCGCTCCTTGATGCCTCGCAGGATGTTAATGGTCTCTTCCACGGAGGGCTCTTCCACCAGAATGGGCTGGAAGCGCCGCTCCAGGGCAGCGTCTTTCTCGATGTGCTTGCGGTAATCGTCCAGGGTAGTAGCGCCGATGCACTGCAGCTCGCCACGGGAAAGGGACGGCTTGAGAATATTGGCGGCATCGACCGCGCCTTCGGCTGCGCCAGCGCCCACCAGCATGTGCATCTCATCGATGAACAGGATGCAGTTGCCGGCGCTCTTCAACTCTTCGATGACCTTCTTCAGGCGCTCCTCGAACTCACCCCGATACTTGGTGCCAGCCACCAGAGAGCCTATGTCGAGCGTGACCAGGCGACGCTCCTGGAGCATGTCGGGCACCTCGGACTTGGCGATGCGCTGAGCCAAAGCCTCGACAATGGCCGTCTTGCCGACACCGGCCTCGCCGATGAGCACCGGGTTGTTCTTGGTGCGGCGGGACAGGATTTGAATGACCCGCTCTATCTCCCGCTCGCGGCCGATGACGGGGTCGAGCTTGCCAGCACGAGCAGCGGCAGTGAGGTCCATACCCAACTGGTCGACGGTGGGGGTACGACTGACGCTGCGCCCGCCGGGCGCCGTCTGGGGCATGCTCTGAGAAAGGATACGAACGACTTCGGCCCGCACTTTCTCCAGGCTGACCCCGAGGCTCTCCAGCACGCCAGCGGCGATGCCTTCGCCTTCGCGCACGAGGCCCAGCAGCAGGTGCTCGGTGCCGATGTAGTGGTGACCGAGGCGGCGGGCCTCGTCCACCGCCAATTCGATAACCTTCTTGGCCCGTGGGGTAAGGCCGATCTCGCCGGTGACAGGACGGTCGCCGCGGCCGATGATGAATTCCACGGCAGAGCGTACTTTGTTCAGCTCGACGCCTAGGTTGGCCAACACCTTAGCGGCTACGCCCTCGCCCTCTCTGACCAAGCCCAGGAGTAGGTGCTCTGTGCCGATGTAGTTATGGTTGAAGCGCAGAGCCTCCTCTTGGGCCAGGGTCAGGACGCGGCGCGCCCGCTCGGTGAACTTGTCGAATCTGTCTGCCATGTCTCGGCCTCCCTGTCTGCCACGACAGGCTGGCTTCCCTTACTCTTTCTCCTCTGACGCTTCTTCAGGCACTGCCTCCCCTGAAGGAGCATCCTCTGCCTCCTCAGGGGCTTCCTTGGTCTCTTCAGCCTCTGGCTCCTCGGGGGCTTCCTCGCTCTCCTCGGCCACCGGCTCCTCGGGGGCTTCCTCGCTCTCCTCAGCCACCGGCTCCTCGGGGGCTTCCTCGCTCTCCTCAGCCACCGGCTCCTCAGGAGCCTCTTCGCTCTCCTCAGCCACCGGCTCCTCGGGGGCTTCCTCGCTCTCCTCAGCCGCCGGCTCCTCGGGGGCTTCCTCGCTCTCCTCAGCCACCGGCTCTTCGGGGGCTTCCTCGCTCTCCTCGGCCACCGGCTCCTCGGGAGCTTCCTCGCTCTCCTCAGCCACCGGCTCCTCGGGGGCTTCCTCGCTCTCCTCAG
>CAZEJO010000046.1:0-1841 GCA_964512285.1 uncultured Dehalococcoidia bacterium | reverse complement strand
CCTCAGCCACCGGCTCCTCGGGGGCTTCCTCGCTCTCCTCAGCCACCGGCTCCTCGGGGGCTTCCTCGCTCTCCTCAGCCACCGGCTCCTCGGGGGCTTCCTCGCTCTCCTCAGCCAGCGGCTCCTCAGCGATCCCTGCCACGAGCTGCTCTCGCATCTCGGGGGTCAACTGAGCTCCCAGAGCAGCCGCCGACTCCTCATCCAGCGCAGCAGCCATTTCCTCCTGGGGACGCTGCGCCGGCTCCTGTCCAGGCAGGGCGAGGAGGCTACCGTCCTCATCGAAGGTGTATCCCATTTCCTCCGCCTGGGACCGCGCCTGCTTGAGGCTCAGGCCCAGGCGATGGCGGTGACGCTCGATGCGGACGATCTTCAGGGGCAGGGTTTCGCCTTCCTTGACCACCTCTTGGGGATGAGCCACACGCCGATCCACCAGTTCCGATATGTGGATCAGGCCCTCCAAGGGGCCTTCGATTCGGGCGAAGGCGCCAAAGGGCGCGAGCTTGGTCACCTGGCCGGTGACGATCTGCCCCACCTCATACTTGTCGATAAGTCCTTCCCACTGCTCGGGCTGGGCCCGCCGCAGGCTAAGGGCGATCTTCTTGTTCTCCTGGTCCACCTTCAAGATGTAGACATCTACTTCCTCACCCACCTGGAACATCTCATCGGGCGATTTGCCTCTGTCCCAGGAGAGCTCTGAGAGATGAACGAGACCATCAGCGCCACCCAGATCGACGAAGATGCCGAACTCGCGGATGCTGGTGATCTTGCCGCGCTGGATCTCGCCCTCTCGCAGCTCGGTCAGGAGGCGCTCCTTTTGCTCGGCCCGCCACTCCTGCATGGCCGCTCGCTCCGAGAGAATGACTCGGTTGCGACGGCGGTTGATCTCGATGACCTTGATGCGAAGGGTCTTGCCCACCCAAGAGGCCAAACCCTTCTCGCCCGCCTCGTCGGAGGGGCGAGCAAAGCGGGCGCCCGCCAACTGGGAGAGAGGTACGAAAGCATGAACGCCTTCCACGTCCACCAGGAGGCCGCCCTTGTTGAAGCCGGTCACTTCACCTTCGAAGGTTGTGCCCTCCTCGTAGTATTGCTGGAGGAGACGCCAGCCCTTCTCGCCGCGGGCCCTATCGAGAGAGACGATGATCTGGCCCTCGAGGGTTTCCGGCTGAAGGACGGAGACGAGAACCTTGTCCCCGGTCTCAAGGGCTGCGGCACCCTCGGGGCGTAGGGATTGCATCTCATGGGGAGGGATGACGCCTTCGGACTTCGCGCCGATGTCGACCAGGATGCCGTCGCGGTCGGTACCCACGACCACCCCTTCGATAATGTCGCCCCGCCGCAGCTGGGGATGCCCAAGGGCTTCGTCCCCTAGCAGGTCCTCCATGTTCTCGGCGGGCTTGTCGCCCGCCTCGGCGGGGGGGCTACCGACAGGATGATGCGGGTCAGTGACCAAGTTTGGAATACCTCCGTGCTAATTGAGAGCTAGCCTGGCAGCCGCTTCTCGTGTATCTCATTATAGCATAGCTTAGACTTAAGTATAGGGGAAAATTTGGGGAAAAGGAAAGAGCCCCCTTTGCGGGGGGCTCTGGGAAGGTCCCTGGCAGCGGCCTATTTTCCACAGGGGGTTGCCCCCCAAGTATCGTCAGCGCTGAGGCGTTTCACTTCCGTGTTCGGGATGGGAACGGGTGTTTCCACCTCGCTCTAGCCACCAGGAACCGTACTTCAGCAGGTCGGTATGCAACCGTTGCGGGCCGCGACTGTTTGATCTCGACCCGCAACGTTTATTGCCTTGGTAGCGGGAGAGGGATTCGAACCCCCGACCTTCGGGTTATGAGCCCGACGAG
>CAZEJO010000045.1:0-11860 GCA_964512285.1 uncultured Dehalococcoidia bacterium | reverse complement strand
GCTCGTCCTCCGTGGGCTCTTCGGCTGTCGCCTCCTCCTCTGCCTCTTCCTCCTCAGGAGGCAGGTCGGCGGAGGCGGGCTCGGGCTCTTCGAGCTCTTCCTCCTCGGGAGGCAGGTCGGCAGAGGCGGGCTCGGGCTCTTTGGGCTTGTCCTCCTTGGGCTCTTCGCCCCTCGCCTGTTCCATCGCGTCGCGCGCCGCGCGGGTGGCCTCCTCGGCGGCCATCGCCCGCGCGGTGGTGTTCAGGTCCATGCGTAGGTAGGCGGGCTCCTGCTCGGTCAGAGGGTTGGTGTTCTCCAGGATGGCCTCTCGGATGTCCAGGAGGACGTTACGGATCTCCGCCTTCAGGACTTTGACTTCGTCCTCAAGCTCCTTGACCTTTGCGTTGACTTCCACTTGGTCCAACCCCTTCCCTCTAGTGGCGCCGCGGGGAGTGTCAGACCCCGGGGCGCTCACTGAGAAGGCCTAGTGCAGGTCCATCACGGTGTCGATCTCCGGGGGCATGGTGCGGTTGATAAGGTTGGTGCCGCCGGAGGGCGGGATGACTTCCAGGGTGAAGATCTCGTTGGCAGCGAGGGTGCTGCCGGCGGGGGGATTCACGGTGATCTCCGCCAGCTCGCCGACCTCCAGGAGGGTCTCGCCGTCGTCCAGGATCCAGGTGACGGTGTAGGTGACGTCGGCCACGCGGTCCTGAGCGTCGATCCAGTTGATGACGACACTGTTGGTGTAGGCTGCCGGGTCTAGGCTGATGGGGAAGCCGCCGGCGGCGAGGCCCACGTTGAACTGGATGTCGTCCGCGCTGTCGATGGTCCCGTTGTCGTCGACGTCGGTGACGGTGAGGGCGCCGCGTACCTCGAGGTTACCGCGGGCCTTCTCCAGGCCGGCGAAGACGGTCTCCTTGCCGCGCTCGGCGCTGAACAGACCTGTGCTCAGGACCACGAAGGCGAACACAGAGGCGACGATGACGAAGGCGATTAGGATGATCGCCGTCTCGAGGCCGGTGATGCCTTCCTCTTTCTTGTGCAGGCTGCGGAACAGCCTTGTCAGTCTACCACGCATTCAGCGTACCTCCTTTGGGTGCCTTAGGTTGAGGTAGACGTTCCTCAAGACTTACCCGTTTGGTACCTTCCTTGTTGGCCGGAGCGTATAGTGCACGAGTCGTCCGCTCTTGGGGCGACCACCTCCCTTCACAGTGCCTTTATGCTTTTCACTATCAATGGACGCCATTGATCTACAAATGTTACATGTGGCGGTGGGAGTTATTGACGTAATGTCCCACTTTTGTTGATAGGCGGGGGTAGCGCGGTCGGCGGTAGTGGGCTGGGGTGAACCGCAAGGCGGTGTGGCGGGCCAGCCACGCCGGCGCGGTGCCGGCCGACGGCGGCCGCCGCTTCTTGGCCTCTACAGGCTCCTCGTCGAGACCCTGTTGCTGTAGGAGCGGTAGCTCTCGAAGGTGGGCCGTTTCTTCACAGAAGCTCGGGGAATCACATGTAACATCAGTATAGCAATTGCGTCCTATAGGCGGAGGCGAAGCCTTGGAAGCTATCTTTGTCCCTCTTCGGGTCGCTGCGGGCGTCTCGTTGGTTTTTCTTGTCCCCGGCTTGCCCTGGACTTACGCGCTGCTGGCTCGGGGCAGACTTTCCATGCTGGAGAGGGTAGGCCTCAGCGCAGTCCTCAGCATCGCGCTGGTGCCGCTCGGGCTGTTCCTGCTGAACCTCCTCTTGGGCATTGCCGTTGATGTCAGGACCACGCTCGTCCTTATCCTCGCTCTGGCGGTGATAGGGACGCTGGCCGCGCTCTGGCGGACATCGTTTCGGGTACGGGCGCCGCATCTCCGCAAGCCGTCTTGGGCCGTGAGCGCGGGCAGTGCCGCAGGGCTCCTGGCGCTGGGGCTGATCATGGGGTTCGCTTTCTACACAAGCCTGATCCCGCGTCTTGACTATTCATATCCCTTGCATACAGACGAGTGGACGCACTTTGTCGAGGCCCGCACCATCGTCACGGAAGGGAGGATCCCCTTCTTTGACCCGGTGACGGGGGAGGACAGGGCCGACCCGGTCACAGAGGAGACCAGGTCCTCGCCTCACTTTGAGGTGGGTTATCATCTCTTTCTTGCGGAGTTCCAGCTTCTGACGGGTCTTCCCTGGCTGGACATCTTTCGGTATCTTCCGTCGGCGGTGTTCGCGCTGGCCGCTCTCAGCGCGTACATATTCGGGAATCGACGCGGCTTCGGGCTTGAGGCCGCGCTGTTTGCCTCCCTCGTTCCCACGACAGTGCGCTTCCTCGGCCCGGCCTTCGCGGTTCCGGTGGCGCTTGGGCTGTTCTTTGTCCCGCTAGTTCTGTTCCTGGTGAGCAACTACTGGGTTTCCAAGGGGCTGCCCCTGGTTCTGCTGCTGCTTCTTTCCTTCCTGTTCATCGCCCATGTCCCCACGGCTGTGTTCGCCAGTCTCATTATCGCGGTCTACGGGGTCTTCCAGACGCTGCGTCGCGCCCTGACGCGGCGTCCTATGAGGCGGCGGGCGCTAGCTCATCTGGCTACGGTGCTGGCGGTGGTCGCGCTTTCCTCACTTCCGCTCCTGGCGTATAACAACTGGCTGGTGGGAGAGGCAGCGGCCGAGTCGCTTCCTCAAGACCTGCTCGTGGCGCCGGGAGGCATAATCCCGCGGCTTGGCTATATTCCCTACCCACTTTTCGTCCTCGGGCTGGTGCTGCTGGCCAGGAGCGGGATACGCACCGACCGCGCGCTGCTGGTGACAACGGTTATCGTGGCCGCGTACGCGTTTCTGCACTATCAGTTCGGGGTGGGAAACGCCGCTCTCTACTCGCGGAGCATCCTCTACCTCTCGCTGCTGCTGCTACTGATCGCGGGGCTGGCGACGGCGGGCGTGCGGAGATGGCTTGCCAAATTGCTCAGCCCCAGATGGGCGGGCGGAGCATCATTCGCCGCGGCAGGGTTGGTGCTTGTCGGCATCATGCTGCCGTCGCTCGGGCTGAGCCTTGAGAGCCGGTACGAAGAGCAGTATTACCACCGCATAGGCGACACGCAGTACGAGGACTTCGTGTGGATGCGTGACCATCTCTGCGCAGGGTACGAGCGCGCGCTGACAGAGCCCCAGTTTGGCAGAGCCTTTGCGGCCATCACCGGTCGGCACGCCTATGCAGCGATTCCGACAACGGCTGCTCCTGTGCGGCCGGCCGAGGTAGACGAGGCCAAGGAGGTGCTGCGTGACGGCGTGCCGGACGCCGACTGGCTCCGGGAGCATGGCGTGAGCATCGTCTATACCACGAGACGGGTGGAGAACCCGGAGCTGGTGAAGGTGCATGACAGGGTGTATGTGCTGCCTGAAGCCGAGGTCTGCGCGATCGGGACGATGCAGGTCGCGGCTGAGAGTGAGCCTGTGCGGGCCGGTCTTGACCCGCTTCAGTGATGGTTTGGGATTGTAAGGGGCCAAGGGATGGCGTTTGCTCTAAGGTTTCTCGCGACCGCATGTAACATCGGCAGATCAATGGCGTCCTTTCGGAATGGGAAAACCTGAGCGCATGAGGAGCAACCGGACTGTGCGACGTCCGAAGGACTGGGCCGGAAGGCTGGTTGGCCAGCCGAGCGACGCTGGCGACTCTTCGGCGGGGGACAGCACTCTAGATGCTGGCCTCGCGGGAGGCGCCGTCATGTGCCTGGCTCCTGTGGCCGTGCGCTCTTTCGCCGAGCGGACGAGGTGGAGGTATGGTCGCCTTGTGGCGGCCATCTTCACTTCGTTGGGAGTGGCGCTCGCCGCCGGCGTGGCCATCATGGCGGTCATGGGCCTAATCTTGGGCGCCACGTGGCCGGCCATTACTGCCGATGAGGGAACCGCCCTTTCCACCGCTAAAGCCGCCGTCAGCGGGGAGCACCAGTGGATCGAGATGCTGGCTCCGCCCATTCAGGTGGCGCTCTACGCCCCGTTTTTCGTTATTGGCCATCCCGAGTTTGCCACCGTCGTCCCGGCGCTGTTCGGGGCTTTGGTCCTCATCTTGGTGGTCGTGGCCGCCTGGCGCATCACCGGCATGCCATGGGCGGGGGCCATCGCGGGGCTGTTCCTGCTGTCATCCCCCGAGTACTGGGAGCGATCGTCTAACCTTCCAGCTTATCAGCCGTTCGTGTTCTTCGGGTACTTGGGTCTGTTCTTGATCGCGTCCGCTTGTCGTAGTCGAAATCGCTCCACAGCGTTTGCCATAGCGGGCGGGACTGCCTTAGCGGTCTCTGTGTACAGCTTCACCATCGGCCTTCTGTTCCTTCCTGCGGCTCTGCTCCTGGCGCTCGCTTGGAAGGGCCGTCGCAAGCCGGCTCTGTTGAGTCTATCGGTGGCCGGTGTGTTGCTGTTGCCCTTCGCGATCTGGCACATTGCCGTCGCCGGCGTGCGCAATGCCTTCTACTATCCGTACAATTTCATACTCGTGAAATACTTTGACCACTTCCGTAGTTTCTTCTCCAGGCCGGACTACGATCTGCCTGGATACGCGACCGGGCCTCTCCCCGATATGCTGCTCGGTGCTGTGCCTATCTGGCTCTGGCTGCTGGCAGCGACGGGATTGCTGGTCATCGCCAGAGTGCATAGCGCCCGCGTATCGGTGGCAATCGCAGCAGCTATGGTGACAGTGATCCTTCCCCACGTCGTTGTGCAACCAGTTCCTATAGCGCGTTACACGTATGTGCTGGTGCCAGCGGTCGCGTTGGTCGCCGCGGTTGGGCTTGCCCTGGCGGTGCAGCTTCTGGTGCAGCGCCAGGAGCGGCGTCATCTAGCCGTCCTGGCCACATCGGTTCTCGCTTTGCTGGCCGTGTTCACCGCTTCGAGCGCCAGCGCAGCGCATGTTGACCGCGTCAAAACGGTCAGGGCCAGGCCGGTTTACGCGGATCTGCAAGCAGTGGCAAGCAAGATTGATGATGACCAAGCTTTGCTGGCGCGCGCCTCATATCTGCAGGTGCTGCTGCCGGACAACCAGGTCTACACGGCCAACTTCTTCTCTGAAGACGAATATCTTGACTACATTCTCTGGCAGGACGAAGAAAAGGTACGCGAGCTGTTTGCGAACCGAAACATCGGCTGGGTGGTCTTCCAGAAGAACGTTCATCGCTGGGAGCGCGACTTCAACTACTGGGCATTCGATGCAAGCGGCCACCCGCCACAGCACTACATATGCCTGCCCCAGTCCGCAGGATTCAGCGAGGTCTATGACGGCCAGTCCTTCACACTCTACAAGGTGAATCAAGAATGGCTGCGCTCAGAGTCGGTATCAGGATCCTGTACTGTGCCGCAGTGTGAACTCTGGACGCTGCCGGGGGCCTGGCGCCAGGAGGTAGGGCCGGTGAACGACGAGTCCTACTGTGAACCGCCGTAGGCATCCTCTGCGGGGCGCCGACGATCTGCGAAGCTGGGATGGCAGGGCGCGACTTCGCTGGCGGGCAGCACTCCTCAGGTGATCTAGCTGCCGCTCTCAGCGAGTGGTAGCTTTTCGCGCCAGCACTACGTATCCTACGCCTCGATCGAGGCGAGAGATCAGCGATTCAAGATCGGCGATGGCCGCGAACAGTGGGCGGGTCAGGGCCAGCAAGGGCAGCAGCAACCAGCGTGCTTTCGATCGATGCCCGTTACTGGCGCTTTGGCTGGTGGAGCCGCGCAGGAACAGCCGGACCTCCAGGAGATATAGCCATCGCGTGACCGGAAATCCCCAGTTGATCATGCGGACGATCTCGAAGCCGTGTTTCGTTAGCTTGTGGCACAGCTCTTCTCTCGTGTAGCGGCGCACATGCCCGGCTTGCTCGTCCTCCGCGTTCCAGAGCTTGGGATCGCCGGGGACGCTTAGAAGCAGCCAGCTTCTCTCGCTCAGGAGCTGCCGCACGATGTCGAGGGCGCCGTCGTCGTCCTGTATGTGTTCAAGCACTTCGCTCAGGACCACTAGGTCGAAATAGCCGGCCCAGTCATTTATGGCGTCTCTCGAATGGAAGACATCAACCACTTTCAGCAGGACATTGTTTGCCTTGCCCAGGTTGTGTCTGCTGACGCGGGCCGCCTGCTCACTTACGTCCACAGCCATAACCTCAGTGGATGCCTCAGCCAGTACCTTCGTGATGAGACCCGAACCGCAGCCTATGTCCAGGGTTCGGCGAGGCCTTATGGCCTTAACAAGGCGGTGGATCAGGCGCTTCCGTGAGATGAATCTGGGGCCGTAGTTCTGGAGTCTGCCCGGTGCTCCCGCCCAACTGTGAATCATGTCTGGGTCTCCTTTCCAGGGGCTTCATGCCTCAACTCTGTCTGCCGGCGGGTTGTGGCACCGGCGCGTCCTCCTTCGAGCTCTCCACCACGGTTGTCTGGGCCCCCCGATCCTTTGGCGCCAGGATGGTCTGCACGCTGAGAATCTGAGCGGAGAGGATCCCGAGGAGGAAGGGAACGCCAGTCGACAGGAGCCGGTCGAGCGCCGCCACGGCAATGGCCACGTCCCGGTCGGCACCGGCTTGGACGAAGAGGGCCACCAACGTGGCGTCGCGGACGCCCAGTCCCATGGGCACGAACGACAGGGAGCCCAGGGCAAAGGCGGCCGCGCTGATACCGACTAGTTCCACCACGTTCATCGAGCCGCCGAAGAGTTGGAAGGCGTAGAACGATCGGACACCCAGCAGGACGAACATCGCGGCGTAGATGCCGGCGGCTGCTCCCAGCGACCAGAGCGGCACGCCGCGCACGGCTGTCACGATGTCGCCGTCCGGAGCGAGCACTCTGCGGGCGATTCGCGGCAAGGGCAGGCGGGGGATGGCGCGATCGTACGAGCCGCTGCGGACGAAGGCGATGGCGGCCATCGCCACGAGGGCGCCTGCTGCGACAACCGCTGGCACGGCCAGCCCTCCCTCCGGTAGCAGGAGCACCAGGGCGAAGAGCGCGATCACGGCCGGCACCAGCATCCCCAGCAGGACCTCCAGGCCCACCAGGGCACTCCCGGTCGCAATGCCTATCCCCATGAAGCGCTTGTAGAGGTAGACGCGCAGCGGGATGCCCGCCTTGACCGGCGTCGAGTAGTTGGCGGCGAGGGACGCCGTCACCACCAGATACAACTGCCCGACCGATCGTTTGCCGTCGACGCCTGCCAGGATGCAGTAAGCGGCGGCGACCGAACCCGCTACCAAGAGGCCCGTCAGGAGCACGATGAGGGTGATGGCAAGCGGGTTGGGGTCGACGACGCTGGGGATCTCGTAGAAGCGGATCAGGAGGAAGATGCCGATTGCCAGGGTGAGAGGCAGCACAAGCCACGCCAGCAGCCTCCTCTGGGGTGCTCGGGCAAGATCGAGGCGCACTATTTCCCTGCCCCCGCTGCCCGAGTCAGCAGGTTCGCATATCCCCGGGCGACTTGTCGCCAGTCGAACTTGCGTCTCACCCAGCGCCGGGCGAGAGAGCCCATCTTGCCTGCTTCCGCCGGCGAGTCGAGCAATCCGTTGATGGCCGTCGCCAGAGCAGCGGGGGACTCGGGTTCCACCAGCAGCCCCGTTCGCCCGTGAATCACGACATCCGGAATACCGCCCACCGAGGTGCCGACGACAGGACAGTCAGCAGCCATAGCCTCGACGAAGACGAGCCCGAACGACTCGGTGTCGCCGCCCCGTGTCACGACTGAGGGGCCAACAAATACGCGGCTGTTGCTGTAGAACCTGGGAAGCTCTGCGGGCGGCTGAGCACCGGCGAAACGGACCCGCTGCGCCAGGCCCAGTTGCGACGAAAGGGCCTCCAGCTCCCCACGACAGGGGCCGTCGCCCACGATAACCAGGCGGGCGTCTGGATGGCGGGCGAGGACGTCAGGGAAGGCCCGAAGCAGGTACTCCACACCCTTCTTCCTGGCCAGCCGGCCTACGAAGAGCACGGTCTGGTCCGAGTCCTCACGACGCTCTGGTGCAGCAGAGAAGCGCCGGGTATCAACGCCCATCGGCATGACGCTCGGGGGCTCCTCCCGGCGGGACGTTACTTCCGGAAGCTTCGCTGCCATGTCTCGGCTCACGACGGTCACCGCCTCGCAGCGCGAGGCCAGGGCTCTGCGCAGGGCGTCCAATAGCCGCCCGCGCAGGCCATAGACATCGCCCCCATGAGCGGTGATCACCGTCGGGATGTTGAGGACTCGGCCCACTATCACGGCCACAATCCCCTGGGGGACGAACCAGTGGGCATGGATCACGTCCGGTCGGGTCGTCTTGGCCAGTCGAAAGGCTGCAATTAGCTCCATAAGAAGCAGAAAGGGCACTTGAAGGAAGAGCCAGGGATTTCGGCTCAGGCTCTCAAGGATGGCGCCGTCGGCGAGGCGCTCCAGGGAGCGCGGCCAGAAGTAGTGAAATCGCCGCACCTTGACGCCCTGCAGAGTCTCTGTCTCTGGCGCGTTTCGCACGGCGGGTGTAAGCACCGTCACATCGAAATGGGGCAGGAGGTGGCTGCACAACTGGAACACAAACGGCGGGGTGCTATCGTCGATGCTTTTCGGGAATGTGCTGGTCAGCACCAACAGCGAGGGCCGCGCAGGAGAGCCTGCCGACATGTCGGTCTACTCCACTCTCAGGGGAACAACTGGCGAGGCCTCCCGCTTGCCGGCGGCGGGATGCGGGGGAACCGGGACCTGCTGCTCCCCGTCCAGACGGGTGTGTTGGCGGGCCAGGTCGTCGTAGTAGCGGCGCTTTTCCAGGTACAGAACGGTCTCCTGGGTTTCGCGCATCCGGCTGAGCATGTCGGCGAGGAGTGCAATCAGGAAGGAAAACGCCCCGAGGATGAGGAAGATCGCGCCCAGGATAGTGAGGGACTGGTACGGCGAGGTCTTGCTGGTGATAAGGAAGTTCGTGAACACTGTCATCTCTGCGGCTCCGCCCATCAGGGCGAGGACGGCGCCGATCGCTCCAAAGAACGCGAACGGCAGTCGGTCTCGAACGGCGCGGGTCAGGATGGTGAGGGCGCGGATGCCGTAGCGGGCGAGGTTATGGGCTACGCGTGACTTGCCGTGCTCGCGGACGCCGCGGATCGCGATAGGCACTTCGGTCATGGATACGCCCTTGCGGGCGAGATCCAGCAGCGACTCCTGGGTGTACGTGTGGCCGCCGAAGACGTTGAGTCTGATGGCGGCATCGCGGGAGTAGGCACGGAAGCCGCATGCAGCGTCAGTGAACGGACGACCGCAGGCAAATCCCGTGATGCAGGCCATGAACCAGTTCCCGAAGCGGTTGGCCGCCGGCATGTCCGGCGCCAGGGCAGGGTCGGCGAAGCGCGTGGCCGTGGCAAAGTCGGTGCGCCCCTCGAGGAGCGAGGCGATCAGTTGAGGGATAGCTTCCGGCGGATGCTGCCCGTCCCCGTCCAAGCTCACGATGATGTCGGCTCCGGCTCGCAGCGCCGCATCGATCCCCGTGGCGAAGGTAGCCCCCAGGCCCCTATTCTCCGGATGAGAGACTACCTGCGCACCTCGTTCCAGAGCGAGGGCGCGGGTCCGGTCGGTCGAGCCATCATTCACTACGATTGCGTCGATACGGTCGACTCCTTCGATGGATGTGGGGATGCGGTTGAGGACGCTGGCGATGGACTTCTCCTCGTTGAAGGCGAAGATGATTACTGCTAGCTTCATTATGACGGTAGGCTCCGTTCCAAGTCGCTAGACAACCGTGTTAGTGGGGTCGAGAACACAGCGAGAATGCGTCTTAATGGCTTCATAATCGATCCCGTCATGAGGGCAGAGGATCAGAGTACAGTCGGCGTTCCGGATGGAGTCCTCTGTCAGGGGAAGAGAGGCCAGTTGCTCTCCGCCGATGGCAACGGTGGGGACGAAGGGGTCGTGGTACTGGAGGCAAATCCCGGCGTCCTTAAGAAGAGAAGCGATGGTCGGAGCCACAGAGCCCCTTACATCGCCTATCCCCGGCTTGTAAGACATCCCCACTATCAGCACGACTGGCTGCGCATGGCCTGCGAGGGCCTGTTGGACACGGGCGACGGTCTCCTTCGCCACGAGCTCCGGCTTGCCGTCGTTCACCGCGATTGCTGCGTCGGTTATCTTGGCACGAACGCCCTGCCGCTGTGCCGTCCAGCGGAAGTAGCGAGACGCCAGAGGAATACAGCGACCGCCGACGCCTGGGCCGGGCGAATGCCGCATGAACGCGAAGGGCTTAGTGCTGGCGGCGTCCAGAACCTCGCGCGGGCTGATGCGCAGGGAGCTGCAGACTTGCGCCAGCTCGTTAGCCAAGCCGATGTTGACAAAGCGGAAGGTGTTCTCGAAGACTTTTGTGGCTTCGGCCACTTCTGGGGAGGACACCGGGTGCACTTCAATGGCCAGCCTCGAGTAGAAGCGACTGGCAAGGGCGGTGCAGGTCGGCGTGATGCCGCCGATGACCTTGGGGATGTCAATTGTGGAGAAGCGAGTGTTCCCAGGGTCCAGCCGCTCGGGGGCAAAGGCGAGGCAGAAGTCTGAGCCCACCTTTAGCCCTCCTGACTCCAGCAGCGGCAGCACCACTTGGCGCGTGGAGCCGGGCGGGGCCGTGCTCTCGAGAACAATGAGCTTGGGGCTGCGCAAGCGCTGGCCGACTTCTCGAGCAGCGTTCGTCACAGCCGAGAGATCAGGCAAAGCGTCTGGGGACCAGGATGTTGGGACGCAGAGTATCACACAATCCGAGTCGCATACGGCGTCGAAGTCAGTGGTGGCCTTCAGTCTTCCGCCGGCGACCATCTGGCGGAGGAGTTCGGGATCGGTGTCCACCTCCGGACTCACACCGCGATTGATCCTGTCGGTTGTGGTGGTGTTGATGTCGATTCCCACCGTCGGGAAACCGGCCTCGGCGGCGGCCAGTAGTTGAGGCAATCCCACTGTACCGAGGCCAATGACGCAAACCTGGGCGTCACCACTGGCAAGACGGCGGTCGAGATGCTCGAGGCTAGTTACCAAAGCCTGCATGATGTCTACTCCCATTCCGGCTCTGCCGAGGCTCCCTGCTCTGCCGGTAGTCGGCACTGAAAGCCGCGGGCAAGCGCGCCGGAGGCGTTCGTGATCACTTATGCACGACTTCTTCATCAAATGGACGCCATTGGCCTGCCAATGTTACAGGTCGTTGCGGGGTTTTCCGGGTTGAAGCGGCGATTGGTGTCATAAGGTGTAAAGTCCCCGGGGGTAGGGGGCAAGTGTGGCTGCGCTAGCTGACTGGTTCACCACCGGTGGGTGAACTCCCTAACCCTGCGGGATGAATCCCGCAGCACCAGAATTTCGATTCTGGGAAGCCGCGGGTTTCAACCCGCGGGACGGTCGGAAAGCCCTTACCCACAAAAAATGAATCAGTCACTGCGCCAGCGGCAGCAGCGTGGAGCCCTAGCTGGGCATGGTCCACTAGCGATCGCGCTGGTGGCGCTGTGGTCGACCGGCTGCGGTGGATGACTTGGGGCTGTCGATCGGCCAGAGTGCCGATGGCCGGGGGTACTGCGCTGGGCTGCGAGCCACGCCGCGCACGCACGCTCACGTCAGCGTGCCGCAGCTCACGCCACGCACGCGGTTTACGTCAGCGTGCCGCAGCCCAGCATCAGCAAAGCGGTCGTCCTAGTGCAGGTCCATCACGTCGTCGATCTCCGGGGGCATGGTGCGGTTGATAAGGTTGGTGCCGCCGGAGGGCGGGATGACTTCCAGGGTGAAGATCTCGTTGGGAGCGAGGGTGCTGCCAACGGGAGGATTCACGGTGACCTCCGCCAGCTCGCCGACCTCCAGGAGGGTGTCGCCGTCGTCTAGGATCCAGGTGACGGTGTAGGTGACGTCGGCCTCGCGGGCCTCAGCGTCGATCCAGTTGACGACGACACTGTTGGTGTAGGCGTCCGGGTTCAGGCTGATGGGGAAGCCGCC
>CAZEJO010000044.1:0-12348 GCA_964512285.1 uncultured Dehalococcoidia bacterium | reverse complement strand
CCCAGGGCGGCGCTGAGCCGCTGGCTCAGCTCGTCGCAGGCGCGCGCTCGCGGTAGCTCCAGATGTACCTCGTCCCCGTCCTGCTGGCGGATCGCCAGGAGCACCTCGTCCTCTCCCTCGAACTCCTCCAGCGCGCTCATCACCGCCCGCAGCCGCTGCTGATCGCCCTCTGTGTCCTCCGTCTCTCTGAGGGTCATGCGCAGGGCGCGCCGGGCGGCTGCCCTCTTGCGTGCGGCACGACGTTCAGCGTGTGAGTTGCCGCCGTCCGGCCCTGGGTTGCTCCCTTCCTGATAGGCGGTGGCCTTCTGCACGCTCACCTGGAGGCGGTCGTTGCGCGTCCGAACGCGCACGTTCAAGATGACGATGTTTCCCTCGGTCCACAGATCGCGCGTCTGGTCGTAGGTGTCGGGCCAGACGGTGACCTCCACGCTCCCCGTTAGGTCCTCGATCTCAGCGGCCAGGAAGAGGCGCCCCGCGCGCGTCAGGATCTGGCGAGTCGACGCAACGATGCCGGCGATCACCACCTCTCGCCCTGCCATCTCCGCCGATACCTCGCTGCACATGGCGGTCACCCGATGGCTCAGGGCGGCGGCGGCCCGGCTGAACGGATGCTCCGAGACGTAGACGCCCAGAAGCTCCTTCTCCCAGGCGAGCTGGCTAGCCAGCGGCAGCTCTTCTTCCGCTGCTTTCAGGCTCGGCCCGGGCGCGCTCTCCCCGAAGATGTCGAACAGGGTGGCCTGACCCGACTCCCGCAGCTTCTGTGCCCTCTGCGCTATGCTGATGAGCCGGTCCAGGTTCGCCAGCAGCGTGCCGCGCTCGCCCAGGCAGTCGAAGGCGCCCGCCTTGATCATGCTCTCCAGCGCCCGCTTGTTGAGATAGCGGCAGTCGACCCGCTGGCAGAAGTCCTCGATCGACGCGAAGGGCTCGCCCTGGTCACGCGCCTCGATCATCCCCTCCACGATGCCCGCGCCCACGTTCTTGATGTTGGCCAGCCCGAAGCGGATAGCCAGGCTGCCGTCTTCCTGTTCTTCCAGGGCGAAACTGACGCGGCTGTGGTTGATGTCCGGCGGCAGAACGCTGATGCCCAGGCGAGCGCACTCGGGGTAGGCCTCCGCCACCCGCTGAGCGGCACCCGCCGGGTGATGCTCGGCCAGCATGAGGACGGCCGTCATGTACTCGGCGGGGTAGTTCGCCTTGAGGTAGGCCGTCTGGTAGGCGATGTTGGCGTAGCAGACAGCGTGCGCCTTGTTGAAGGCGTAGCCGGCGAACGGCTCGATGAGCTTGAAGACCTGGTCGGCCTTGGCCGCGCTGTAGCCGTTCGCCTTAGCGCCAGCCAGGAAGCGCTCCTCTTCCGCGGCCATTACGGCCGGGATCTTCTTACCCATCGCCTTGCGCATGACATCCGCCTCGCCCAGCGTGTAGCCGGCGAACTTCTGGGCGATAAGCAGTACCTGATCCTGGTAGACGATGACGCCGTAGGTCTCGTCGAGGATGTCCGCCAGATCGGGATGCGGGTAGCGGATATCCGCCAGCTTGTGCTTGGCCCGAGTGTACGTGGGAATGTGTTGCATCGGCCCCGGGCGGTACAGAGCGACCATCGCCGCCAGGTCCTTGATGTCTGTGGGCTTCAGCTCCTGGATGTAGCGCCGCATGCCGCTGCTCTCGAGCTGGAACACCCCGAAGGTCTGCCCCTCCCACAGCGTAGCGTACGTCTTGGCGTCGCCGTCGGGCAGCGCCTGCAGCTCGATCTCCACGCCGCGCGTCTCACGTATGATATCCACCGCCTTGCCGAGGATTGTGAGGTTGGCCAGGCCGAGGAAGTCCATCTTCAGCAGCCCGATGTCGGCCACGGCCTCCATCGCGTACTGGGTGGTGGGGATCGGCGTGTCATCGCTCTCCTTGCCGCCCGGCAGAGCATGCGCTGGCCGCTGCAGAGGGAGGAAGTGGACCAGCGGCTCCGGCGCGATGACCAGGCCAGCGGCGTGAGTACTGGCGTGACGCGCCACCCCCTCCACTTGCTTGGCGGTGTCCACCAGCCGCTGCACCTGCTCGTCCGCTTCGTAGATGCTGTTCAGCTCGCTGCTGCTTGCCAGCGCGCGGTCGATGGTCATGTTCAGGACGGCGGGCACCAGCCGCGCCACCCTGTCGACGTCGGCGTAGGTCATCCCCAGCGCGCGGCCGACATCGCGGATGGCCGCCTTGGCCCCCATCGTGCCGAAGGTGATGATCTGGGCCACCCGGTCGTGGCCGTACTTCTGGGCCGCGTAGCGTATCACCTCGTCGCGGCGGTCCTCCGCGAAGTCCAGGTCCACGTCGGGCAGCTCCCGCCGTTCCACGTTCAGGAATCGCTCGAACACCAGACGATAGGCCAGCGGGTCGATGTCGGTAACGCCCAGGCAGTAGAGGATGATGCTGGCGGCAGCCGAGCCGCGCACGGCCATCAGGATGCCCTGCTCCCTGGCGAACTGAGCGAAGTCGCGCACCACTAGGATGTAGTGACTAAAGCCCGTCTGCCGCACCACCGACAGCTCGTACTCCAACCGTCGGCGCGGCTCTTCCGAGCCTTTCGGATAGCGCTGGGCCAGGCCCTGGTAGCAGAGTTCAGCCAGATGGTCGTCCGCCGACATGCCCGCGGGAACGTCGGCCTCGGGCAGGTGCAGCCGCCCGAACTCCAGCTCCAGTTCGCACATCTCGGCGATGCGCCACGTGTTCTCGATTGCCTCCGGCACGTCGCCGAAGAGCTGCCGCATCTCCTCCTCGGACTTCAGGTAGTAGGAGTCGGCGTCCCCGGCCAGGTGCATCCGCCGCTCGTCCAGGATCGACGTGTTGGTGCCGATGCAGAGCAGGATGTCGTGGGTGGGGGCATCCTCGCGATGGACGAAGTGGACGTCGTTGGTGGCCACCAGCGGCAGCCCCGTCTCGCGCGATAGGCGCACAAGCTTCTCGTTGATCTTGGTGGCCTCGGGGATGTTGTGGTCCTGAAGCTCCACATAGAACTCCCCGAAGACCTCTCGATACCACTGAGCCGCCGCCAGCGCCTCATCCCAGCGGCCCTCGGCCAGCAGGCGCGCCAGCTCGCCGCTCTGGCAGCCGGACAGCGCGATCAGCCCCTGGTGGTGCTCCTGAAGCAACTCCTTGTCCACGCGCGGCCGGTAGTAGTAGCCTTCCAGGTGCGCCTTGGTCGCTAGCGCCAGCAGGTTGCGGTAGCCCTCCTGGTCTTTGGCCAGAAGGGTGATGTGATAAAGATGCCTGTCCTTGGGCTCGCGCGAGCGGCGTGACCCCGGGGCCACGTATGCCTCGACGCCTATGATCGGCTTGATGCCGCGTGCCTTGGCCTCCTTGTAGAAGGGGACGACTCCGTACAGGACGCCGTGGTCGGTGAGGGCGACCGCCTCTTGCCCTAGCTCCTGCGCTCGCTCCATGACCTGAGGGATGCGGGCCAGGCCGTCCAGAAGGCTATATTCAGTGTGAAGGTGAAGGTGAGTAAACATTTGTCCCTTTGCGAAGCGCAAGGGGTATTATAGCAGGAGGAGAGGGAGGCTGTGCAGAGATTATGTTAATCTATCTCAGAAATTTTGTCAGCTCGTCCAGCGCAGGTGTGAGTGCAAGCCTGCCACAACGCGACAGCGTTGTGAAAGAACCCTGATTGTCGACGTGCTAGTCGTCGGACCAGACAAACCTGATCCGCAGGTCGTTCAGATTGCTGTGCGGGATTAAGCCCTCGTGCTGCAGTCTCCCGACCACAATACCTGGGTGGATCCCTACAAGCTGAGCAAACTCTCTCACGCGTAGAGGCGACCATGCGCGCGACTCCACAAAGGCCGCCCATTCGTCCGGGGGGATGAGCATCTCTTGAGCGAATCTGTCAGCGCCGGCTTCTGCATCAGGATCATCATTGATCCCGTTCACGAATGCCCGTTTCTTTTGCCGATCGAGCACGTGCTTGGCTTCGTGGTAGAAGCTAAACCAGAAGATGTCCGTCCATCGCCTCCTCGTGCTCAATTGGATCATTGCCTTGTCCGCCGAGATCCACCGAGCGACGCCGTTTGCGCCGCTCTTCGGCAACTCTTTGATGACGACAAAGGCTACCCCAGCGCTTGCGCAGAGATCCCTCATGCGCGGGAAGAAAACCTCTACCCGTTCAGCTGTGAGACCCCGAATCTCCCTCAGCGCGTTGAGGAACCGGCCGTGGTTGTATGGTGCCGTCTCGATTTGCCGTGCCTGGATAGCACCCACCCGAAGCCACGCCCACAGCGCACCCTCGGATACCTTAGACTTCGGCGTGATGCGATACTGAATGAACGCCTCCTGGCGCTGCCGTAGCGCTGGGAATGACGCCACGCCGAAAAATTTGAGGAGTGCGCTCACCGTCTGTCGCTTGTCACGGCTTTTGAGGATATGCCCACGTGCTCGAAGCTCCTGCACGGGAAAGAATTCGAGCCAGTCCTCTTGCCTCTCAAGTTCACTTTTCTCGCGAAGCCGAGCCTTGGTTAGCTGGTAGGAAGCCTCCAGATTCACCCAGAAGTGCGCGGGGATTCCAAGCACCTTTTCCAACTCGAGAGCTGTGTCGTAGGTGATGCTTTTCTTTCCATTGATGATCTCGCTTATCTTCTGTCCCGGCCGGCCCGTTCTGTCAGCAAGCTCCCTCTGCGTCATGCCACGGGCCTCGAGCTCCTCAGCGAGAAGTTCGCCAGGCGGCACCGCCAAGTCTGAGAAAGCCCGATCATCGATCTTAGCCGCCATAGTGCTTCGTCACCTCCTTGATCGTCACCGTTTCCCCATCGTCGGACGGAGTAACGATGAGCCGCCAGCGTTTGGTCAGCGCGAGAGCCCATTCGCCCACACGCCGACCCTTCAACTGGTGCGCCTTGAACGCCTGGAGGCGCTTGATCTCGTCGAAATTCTGCGCAGCGTATATCGCCTCCACCCTCTGGATGTATTTTCCAGCCACATCCGACCCCCACAGGCGAATCGCACGGTTCACCTCCTCATAGGCTTGGCAGAGCCTCTTGCTGCGGAAGATTACTCGCACTCTGCTTCTTCACCTCTAGGGTGAATATTATCACATTTCACCCGCTCATGTCAAGAGAAACTTCACCCCAGGGGTGAATATGTATGCGGCCGCGCTCTCTACACCGCCACCGCCAGCCCCAACCCCCCTCGTGGTGGTATACTCGATGCTTGGCGGGCGGCGCCACCAACGTTATAGTCCCGTCAGAACGCTGTCAACCAGCAGGAGGCGTGCCTCATGCCTGAGCTGAAGTTCGGTGTATTCGTCTGGCCGATGCCCCTCGACCAGGCTGAGCGAGTGGAGGAGCTTGGCTTCGATTCCCTCTGGGTCAGCGAGCACATGCTCTTCTACGTGCCCACCTTCGATGCTATTACCGTGCTGGCCGCCTTCGCTGCCCGCACCCAGCGCATCCTCCTGGGCTCGGCCGTCCTCCTCTTGCCGCTCAGGCATCCCACCGTAGTGGCCAAGGAGGTCGCCAGCCTGGATATCATCTCCAACGGTCGCATCATCCTCGGCGTCGGTGTCGGCGGCGAGTTCCGCCCCGAGTTCGTGGCCTGCGGTGTGCCCGTGGAGGAGCGCGGCAGACGAACCGATGAGGCCATCCAGGTGATGCGCAGGCTCTGGAGCGAATCGGGCGTGAACCACGACGGGCGTTTCTTCCACCTGGAGGACGCCAACATGCAGCCCAAGCCCGTCCAGAAGCCCGGACCGCCCATCTGGGTCGCCGGGCGCTCGGAGGCAGCCATCAAGCGGACGGCCAGGCTCGGCGATGGCTACATGCCCTATCTGTTCAGCCCGGAGCGCTATCGCGACAGCCTGGAGAAGGTGTCAGCCCTCGCCCAGCAGCGCGGCCGCGACCCGGCCACCATCGAGGCCGGCATGTATCAGTTCATCTGCCTCGCTGATACGTACGAGGAGGCCCGCAAGCGCGCCAACCAGGACCTGAGCATCCGCTACAATCAGCCCTTCGACCGCATTGTCGACCGCTACTGCGTGCTCGGCCCGCCCGACCAGTGCGCCGAGCGGCTGGGCCAGTACGTGGAGGCAGGCGTCCGCCACTTCATCCTCGTCCCCATCGCGCCGCCGCCCGAGCTGCCCACCCACCTCGAGGTCTACGCCCGCGAGGTCGTGCCCAAGGTACGCGCCGGAGCCTAGGTGCACGTCTCCCCGGTCTTGCCCACGTACGTGTACACGTCGCCGGTGACACTGATGTCGCCGCTCATGTCGAGGTCGAGGCGCTGCGACCAGTTAGGAGCGCCTGGCGTGGCTCCGATGCGGCCCACGTAGTTGTACATGTCGCCGGTGACCGAGATGTCGCAGCTCATGTCGATGTCCAGGGGCCAAGCGTCGTCTGACGGCTCGTCGGGGCAGCCATCCAGCGGGTCGGTGCTCAAGTACAGCTCGATCGCGTCGACGAAACTATCGGCGTCGCTGTCATCGCAGACATCGCCCAGGCTGTCGGAGTCGGCGTCAGCTTGGTCCGGGTTGTAGACGCACGGGCAGTTATCCGACGCGTTGGCAACACCGTCAGAATCGGAGTCGGGGGGTGGCGGCGTGCCGGGGCAGTCCTGGTTGATGGCCAGCATGGCCGACGCTGCAGTGACGGGGTGCGCCGGGTGATTTCCGCAGGCGGGTGGGTCCTGACAGGATGCGTACGCGGGGGCGACATCGGGTATCTGCTGTAAGCCGAGGGTGACAAGACCGGCGTCGCCGATGTCCAGACCCACTCTCACAAGGGTACCGTCGCCAGGAACACCATCGTAGGGAGGTTCCAGGTAGATAGCACCGAAGCAGGTACGCTCCCCAGAACAGCCATAATTGGTCATGTCCCTTGATCCGGGCATCTTGATGAGGGGATCGGTTGGTGCCCCTTGCACGACGTGCACCTTGTCGCTGTCGTATGTGAGCCAAGCGTCGTACGCCACCGGGATATCGACATCGCCACTGACGTAAACGTCGATGGTATAGTCGCTTACGCCGTCAAACGCTGGGTCGGGCACGTCGACGCGCACGCAGGACTCTACCGCACCCAGGGTAGTGGCTGAGTTGCAGGTAGTCTCGGGGTCGATGCCCATCGTGATCGGGCCCGCCCCAGGGTTGGGGTCGGGTGTGGGTGTGGGCGTGGGCGTGGGCGTGGGCGTGGGTGTGGGTGTGGGTGTGGGCGTGGGCGTGGGTGTGGGTGTGGGTGTGGGTGTGGGCGTAGGCGTGGGCGTGGGTGTGCCTTCACAGGCGTCGCCGATGCCGTCGCTGTCGCTGTCGGCTTGGTCCGGGTTATAGACGCACAGGCAGTTGTCCGACGCGTTGGCAACACCGTCGGAATCGGAGTCGGGGGGTGGAGGTGCGCTGGGGCAATCCTGGTTGATCGCCAGCGTGGCCGACGCTGCAGTGACGGGGTGCGGTGGGTAATCATTGCAGGCGGGTGGATCCTGGCAGGATGTGTACGTGGGGACGACGCCGGGTATCTGCAAGAAGTCGAGGGTGACAAGACCGGCGTCGCCGATGTCCAGGCCCACTCTCACAAGGGTACCGTCGCCAGGAACACCATCGTAGGGAGGTTCCAGGTAGATAGCACCGAAGCAGGTACGCTCCCCAGAACAGCCATAATTGGTCATGTCCCTTGATCCGGGCATCTTGATGAGGGGATCGGTTGGTGCCCCTTGCACGACGTGCACCTTGTCGCTGTCGTATGTGAGCCAAGCGTCGTACGCCACCGGGATATCGACATCGCCACTGACGTAAACGTCGATGGTATAGTCGCTTACGCCGTCAAACGCTGGGTCGGGCACGTCGACGCGCACGCAGGACTCTACCGCACCCAGGGTAGTGGCTGAGTTGCAGGTAGTCTCGGGGTCGATGCCCATCGTGATCGCGCCCGCCCCCTGGGCGGAAGCCTGCTGCGAACCCAGAAGGCCGAAACCGGCCACAGCCATGAGCGCAAGTACACCGCCCGCTGCCAGCGCGAGTAGTGATACAAGAACTATCCGCAATGACTTCATGTTGTGCACCTCCTGATCGGCGCAGATAATAACCTAAGCGCTAACAGTATACTCGGAATAACTGCGCTGTCAAGGACTGCGGCGGGCTCATCTTGCCTATTGCAGGGGCCGAATAGTACAATGAGGGCACAATGGCTGTAGAGAAGGGTACGTACATCGTCAAGAAGGGGCTGGCCCAGATGCTCAAGGGCGGCGTCATCATGGACGTGGTGACGCCGGAGCAGGCCCGCCTCGCCGAGGAGGCGGGCGCCTGCGCCGTCATGGCCCTGGAGCGCGTGCCGGCCGACATCCGCGCCGCCGGCGGCGTGGCGCGCATGGCCGACCCGAGCGTGATCGCGGCGATCATGGAGACAGTCACGATCCCGGTGATGGCCAAGTGCCGCATTGGGCACTTCGCGGAGGCGCAGGTGCTGCAGGCACTGGGGGTGGACTTCGTCGACGAATCGGAGGTGCTGACGCCGGCCGACGAGGCGCATCACATCGATAAGTGGCCGTTCAAGGTGCCGTTCGTGTGCGGCTGCCGCGACCTGGGCGAGGCGCTGAGGCGCATCGGCGAGGGGGCGGCGATGATCCGCACGAAGGGCGAGGCCGGAACGGGCAATATCGTCGAGGCGGTGCGCCACATGCGGGCGGTGACGGGCGGCATCCGCAGGCTGCACTCTATGCCGCAAGACGAACTGATGGCCGAGGCCAAGACGTTGGGGGCACCGTACGAGGTGGTGAAGGAGGTGCACGAGACGGGCGGTCTGCCGGTGGTCAACTTCGCCGCCGGTGGTGTGGCCACGCCCGCCGACGCTGCCCTGATGATGCAGCTAGGCGCCGAGGGCGTGTTCGTGGGGTCCGGCATCTTCAAGTCGGACGACCCCGAACAGCGGGCCAAGGCCGTCGTCAAGGCGGTGACGAACTACAACGACCCCGAGATCGTCGCGGAGGTATCGCGCGGGCTGGGAGAGCCCATGCGTGGGCTGGACATTCGAACCCTGACCGAGGAGGAGTTGCTGGCCAGCCGCGGCTGGTAGAGACAGAATGACCCGCATCGGCGTCCTGGCGCTGCAGGGTGACTTCGCTGAGCACATCGAGATCTTTCAGCGACTGGGCATCGCAGCGCAAGAGGTGCGCCACCCGCAGGAGCTAGTCGGCCTGGATGGGCTGGTGATCCCGGGCGGCGAGAGCACCACCGTGGCGCGCCTCATCTCCGAGTTCGCGCTCCTAGAGCCCCTGCGAGAGCGAGCCCAGAACGGATTCCCCGTTTGGGGCACGTGCGCCGGCATGATCGTTCTGGCCCAGCGTGCGAGCGAGCTGAGCTGGCCCACTTTGGACGCCCTGGCCATCACTGTGCAGCGCAACGCCTTCGGGCGGCAGGTGGACAGCTTCGAGACCGACCTGGACGTGCCGGCGCTGGGCCAGCAGGCGTTTCATGCCGTCTTCATACGGGCGCCGATTGTGGAGGAGGTGGGCGATGGAGTGGAAGTGCTGGCCAAGCTAGGGAACGGGAAGGCGGTTGCCGTGCGCCAGGCGAATGCCCTGGCCACCGCTTTTCACCCCGAGCTGACAGAAGACGATCGTTTTCACCGCTACTTCGTCGATATGGTGCGAGGGCGCAAGGATGACCAAGCGTAGCCCTCCCGCCACCATCAGGCCTCTGCGGCCAGCCGATCTGGCGCTCCTGGCGTCGCTCTGGGCGACGGGCAAGCCGCCCTTTGGCGCCGCCTACCGCAATGAGGCCCAGACCTGGGAGCGGCTGGGCCTGGTGGACCCGCGGTTCCGTCTGCTGGAGAGCGCCCTGAAGGAGTGGCTACCGCTGGCCGGCCGTCGCCATACCTGGATGGCCGTTCGTGGGCTGAGGGCCTGCGGTCTGGCGTCGGTGCGGCAGCGCTCTGGTCCCAACGCGTGGGAGTTGGACTACCTTATCGCCGGCAAGGAAGACGAATCCCTCTGCCTGACGCTTCTGGAGCAGTTGAGCCAGGGACTGGGACGAGCGGGGATCGAGAAGGTCTTCCTCAGACTGAAGGTGGACAGCCCGCTCCTGGAGACGATTCGGCAGGCCGGCTTCTTCCCCTACCTGAAGGAGCACCTGCTGGCTATCGATAGGGCACCGCAAGGCCTGGAGCCAGCGAAGCTGCCCCTGCGGGCGCGGACGTCGGCCGACGTTCTCCCTCTGTTCCAGCTCTACAACGCCTCCGTACCACTGGCCGTGCGCCGCCAAGAGGCCGTCACCCTGCGCGAGTGGGTGGGCGTCCAGGAGAACGGCCACTGCCAGCACCTGATATTGACAGGGGCAGAAGGCCCCGAGGCGTGCTTGCGCGTCTCGAAAAGGAATCGGGTGGGCCGCTTCAGCCTGCTGATGCAGCGAAGGCAGGTGGTTCCGCTGGACGACCTGCTGGCTGCCGCTCTGGGCCATCTGGCAGACAGGCGACCCATCCTATGTTTGGTGCCCGAATACCAGAAGGGGGTGGCGCGCCGTCTGGAGGAGCTAGGCTTCAGGGCAGTGGCCGAGTACGCGGTCTTGCTGAACCGTCTGGTTCGACCTGTGGAGGAGGCCGTGCCCGTAGCAGAGGGGATCCGCCAACCCTATCCGGTGAGCTAGTAGAATGAACACGCTAAGGATAACCGACGACCTGGACGCACTGCTCGATGTGCTGCCGCCGCAGGTTCGCGGCCCGCTGCTTGAGCGGCCGGACAGTTTCGAGCTTCTGGAGGTGGTGCTTGACCTGGGTCGACTGCCGGAGGCCCGCTACCCCGAGCAGGAGGTAACCCTCAGCGATCGCGAGGTGACGGAGGCCGACCTGGAGTACGTCGTGTCGCGCATCGGTGAGTTCACCGGCGACAACCGCGCAGGGATCGAGCGCACTCTCCACCGGATATCGGCCATCCGCAACCGCCACGGCCGCGTGATCGGGCTCACCTGCCGCGTCGGGCGGGCCGTCTTCGGCACGATCCGCATCATTGACGACCTAGTGAAATCGGGCCAGAGCACGCTCCTTCTAGGGCGGCCCGGCGTGGGCAAGACGACCATGCTGCGGGAGGTGGCGCGCTTCCTGGCAGACGACATGAACAAGCGCGTCGTGGTGGTGGACACGTCGAACGAGATAGCCGGCGACGGCGACATCCCGCATCCGGGCATCGGCAGCGCGCGGCGGATGCAGGTGGCCTCGCCCACGATGCAGCACGCGGTGATGATCGAGGCGGTGGAGAACCACATGCCGGAGGTCATCGTCATCGACGAGATCGGTACGGACCTGGAGGCGGCGGCCGCTCGGACCATCGCCGAGCGGGGGGTGCAACTGGTGGGCACGGCCCACGGCAACACGCTGGAGAACCTGATCATGAACCCCACCCTGTGCGACCTCATCGGGGGCATCCAGTCGGTGACGCTCGGAGACGATGAGGCGCGGCGTCGCGGCACGCAGAAGTCGATCCTGGAGCGCAAGGCGCCGCCGACCTTCGACGTGGTGGTGGAGATCCAGAGTTGGGAGAGGGTGTCTGTGCACGCAAACGTGACGGACACGGTGGACGCCATCCTGCGAGGGTACGAAATGCCGGCCGAGGTCCGAGAGCTGAACAAGGAAGGCCAGATGAAGGTGGTGGCCTCGCCAAGCCGGGCGAAGCAGAAGCGGGCGCTTGAGGAGCGGGGGCCAGTCGAGGCCGGTCGCGAGAGGCGCATCTATCCGTTCGGCATCTCGAGGCGACGGCTGGAGCAGGCCATTCGGCAAATGAACATGGCCGCCGTCATCGTCGACCAGTTGGGCGACGCCGATGCGCTGATCACGCTTCGCAGCTACTACCGGCGCAAGCCGCAGCTCCTGCGAGACGCCGAGGAGCGGGGCGTCCCCGTCTACGTGATCAAGAGCAATACTGTGCTCCAGATGGAGCAGTGCATCGTCTCAATGCGCGGTGAGCGAGGGCAGGACCCGGTTCTTTTCGCGCTGCAGGAAGCCGAGGAGGCGATCGGCGATGTCATGAAGGGCAAGCGGTCGGCGGAGCTATCGCCTCAGAACGCCTACATTCGCCGCCTGCAGCACATGCTGGCCCAGCGCTACAACCTGACCTCGCGCAGCCTGGGGCAGGAGCCGCAGCGACGGGTGCGCATCCTGCCCGGCAAAGGCGAGTAGTCCCTCGATGGCCACATCAAGGCTGGGCCTGTTCATCACCCTGGAAGGGGGCGAAGGCTCCGGCAAATCCACTCAGGCCCAGGCCCTCAAGGCCCTGCTGGAAGAGCGAGGATTCAGCGTGACCGTCACGCACGAGCCCGGCGGCTGCCCGCTGGGGCAGCGGGTGCAGGAGCTTCTGAACGACCGCTCGTTGAAGCTCGCCCCCTGGAGCGAGTTCCTCCTGTTCGCG
>CAZEJO010000043.1:0-12844 GCA_964512285.1 uncultured Dehalococcoidia bacterium | reverse complement strand
TCTCCGTCTACTGGCTGGGCGAGAGCTTCCAGGGCCTACCTCTGGAAAGGGTGGCCAGGATGGACTACCCAGGACACGCTCCTGGGACGATCTACAACCACCCCTGGCACGAGGTGTCGTTCATCTATGGGAGTTGCACGATCGCTCCAGGGCGGTCGAGTTGTCCCGTGCCCCTCAGCATAGCCACCAGGCCCTATTGCGAAGTCCCGCCGGAGCTCGTTGTGGGTGTGGCGAGGACAGAGCCACTGGAAGAGATCCGCGGGGCGTTAGTGCACAGGATGGGTAGGTCGCAGATGCAGGTGTGGACGAGCAACGTCAGCATATCCATCAACACGACTGAGGAGGGTCTCCTTGATGAGGCAGTCCAGAACCTGGTTCGCCTGAACGGCGACAAGCCCTCCTCGCCGGAGGAGCCCCTGGGGCCGCCAGACCAGATCGAGTGTCCGCTGGAACCATGGATGATCATGCCTATTACCGAGCACGCCACGGAGACGACTACGGAGACGACTGCGGAGACGACTACCGAGTGTTACCGAAGTGGAACGCCGATCCCCTGCCCTAACGTGACGCCGTCTCCTGGAGTTCCCACGCCGAACAGCCCGTAGGGCGGGTGGCGGCCGCGCCCCTACACCGCCGCGAGCATGCGGTCGAGGGCGATCTTGGCGTAACGGGCTAGCTGTGCTCGTCCTTCGACAGGCCCTTCGACTGCGCTCAGGTCAGGCTCAGGACGAGCGGTTTTAGCGCTCCGCTCATGGTGAGCCTGTCGAACCATGAGCGGCACAAAGGATATTTCGGCAGCCTCGGGCGTCACGCCCTACACCGCCGCGAGCATGCGGTCGAGGGCGATCTTGGCATAGCGGGCGGTCTCGGCGTCCACCTGCACGCGGTTGACGACGCGGCCCTGCACCAGCTTCTCCAGCACCCAGCAGAGATAGGCCGGGTGGATGCGGTACATGGTGGAGCAGGGGCAGATCACCGGGTCCAGGCAGAACACCAGCTTGTCGGGGTTCTCGCGCGCCAGGCGGGTTACCAGGTTTATCTCCGTGCCCACCGCCCACTTGCTGCCCGCGGGCGCCTCGGCGATGGTGCGGACGATGAACTCGGTCGAGCCGTCGAAGTCGGCCGCCTGCACCACCTCCAGCGGGCACTCAGGGTGGACGATCACCTGGATGCCGGGGTGCTTCTGGCGGGCCGCTCGTATCTGCTCCAGCGTGAAGCGCTGGTGCACAGAGCAGTGGCCCTTCCAGAGGATGACCCTGGCCCGCTGTAGCTCCTCGAGGGTGTTGCCGCCTAGGCTACCCGCCGGTAGGGTGTAGTCCCAGACCGCTGTCTCCTCCAGAGGGATGCCCAGCTTGACGGCGGTGTTGCGGCCCAGGTGCTGGTCGGGGAAGAAGAGCACCCGCTCGGCGCGCTCGAGGGCCCACTTGGTCACCATGCGGGCGTTGGAAGACGTGCAGACGGTGCCGTCGTGGCGGCCGCAGAAGTCCTTGAGGCTGGCCGCCGAGTTGATGTAGGTCACGGGCAGGATGCCCTTGATACCAGCCTCCGCCAGCTCCTGCCAGCAAGCGTAGACATCATCGGGTTCGGCCATGTCGGCCAGGGAGCAACCGGCGGCCAAGTTAGGTAGCATCACTGTCTGATCATCGCCCGAGAGGATATCTGCCACTTCGGCCATGAAGTGGACGCCGCAGAAGACGATGTACTCCTTCTCTCGTTGCTCGGCGGCCTGGCGAGCCAGCTTGAGGGAATCGCCGCGGTAATCGGCGAACTGGATGATATCCTGTCGCTGGTAGTGGTGGCCGAGGATGACCAGTCTATCGCTCAGCTTGGCCTTGGCTGCCTGCACCCGCTGCAGCAGCTCGTCGGCGGTGAAGGTTCGGTACTCGGAGGGGATGCCCTGCTGCCAGAAAGCGAAGCCCTTCTCCTCGGCCAGCGGCACCGTGACCAGGGGCCGGTCGATAGTGCATTCCATGGCCTCTGCCAGGAGAAGCTCTTCGGTGATGAGGGTCCTTTCGGGGGTCGTCGCCTTGGTAGCCATAGTGCTCAGCCTTTCTAGCAGGGTTGGTTAGTGTACCTCCTACACTTACCATAGGTGAGGATAGCACACTATGGTGATAGTGTCAAGAGCACACGAAGAGGGATCAGAAGATCACCGGCCGTCGCTCACGGAAGGCATAGAGCTGAGCTGGTCGGTGGGCCCCCTCCGTGGCGGTGCGCCCCGTAGGTTCGATGATCCCCAGCGAGAGGGTGCGCTTGCGGAAGTTCCGCTTGTCCAGAGGGCGGGAGAGAATCGCCTCGTACACCCGCTGGAGTTGGCTGAGGGTGAAGTACGGGGGTAGGAGACTGTAGGCCACGTTCGAGTAGTCAAGCTTGGCGCGAAGGCGCTGGAGGGCGTAATCGATGACCCTGTTATTGTCGAAGGCCAGGCGCGGCAGGCCGGCGATAGGGAGCCAGGCGGGCCGCCAGGTGCGGCGAGGGGCGAGCTGGGCCTGGCGGCTGTCGACAAGGGCGAAGTAGGCGACGGCGACGGAGTGCTGATCGTCTAGGTCGTGGAAGGTGTAGAGCTGCTCGAGATAGACATCGGTGACGCCCGTTTCGTCTCGCAGCTTGTGGCTCGCGGCTTCGTCCAGTGACTCGTCGTGGGCGAGGACGCCCCCTGGGAGGCTCCACATACCGCGGGAGGGCGCGGCGCTGCGGGAGATAAGGAGCACCTGCAGCTCGCCGCCATCTACGGTGAAGATAACGACGATGACAGCGACGGCGGGTGAGACGCCGGCCACGCGTGCCGGGGTGGTGCGAGCGCTCTCTCTAGCGGTCATCGGTTGAACTAAGGGGGTAGGCCAGCGCCACTTGTTGGCCCTGGAGAGACCAGGCGCTGGTCTTCTCTATGCGTACGTTCACCAGGTCGCCCAGGCGTGCCTGGCCGTGGAAGTGGACGATCTTGTCGCTGCGAGTGCGGCCGTTGAGCTTGTCGTCCTTCTCACTCTCGATCAGCACCTCCTGAACCGTGCCCTGAAGGCGAGCGTTGACGTCGGCGGCGATGCCCTCCTGTAGCTTCTCGATGATGTGCAGGCGCTCCATCTTCACCTGCTGGGGTACGTCGTCGGCCAGCGTGCGCCAGGCGATAGTGCCCGGCCGCGATGAGTAGGCGGCCACGTGCACCTTGTCGAAGCGTAGCTCTGCCAGCAGGTCGTAGGTGTGGCGGAACTGCTCGTCGGTCTCGCCGCAGAAGCCGACGATGACGTCGGTGCTGATGGCGGCGGCGGGCAGCCAGCGGCGGATCTTGTCGACGACGTGCCGGTATTCACTCAAGGTGTAGCCGCGGCGCATGCGGGCCAGAATCGTGTCGTCGCCCGACTGGACAGGGATGTTGAAGTACTCGCACGTCTTGGGCAGCTCGGCCACGGCGCGGATGATGTCGTCGGTCATGTCCTTGGGGTAGGAGGTGAGGAAGCGGATGCGCTCCAGGCCTTCGATGTCGTGGATGGCGCGAAAGAGGCTGGCCAGGCTGGGACTGTCGGGCAGGTCGTGGCCGTAGGCCTCCACCGTCTGGCCCAGAAGGGTCACCTCCTTCACGCCGCGGGCGACCAGCACCCTCACCTCGTGGACCACCTCGGCGATGGGGCGGCTGTGCTCGCGGCCGCGGCGGTAAGGGACGATGCAGAAGGTGCAGAACTTGTTGCAGCCGTGGATGACCGGCACGTAGGCTGTGGGGCCAGGGGCCTGGGGGAGGGACTGCGGCCAGAACTCCCCGCCTGTGTCCTCCTGGGGCATTACGGCTGCCAACACATCGCTGAAGGCTTGGGGGCGGGCGAAGACGTCGACGAAGGGGAAGCGCTTGAGCAGGCCGTCCGCACGCAGGCCGACCATGCAGCCCATCACGGCGATCTTCGGACGGCGGCCGTTGGAACGCTCTTTCAGGCGTCGCAGCGCGCCGAGCTTGCTGATGCCTCGCTGCTCGGCCTTCTGGCGGACGACGCAGGTATTGACGACAACGAGGTCAGCCTCCTCGGGCCGGGGTGTTTGCTCCCAGCCCAGGCGCTGGAGGCCGGCCGCCAGCTTGGCCGAGTCGGCCTCGTTCATCTGACAGCCCACGGTCCAGATGTGGTATCGCGGCATGGCCAATCGGTCAGAAATAGGCCCCGCTGGGGCCATCTAGCTGGCTTCGGAACCCCGAACGTTTGCAGTCAGACAGACCGTGGCGGAGGGAATGGGATTCGAACCCATGAGGGGGCTATTCACCCCCTACCCGCTTAGCAGGCGGGCGCACTCAGCCTCTATGCGATCCCTCCACCTATCAATCCGTATCTGTATTGTAGCATACGGGTCGCAGAGGTCATCAAGCTTGCAGGCTGGCGGGCGTTTTCTCTAGGGACTCCTTCAGGCGCTGCAGGGAGTAGTTCAGCATGCGGCTGTAGTAGGGGCGCAGGGCAGGGGATGCGATGAGCGTTGTGAGGCCCGAGGACTCGATGCGCAGAAGCACTCGCGAGCCGCCGTTCGCCGGCTGCACCACGTGGGCAAACGACAGGCGCGAGCCGAGCAGGCGGTGCTCCCAGGCGAAGGAGCGGCCGGGGCTGAATTCGGTCACCTTACAGGTGGAGGACAGGCCACTCTTCAGCACGATGCGGGCGCGGCTGCCCATGACCAGCGGGACATCGGTCAGGAGGCGGACCTCCCGCATGTGGTGTTTCCAGACTGGCCAGTCACCCAGGTTGACGAAAGCCTCCCAGACGCGCTCTGCGGGGACGTTTATGACGATGTTCCGCTCTACGGCAAGCATAGCTTCCCCTTTAGAGCAGTCCGCGCTCCTTGAGGACGCGCTCGGTGGTGGCACCGATATCGGCAGGGCTGTCGACGATGACGGCGCCGGCAGTGGCCAGCGCTTCCTTCTTGGCCTGGGCAGTGCCGCTGGCGCCGGCGATGATCGCTCCGGCGTGGCCCATGCGCCGCCCCGGCGGGGCTGTGCTCCCGGCCACGAAGGCGATGACCGGCTTGGTCATAGTGCTGGCGATATAGTCGGCGGCCTCCTGCTCGGAGACGCCGCCGATCTCGCCCACGAAGACCACCGCCACCGTGTCGGGGTCGGCGTCGAACAGGCGGAGGACCTCCACGGGCGTCGTGCCCACGATGGAGTCGCCGCCCGCGCCCACGCAGGTGCTCTGACCGATGCCTCGCTCGGTGAGCTGGGCGACCACTTCGTAGACCAGGGTGCCGCTGCGGGAAACGACGCCCACGCGGCCGGGCGAGAACACATCGCCGGGCATGATGCCCACGCGCGCCTGGCCGGGGGTGATGACGCCGGGGCAGTTGGGCCCGACCACACGGATTCCCTGCGGCTTAAGATGATTGCGCACCATCACCATGTCCTGGGCGGGGATGCCTTCGGTGATGCAGATGATGACGGGCAAGCCGGCGGTGGCTGCCTCCAGGACGGCGTCGGCGGAGAAGGCCGCGGGCACGAAGATCAGCGAGCAGTTGGCGCCGGTCTTGTCCACCGCCTCCTGGACGGTGTTGAACACGGGCACCTTCTCATCGAAGGTCTCGCCGCCGCGGCCGGGGGTGACGCCGGCCACCACATTGGTGCCGTACTCGATGCAGCGGCGGGTCTGGAAGCCGCCTTCGCGGCCGGTGATGCCCTGAACTACGAGTCGGGTGTTCTTATCGACAAGAATGCTCATGCTGCTGCCTCCACTGCCTTCTGGGCGGCCTCGCCCAGGCCAATCGCTCGGATCAGGGGGAGGTTGGCCTCGCTCAGGATGCGCTCGCCGTCCTCCACGTTCGTCCCTGCCAGGCGCACGACCACCGGCACCTTGATATCCATCGCCTTGTGGGCGTTGACCACACCCTGGGCGATGACGTCCACTCGGGCCATGCCGCCGAAGATGTTGATCAGGATGGCCTTCACGTCAGGGTCGGCGATGAGGATCTTGAAGGAGTTGACCACTCGGCCCACATCGTTGACCGTACCGATGTCGAGGAAGTTGGCGGGATCGCCGCCGGCCAGCTTGATGGCATCCATGGTGGACATGGCGAGCCCGGCTCCGTTCACCACGCAGCCGATGTTGCCGGTGAGCTTGACGTAATTGTTTATGCCCAGCTCCTGGGCCTGCACCTCCAGGGGGTCCTCCTCGTCGATGTCGCGCAGTTCGGCGATATCGGGGTGACGGAAGAGGGCGTTGTCGTCGAAGTTCATCTTGGCGTCCAGGGCTAGCAGGCGGGCGTCGCTGGTCACCACCAGAGGGTTGATCTCGGCCAGGGAGGAGTCCTTGGCGGCGAAGGCCTTGTACAGGCCGCTCATGAGCCCGACGGCCGGCCGTAGGAGGTCGCCGCCGAGGTTGGTGGCGAAGGCTAGCTGGCGGCCCTCGTAGGGCTGGAAGCCCACGGCGGGGTCGACGAAGGCCTTGTGGATCTTTTCCGGCGACTTGGCAGCCACCTGCTCGATGTCCACGCCGCCGGCCTCGCTGGCCATGACCACCGGCCGGCCGCTGCCGCTATCGACGACGATGCCGAGATACAGCTCGCGGTCGGTCTGCACCTGCTCCTCCACCAGCACCTTCTTGACGATGCGCCCTTCAGGACCGGTCTGGTGGGTGACCAGGCACATGCCGATGATTTGCTTGGCCGCCTCCTCGGCCTGGGCAGGCGTATCGGCCAGCTTGATGCCGCCGCCCTTGCCGCGACCGCCGGCGTGGATCTGGGCCTTGACCACCACCGGCGCGCCCAGCTCCTGGGCGACCTGGCGGGCCTCCGCAGGCGTAGAAACGACGCGCCCTTTGGGGATGGGCACGCCGTAGTCGGACATGATCTGCTTGGCTTGATACTCGTGTATCTTCATAAAAGCTCTCCAAGAATGTGATCTACAGACGTTGACGCTGGCGGAGGGGGAGGGATTCGAACCCCCGAACCCGACGAATCGAGTTAGCGGTTTTCAAGACCGCCGCCTTCAGCCGCTCGGCCACCCCTCCTGTCTGCACACGGGCAGACAGCCATGCCAGTATAGCGAAACGCACTCTGTGTGGCAATCGGAGCCTGGGGGCGGGCCGTTCTGCTGCTGGCCGACGCCATCGTGTGGGTCGTTGTGGCCGTAGCTTAGCAAGCGGGATCCCACTCAGCGTTGGCTCGCGCCAGCGAATGCTACCTAGTCGAACAGGGCCCAGCGGCGCCTGGCTCCGGGCTAGTAGGTGAGTCCAAATCTGCGGATTGCCCTGTCGCGAATCAGCGCTACAGCATCGTCTGCAGAGTCGACCACATTCATGAGCTCGAAGTCGCCCTCATCAATCGTCCCGCGCGCTAGCAAGGTGTTCCTCATAAGCTGAATGAGGGGATTCCAGAAGTCCGAAGGCATCAACACTATCGGAAAGTCCCTGATCTTGTCCGTCTGGATCAGGGTCACCGTCTCAAAGACCTCGTCCAGCGTGCCGAAGCCACCTGGTAGCACAACAAATGCGTAAGAGTACTTCACCAACATCACCTTCCGCACGAAGAAGTGATGAAAGTTGATGCATTCGTCCAGATACGGGTTGGGCTTCTGTTCGACCGGCAGTTCGATGTTACAGCCTACTGTCCGGCCACCCACGTCTTTGGCGCCGCGGTTGGCAGCCTCCATGATCCCCGGGCCGCCTCCAGTCATCACTGTGAATCCTGCTTCGGCGAGTCGCTTACCCACGTCTCGCGCTAGCCCGTAGTATGGATGGCTCTGGGCGAATCGCGCCGACCCGAAGACAGTGACACAGGGCCCGGCAGAATACAGCCTCCGAAATCCCCGAATGAACTCTGCACAGATGCGCAAGAGGCGTAAGAACTCAAAGGTACGGTCTTGCGGTCCTGAGAGGAATCCTCGTTCTCCTCGGCCGGGCCTTTTTGGGTTCTGGGAAGTCGCGGTCATGTGTCCTCCTGAGGTCAACATCATTCGTATCATAACGTATTCTAGCTCAGTATCGTTCTGTAGTCCCTCGGGCTGCCGGATGCAGTGCCCAGCTCAGATGTCCATCGCGTCGTTCGGGGTGGCGACCGCCTTGCCAACCCTCTCGCCTGCGCGCAGGCTGAGGATGTTGTTGGCCGTGGCGCCCAACGTCATCTGGACGGCGCAGGTCTCCTCGATGGTCCCGGCTCTGCGACAACTTCTTGAAAATTAGCCTAGCGAACGCTTGACAAATCGATGTCTGTAGGTAGACTATGATCAGTCCGACTCACGACATAACTGAGCCAGAAGGCGCGGGTCAAGAGAGCACATAGATATAGCCTCCAGCCGGCCGGAGCTAGGTGAGGAGGTGGTATTAGCGTTCACCCACACCTGAATTGCGCTCCTGGGTCGACAGCCGAAGAGCGGTGGCAGCCGTCCTGCTGTCGACCTCAGCAAGGAAGAAAGCGGCCCGTCGCCCGACGGCAACCGCTGTTCAAAGGAGGAGGAGCCAGATGGCCGGCAGACGATTCGCCATTTTCAGCTTTTTCGGTTTACTGGCATTAGCTCTTGCTGTACTTGCTACGAGCGGCACCCAGGCGCAGAGCTACAAGCGTCTCCGCGAGTACTCGGTAGACCCTACGACAGCGAGTGCATTGACGGACAGTATCGACTACACCGCTTCAGCGATCCCCGACTACAACTACGAAGACTCATCCATGTACACCCTCACACCCGTCGACCTACATGCGGTGATGGGCGGTCTGCTCCCCATCGGGGCAGGAGTGGGTACCCTTGACAGCGATTCTACGGTCGGGCTGCTCAATGGTCCCTGCTCCACCGGACTACCGACCACATTCGAGCTGTACAACGCCAGTGTGGACACCGGTGACGTCCTGGAGCCAGCGGACATGCTCTGGGTGCTGAAGGACAAGAACGACCACCCCATTCCGTACGGCGCCGACAACCCCCAGCTCCCGGACTACCTGGAGGCCTACCCCCACTTCCTGAATGATGGGCTCGACCCGCCCGACCCGGACGGCGCGGGGGGTGCGCCTGACCCGCCTCCCTTGCAGCCGCGGGCGCGCTACGCCGGCCACGACTTCGTGGCCGACAACAACATCCTCATCCAGCTTCTCGTCTTCGACCCCGGCCAGTTGAAGCAGATGGGCGGCCTCTACGCCGAGCTTGACGACTCGGTGGGAGGTGTCACCATTGTTGTGCTGAACAACCCGGTCAACCAGGCGGAGGCGCCCGGGTCGATCAGCGACTTCTGCACGCCTCTGGAGACCATCACCACCGTCTTCGGGACTACGACGGACAACCTTGAGACGGGCGCCGTCAACGACGGCTGTATCGCGGTGGGCGGCACCTCGGAGGCTGACATTCCCGGCGCCTGCGACAATGACAATAGCATCGACGACGACGCCGACACCAAGATCAACGACGGCTGTCCCCAGGTAGGCGGCAACTCCGAGGGGCCGGGGGCCGAGTGCAACAATAGATACGACGACGACGGCGATGGCGATCCTATCGAGAGCGGCTACGCGAACCAGAGCAACCCCGATCCCGGCGCTGGCGTCCTGAACACAGGGACGATGATTGCGCGCAACTACAGCCGAAGCGAGCGCGACGCCGACGGCGACGGCTGGGAGAACGACCTCGACCCCTGTCCCTACACGCTCGACCCAGGCTGGGACCCCCGGGCAGAGTGCCTGTTGGGGGTTGGTTGCACGGGCGACAACGACGGCGACGGCCTGCCCAACAGTTGCGACCCCGACGTCGACGGAGACCCTGATGACCCCGACGAAATAGACTGCGACTTCCCGCACAGTACGCAGAAAGACTGCGACGGTGACGGCTACGAGAACAGGCAGGACATATGCCCGCTGGTGCCCAACGGCTGTACTCAGACGGCCGGGTGCGGCCCTATAGCGAATCCTGAGTGGGACAACCAGGCCGACTCGGAGAGTGCGCTGCCACAGAACGCAAACGCTGACGTGGGCCCCAACCCGGACTCGATCGGCGACGCGTGTGACGACAGCGACGACGACGGCGATGAGGACGGCTTTGGCCCCGGCACCTGCAACGACGGCATCGACAACGGCGGCGACACCCTGATCGATGGCAACGACGACGAATGCGTCGACTTCATGGACGCGGGGGAGAAAGCCCTGGGGAACCCCGACCCGGACATCTGGGGCGCCAACCCAAGCACCGGCCAGTTCTTCCACTCGATGGGCTGGGCGGCCGCCTGCGTCGGCGGCGAGGAGTGCCCCGGCTGCGTCAACGACCTCGACGACGACGGCGACACCCTGGTCAACGACGGCTGCCCCCAGAAGGGTGACGACCCCGAGACCGCCTGCGACGACGCCGTCGATGACGACGGCGATACCAGGGTCAACGACGGCTGTGTTGCCGTGGACGACCCGGAGAACCCCGACTGTGCCAACGACACCGACGACGACGGCGACACCCTGGTCAACGACGGCTGCCCCCAGAAGGGTGACGACCCCGAGACCGCCTGCGACGACGCCGTCGATGACGACGGCGACACCAACATCAACGACGGCTGCCCGGCTGACAACTCTAACATCGACGCTGACGGCGACGGCTACTGCGACACCTTTGAAGGCTACGCGGGCTCGCCCGCCGACAACGGCAGCGAGGCTGACATGGACCCCGACGACTGTGCTGCCCCCTCCTGCTGCGGCAACGCCGCTGACGACGACGGCGATACCTACGTCAACGACGGCTGCCCGATGGATGGCAAATACGCCGAGAGGGCCGGCCAGTGCGCCATCGGCAACGACGACAACGACGACGATGACCCCACCGACGACATCCTGGTCAACGACGGCTGCCCGGTGATCGGCGTGCCGGAGACCCTGGTGATAGACACCGGCATCACGCTCGGCGCGACTGCTCTGATCACGGTCGGCAACACTACGACTCCTGTGACGAGTGCGGCTGCGCCCGAGAGCTGCAACGACGGCATCGACAACGATGGCGACGGCCGGCTGGACGCCGTCGACGTGACCTGCCAGCCGGGTGCCGTGAGCGGCGACGATGACCACGACGGCGTGGCGGACGACGTCAACGTCGGCTTCGATGCAGAGATCGCCGCGGACCATGTGGGGGTTGAGGTGTACACAGGCAACACTGGCCTGGGCCTTGGCGAGTACACCTACGTCGCGGGGACCGGCGTGATCACGGTCGGCATAAACGGTGTCCCGCCGGACAACCAGTGCTGGATCGTCGGCCCTGGCGACGAGGACTGGGCTGACGGCGGTACCCCGGACAATGAGCTCGAGGCGCAGGTATTCTGCTACGGCAAACCGCTGGGCCTCGCGGCCACGGTCGACCTCGACGGCGATACTGATCCAGACATCATGTGGTGGAAGGTCGTAAACGGCCCGTTCGACCCTACGGGTCAGGACAACTGCCCGGATGACTGGAACCCCGAGCAGATCGACACGGACGGCGACACGGTTGGCGACGCCTGCGATGACGATGACGACGCCGATAACTACACCGATCCCATCGAGTGGTGGGTCGGCACCGATCCGCTGGACGACTGCCCGCAGGATGTCGGCAAGCACGACGCCTGGCCGCTGGACATAAACATGAGCAGGGACGTGTCGGTTACCGGCGACGTGTTCAACTACGTCGGCAAGATCGGCTGCCTGCTAACGGTCGACCTGTCGTGCCGCCGGCTGGACCTCAACGCCTCCGGCGACGTTAGCGTCACCGGCGACGTGTTCCAGTACGTCGGCAAGATCGGCCAGACCTGCACGCCGTAGGGCGTATAGACGCGGGAGGGGGAATTTCCCCCTCCCGCGTTTGCTTTGGCCAGCAGCGCCGGTGGTGACGGTAGGGTTGACGTAGCTTCCGCCTTGTCAACCCTTGCGGGTGCGAGTCCTGTGCGGTCGCCTCTGGGAGCCAGCGGCGGCTAGATAGGGGGCGGACAAGCTCGGTCGATTTTGGCGGCAAATTAGTTGGAAAAGGGCGAATCTTTTGCCGCTCTCGAGCGTCATAATAAGTGGGAAGACAAGGGCCGCACCCCCTTTGAATCCCGTCAATGGCAAGGGCCCGCCCCTCACGGGGCGGGCCTTAACTAGTATCGAGATACCGCCTCTGGTGCATGGGGGAGAGGCGCTGCCCCGCCGCTTCTCTAGTCGGCCTCCTGCGTCTCGCGGCGGATGAGGTAGGTGGCTCGCCCCACAGCGATCAGCGTCCCCTTGCTGTCGCGAATCTCTGACGTGCCGAAGGCGGCCATGCGGGCCTTGCGGATGATGCGCCCCTCGGCGAGCAACTCGTCACCCTGCATTGAGTCGAGGAAGCTGATGTTGAGGTCGGCGGTGGCGTGAGCGACGACGTCTTCGTC
Source organism: uncultured Dehalococcoidia bacterium (assembly GCA_964512285.1). GTDB lineage: Bacteria > Chloroflexota > Dehalococcoidia > SM23-28-2 > SM23-28-2 > SM23-28-2. Next base: position 557 of record CAZEJO010000043.1, on the reverse strand, counting down.
TTCGGGGCCGTAGGTGGTATACAGGGCGAGGCCGATGGAGCTGTCCACCATGCTGCTGAGCAAGCCGCCGTGAGGCCAGCGGCCGTGCTTGGCAGGCTGCAAGACCACCCGCAGCTTGCTGTAGCCAGGGCCGAGCTGAACCGGCTCCATGCCCAGGAGCGTCCAGAAAGGGCGAGGCGTCCAGGTGGCCTTCATCAGGGCCAGGCGCTCCTCCCAGGTGCCTTCCTGGGGCAGCCTGGGCATCTGTTCTGCGCGCCAGCGACCCACTTTCGCCATGACTCTCCCTTTCGGATGCAGAGGGGACAGCGATGCCAGTATAGCGGAGCCTACTCCAGGGGACAATCGAAGTCTGGGTGCCGGCGGTGGGAGCGCTTGTCCCCGCGCATGGTTCGACGGGCTCACCACGAGCGGGGACACGTGGGCAGATCAAACCGCTCGCCCTGAGCCTGTCGAAGGGCAAAGAAGGGCGCTTTTTCAACAGCCTCCGGAGGTGGTGGGAGGGAGGAGGCGAGCCAGGATCTCCTGACGGTGCTGCGGATGCTTCTCGGCGAAGGCCC
>CAZEJO010000042.1:11383-13310 GCA_964512285.1 uncultured Dehalococcoidia bacterium | reverse complement strand
TAGCGGCGGTCCTTCTGCTCACCGGCGTCGTGCGGAGGGGCCAGTACATGCCCTATGGCCCGTTCATCGCCCTCGGGGCCATCATCTCCCTCTTCTGGGGCGACACCATCATCGACTGGTACACGCGCTAGCGCCCGCCTATGACCAGCATGACCAAATGGCGCATATCTCAGAGGCGAGATGGAGAGACGAACGGTTCGCTACCCGGCGACAGGCTTGTCTTCGCCGATCAGGCCTAGCGCTGCCCCTTGGTCCGAGCCGGCAAGGGCCGTTCTAGACCTCGGAAGTCAGCTTCTCTGGATCGAAAATGATCCTTCGGATGCTGCGCTTGTCGTCAAGGGGAACCATGTGTGCGCGCTCAGGATCGCCAGGTTTAGGCAGATCCTCGGTTTGAGCAATCACCAGTTCACGAGGCTCATTGACGGTACCCTTGAAGCGAACGTAGGCCCCGTAGTCAATCGTGAAGATCTCATAGCGAACGCCCGGGCGATCGGGGTGAGAGTAGTATCCAGGAATTCGGTGTAAGAGGCGCTCATTTAGCAGACGAGTCAGATCGTGGTGGCTGGCCTTAGAGGATTCCACCATGAAGGTTCGCGACTTGTACCCGCTTACGACGTTGTTCACGATGTATTCGAGCGTCTGTGCAGGCGAACCCTCTCCGCGGATATTCGCATGCTTTTCGTTGTCGAACCAGGTTGACGCAGCGTTCCGGACGTGAGGAATGCTCACCGCCGAGGCTCCACCTGTCTGCCTGAAGCCCTCGAAGTAAGCACGACTGAAGATGCAGAGGAAGTCGCGGCAGTTGCCCTCGGCTGCCCGAACTAGCTCCACGAACGCGGGCCGTTGGGTAAACAACTCCAGGACCATCTGCATCTTCTGGTGTGGAGTTGCACTGAGGTTCCAGTCTAGCTCGGCACCCAAGTGGTTATACAGCACCTGTGCAAAGAAATCGGTGACGAAATCACTCTTCTCGTCATAGATCAGATAGACATCGAGATCGAGAACGTCTGTGATGTCGGCGCCACGCTCGATTCCTATGCGGCCGCCTCTGACAACTTCGAGAAACTCACACTGGTAGCTGACCGCCAATATCTTCAGCGATATTCGGGGAACAGCCAATATCGTTCGCTTGAGGTACTCCGAAAGATGCGGCTGGACGGTGACGGGCATCTGTGCCCACTCATCGAGGATGAGGAAAAGCCGCTGAATATCGAGGTCGTCGAGGACTCGCTCCAGCGTTTGCGTGATCTGCCGGTAGTTGAATGTAGACGCCGTTCTGTCTCCGGACGCCGCAGGACTCAGGCAGCTTCCGAGGCCGTCAATGATGCCGCCCAGTGCGCGCTCCTGAACTCCGGGAGGCGGCATCTCCATGTTGGTAGCCGCGTCAAGCAACTGACTGCCCAGTTCGTTAAGAAGAGCAACGAAGTACTTGGGAGCGATCTCCCCCGGTCTGAGATCCAGTCCAGAGTACCCACTACCGAGGCGCGTGCAGTCGAAATAGTACACGACTTCGCCCCGGAGTCGAGCCGACCGCTCGAAGGCGCGCATGAGATGTGTCTTGCCGGTACCACGTCTGCCCATGACAAGTTGTGAGTCATTCGTTCTTGCGCGGACGGCCATGTCCGTCTCAACAAAGATGTCCTCCAGCCTCTGAGGGTCCGTCTGCCTCTCGGCTCGGCGCTGGATCTGACTCACTGCTCGCGCGAATTCCCGACTGGCAAGCATGTCTGACGCTTGGGTCATCCTACTCGGCTCCGCTCTCTCTTGCACAGATCAGCATGAGTCGGCGCACGCGCAAGTGTACTGTCAAAGGGCGCGGCGCGTCAAGGAGTCCTGGTCGTCGAGTCCATTGGTGAAGCTAGGGATCGGGGCCCTCAAGCGGGAGCAGCCACCCCCCCCCCCCCCCCCCCCCGTACACCCCCCACCC
>CAZEJO010000042.1:0-11373 GCA_964512285.1 uncultured Dehalococcoidia bacterium | reverse complement strand
GGGGAATCTCCTGGGAACCTACACCTACGACGTGTTCGACGCCACCCTCTCGGAGACCGGCGGCCAGGCCATCGCCCACCGCCGCCCGCCTCCGCCCCCTAATCCACCGCCATCGAGGAGACGTGCTCCGGCGCTATCTTGAAGATTATCCGCTGCTCGCCGGCCTGCCGGAACGGATACTTGTCCCGCCCCAGGTACTTCTTGGCCAGCCTGTCGATGTGCTCCTCCGCTCCCTCGCTCGTGATCTCCACCACTCGCCCGCGCACCTGGGCGAAAGCGTACTCACCCCCCTGCCTGATTATGTCGATGGCGACGCGCGGGTCACGCCGGATGTTCCTGGGCTTCTGCCTGCCCTCCGCCGTGTTCACCAGGATGTGCCTGCCGTCGAAATCGACCCACACCGCAGTCACCTGCGGCGACCCGTCTGGCATCAGCGTCGCCAGGTGCCCGAAATTCGCCTCCTCGAACAGCCTCCTGACCCCTTCCGACATCTGACCTGCCATCGCTCGTCCTCCCTCCCACGACTCAGCGGAAGAGGTCCCTCTCCCGCGGCCGAATGAGCCCTCGCGCCGAACCTTCCGCCCGCTCGTAGTCGAAGCCGCGCACGATCGCCACCGGCACCCGCGACAGCTTCTCCATCACCAGCTCAGCCGCCGCCGCCAGCTCGTCCGCCACAGCCATCGTGCTCACCCGCAGGACGTAGCCGTGGGGATCCGTCTGCCCCACGTAGTCCTTAACCGGGCTCATGCCCGCCACGCCTATCGCCACGTTGGTGTGGCCCTCTCGCCAGGGCCGACCGAAGGTATCGGAGATGATCACCGCAATCGAGACGCCGGCCCTCTCAGCGAGGACGGCCCGAATCCGCTCCGCCGATTCGTCGGGCTTCTCGGGCAGCAGAGAGACCACGCCGCCGCCGACGTTGGAGGTATCGACGCCGGCATTGGCGCAGACGAAGCCGTGCTTGGTCTCGCAGATGATGACGCCCCGCTCCTGCCGGACGATGCGCTGGCTCTCTCGCAGGATCACCTCGAGCAGGCGCGCGTCCTTGCCCGTCCGAGCGGCCATCTCCTGGGCGCGAGCCGACGGTTCCACCTGGCGCAGGTCCACCAGCCGCCCTTCCGCCTTGGAGACGATCTTCTGGGTGACCACCAGCACGTCGCCGTCCTCGACGTCCATGCCCTGCCCGCGAGCGGCTTCCAGGATCAGCGCCGCCAGGTCATCACCGGGGCGAATCTCCGGCATGCCAGCGACGCCGATGATCTGCACTTGGGGAGCCATGCCCAGGCCTAGCCCTCGCGGCTGATGGGGATTCCAGCGATCTTGAGGGAGCTATGGGCCTTGTAGGTCTTGTTGAGGTTCAGGAGGACGACGGTGAACTCCTCCAGGTAGCGGCTGTTGGTCAGAGGCCCCCCGTCCAGCGCCCGCAAGCCCCCTATCTCCTCGGCCAGCGCCATCACCGCCTCCTTGGCCCCCTGGTGGTCGCCGCACACCAGCACGTCGCCCTCCACCGGCCGCTCCACCCGCATGAGCCTGCTGGCGTCGAGATGATGGAAGCCCGCCACCACCTGGGCCTGGGGCAGGAGCGCCTGCGCCTGCTCCGCCGCCGAGCCCTGCGGCACGGCGATGGCGGCGATCTTCCCGCCCTCGAAGGCGATAGGCGACACCACGTCCACCACCAGCTTGGCCCCGATAGCCGACGCCAGCGCCTCGAGGGTGTCCCGGTGGCCGGCGAAGGGAATGGTAACGAACACAACGCCCCCCCTGCGTACCGCCTCCTCGTTGACCATCCCCGTGGCCCGTGCCTCAGGCACGCGCGCCCTTATCTTCTCCACCGCCTGTTGCGCCCGCTCCGGCGAGCGCGACCCGATGACGATCTCGTGGCCAGCGGCGGCGAAGCGTGCGGCCAGGCCCAGGCCCTCCGGACCCGTTCCTCCAATGAAGGCGATCACTCTGGCAGACATGGGGAGCCATTATACTATCAGTCCGAAGTCTGTTGCCAGACCCACCCCATAGCCACTATGATCGAAGCAGCCTGAGCAGTCGGGAGGTTGGCGAGGGATGCTTCTTGCCCCTGTGTATTATGATGCTCTCTATTGATGACAGACCCTCCGGCGATTTCCAGCAAACGCTCGCCAGCGCGCTCGCCGGCCATGACCTCCTGCCACAGGACGGCTACCGGCTCATAGGCGCCACCGGCAGCGACCTCTCGGCCCTGCTGCTGACCGCCGCTCTGGTGCGCGACCGCAACAAGGGACGAACGGCGACCTACTCTCGCAAGGTGTTCATCCCCCTCACCAACCTCTGCCGCCAGAAGTGCGGCTACTGCACCTTCGCCAAGGCCCCCGACGATCCCGCAGCTCACACCATGACCCCCGACGAGGTCCTGGCCGTGGCCGAAGCCGGCAGGCAGCAGGGCTGCAAGGAGGCCATGTTCAGTCTGGGCGAGAAGCCCGAGGAGATATACCCCCAGGTAAGAGAGCAGCTCGCCTATCTGGGGCATCGCACCATGATCTCCTACCTCCGCGCCATGTGCGAGCTGGTTCTCGACCAGACAGGCCTCCTGCCCCACGCCAACCCCGGCATCCTCACCCGTGAGGAACTGGCCGAGCTTAGGGAGGTCAACGTCAGCATGGGCCTCATGCTGGAGAACGTCAGCGCCCGTCTCGCAGCACCCGGCGGCCCTCACTGGCAATGCGCCGGCAAGCTGCCCGCCGCAAGGCTGGACACCATCGCCTGCGCCGGCGAGATGAAAGTGCCATTCACCACCGGCCTTCTCATCGGCATCGGCGAGACCCCCCAGGAGCGCGTCGACTCCCTCCTCGCCATCAAGGAGCTTCACGCCCGTCACGGCCACATCCAGGAGGTCATCATCCAGAACCTTCGGGTCAAGGAGGACACAGCCATGCGCGGCTGGCAGGAGCCGTCGGTGCTGGACATGGCGAGGACCATAGCCGTGGCCCGCCTCCTTCTTCCCACCATGAACATTCAGGCTCCCCCCAACCTGACGCCGGAGGCATACCATCTCTATCTGCTGGCCGGCATAAACGACTGGGGAGGCGTCTCGCCCGTCACCGCCGACTTCATCAACCCGGAGGCCCCCTGGCCCAGCATCGCCGAGCTGAAGGCCGCCACCGAGAAGGCCGGCTTCGAGCTGCGGGAGCGGCTCGCTATCTACCCCGAATACCTGACCCCTCGAAACGGCTTCTTGCGCCAGTCACTCCGCCAGCGAGTCCTTGCCTGGACCGACCACGACGGCTACGTGCGAAGGGAGGAAGAACGATGGTAGCCGGCACCCCCCGCCCTTTGGGCCTCCCCCAACTGCACTCCTCCTGGGAGCGCATGCTCGGCGCCATCGACCCGGCGGTGGCCCACATCCTCGACAAGAGCCTTGAGGGCAAGGACATCTCCTGGGAGGAAGCGGCCGTCCTATTCGACGCCGAAGGCCCGGCGCTCAACCCTCTTATCCTCGCGGCCGACGAGCTCAGGCGCAGAGCCGTCGGCGACGTAGTGACCTACGTCATAAACCGCAACATCAACTTCACCAACATCTGCATCAAGCGCTGCGGCTTCTGTGCCTTCAGTCGAGACCATCGCCAGGAGGAGGCCTATTTCTTGCCCATCGAGGAGTTGGTGCGCAGGGTCAAGGAGGCCTGGGATCTGGGAGCGACCGAGGTCTGCATTCAGGCCGGCCTGCCACCAAAGATGGACGGCCACCTGTACGTCGATATCTGCCGCGCCATCAAGAAGGAGGTCCCTGATATCCACATCCACGCCTTCTCCCCCGAGGAAGTCCTCTACGGCGCCCGCAGATCGAGGACGCCGCCGGAGGAGTACCTCAAGCTGCTCAAAGACGCCGGCCTGGGCAGCATGCCCGGCACCGCCGCCGAGATCCTGGACGATGCCATCCGCAAGGTTATCTCGCCCGGCAGGATCAGCACCGCCGACTGGGCCCGCGTGATCACAATGGCGCATCGCTTGGGCATCCCCTCCAGCTCCACCATCATGTACGGCCACATCGAGGACTCCCAGCACAAAGCGAGACACCTCGCCCTTCTCCGGGACATCCAGAAGGAGACCGGCGGCTTCACCGAGTTCGTTCCCCTCGACTTCATATACTGGGAGGCTCCCATGTACAAGGAGGGCCTGGTTGAGAACATCCGCGCCGGGGCCACAGGCAGCGAGGTGCTGAAGATGTACGCCGTATCGAGACTGATGCTCAACAACTGGATCCCCAACATACAGGTCTCTTGGGTCAAGGAAGGCCCCAAGCTCGCCCAGCTCTGCCTCAATGCCGGCGCCAACGACTTCGGCGGCACCCTGATCGACGAGAGCGTCTCCAGCGCTGCCGGCGCCATCCACGGCCAACTGATGCGCCCCAGGGAGCTCAGGGCTCTGATTCGCGATGTGGGCAGGCGGCCCGCTCAGAGGTCCACCACCTACGAAATACTGAGGCTCCTCGACGACCAGGAGGAACCCCTGGACATCCTCGACAGCGTGGAAGTCCAGCGTGACAGCTCCGGCTCGTACCAGCGGCCAGGGCCGTCGTCAGGCAAGATGAGCGTCGAGAGCGCCTAGAAGCAGTTTCAAAAACGGCTTGCCACCCCCGCCTGAAGGCGGGGGCATGGATGCCGCAGCCTTCAGGCTGCGGTGTGGGGAGAATTTTGAAATAGCAGCTAGCTTCTTCTTGGCCCGCTTCATGTCCTGGCGCATAGCAGTAGCCATCACAAGCCTCCTCCTTCTCGTCACCGCCGCAGCCGGCGCTTTCATCCTGCTCCGCGGCGGGCCCTCTGACCCCATATCGAAGGCCGCTGACCCCTTCCGCTACGACCTCGCCGGCTGGGAGGTCCGCCACATCCTCAACCGGTGGCTGTACAAGATCGGCCACCTTTTCGACGACGGTCCCAACGTCGAAGAGGAGAACGAGACGCTCCAGCGATACTTCGACCTGGCGGCGGACGTAGTATCCCTGGAGCGAGAGGTTGCCGAGGGCGGAGATGAATCCTCGCGCTCGACACTGGAGGAGCAACGCAAAGAGCAGCAGCAGCTCGAGAACAAGGTGGAGGCCATCCTGGAGAAGCGAGTGTCCAGCGTGGTCGAGGACGAGGGGCTCACCACCTCCCTGCCCCTATTCTCCAGCGTGCGCTTCGTCTTCCCGCCCCTCGACTTCGAGTTCGATCAGCCGCCGCAGGTGCTGGTCATCTCCCCCCGCGAACGCATCTCCCACGACCAGGCCATCCTCCTGCGCAGGGGCCTAACCAACGAGCAGGTGGCAACGCTGGAGGAGGAGACAGCCGCCACCGGCGTCTCCAGCCTGGTGGTGAGTATCGGCGGAATCGCCACCTACCCCAGCACCATACCCGAGTACGCCAGCTATGAGGACGTCCTGGAGATCGTCGCCCACGAGTGGCTCCACCAGTACCTCTTCTTCCACCCCCTGGGAAGCCACTATTTCGACAATGACACCCTGCGCACCCTTAACGAGACCGTCGCCAACATCGGCGGCCGCGAGATAGCGGACCTGGTGCAGCAGCGCTTCCCCCTGCCGCAGCCGACCTACGTCGCCGCCGAGGGAGCAACCGAGGAGCCAAGCATCGACTTCAGGGCAGAGATGCACGAGCTGCGCCTGGAGGTGGACAGGCTTCTAAGCGAAGGAGAGATCGAGGAGGCCGAGGCGTTGATGGAGGAAAAGAGGGAATTCCTCGCCGAAAACGGCTTCTACATCCGCAAGATCAACCAGGCCTACTTCGCCTTCCACGGGCTCTACGGCGACACGCCCGCTTCCAGCAGCCCCATCGGCCCCAAGATGCTGGAGTTGCGGCAGCTGAATCCTTCCCTGGGCGACTTCATCCGATCGGCAGCCGACATCACCAGCGAAGACGAACTCGACCGTCTGCTGGCCGAAAGAGTGGTCGAGATTCTCACTCCACCTTGATCTCGGTCCGCCGCTGCGTCCTCGCCCGCTCCCGCTCCTCCAGGCGGCTGATCGCCGCGTCCACAAAGCTGCGCATGGCCAGAAGAAGCTCCTTCCTGCCCGCAACCAGATGTTCGTGGACCTCCGCCGGAAGCAGGTCGATCAAAGGGCTACGGAAGCGCAGCACCAGCTCATCGCCTGGTCGATATTCGTACTCGAAGGGTCTCTCGACACCACCCTTCACCATGATCGTCCTCCCTTCGTCGTCAGCCGCCAGGCGGCCTCGCCTCCATCATATCACCTTCGACCTGACCTGCCACGCACTAACGCCAGCCAAGACCCCTCTAGTAGGGAGGTTCCAGCTTCACCGTCTTCATCGGCGATTCGCGGATCGACCACCGATACAGCAGATACACGACCAGCCCTACCACCAGCCAAGGAAATCCTATCGCCCAGGCAGCCTTCTGCGTGACCACTACCACCACCCAGGTGGACAGCGTGCCCACAGCGCCGATGACCGCCGTCAGCGGAATCTGTCTGCCGGCCACCGGCAGATTGAAGGGAATCCTGAACGGGCGCGTCATCCCCGGCTCCCTCGCCCGCATGGCAATGATCGATAAATGGGCCAAACCAAAAGACAGCATCGCTCCGAAGGCATACACGTTGGCCAGCACATCCAGCTTGCCCGGAATGATCAGCACAGCGGCCACGATCGCAAAGATGACGATCGCGTTAGCAGGCGTGCGCCGCCTGGCGTCGATCTTGCTGAACACAGGTGGAAGCTGCCTGTGGTGGCCCATCGAGTAGACCAGACGCGACAGCCCCAGCATCCCGGCGTTGGTGGCGATGAGGAGGATAGTGGCAGCCAGGATGCCCACCCACACCGATAGCACCTCCTGCAGGGCCTCGCCTGGAAACTGATCGACGATCCCCAGCACCGGGTCGTCGATGTACTCGCCTGCCAGCTCTGTAGTACACTCGCCGCCTCCTGCCGGGCAGTCAACCGGCATGGCGCTCAAGGCGATAAGAGGAAGCAAAGCATACATCAGAAGCACCACGCCGAACACTCCGAACATGGAACGAGGCACATTCTTGGCCGGATTGCGCGTCTCCTCCGCCAGGTTGGACACTGTCTCGATACCAGTGTAAGCGATCATGGAGATGGCGATGCCTATCACCAGCCTATCCCACGTCGGCGCTACGCCCCAGTGCACGTTATCGATTAGCGTGCCGATGTTGAGCAGGAGGAACAGCCCAAGAACCACCAGGAACGCCTGAGTAAGCAAGTCCAGCACGGCCAGGCTAATGTTGACACCCGAGGATTCCTTCACGCCGATGACGTTGACGGCCGCCAGAAAGCCCACCGCGCCGATACCAAAGATGGCATTCGCTGGCCACGTGCCCAGGATGGGCACAAAGACCGCCAGATAGTTGGGCACAGCGAAAGCTGATATGGCGATGGTCACCACAAAGTTGAGCACCTGCGCCCAACCGGCCACAAAGCTGAACAGCTCGTTGAAGCCGCGGCGGGCAAAGGAGCTCGACCCGCCCGCCTCGGGCATGGCGGTGGTCCCCTCGGCGTAGGTCAGCGCGGTGCAGCCGAAGATAAGGCCCGCGATGATGAAGGCTAGAGGCGTCAGGCCCAAAGCGAACAGAGCCGCCACACCAAGAGCATAGTAGATGGAGGAGCCAACGTTGCCGTAAGCAGCGCTGAACAGTCCCGACACGCCCAACACCCGGTGCAGACCCCGGCGGGGCAGCCGCGGCCGCCGGATGAAGACATCGCCCGGAAGGCGCCCACGGTGAAGCCCTGACTGAGGACTATCTTCCTGCAATCCCCCCTCCCGAGGAGGCACTCATCGCAAGCCAATCCTACATACTATAGCCTGACGGCTATAGCGCAAGTTTGGGCAAAACTCCGACGACGAGCTGCTGGGCGAGGTCAGCCTAGCCACCCGGCCCCGGGGTAGAAGGCTGCTGCGACGGCTCCGGAGTGGGCGTGCTGACTGGGGTGACCGCAGGAGTGACCGCAGGAGTGACCGCAGGGGTGACCGCAGGGGTGGCTGTGGAAGTGGCCCCCGGCGTCGCCGGAGTACCGGTGACACGCGGACGGGGGGTGCCAGTAGGGGTGGGCGTGGGGCTGGGCTTCGGCGCCACGTAGGTGCAGCTCGTGCCCTCCACGAAGACCTCCGACCTGCCGGCGCAAGGAGCAAAGTATACGCCTGCCGGCACAACGAAGTCGCGAACTGCCAATCCCTCGTGGGCGGCCTCCATGATTTGCTTCCACATTGGACCGGCGCCGGCAGCGCTGAAGGTGCCTTCGGCCATGGGAGTGTTGTCCGCGTTGCCCATCCACACACCCACCGCCCGGTCGGGCGTGTAGCCCATCACCAGGCTGTCGCGGAACCCTTCGCTCGTGCCCGTCTTGGCAGCCGCCGGGCGGGAGATGGTAAGCAAGCTCCACTGGATGGCGCTCTTGGAGAGGATATCAGTGATCAGGTAAGCGTAGGCTGGAGGTACCACTTGCAGCGAATCCGCCCCCGTGTACTCGTACAGCACCGTCCCCAAAGCATTCTCCACCCTCAGGATGGGCACCGGATCGAGCTGGCGGTAGCCCGAGGGCAGGTCCTCCACCGACGGCATGCCCACCATCAGCCCGTTGTTGGCGAAGACGCTGTAGCCATAGGTGTGGTCGAGAAGCTCGACCTCGCCGCCGCCTAGGGTGAGGGCAGGCCCATAGCGACCGGGGTCGTTGAGGGAGGTGATCCCCATCTTGTGAGCGGTATCGACGACATTTTCAACACCCACTGCCAGGATCGTCCTGATCGCAGGGATGTTGATCGACTCGGCTAGAGCAGTCCGCACGGTGACCGGCCCCTTGAACTTGAAGTTCCAGTTCTGGATGGGCTCACCGCTGTCGGACTTGATGTCGATGGGCTCATCCCTGACTACCGTTGCCGCCGTCCAGCCGTGGAGGAAGGCGGTCAGATACGTGTAGACCTTTATGGAGGACCCCGGCGAGCGCTCGGAGGTGGTGATGTTCACCTGCCCATCGATGTCCTCCCGGAAGTAGTTGCGGCTCCCCACCATCGCCAGGATCTCCCCCGTCGCTGGTTCGATCACGACCGCCGCCGCGTTGTGACCACCGTACCGAGCCTCAACGGCGCTGATCTGCTCCTCGATGATGCCCTCCGCTCTCTGCTGCAGCGGCAGGTCGAGGCTGGTAGTGACCCGCAGGCCGCCGCGGTAGACCAGTTGAGTGCAGTCGGTGTCCTCCGGCAGTTCTAGCCGTCCCTTCTCGCACATCTTGGTGATCACATCTTTCACATAGAACACGAAGTGGGGTGCCTGAATGGGGAAGGTCCCCTCCTCGAAGGCCAGCTCCTCCTGCTTGGCCTCGTCCGCCTGCTCCTGAGTGATATAGTTGTGCTCCACCATCAAATCCAGCACGTAGTGCTGACGTCGAAAAGCCTCGGGCCGGTTCTCGGGGATGACGGGAGAGTAGTCACCCGGCGCCGAGGGAATTCCAGCCAGCATCGCCGCTTCCGCCAGGCTCAGATCCTTCGCCGGCTTCCCGAAGTAGCGCCAAGCGGCGGCCTCAGCACCGTTGGCGAAGTTGCCGTAGTAGACCTGGTTCAGATACCACTCCAGGATCTGGTCGTCATCGTAGCGCCGCTTCAGCTCGATCGCCAGGACGACCTCTTTGAGCTTGCGACCCAGCGACCGCTCAGTGCGCTCCTCGAGCGGAATGTAGACGTTCTTCACCAACTGCTGAGTGATCGAGCTGCCGCCGCTGCCCTTAAAGAAGCCCGGCCCGAAGGGAGTCAGGTTCTCCATCGCAGCCCGCAGCAACCCCCTTATGTTCACCCCAGGGTTGTCGTAGAAGCTGGCGTCTTCGGTAGAGATGGTGGCCGCCTGTAGCCAGGGAGAGATCTCCGACAGGGGGACAGTGTTCTTCAGGCCGGACAGCGGGTCTACGAACTCGTAGATCAGGTTGCCGTTGCGGTCGAAGATGCGGCTGCCAGCCGACCCGGTACGCGCCAGTTCCACCTCGGGCCGCTCCAGATCGGCCGCGTAGTGGTAATAGACGGCGAAGGACACACCGCCGCCGACGGCCGAGATCGCCAGCGTCAGGAACACCAGGGCGCCAACCAGCCAGAACCAGCGAGGGGCACCCTGCTTGCGATCGCCGTTGAGCCGCCGCAACCTCCGCCGCCGAGACCTGTACTCTCCAGCCATAACCCCCTTATCCCCTCTTTTGTAATACAACGAAATGAGATAGGCCAAAGTTTCCCAGGGGCGTATTTTCCAGCGGGTAGAGCACGCGCCGCAAGACCGAAGACGCCACGACACTTCGAGCCGCCAGGTTGTCTAGCCCCGGAAAGACGCACGTATGGACGATGGGCCTCACCCCCAGGCCCGCGAACAGCCGCTTCAGGCTTCGTCTCGTATAAGCCCGCACGTGGGGCACCAGCCGCTTGCGCAGCCCGTCCGGCAGGTAGTTCACCAGCGGGATGTTGCCGAAGACGTAGCGCTTCCCCAGGAAGATACCGTGGGTCTCGAACGGGTAGAGGCGGTTGGGGCAATAGATAACGATCCTTCCCCCCGGCTTGGTCACCCGTCCGGCCTCTCCCACGGTGAGGCGGTCGTCGCGCACGTGCTCCAGCACCTCGTGCAGAAGGACGACATCGAAGGTGCCGTCGGCGAAGGGCAGGTGCTCGCTCACCGCCACCATCAGGTGGGGCAGAGCCATCGCCCCCCTGCGAACTCGCTCTTGGTCCACGTCCACTCCGTAGACGTGAGGCGAGAACTCCCGCAGGCGTTGGACGAACGTCCCTATCCCGCAGCCGATATCGAGGATGTGGCGACCTTCCAGGGGAACGTAGCGGCGGATGAGATCGAGGCGGCGCTCCAGCCCGAAGCGCCAGACGTAGCTCGGCTGCCCTAGGCCAGCCGCTGCGGGAGCGGATATTGTCTTCACGTCCTCAACCACAACCTCACGTATGTTAGCAGGGCCACCAGCGATAGGCAATTCGGGTTCTCGCCGGCGGTGGCCCCTTGGAGGCAGACCTAAAGGTCTGCAGCTACGAAATGGAGGGCGGCCACGGCTGTAGCTGCAGGGCTTTAGCCCTGCCTTGTGTCGATTCATTCTATTCATGACCATTGGCCGGCCCTGTCTGAGCCTGAAAGGGAAGCGTCCGCCACCAACAGGCTTCGAAGCGATCATGCCCCCCTTGACAAATTCGCCCACGTGTGCATAATGCGTGAAGTAGACACAAGACCTCGCGTCCTGAGACCGGGTGCGGCGGTGAGGGGCAGAGCCAAGCGCCATCTACAGGCGCGATGGAGACCGGCAGCGCTCGAGCTGCCGGCTTTCATGTTACGGCTCCCGCTGCGCTGTGCGCACCCGCTGGCAGCCCGGAAGACGCCTGGAGGTGCGCCGTGATGAAAGCGATTCGCTT
>CAZEJO010000041.1:7530-14082 GCA_964512285.1 uncultured Dehalococcoidia bacterium | reverse complement strand
AGGCGTTCTTCCGTATCGGTGGCGGGGATCAGCTCCTTCATCTCCATCTGCTGGGGTACCATCGTCAGGTTCAGCTCCTCCAGGATGTCCTCGACGCCCTGCACCAGCTTGGCCCCCTCCTGGATGAGACGATGGGTGCCGCGGCTCTGGGTCGAGAACACGCTGCCGGGCACGGCGAACACCTCCCGATTCTGCTCCAGAGCCAGGCTGGCGGTGATCAGGGCGCCGCTCTTCACGTCGCCCTCCACCACCAGCACGCCCAGGCTCAGGCCGGACATGATGCGATTGCGACGGGGGAAGTAGTGGCTCTGCGGCTGAGTGCCCAGCGGGTAGTCGCTCACCAGCGCCCCCCGCTCGCGGACCTCCTGAGCCAGCTTGACGTGCTCGGGCGGGTAGACAATATCGAGGCCACAGGCCATCACAGCGATCGTCCTGCCACCGCTATCCAGAGCGGCTCGATGAGCTATGGAATCGACGCCCCTGGCCAGGCCGCTGACGATGGTTACCCGCTGGGCGGCGACATCCGCGGCCAGGTGCTCGGCCACCTGGCGACCGTAGGGCGTGGGGCGACGCGTGCCCACCACCGCCAGCGCCCACTCGTCGGCCTCGGTCAGCTCGCCGCGCACGTAGAGGACGGGAGGAAGGTCGTAGATCTCCTTGAGCCGCGGCGGATAGGCGGGGTCGTTCCAGGTGATGGCTTGCACGCCGTGGCGGGCCAGGCGCTCCATCTCCTCTTCGGGGGAGATGTTGGGGCGCTTGGCGACGATGGCCGTCGCCGTCTTCTCATCGAGGCCAGCTGCCCGCAGCTCGGCGGGGGTGGCCGTCCAGGCGCTCTCCAGACGGCCGAAGTGCTTCTCCAGAAGCGAGTAGCGTGCCCGGCCGATGCCGGGTATGCGGTTGAATGCCACCCAGTACTGAATATCGTTCGCTTGGCCCGTCATAAGCGGCACACATTGTAGCACGGGCCTGGGAGGAATACAAAAGGAGAGGGGGGCAGGAGACGACGCTACCAGACGAGGATCAGGCGCACGTCTCGCCGATCCTGCCTCGGTACATGAAGACGTCGCCGGTTACACTGATGCAGCCGTCCGCGTCAAGGTCGAGGCGCTGCCGCCAGTACCAGCGCCAGCAGCCGCCGCATCTACTTGAGCCCCTCGGCTATCTTCACTGTCTCCTCCAGCGGCAGGTCAAGGCCGACGACCAAGGTCAGACCGAATTCCTCGGCCACGATAACCGTCGATAGGCCGAAGCCGTCGGGCGCAAGCGGTGCCACCAGCACTGCCGGTTTGCCGCCAACGGTTGCCGCCGACACCCGGTCGGCCGAGGCGTCGGTAGCGATAGCCTGCTCTCCCTGACGATGAGTGATAGAGAAGTCCCCTTTGCCACGTATCATCCACCACCGCTGGACGTTGACCACTATGCCCTTGCAGGCCACAGGACGCTCCATGGGATCCACCTCTTCAGCTCCGGGGGGAAGGTAGGTGGGGATGATCTCCATGGGCGTGCCGGCAACGGCGCTCATGGTGAGTTCCTCGGCCTCTCCAGGCTTGGCGCCCCAGCAGGCATCCTTGCGCTGAAGGGCCGGGCCTGCAGCCAGCGAGTACAGGCGGATGCCGTTCACCACCCCTTCGAACCGGGGTTTGGCTGCTTCTTCCTGCATGAGCTGGTCACGCTCGGCCATGATGTCAGGCTGGGCCTCCGTCTGACCGCCGTCCGGCCAGAACCGGTAGGCGACGAAGAAGGAGCCTACGCCCAGTGCCATCGCCAGAAAGACTCCGAGAACAAGCCGCTTAGTCATTTCCCTATGCCTCTCATTCCTGCCCGCCTATTCTACCCCCCCCCCAAGGACGCCTTGTCAACCGCCTACGGTCACTTCTTTTACGGGAATTGCATGACGGCGTTTGTTCCAGGCCGCCGTGAGGGCTAGAAACAGGGCTACAAGCAGAGGGAATCGAGGCGGAACTATTTCCCGCCGTTGCCGCCGTTTTCGGGCGGGGGAGGCTCCTCCTTGATCACCCGCAGGCGCTTGATGCGGCGGCCGCTGACGGAGAGAACGCGCACGACCAGACCGTCCACCCTGATCTCCTCGCCCACGGAGGGCATCTTGCCCAGATGGTTGAACACGAAGCCGCCCACGGTGTCGAAGTCGCCCTCCTCCACCTCAACGCCGAACAGCTCCTGGAGGGCGTCGATGCTCACGCGGGCGTCCAGGATGGCCTCGCTGTCGCTGACGCGGTGGATGGGCTCCTCCTCCACATCGAACTCGTCGGCGATCTCGCCCACGATCTCTTCGATGAGGTCCTCGATGGTCACCAGCCCGGCGGTGCCGCCGTACTCGTCCACCACGATGGCTATCGACAGCTTGTTGCGCCGCATCTCGGTGAGCAGTTCGTCCACCTTCTTGCTCTCGGGGACGAAATAGGGAGGACGGGCTATGGCCTTGATGTCGGCTGACTTGTCGCTGTTAGCCAGATGGGCGAGCACTTCACGGGCATAGACCACGCCGACGATGTTGTCGATGGTGTCCTCGAAGATGGGGACGCGACTGTACGGCCGATCCACGATGGCACGGGCGATCTCCTCGAAGCTGCTGTCGCTGGGCGCAGCCACGATGTCGATACGGGGCACCATGATCTCGCGCGCGGTGGTGTTCTCCAGCGCCATGACGCTGCGGATCATCTTTCTCTCGTCCTCATCGATCAGGCCCGCGCTCTCCTCCATCTCCAGCACGCGCAAGAGCTCCGCCGGTTCGTCCAGCGTTTCTGTGGCCTCGGCTCCCAGCCTCCGCCAGCGCAGGAGGGCACGCGCCGGCATGTCCAAGACAGCCGAGGGCAGATGAAAGAGCAGCCTAATCAAATCGACAAAAGGAGCCAGGTAGGTCACCCACTTCTCGGGATTGCGAGAGACCACAAGTCGCGGCACGGCCTGGATCACAGCCAGGCCGACCAGAGCCAGGAAGAAGGTGACGGCCAGCACGGCCCAGTTGTGACCGAGCTCGTGCAAAACGATATAGACGACGATAGCAGTGCTGCCAACGAGGGCCAGGTTGCGAGCGAGAGCCAGGGATGAGTAAACGGTGTGCCTCTCCTCGAGGTAGCGCGCCAGAATCTGCGACCGTGACGCCCCTTTGCCAGCCAGCAGACGCAGGCGGGCGCGATTGCTGGAGGCAACTGCCGCGTCCGCCGCCGTCACCAGCGCCAGCAGCACAAGAGCCGCCACGAGCAGCGCTACCCCGGGCCAGCTACTAAGTTCCACGTTCTCTCGCTACCCTTCTCTTCCGACGAGACCCACGCTTGCGGCGAGTGCGCGCCGGTACGCCCGCCGCCACCGTGTCCGGCGGCACGTCTCGATTCACCACCGAACCGGCGCCGGTGGACGCGCCCTCGCCAATCCGCACAGGCGCGACCAGCATCGTGTCGCTGCCGATGAAGGCTCCCCTGTCGATGACCGTGCGGTGCTTGCTCACGCCGTCGAAGTTGCAGGTAACCGTCCCCGCGCCGATGTTCACATCGTCACCCACCTGGGCATCGCCCACGTAGCCAAAGTGCCCCATCTTGGCGCCTCGCTCCAGGCGGGACTTCTTCACCTCGGCGAAGTTCCCCACGTACACACCGCTGGCCAGGTAGGTGCCCGACCGCAGGTGGCTGAAGGGCCCTACGCTCACGTCGCTCTCCAGCACCGCATCCTCCACCACCGAGGCGACGACGCGACAGCGGTCGCCGATAGTGGAGTCGCTGACGATGCTGTTGGGGCCGATCTGGCAGGCCTTGCCGATACGGGTGCGGCCGGAGACAACGGTATTGGGGTGGATGACAGTCTCGGCCTCCACGCTGACGCCATCCTCGATGTAGGTGGTAGCCGGGTCCACGATAGTAACCCCCGCCAGCATCAGCCGCTGGCAGAGACGCTGTCGCGCCAGGGCCTGCGCCCGCGGGCGAGATAAGGCCTCGACCAGCCGTTCCCTGGCCGCTGCGTAGCCCTCCTGGGCGATGGCCTGCTTAAGCTGGGCCCGCAACGAGGGGGTAAGCTCCAGGCCCAGCTCTGTGGCCAGACGCTTGACCTGAAGCCCCAGCCGAATCGCCTCACCCGAGGGATGCGTTGCTGCTGCCTTTGCTTTCGCCATTACCTGCTACAGCGTGCGAAATCCTATACTAAGCGCGAAAAAGGGAACGGGGGTGAAGATAACACGACAGACGTGAGGTAGCCAGAACGCGCGGGGGTTGACAAGTGAGGGCGTCGAGAGGGTTTGACCGACTCAAGGAACAGGCCGTAACGACTAGGTTTGTCGCCTGACGGCGGGTCCTCTTCTCCAGCGTCCAATAACTACAACCTTCTTGTTGCCACGCCACTGCCACTCTCACCACAGCGGCAACGGCGCCATACTCTACGTACAATACTAGCCATAAGCCCCAAGGCTGTCAAGGTGGATACGTCCCACCTGCCCGCTGCGTGGCAGGCGTGCTATAATCCACTCACGCCTCGCTTGGCAGGCTCCCCGGCGCCGTCGGGGGGCGGGTGTTTTTCAAGTATGGACAGCCAACAGATCCGCGACACTTTCCTGCGCTTCTTCGAGGAGCGCGAGCATAAGATCATACCCAGCGCACCGCTCGTGCCACGGGGCGATGCCAGTCTGCTGTTCACCAGCGCTGGCATGGTGCAGTTCAAGCCCTACTTCGAGGGACGAGTCACCCCGCCGGCGCGGCGCCTGGCCTCCGTGCAAAAGTGCTTCCGTACCAGCGACATCGACTCGGTCGGCGACACCGCCCACCTCACCTTCTTCGAGATGCTGGGCAACTTCAGCATCGGTGACTACTTCAAGGAGAAAGCCATCCCCTGGGCCTGGGAACTGGTGACCGACAAGAACTGGTTCGCCATGCCCAAGGAGCGCCTCTGGGCCGCCGTCTACCTGGACGACGACGAGGCGTTCGACCTGTGGCGCAAGGTTGGCGTCCCCGCCGAGCGCATCGTCCGCTACGGCGAGGAGCACAACTACTGGTTCTGCGGCGCGGTGGGCCCCTGCGGGCCGTGCAGCGAGCTCCACTACGACTTCGGCCCCACGCCCGGCTGCCCCGAGTGTGAGCGCGACCAGTGCCACCCGGCGGTCGAGTGCGGGCGCTTCCTGGAGATATGGAACCTGGTGTTCACGACCTACTTTCTGCAGCCCGACGGCTCACGCACCCTTCTGCCCGCCAAGAACATCGACACCGGCATGGGCCTGGAGCGAACGGCGGTGGTCCTTCAGGACAAGCGCACTGTGTACGAGACCGACCTTTTTGCTCCCATTATCCGGCGCGTGGAGGAGCTGAGCGGCCGCCGCTACGGCGAGGACGAGGCCACCGACCGGGCGATGCGCATCGTGGCCGAGCACACGCGCGCGGCGGCATTCCTTATAGCAGAGCGCATCATGCCGAGCAACGAAGAGCGCGGCTACGCCGTGCGGCGAGTGCTGCGGCGGGCGATATACTTCGGCCAGCACTACCTGGGGCTGAACGAACCTTTCGTGGCCGAGATCGTGCAGACGGTCATCGACCACATGGGCGAGGCGTATCCGGAGCTGCGCCAGCAGCGCGACTTCTCCTTGCGGGTGCTACAGGGCGAAGAGGAACGATTCGAGCAAACGATCCATCGTGGTTCCACTGTGCTGGACGATCTGCTTGAACGAACGACGCGAGACGTGCAATCCATGGTGCGAGCAATGGAGCAGCCCAGCCGCCTGTCCGCGCTCCAGAAGACGCTCTCCAACTCCGAATTCGCGAAGGTTGAACGCTTGTTGAAGGAGTATTCTGCCTCGATGGAGACCGCCGGCCTCAGGGAAACCCTCCAACAGTTCAGAAACGTCGCGCAGTCCCCTGCCTTTCAGCGCTGGCTCACCGCCCTCGGAGATGCCATGCGGCCCTCGCAGGACGTATTGGCCAGGCAGCAGGAAGCGATCGAAGAGGCTGTCCGCCCCATGCAAGAGGCGGCGGAAGCGATCGGAGAGGCTGTCCGCCCCATGCAAGAGGCGTTGGCTAGTCTCGGCCTGATCCGTGGTGCGGAGGCGTTCAGGCTGCACGATACTTACGGCTTCCCCAAAGAGCTAACAGCGGAGATCGCCCACGAAAACGGGCTGGACATCGACGAGGAGGGTTTCCAGAAACTGATGGAGGCCCAGCGGGAGCGGGCCCGCGCCGCCGCCAAGTTCACCGCCGAGGGGCCAGCGGCAGGCTACGATGCCCTAGCCGAGCTAGAGACGCCCTTCCTGGGCTACGAGACGCTCACGGCAGAGACCACCGTCGTCGCCCTGCTGAGGGACGGCGGCCAGGTCGAGAGCGCCTCGGAAGGGGAGGCGGTGGAGGTCATCCTGCGCGAGACGCCCTTCTACGGCGAGGCCGGCGGTCAGGTGGGCGACAGGGGGGAGATAGTCGGACCGCACGGGCGGGTACAAGTGGACGACACCCACCGGCCCACCGAGAAGCTCATCGTGCACATCGGGCGCGTGCTGGAAGGACGCATCGCTGTCAACGATGCGGTGGTCGCCCGGGTGGGCGAGGGTCGCCGCCGCGACATAATGCG
>CAZEJO010000041.1:0-7430 GCA_964512285.1 uncultured Dehalococcoidia bacterium | reverse complement strand
TGCGGCGGCACCCACTGCTCGGCCACCGGCCAGATAGGGCTGCTCCTGATCACAGGGGAGAGCAGCATCGGCGCCGGCATGCGCCGCATCGAGGCCATAACCGGCCGCGGCGCCGAGGCCTATGTCCAGGAGCAACTAGCCGCCCTGGAGGGCGCCAGTCGCCGCCTGGGGGCCGCTCCGGCCGAACTGGAGTCGAAGGCGGCCTCTCTTCTCTCGGAGCTGGACAGCGAGCGCAAGCGGGTGC
This sequence comes from uncultured Dehalococcoidia bacterium, assembly GCA_964512285.1. Classification (GTDB taxonomy): domain Bacteria; phylum Chloroflexota; class Dehalococcoidia; order SM23-28-2; family SM23-28-2; genus SM23-28-2. The sequence continues at coordinate 7,186 of CAZEJO010000041.1, read as the reverse complement.
AAGCGCTGGAGCGAGCGCTGGCCGCGCCCGCCGCCGAGGCCCTCGTCAGCAAGGCGGGAGCCGTGGACGGCATTCCGCTGCTGGCAGCGCGCGTCGACGTCTCCAGCCAGAACGCCCTCCTTCACATAGGCGACGTCCTGCGCCAGCGCCTGGGCTCCGCCGTCATCGTTCTGGGGGCAGTGCTCAACGGACGGCCGGCCTTCATGGCCATGGTCACGCCCGACCTGGTGAAGCGCGGCCTCCACGCCAGCCAGATCCTCAAGCACGTAGCCGGGGTCGCTGGCGGTGGTGGCGGTGGCCGCCCCGAGATGGCCCAGGGCGGCGGCACCGATGCCGGCAAGCTGGACGAAGCGCTCGGTTTGGTAGAACCGTTGGTTAAAGAGACCTTAGCGAAGAAGAGCTAGCTATCATGCGTATCCTGGGGCTTGACGTAGGCGAGCGGCGCATCGGCGTCGCCATCGCCGACGAGGGGGTGCCGGTCGCGCTGCCCATCACGATCGTGGAGCGTAGAGAGCCGTCCGCCGACCTCGATGCCATCGCTCGCCTGGTGCAGGAGCAAGGAGCGGAAGCCGTCGTAATCGGCCTGCCCATCTCGCTGAACGGCTCCCTCGGCCCCCAGGCGCAGGCAGTGAAAGCCTTCGGCCAGGAGCTTTCGGCGCGGCTGGCGCTGCCGATCGAATACTGGGACGAGCGCCTGTCCACCGTCGAGGCCGATCGCCGCCTGGCCGACGCCGGTCGCAGAGGCCCGAAGGCCAAGGCCAAGCGAGACGCCGCAGCCGCCGCTATCGTTCTCCAGAGCTACCTGGACAGTCAGGCCCAGGGCAGCCCATCAGCGCCTTTCGAGTCGTAGAGAATGCGTTTCATCTCGCTGGTCGGAATCCTGCTCGCAGTTGTCATAGTGGTCATCGGCATCTGGCAGATCACCGAGACGCCCGGGTCGGTCCTGAAGGAAGAGCCGCCAACGGTTCTGCCCACGTCCACGCCGAGCGAGATCATCCTCATCGTTATCCAGGAAGGCGAGAGCGCTCAGGATGTGGCCGACAAGCTGGAGGACGAAGGCATCATCGCCAGCGGCCTCCTCTTCCGAGTGCTGGTGGCCCTGCAAGGCTATGAGGACAAGCTGGTGGCTGGCGACTACGAGTTCGAGAGAGGGATGCCCACCCTCGAAGTGCTGGAGCGCATTCGCAGCGGTCAGACCGCTCCACTGGTGGTGACCATCCGCGAAGGCCTGCGGGCGGAGGAGATCGCCGAACTCATGGAGGACAAGACGGTGCTCTCAGCCGAGGACTTCCTCGAGGCCATCGAGAGCTGGTACGAGTTCAGCTTCCTGTACACCAAACCCTACTGGGCCAACCTGGAGGGCTATCTCTTCCCCGATACCTACTTCTTCAGCCGCGATATGACAGCGGAGGAGGTCGTTCTGCAGATCCTGGAGAACTTCGACGGGCGCGTCGACGATGAGCTCCGCCAGGAGGCCGACATCGCCGGCCTGTCGATGCACACGGTGCTCACCCTGGCCTCCATAGTCGAGCGGGAGGCGCAGGTCCCCGACGAGCGGCCGATCATCGCCGGCGTCTTCCTCAAGCGCCTGCGTCGGGGCATGCCTCTGGAGGCCGACCCCACAGTGCAGTACGCCCTGGGCAATGACCCGGCCAGCGTTGCTGAGTACGGCTACTGGAAGGAGGAGCTCAGCCAGACCGACCTAGAGGTGGACTCGCCCTACAACACCTATCGCTACACCGGCCTGCCGCGGGGGCCCATCTGCAACCCCGGCCTCGATTCCATCGAGGCAGTGATCAGGCCAGCCGACACTGACTACCTCTACTTCGTGGCACGCGCCGACGGCAGCCACGTCTTCGCCGAGACGCTGGAAGAGCACCTGAGCAACATCGAGCAGTACGGCGGGAGGTAGCAGCGCCAGTGCGAACTATCGGCCTCATAGGTAAGCCCCTGGCCCACTCCATATCGCCCGTCTTCCAGCAGGCGGCGCTCGATCACCTGCGCATCGACGCCCGCTACGAGCTCTGGGAGACGGAGCAGGACGCCCTGGGCGAACGCGTGGCAGGAGTGCGCGACGCTGGCTGCTTAGGAGCCAACGTCACCGTGCCCTACAAAGAACTCGTCATCCCCCTGCTGGATGAAGTCGACCCCCTGGCGGGCCGTATCGGCGCCGTCAACACCGTCGTGAACCGCGACGGCCGCCTCTGCGGCTACAACACCGACATGACCGGCTTCGCCCGCGCACTACGGGAGGAGGGAGGCTTCGACCCCAGCGGTGCACACGTCGTCCTCCTGGGAGCGGGCGGGGCAGGTCGCGCCGTCACCATGGCCCTCATCCAGGGCAAAGCCGCCTCCATCACCATCACCGACGTCCTACCGGAGAGGGCGGAACGCCTGGTGGAAGACCTCGGCCGCGACCTAGCCAGCCTGAGGCTGGGGAAAACGAACCTCCACACCGTGGCGCCTGGCGAGGACGACCTTGCGGCCCTCATGAAAGAATGCCAGCTTCTGGTAAACTGTACGCCGATAGGGATGCGCCACAGCAAGCAAGAGCATGACCTACCGATCTCATCCGAACTCATTCCTGCAGGAGCAGTAGTGTTTGACATAATCTACAACCCCCTTGAGACAAGGTTGCTGGCGGAAGCCAAGAGGCGAGGCGCTCGCACGCTGGGAGGCCTGTCGATGCTTGTGTATCAGGGCGCGGCTTCGTTCGAGCTGTGGACAGACGTCCAGGCGCCGGTCGACGTGATGTTCGAGGCTGCCCGCAAGTCACTCGGGCCGGCGGCAGTGAAGGGCAGTGAGGGTTAGGCGATGAGTACGTTCCGTTTCCTTACCGCTGGCGAATCGCACGGCAAGGCCCTGACGGTCATCATCGAAGGGCTGCCCGCGGGCTTGGCCCTCACTGAGGACTACATCGCCCTCGACCTGCACCGCCGGCAGGGGGGATACGGTCGCGGCCAGCGCCAGCAGATCGAGCAGGACCGGGCGGAGATCGTCTCCGGCGTGCGCCACGGCCTGACCCTGGGCAGCCCCCTCAGCCTGGCGATCCGCAACCGCGATTGGCTGAACTGGCAGGACGCAATGCAGGTGGAGCCAACGGCAGAGGCGGTCGAAAAGCTGACCCGCCTCCGCCCAGGCCATGCCGACCTGGCCGGCGCCATCAAGTACGGCCAGGACGACGTGCGCCCCATCCTCGAGCGCGCCAGCGCCCGCGAGACGGCAGCGCGCGTCGCTGTGGGCGCTGTGGCCCGCCGCTTCTTAGAGGAGTTCGGCATCGCTGCCCACAGCCACACGTTGGCCATCGGCGACGTGATGGCCCAGAGGCAAGGCGAGCCCGACTGGGCCCTGGTGGAAGAATCGCCGGTGCGCTGCGCCGACCGTGACACCTCTCAGGATATGGTTCGCGCCATCGACGTTGCCCGCGAGGCCGGCGATAGCCTGGGAGGCATCTTCGAGGTGTGGGCCACAGGAGTGCCCATTGGCCTGGGCAGCCACGTGCACTGGGACCGCAGGCTGGACGGCCGTCTGGCCCAGGCAGTGATGAGCATCCAGGCCGTCAAGGGAGTGGGAATCGGCGGCGGCTTCGGCCTGGCCAAGCTCCCCGGCTCCCAGGCCCACGACGTCATCCTGCCCGCCGACCAGTGGGGCGACCGTCTCTGGCGGCGGGCCACCAATCGAGCGGGTGGCCTGGAGGGAGGCATGACCAACGGCGAGCCGATCGTCGTGCGGGCGGCCCTCAAGCCCATCTCGACCCTGAGCAAGCCCCTGCCCTCGGCCGACCTGGCCACCGGCGAGGCGATCGAGGCGCACTACGAGCGCAGCGACGTCTGCGTTGTGCCAGCCGCCGGCGTCATCGGCGAGGCGATGGTGGCCATCGTGCTGACGGAGGCGATGCTGGAGAAGTTTGGCGGCGACCACATCGACGAAACGAAGCGCAATCATCAGGCGTATCTCAAGACCATCGGTCCGAGGGGGAAGCAGTGATGGCCGCGCCCACCAACGGCGCCATCGACGTCTGGGCCCAACCGGGCTTCCCCCAACTGCTGCACATGCCCGAGATGGAATCCCTGAGAAGATGGGCCAAGGTCACCCCACCGCCGGAGGGCATACCCATCGAGCTTACCCTGACCGAGATGGATGCGACCGGCGTGGAGAAAGCCGTCCTGCGCGCCTGGATGCGGCCGGAGGAGGTCATCATCTCCAACGATGACATCGCCGCCATCGTCCAGAAGTACCCCGACCGCTTCCTGGGGATGGCCACCGTCGACCCGCGCAGGCCGATGGCCGCGGTGCGGGAGCTGGAGCGCGCCGTCAAGGAGCTTGGGCTGCGAGCGTTGCACATGCTCCCCTGGATCTGGAATATTCCTCCCAACGATAAGCTGTACTACCCGCTGTTCGTGAAGTGCATCGAGCTGGGTATCCCCTTCTGCACTCAGGTGGGGCATACCGGGCCCATGTGCCCATCGGAGCCGGGGCGGCCGATACCTTACATCGACGAAGTGGCCCTGGCCTTCCCCGAGCTGACCATCGTGGGCGGGCACATCGGCTACCCCTGGACGGACGAGATGATCGGCCTGGCAGCCAAATACCCCAACGTCTACATCGACACGTCGGCCCATCTCCCCAAATACTACCCACCGCAACTGGTTCAGTTCATGAATAGTCGCGGCCAGGACAAGGTCATGTTTGCCACCAACTATCCCATGCTGTTTTTCACGCCGTGCATGTCGCAGATCGAAGGGCTGGGCCTCAAGCCGGAGGCCCAGGAGAAGTTCCTCTGCCTCAATGCCATGCGCGTCTTTGGGCTGTAGGTCATGAAGCGAGCCCAGCGCATCATCCTCACCGGCTTCTCCTGCAGCGGCAAGACCGAGGTGGCCCGTCTGGTCGCTGAGCGCCTCGGCTGGCAGGCCGTGGACAGCGACGACGCTATCGTCGCGGCGGCCGGCAAGCCCATCCCAGCGATCTTCCGCGACGACGGCGAACCCCACTTCCGAACGCTGGAGAACGCCACGCTGCGCGATCTCTGCTCGCAGCCCAAGATGGTCATCGCTGCCGGCGGGGGAGCCATCCTGAACGCTGAAAACCGCAGCCTCATGGCTGACGGAGGCTTCATCGTCTGCCTCGAAGCCAGACCAGAGACCATCCTGGCGCGCCTGCAGCCGCAGTTCGAGACCGACCCGGTTGCCCGACCCCTTCTGGCCACTGCGGACCCTCTCGGCCGCATTCGTGAGCTGAAGAGCTTCCGCCAGCCCTACTACGCCCTGGCCGACCACACCGTTCATACCGACGGCCTCACCACGGAGCAGGTGGCCGCGGAGATCGTCCACGCCTGGCGACAGCTCTCTGCAACCGCTCTCGAAAGCGAGGGGAGGGTAGCTGCCCTGACGGCCGCTCCCTCCGCGCGCGAGGCGGACGCCCCCTACCGTCAGCCAGCGGGAGCGGCCTGTGTTGTACGGACCAGCAGCGCCATATACCCCGTGTTCGTCTCCTGGGGCGCCCTGCCAGACCTGGGTCGGCGCATGGCCGATGCCGGGCTCGCTGGCCGCGCCTACCTCATCAGCGACAGCACGGTGCATGCCCGCTGGGGTGCCGCCGCAAAGGAGGCGCTACAAGAAAGCGGATTCACGGTAGCCTGGCATGTGGTTCCCGCCGGCGAGACCAGCAAGAGCCTGGAGACAGCCGCCGCTATCTACGACTGGCTAGTCTCCCAACGAGCGGAGCGGGGCGAGACCATCGTTGCCCTGGGCGGCGGCATGGTCTGCGACCTGGCCGGCTTCGTAGCCGCAACCTTTGTGCGCGGCCTGCCCCTGGTTCACGTGCCCACCAGCCTTTTGGCCATGGTGGACGCCGCCATCGGCGGCAAGGTAGCCGTCAACCAGAAGGAGGCCAAGAACCTCATCGGCGCCTTCTATCAGCCCCGCCTGGTGCTCGTCGACGTATCGACCCTCCAGAGCCTGCCACCGCGAGAGCTCACCTCCGGCTGGGGCGAGGTCATTAAGCACGCCCTGATCCTGGACGAGGAACTCCTGCACCTGCTGGAGGACAACGCCGACGCCATCGTGAGACTGGAGCCGACGGTGACCAGCGAGGTCATCAGCCGCAGCATCGCTCTCAAGGCGGCAGTGGTCAGCGAGGACGAACGGGAGGAGACAGGCCGACGCACCATTCTCAACTATGGCCACACCATCGGCCACGGCCTGGAGACAGCCGCCGAATACACAGGCATGCTCCACGGCGAGGCGGTGGCTGTGGGCATGGCCGGCGCCGCTCGCATCGCCCGTCGCCTGGGCCTGCTTCCGCCCGAGCTAGTCGAGCGGCAGGACGCCCTCATCGCCAGATTCGGCCTGCCCCTGCGAGCCAGCGGAGTCGATCCCGCGAAGGTACTGGCAGCCATGGCCTTGGACAAGAAGGTCAAGGGCGGCGCCATCCGCTGGGTGCTGCTGGAGGGCATCGGGCGGACGGTCATCCGCCACGATGTGCCGTCTGAGCTAGCTGAAGAGGTGGTACAGGAGCTGCTGTCAGCCTAGGACCATGAGCGACGCTCCTGAATCTCCCACAGCCGCTGTTTCGCTGCGTGCCATCGTGAGGGGCCGCGTCCAGGGCGTGAACTTCCGGCATTTCGTATACAGTCGCGCGATATCGCTGGGTCTGGCGGGCTACGTGCGCAATCTCCCCGACATGAACTCGGTGGAGGTGGTGGCGGAGGGCCAGCGGGAACGCTTGGAACTGCTCGTCGAGCGGCTGAGACAAGGGCCGCGCGGGGCGCGGGTGGACAGCGTCGACACCCAGTGGGGAGAGGCCAGCGGGCAGTACGCCAAGTTCAGAATAACGTTCTAGCTCGCTCTGTGGGGCCTCACAGAGGGCCTACATGGGCAGGGCGAATCCTCAGTTATCGACGATGCTGATCCAGTGACCCGAACACTAGGATCTCTTGCGAAGCTACCACAGGGCGCTCAAGAGCCTCCTGAGAACGCTTGAGTGCCTCTCGAGAAGGTAGACGCTTGGGGTCCTTCCGCTTCTTGCCAGCCCGCAATTATCGCTTCCTCCGTGCCGCCGCTCTGACACTTGCCAGCGGCTTGTCTTCGCTCGCTGCTTCGGCGGAGGCTCTCAACCCATCGCCCCCTCTTCTGACCATCGCTAGAAATGCCTTTACCACCACAGGATCAAACTGAGTACCAGCACC
>CAZEJO010000040.1:0-15367 GCA_964512285.1 uncultured Dehalococcoidia bacterium | reverse complement strand
CCGCCCACGCGCGGCACCAGCGCTCCGATGCTGCTGAAGAACGATAGCGCCAGCTCGTTGCCCGCCGGGATCCTCCCCCGCACCTTGCCATACCCCTTCTCCCGCGCGAACTCCAGCGCCATCAGCGCCAGATGCGTCCCCACGCCCTGGCGCCGAAACGACGGCAGCACCCAGACGCCCAGCGCCGCCACCTTCTTCTCGTCCGACGCCGGCTCCAGCGCGGCGAAGCCGACCGTCTGGTCATCGATGCGGCAGACGAACCAGGCGCCCCGCCGTCGGTAGCTGCGCATTCGCCCCACCACCTCGGCCGCCGTCAGGTGAGACGGCAGGCCTGTCTCCCCGCTCCCGTCCAGGCCCATCCGCGCCGCCACGGACGCGATCTGCTGGGCGTCTCGCGCCGTCGCCTTGCGAAAGACCGTCTTCGCCATTCTCTACGTTCCTTTAGCCGCTTCCACCATCTCCAGGAAGCGGTCGAAGATGTAAGCGTTGTCCTGCGGCCCCGGCGATGCCTCCGAGTGGTACTGGATCGTGATGATGGGCAGCGAGCGGTGCCACAGCCCCTCGACGGTGCCGTCGTTCAGGTGGACCTGGCTCACCTCGGCCCCATCCCGCAGGCCGTCTGGGTCGAGGGCGTAGCCGTGATTCTGGGCCGTGATGTGCACCCGGCCGGTCAGGAGGTCCTTCACCGGATGGTTCGCCCCGCGATGGCCGAACTTGAGCTTGAAGGTGCCCGCCCCGAAGGCCTGGCCGACGAGGTGGTGGCCCAGGCAGATGCCGAAGATGGGCACCTTGCCGATAAGGTCTGCCACCGTTCGCACCAGGTAGTCCAGCAGATCGGGGTTGCCCGGGCCCGACGACAAGACGATGCCGTCCGGCCGCAGGCCCAGGATGTCCTCGGCGGAGACAGTGCAGGGCACGGCCGTCACCCTACAGTCACGATCGCGCAACAACCGCAGGATGTTGTACTTGAGGCCGATGTCCACCACCACGATGTGGCGTCGCGCGACGTCGGGCTGCTGCCAGTCGTAGGGCTTGTCGGTGGTCACCTCCCGCACGAAGTCGACGCTGCCGTAGCTGGGTAGTCCGCGCAGGCGGGCCAGCGCCTCCTCCGGCGTCTCGTCGGCGGTGATCGTGCCCATCATTACCCCCGCCGATCGCAAGCGGCGGGTGAGCGCACGCGTGTCCACCCCCGCGATGCCGGTGATGTTCTGAGAGGCCAGGTACTCGTGCAGCGTGCCCTTGCTCTGCCAGTGGCTCGGCAGGTCGCAGTCCTCCCGCACCACCAGGCCGCGCACCTGGATTCGCTTCGACTCGATATCGATGTCGTTGATGCCATAGTTGCCGATTAGGGGATAGGTGAGCACCACGATCTGACCGGCGCAGGACGGATCGGTGAGCATCTCCTGATAGCCGGCCATCGCCGTGTCGAAGATCACCTCGCCGTAGGTACGGCCCGTCGCCCCGAACGCCTGCCCCGCGAAAACGGAGCCGTCCTCTAGTACCAGGAGGGCCGTGGCACCCATCGCCTAATCCTCTGGAACCACTGTGAAATCGATGTGCTTCATCCCGATTCCCTTTTGCACCGCGGACCAGGCGTCAGCGTACAACTTAAAGACAGAGTCCTCGGGTAGTGTCTGGGTGTCCTTGCTCCATCGGCGCGCGTCCCGGATCAAAGCATCCGTCTCGAAGCGCCCCTTCAAGAACAAAACGTGCATCTTCTTGCTTGACTGGGGATCTAAGTAGAGGGAGTTCGCTCCCCACCATTCGTCGGCCTGGTTGCACAACTCTGCCACTTTTTGCTTCCCCTCAGCTAGGGAGCCAGCCTCGATGGCTTCTTTTAGTGCTTTCCATAGCTCCATGAGCCACCCGAACCCCCGCTGGTGCACGGCGAGCCTCTTCTCGTACAGACCGAGCCTGTACCGCTCTTCCAGTTCATGCCTCTGCCTTAGCACGTGGAACACCTGCGTCGCCACGACGCCAGCAAGAGTGAACCCGCCTGTGATAAGCGCAACCGCCGCCACGTCGCTCATGCTTGCTGCGCCACTCCCTCCTCGACGAAAACTGGTCGCCCCCCATACACCGTCGCCACCACGCGGCCCTTCAGCGTCCGCCCGGCCAGCGGCGTGTTCTTGCCCTTGGAGACGAAGCGCTCGGGGTCAACCACCCACTCGGCCTCCGGGTCGAACACCAGCACATCGCCCGGCGCGCCCTCGGCCAGGCTCCCCAGGCCGGGGACGAATCGCTCCAGGCCCAGCGCTCGCACCGGGCCGCTCGTCAGCCTCTCGATGAGCACGGGCAACTGTAGGGGCGCACCATGCGCCCCTACATCCCCGGCCAATGTCAGGCACGAAGCGAGCGCCGTCTCGAAGCCGCTGATGCCGAAGGCGGCGAAGTCGAACTCGCACAGCTTGTCCTCGATGGCGTGAGGAGCATGGTCGGTGGCGATGGCGTCGATCGTGCCGTCGGCCAGCCCCGCGATGCAGGCGTCCACGTCGGCCCGCGGGCGCAAGGGCGGGCTGACCTTAGCGTTCGTGTCGTAGGCCAGGCCACCCGGGCTCTCGGTCGCAGCCAGCATCACCGCCTCGTCGGTTAGGGTCAGGTGATGCGGCGTGACCTCGGCGGTCACGTGCACGCCTCGCTCCTTGGCCCGCCGGATAAGCTCCACGCTCTCCCTCGTACTCACGTGGGCGACGTGCAGATGGGCGGTGGCGAATTCGGCCAGGTCGATGTTCCGCGCGACCGCCGCGTCCTCGGCGGCGGATGGGATGCCCCGCAGGCCCAGGCGATTCGACACCCAACCCTCGTGCATCACGCCCTCGTGCGAGATCGACTGCTCCTCGCAGTGCTCGATGATCGCCAGATCGAAGGCGGACGCGTACTCCAGAGCATGGCGCATCAGCGAGGCGTCGGCCACAGGCGAGCCGTCGTCGCTGAGGCCCACCACGCCCGCCTCCGCCAACTCACCCATCTCCGCCAGCTCCTTGCCCTGGCGCCCGCGAGTGATGCAGCCGATCGGCAGAACGCGCACCGCTCCCTGAGCGCCAGCCGTCCGCAGAATGTGCTCGACGCTGGCGCGGCTATCTATCGGCGGCTCCGTGTTCGCCATGCAACAGACCGTCGTGAAGCCGCCGCGAGCGGCCGCCTGCGTGCCCGTCTCGATCGTCTCCTTGTGCTCGAAGCCGGGCTCTCGCAGGTGGCAGTGGATGTCGACCAAGCCCGGGCAGACGATGAGCCCGCGCGCGTCGATGACACGCTCCGCCTCCGCCGCCACGTCCGGCCCGACAGCGGCGATGCGCCCCTCGCGGATCAGCACGTCGCCCACAAGGTCGACCCCACGCCCGGGGTCGAGAATACGCCCGCCGCGAATGCCGATACTCTCTTTGTTCGCCATCATCGCCCTTTCGCCAACAGATACAGCAGGGCCATCCTCACAGCCACGCCGTTGGCCACCTGCTCCTCGATGACCGAGCGGGCGCCGTGGGCCACCGCTGGTGATACTTCGATGCCTTCATTGATCGGGCCCGGGTGCATCACCGGCGCGTTCGGCCTCGCCCGAGCCAGACGCTCCTCGTTCACCTGATACAGCCGAATGTACTCCCGCATGCTCGGCAGGAGCCCCGCCTGCTGGCGCTCCAGTTGCAGGCGCAAGACCATCACCACGTCCGCCCCCTCGATCGCGCGGTCGAGGTTCGTATCCACCTCCACCGGCGGCAGCGCCTTGTCCTCGTTGCCCCGATAGCCGGGGCGGAGCCCCCAGGGCAGGAGGGTAGACGGCCCGCAGAGCACCACCTGAGCGCCCATCGTGGTCAGGCCCCAGATGTTGGAGCGCGCGACGCGGCCGTGCAGGATGTCGCCGACGATTACCACCTTCTTGCCCCTCAGATCGCCCAGATGGTGCTGAATAGTGTAGGCATCCAGCAGGCCCTGGGTAGGGTGGGCATGCCAGCCGTCGCCGGCGTTGATCACGCTCATATCGACGTGCCCGGCCACCAGATACGGCGCTCCCGACTGACGATGGCGTATCACCAGGATATTCGCCCCGATCGCCTGGAGCGTGCGCGCGCTGTCGACCAGGGACTCTCCCTTCTGTACGCTGCTGGCAGCCGCCGCGACGCTTACCACGTCGGCTCCCAGCGCCTTCGCTGCGAGCTCGAAGGAGGAGCGAGTGCGAGTGCTCGTCTCGTAGAACAGCGTAGCGACGATGGTTCCCCGCAGAGTGGGAACCCGTCTGATCTCGCGGCCCAGTACCTCCTTCATAGCGTCGGCCGTCTCGATGACCTGCTCGATCTCCCGCCGGCTGAAGTCGTCCAGGTCGAGAACGTGACGACGCTCCCAAGTGGGCAGCTCCACACCTTCCGGCAGGCGGGCCTCTGGTTCTGCTATCTTTGCTCGTGTTGCTCGTTCCACCATGGCTAACTCTCCGTCACTAGAACTACTACCGCATCGCGGTCGTCGGTTTCCTCCAGGAACACCTGGACATCCTCCCGTCGCGCGGTGGGAATATTCTTGCCTACGTAATCGGCACGGATGGGCAGCTCCCGATGGCCGCGGTCCACCAGCACCGCTAGCTGGATATACTGGGGGCGTCCGAAGTCGATGAGGGCATCGAGGGCAGCGCGGATGCTGCGACCGGTGAACAGCACGTCGTCCACCAGCACCACCCACTTGCCCGCTATGTCCGTGGGTATCTCCGTGGGCTTCAGTTGAGGCTTGAGATCCAGGTACGAGATATCGTCGCGGTAGAGGCCGATATCCAGCGCCCCTACTGGCACCTCCCGTCCCTCGAACTCAGCGATGCGCTGGGCCAGGCGGCTGGCCAGGGGCACACCACGGGTACGCATGCCCACCAGCACCAGGTCCTTGAGCGTGGGGTTGTTCTCGACGATTTCGTGGGCAATGCGGCTTAACGACCGCCGGATGCCCTCTGGCGACAGGATCACGTGCTCGGCCATGATCGCAGACCATAGCAAAAGCCCTCTTGCCGCCAAGAGGGCTTGGACATCCAGCTAGGGCTATCGGTATGGATGCTGTATGTTGTCACTGTCTCTCCTTGCCGGCCTCGCGGGACCGCCTTAAAGGCTCAACAGCAAACCTTTATTTATCGTCAGTATGATACCACCTCCTCGCCACCCCTGGCAAGCCCTTGTGCCCGCCCACTGCGCCGGACGACCGCATTTCCATCCCCGCCGCTAGCTACTCGTGATGCTGAGGGCCTCCAAGGGTCGACCCTGCCCCGTCCATCACCATTAGGAGAGCAGGCAGGGCGTGTTGCAAACAGGCACAAGTCGGCTATAATGAGTCTGCAGTGGCGAGGGTTCGGGAAAGCGACCGGCTTTCGTCCCGGGCCGAAGTGGCGGAATTGGCAGACGCGACAGTCTCAAAAACTGTTGGGAGGCAACTCCCGTGCCGGTTCGAGTCCGGCCTTCGGCACCAGCAGGCAGCACAGGGGCTTGGGGCGGGGAGGCTGGCTTCTCGCCTCGTTTTCTGTGCCGAGTAGTGTAAAGGTAGCACACGGGACTTTGGATCCCATAGTCCAGGTTCGAATCCTGGCTCGGCAGCCAAGGGTCTATATCAGGAAGCGCTCCCCGGTAGCTCAACGGTAGAGCGGGCGGCTGTTAACCGCTAGGTTGTAGGTTCGAATCCTGCCCGGGGAGCCAATTCATCAAAGTAGCCCTGGAAGCACCCGCGTCTGTCCAGCCTCCCGCCGACGTTTACAGAAGACACCCCACCCACTATACTCGTGCCTGCAGCCGTGGCAGGCGTCGCTGAACCGCGACCGCTCGGCCTGGAGGAAGAGAGGTGTAACATGGCAATCCGATCGCCTGACGAGTTCAGAGAAAGCCTGAGGGACAACCGTCGCGTCTTCATGAACGGCGAGTTGGTCGAGGACGTGACCACTCATCCGATTCTCAAGGTCAACACCGAGACGGCGGCTGGCGACTTCCTCCTCACCCACTCCGAGGATCCGGCCGTGCGTGACCTCTTCGTGGCATCCCACCCGGAGACCGGCGAGCCCATCAGCCGCTACTTCCTGCCTCCACACACTTCGGAGGACCTGGAGAAGCGTCTGGAGATGATCGGCCAGTCCATCCGCCTCACCGGCGGTCTCCCCTTCGGCAAGGACGTTGGCACCGACGCCATGTACGCCATAATGACGACGGCGCAGCGAATGGGGAAGCCGGAATACCTGGAGAGGGCGCAGAGCTACCTCGAGCACCTGCGCAAGAACGACCTCAACCTGTGTGGCGCTATCACCGACGTCAAGGGCGACCGAGGCAAGCCGCCCGCCCAGCAGACACACCCGGACTACTACCTACACATCGTCGACCAGAACAAGGACGGTATCGTCGTCAGGGGCGCAAAGATTCACATCACCGCCGCCCCAGCGGCCAATGACATCCTGGTGCTGCCGACCCGCCAGATGCGGGAGAACGAGAGCGAGTACTCGGTCGCCTTCGCCATCCCGGCCAACGCCAAGGGCATCACGATGGTCTGCCGACCCAGCCGCGGCGAGCGCAGCCCCTCGGAGTTCCCGGCGGGCCTGCCGGTGCGCGGCCTGGTTGAGGCAATGATCATCTTCGACGATGTCCTCGTGCCCTGGGAACGAGTCTTCATGTGCGGCGAATGGCAGTTCTCTATGCTCCTGGCCTACACCTTCGCCACCTATCATCGTTTCACAGCCGTGAGCTACAAGATCCCCATCGTGGAGCTTCTCGCCGGCTGCGCTGTCGCCATGGCCGAGATGAACGGCGTCGAGCGCGTCGGGCACATTCGCGCCAAGCTGGTGGAAATCGCCGCCTACGTAGAGACGCTGAAGGCCCTGGCCACCGCCGCCATCAAGTCGCCCGTGATGCACGGCGACCTGGCGGTACCCAACCTTCTCATCACCAACATGGGGAAACTGCACTTCGCCAGCCACTACCACGAGATCATCAAGCTGGTTCAGGATATCGCCGGCGGCATCATCAGCACCATGCCCACCTACAAGGACTGGCAGAACGAGGAGCTACACAAGCCGCTGGAGCACTACCTGGGTGGCTCGTCCAAGTACACTACCGAAGAGCGCCTCAGAATGATCGCCCTGACACACCGCATGGTAGCCTCCGCCGAGAGCGCTCACATGGAGGTGGTGACGGTTCACGGTGAAGGCTCGATGGAGGCGCAGCGCATGATGATCTCCGTCGAGTCGCCTTTCAAGGAATACCGCAACCTTGCCCTAACCGCTGCCGGCGTCCCGCCGCGCGGCTAGTTCTAACGAAGATGGAGAAAGCGAGCTAATACAGCCGTGCGAAGCCTAGACAGGTTCTGGCCGATCTTCCTCGCCCTGACAGCACTGCTGGCAACGCTAGCAGCAGCCTGCGAAGGCGAAGAGGAAGCGACCCCCACCCCCAACGACACGCCCACCGCCGCGGTGACCGCTACTCCCGCCGCTACGACGGAGGTGCCGGGCATCACCGAGACGGAGATACTCCTGGGAGCCGATGTGCCCCTTAGTGGCGCCCTGGCTGCGGTCTACGCGACGATCCCTCAGGCCACACAAGCCTACTTCGATTACATCAACGACACCCAGGGGGGCGTCTGCGGGCGCAAGATCGTCTACAAGGTGGAAGATAACAACGACGACCCGGCTAAGGCCATGGAGGTGGTGCGCAAGCTGGTGGAACAGGACGAGGTGTTCGCCATGGTCGGATCCCTAGGCGATTCTCCCCATCCCGCCACCTGGGACTACCTGAACGAGAAGGAAGTGCCCGACATCCTGGTCTCCGTCGGGGCCCACATGTTCGGCGCCGATCCCGAGGGGCACCCCTGGACCATCCAGATGATCGCCAGCAACAAGTTGGAGGGATTGGCCTTCGGTCAGTACATCTCGGAGAACCTGCCCGGCAAGAAAATAGCTGTCCTCTATCCGAATCTCGCCATGGGCAAAGACTGCCTGGAAGGAGTCAAACTGGGCCTGGATCCCGCCAAGAACGAGATCGTCTCCGAGCAGAGCTACGAGATCACGGACATCTCCATCGCCTCCCAGGTGACCAGCATGAAGAACTCCGGCGCTGAGGTGGTCGTCAGCAATGGCACTCCCGGCTTCACGTCTCAAGCCATCAAACAGGCCGAGCGTCTGGGCTGGCATCCCCAGTGGTTCCTGAGCTACGTTAGCGCCGACCAGATGATGTTTCAGTTCGTCTCGCCCGCCCTCCTAGAGGGCACAATTAGCTTCGGGGCTCTCAAGCAGCCCGACTGGACCGACGACCCAGCCATAGCTGAACATCACCGCCTCATGGACGAGTATGGCGGGCCCACGCCTACCATCTTCACCGTCTATGGCCAAACGGTGGGAGAAGTAGCGGTGGAGGCGCTCAGCAGAACCTGCGATAACCTGACGCGAGAGGGACTCATGGACGCAGTGGAGTCCCTCGGCCGCTTTCACAGCGACCTGTTCCTGGACGAAGTGGACATCTCCCTCTCCGACACCGACCACAGGGCCTTCGAGGACGGCGTAATGCTGCAAGCCACCGTGGAGGATGGCAAGGGCAAGTGGGAGTACTTCGGACCGGTATGGGTTCCTCCGGAGGGGATAGAATAAGGCGGGCGCGGCTGGCCGCGTCCGTAGGAAGCCAAGCCGCAGCCGCCCCGCATCCTGTCATAGCGTCACGCTCAGCAATGCGTCGTCAAATAGCCCCCGAAAACACTTGACAAAACGACACCAGCGTTTACAATTGCTGTGCTCTATCCGCATAGAGTCGATTCCTTGTCGGCCTGGACAGGGGTCTAGCTAATGGTGCGAATGGCTAGTCAGCAGGGCACGCCCCGATCACGGCGGCCTAGCCCTTCGCATCCGCTGGCAGATTTCCCGAAGCCTTTGCCCGTCGTTGACCGACTGCAGCATCCTCCAGCAACAGCTCTTCGAGCTGGCGCGAGTGTCGACGACGCCCGTACGATTGTGGGCGGCGATATAGACCGCCGGCCCGCATCACACTGAGAGAGGGAGGGGAAAATGAGACGCATTGCAGTTCTGTCATTCCTAGCTTTGCTAGCCTGCGTGGTAGTGGGGTTGAGCCTCCTATCCGGCCAGCACGGCGTCAGCGCGGACTCGGCCCCCGTGCTCGTTGATTCCGTTGACGTTGGCCTTCCGGCGAGCGAGACCGGCCACGCACTTTCTGGCTGGGGCCCCATCGAGCCAGCGACCTCCGGCGGCAACTGGGGCGGCGGCAGCTCCGACGGCACCCTTAGGGTGACCTGGTCTCCGACGGAGCCGCTAGGTGGCGATGATTCAGAGAGATCGGCCTTTCTGACTCTGACCAACCCCATGGGCTACCAGTTGGGCACTCTCGTCCTGGATGTGCTCGATGGCCAAGCACTTCCGGACGACTCCTTTGAGGTCTACGTCAACGGAACTCTGCTCTACACGTATGACACGGGCGAGCCCACGTCCGAGATCTGGGTGACCCACACGATTGACCTCGTCAATCCTGCCGCCAGTAGCCGTACCCCAGTGATCAGCGGAAGTGACATCTACCCCGGGACGGGCATCTCGCCTTACCCCACCACCTTGGTGATCGAGATCAAGTGTATCGGACCCAAGTGGAGCAACTTCGGCACGTACGGGCAACTCGGGGTCACCAATGCCACACTGTACTCAACAGATCCTCCCACTCTTGGTGGTGCTGACCTGAAGATCGTCAGCCAGGAGCTTCTCGCGGACAACTGCGTCGACCCAGCACCAACCGACATCGATGTCAGCAGCGACGTCCAGATCTGCGTCAAGAAGGTCCTCCACAACAACGGCCCGGTAGGCCCAATAGACGTCGACATCACCAAGACGGCCAGCGCACCGGCGGGCTGCACCATTGTGCCAACTGACGACAGCGACCAGGTCATCCTGGACGTATCGGTCGACGTCGAGCACACGGAACTGTTCACCATCCACTGCTCCGAGCCCAGCACCCACGGGCCCTTCGTGATCGAGAACACCATTGCCCCCAAGGACCCGGACATCGTGGACCCCGTTCTCGCCAACAACTCGGCCACCAGCGAACTGACCGTCAACGCCTGGACGGTGGCCGACGCCAAGATCGTTACACAATGGATCGAGGGCTGCGAAGACCTCAACGGCAACACAATCTGCGAGCTGAGCGAACCCTCACTCCCCGCCCCGCTGGAGATACCGGTCAGCGAAGACGTCCCCATCAATGTCAAGAAGACCATCCACAACAATGGGTCGTACGGGCCGGTAGAGCTCCAGACAGTCAAGACCGCCACAGCTTCGCCTGACTGCCAGGTCACGCCTGGCGTCCACATCGAGCAGATTCACGACGTGCCGGTTGGCCTAGACGTCACCCACACCGAGCCCTTCACCATTCACTGCTCCGAGCCCAGCGAGCACACCTTCACCTTCGACAATGTGATCAGCGTCAAGGACGCGCACGTCACTGATCCCAACAGCGCCAACAACACGGCCCACACCGAATGGACGGTGCCGGCCATCGCCCAGGCCGACCTGAAGATCCTGGATCAGAGGACTGTGGACTGGCCCAGCAACATCGACGTCAGCGAGGACGTTGTGGTCACCCTCGAGACCGACGTGCACAATAATGGCCCCTACGGGCCGGTGGAGGCGGAGTTCGAGGGGTGGATCGAGGCACCGACCGACTGCATCGTCTTGCCCAGCCCCACCAGCCAGCAGGTCGTGCTGGCGGCTGACGAGACGCAGACCATAGAGCAGGAGTTCACGATTCACTGCGCGACGCACTGCTTGCACACGTGGTGGTTCCACAACCGCATCACCGTCAAGGACCCGCACGTCCTCGACCCCCAGCCAGCCAACAATGAGCAGTCCCGCTTGTTGCCCTCCATCCACGTTTGGGGCACGGCGGATGCAAAGATCGTGAGCCAACAGATAATCAACGCGCCCACGGACATCGACGTGTCGCAGGATGTGCCGATAACGGTGCAAAAGGTTCTCCACAACAATGGGCCGTACGCAGGGGACGTAACGGTGGAAATCCTCAGAACGGCCAGCGCGCCCCCCGACTGTACGGTAACCCCCAGCGACCCGATCAGTGAGGACGTTGTCCTGCCCCACAGTGTGGACGTGGTCAGGAGCGAAGACTACATCATCCACTGCTCAACTCAGTCCTCGCACACCTTCACCTTCGATAACGAGCTGCAGATGGATACCATTCACGTCCGCGACCCGGAGCCATCGAACAACCAGGCCCACACCGAGCTGCCGGTGACGGTTTGGACCCAAGCCGACGTCAAGATCAGCGGCCAGCAGCTCATCGACCCGCCCACCGAGATAGCCGTCAGCCAGGACGTTGACGTTACCCTGCGCAAGACCCTGCACAACAACGGCGGCTACGGCCCCGTCGACGTCAGCATCGCTGCTAGCGCTTCCGCTCCTGCCGACTGTTCCGCCACTCCCGCCCCGGGCAACCCCACATCCGCCAGCCTACCCGTCAGCACCGACGTGGTCGTGGACGAGGCCTGGACGCTGCACTGCGATGAGCCCAGCGAGCACTCCTTCTCCTTCGACAACTCTATCGCCATCACCACCCTCCACGTAGAGGACCCCTCGCCCGCTAACAACGCCGCCTCCACTGGACTCACCGTCACCGCCATCGCCGAGGCCGACGTCAAGATCAGCGGCCAGAGCGTCGTCGGTCTGCCCAGCCAGGCGCCCGTCAGCGAGGACGTTGACGTTACTCTGCACAAGACTTTGCACAACAACGGCGGCTACGGCCCCGTCGACGTGAGCATCTCTGCCAGCGTCGACACATCCCTAGCGCCAGGCTGCACAGCCACTCCCGATCCCGGCAACCTCACGTCGGCCAGCCTGCCCGTGAGCAGCAACGTGGTCGTGGACGAGGTCTGGACCATCCACTGCGCTGAGGGAGGTGTCAAGACCTTCCGCTTCGACAACTCCATCGCTGTGACAACACCACATGTGGTCGATCCTGACCTAGGCAACAACTTCGCCTCCAGCGAGCCCAGCGTCACCTTTGGCGGAATCTCCGACATGAAGGTGGTCGACCAATACGTGGAGAACGCGCCGATCGAGATCGCGCCCAGCGAGGACGTGCTGGTCGTCCTGGACAAGATCATCCACAACAACGGCCCCTGGGAGCCGGTGGAAGTCTCCACAGAGACCATCGTCACCGCGCCCACGGGCTGCACCGTGGAGCCTGAGGTTCACGTCCAGCAGTTCCACAACGTGCCGGTGAGCGTGGACATACTGCACCACGAGCCCTTTACCATCCACTGCTCCGAGCCAGGCCAGTTCACGTTCGTCTTCGACGACACGGTTGAGCTGAAAGAACCCTACGTGACTGATCCAGAGCCCGATAACGACTCGGCTACGACGGAGCTGGTCGTGAATTCCGTGGGCCAGGCCGACGTCAAGATCGTCAGCACAAGTTTCGTCGACCCACCCACCAAGGTGGACCTAGGTGTAGACGTGGATGTCACCCTGCAGAAGGTGCTCCACAACAACGGCCCCTGGGAACCTGTGGACATCGCCATCGATGCTATTGCTGCTGCACCCACCGGCTGCACAGTTGTCGAGAAGGATGTACCCGATTCGGTCAGTGACGTGCCCGTCAGCGTCGACCAGGTGGTGAACGAGGTGTGGACCGTCAACTGCTCGGAGACGGGCCTGAAGACCTTCGTTTTCGACAACGCCATCGACGTGGCGACGCCGTATGTGTCCGACCCCGACCTCGCCAACAACAGCAGCCACAAGCTACTGTCGGTGATGGATGACGCAAGCGCTGAACTGGATGCCGACAGCGACGGCCTGTCCGACGCCTTTGACCCCTGCCCGATCAACCCGGACTGCGATGGCGACGGCGTATCGGATGGCCCCATCGACCCTGACGGTGACAGCCCCATCGTGGCAGGCCCCGACAACTGCCCGGCGGTGCCCAACACTGACCAGGCCGACTTCGACGGGGACGGCGTGGGCGACGCCTGCGATGATAGCGACGCCGACGCCGATGGCTTCCGGGACACGGTCGAGCTGTACGTGGGCACTGACCCGCTGAACGCCTGCCCCGACGGCCCGTCGGACGACGCCTGGCCGCTGGACATCGACCAGAGCTGCGACATCTCGGTCACCGGCGACGTGTTCAACTACGTCGGTCGCATCGGGGCCACACTGGGCGGCCCCAACTGGTTGCAGCGCCTGGACCTGGACGCGAGTGGCGACATCAGCGTGACCGGCGACGTGTTCACGTACGCGGGCAGGATCGGGGAGAGCTGCAGGTAGCGTGCTGCGCTGTGCGTCCTAGCCTGAGATAGCCCCCAGCCGCTCTGCTGCTGGCCGACGCCATCGTGTGGTTGGCGATGGCTATGTCTCTATCCTTGCCAACCTCCGCGCCCGCGAGTACGATGCGGACGAAGACGATACCTGGCATGGAGGCGGCCCAATGAAGATGGCAAGCGTCGGCATGATTCTGCTGGTTGGCGTATGCCTGGCGGTCCTGACGACCGCCTGCGAGGACGATGATGGCACCACGCCAACGCCAACCCTTACAGCCACAGCGACCGCCATCCCCAGCCCCTCTCCACCACCCGCGGCCAGCCCTTCGCCCTCGGCAGTGACACCCACAGCGGTCTCCGAGACGCCGACCGCCGCAGCTACGCCTGTCCCCTCGCCCACGCCGGAGGCGGCCGCCTGCCCCGACGACGACCCTGCCTTCTGCACCTTCGCCGCCCAGGTGGACCAGGCCATCGCCGACGAGGACGCGGAATTCTTCGTCGCCAATTCTGTGACTCAGAGCATCCTCTGCACCGCCGAGGAGGCCGACGTGGGCTACATCTGCGGACCCGAGGAGATCGGAGAGACCATCACGGGCGTCCCCTTCGGGTGGGAGGCGTCTGAGGGCATGCTGATGCCACTAGAGGACTATCGCGAACTCTGGGTTCAGATCTTCGCCTCGGATCTGCCCGAGGCGGACGACAGCGAGGGCAGCGGCGAGCTGCGCATCTGGGGGCTGGCCTACTCGGCACCGCCCGCCGCGGGGACGCCCCGCAATATCGTCGTAACCTATCTCAGCGACGACGGCCAGGGACCCACACGGCACGCCATCAGCCTCAACTGTCAGCCAGCGGACGGCAAGTGGCAGATCACGGCGTTGCTCCAGCACGCCCTCTTCCTAGGCTTGCCGCGAGATACCTCGCCGGAGTGGCGCGACTGGCCGCAGTAGAGGCCCGACAGCGCTGGTGCCTCGCGCCTCAACATCTAGGTGGGAAGCCCGAATTCCTTGAACAGTTTGTCGCGGATTTCAGATGCTTCCTTTCCTGTGAACTTGTCAGGGCCGCCCAGCCTTTCCATCACCTTCGCCATTTCCTCTTCCTCCCGCTGTTTGAAGCGAACCGCATCCACCCCGTGCCGCTCCAAGAAGCGCCCAAACGCCTCCTTGGCCTGCTCGAAGCTCATGTAGTCTTCAAACTCCCACTGCCCATAGCGTGCTAGGCGCTTGGCGAAAGTTTGCCAGTCCACGGCCCCTGTTTGATCCCACAGGTCGTTGACAGTCTCATCCAACAACTCTTTGATCGCTCGCACGAGCGCGCCGTAGTCATAGCTGGGCAGGATGAGGTAATGCCGGGCGAACAAGTACCCGCGCTCGGAAACGTCGGACGCAAGCCAGCGCGGAGTGCAGACAATGAAGCCAAACAGATCCTCGCCCCGCGCACCCTGCGGCCCGATGGATGCCTCAACGTAAATGCCGAAGCACTCCGGATCCTCCGGGACGTAGTGCTCGAGGTCCATATCCGGTACGTCCGCACTGTCCAGGCTACGCAGATCAGCTCGTATCATAGGTAATCCTCGCCCTCCAGCCGCCCGCTGCCGCCTACGCCTGGGCCGCCTTCGCGTAGTAGGTGGCTACGTTGGCCACCGCCCTCGCCGCCCGCTCCAGCGTGGGGTACGAGGGGATCCCCATGCTCAGATACTGGTCCCTTATCTCCCGCCGCCCCTTCTCCGCCTCCATCATCCCCAGGTCGTCGCCACCCACCGGCAGGACAATCACAATAGGCTTGCCGAATCTGTCTCTCACCCTCGCCGGAGTCCCGACGAGACCCTGGAGGAACCGCTCCCGCTTGTCCGGCGGCGGCCCGAATTTCCCCCCGAGGACGTGGAACATCGCCTGCGTGGCTATGATCGTGTCGATGCAATCGGCGGAGGCGACACTCTCCAGGACGCTCTCGAAGGCCCGCGCCCCCACCAGCGGCACGCCAATATCCACAGGGTTCCTGAGGCCGGTGCCGGCGGCGGGCAGGATTTCCCGCAGCTTCTGCTGAACATCGCCGTCAAACGGCGGCACCTCCAGGCCCACGCGATCGCAGGCGTCGGCAGCAGCGACGCTGA
>CAZEJO010000039.1:0-15470 GCA_964512285.1 uncultured Dehalococcoidia bacterium | reverse complement strand
CCCCGTAGCTCGCGTCCTCGCCAAAGAGGGACGTCAGCCTGTCGACATCATGGCTGTTCCAGGCTGTCACATACTCCCTGACTAGTCGATACACCCTCTCCTGGGGCGCATCGCAGCTCATTCTCACTCAGTCCCTTCCGCCTTTGCTCTCGACCCGCGCGGCTATGCCGGTGACACAATCCGTCGCCTGGCCCTTTCCTATCCGCTCTATCCACCTGTCAAACCCCACATCCTCACTCCCACTAACCACGCTACATCACGCTTATGACGCGCCTATTACGGCAATGTTAACAGCACGTTACATTCGGGCGGATCGGGTGCCCGCGGGTATTGACAGATTACGCGGGGTGTGGGACACTAACGGCATACGGCAACCGCTTGCCGCTTGCCGTTCACTCGCTCGGTGTATGTGATGCGTTGGATATATGTTAAGGAAGACGTTTGCATGGGATGCGGCCTCTGCGAGGTCTACTGCGCTCTTGCCCATTCCACCTCGCAGGACCTCATCAAGGCGTTCAAGAGAGAGCGCCCGCGGCCAGTGGCCCGCATCCGCGTGGAGAGAGTCGACGGTCTCTTCCTGCCGATGCAATGTCGTCACTGTCCCGACTCTCCCTGCGTCAACGCCTGCCTCACCGGCGCGATGTACAAGGACCCCGACAGCGGCGCCGTCACGGTCGATCCATACAAGTGCAGCGGCTGCTGGACATGCATCCTGGTCTGCCCCTACGGCGTCATCACGCGTGATATCGGAACGGGCATCGTTGCCAAGTGCGACCTTTGCCAAGGGCGCGATGTTCCCGCCTGTGTCGCCAACTGCCCAAACGAGGCTCTGGTCTGTATCGAGGATGGAGCAGACGGCCAGCCATTGCCTTTGGCCGCTGCAGCGCAGGAGAGAGCCGGTGGCCACTAGAAAGAGACGCGAGTTGCGCCAGCCATCGTCGGTGTCCACGGCGAAGGCGATTGCCCCAGAGATGGAGTACCTGATTATCGGCAACTCCGCCGGGGGCATCGCCGCCGCTGAGGCCATTCGCGAGGTGGACAAGAACGGCAGGCTCGCCATAGTCTCCGAAGAGCCCTATTTTGCCTATTCTCGTCCCCTCATATCCGAATACCTGGCCGGCGAGCGCTCCCTCGACACCATGCTCCTGCGGCCGGTCGACTTCTACGAGCGGAACAAGATCGAAGCGCTCCTCGGCACAGGCGCCGCTCGTGTCGACTTCAGCCACAGGCTGGTCGAGCTGGAGGACGGTCGCACGCTGGCTTGGCGGAAGCTCCTTCTGGCCACCGGAGGCGTCCCCATCGTTCCCAAGCTGAAGGGCGGCCACAGGGAAGGAGTGTTTACCTTCACCAATCTGGAGGACGCCGACAAGATAGGGCGGGCGGTCAACAAAGGACACAGGGTGGTGGTCATCGGCGGTGGACTCATAGGCATCAGCCTCGCTCAGGCCCTGGTGCAGCGAGGCGTGGCGGTGGTGATGGTGGAGCTGATGGATCGAGTGCTCGCCACAGCACTAGACGCCGAAGCCTCCTGGTTGGTGGAGCTAGCGCTCCGCAGAGAGCGGATCGAGCTCATCCTGGGCCAGACCGCCAAGGAGATCGTCGCCAGGCCCGAGGACGATCGCCGGGTGGGTGGTGTGGTCCTGCAAGACGGCCGGACGATACCCTGCGACGGCGTCGTATTCGCCATCGGCGTCGCGCCCCGCACCGAACTTGTCACGGGCTCCCCGGTGACGCTCAACCGAGGCATCGTCGTCAGCCGGCGCATGGCCACGAGCCAGCGGGACGTCTACGCCTGCGGGGACGCGGCCGAAGCGTACGACTTCATCCACAAGACGAATCGCCTTATCCCTGTGTGGCCCAACGCCGTGGCCGGAGGGCGAGTGGCCGGGTTCAACATGGCCGGTCGCCGCGTCAGCTACGAGGGCAGCACGGGCATGAACTCGCTTAACTGCTTCGGGCTCTCAACCGTCGCTGCGGGCCTGGTCGACTTCGAGGACGACCCCACCTGCGAGGTCCTCGCCGCCTCCGGCACCGGCACCTACCGCAAGATCGTGCTGAAGAACAACCGCATCGTGGGCATGGTCTTCGTGGGCGACATCGAGAGGTCGGGCATCGTCTTCGGCCTCATGAAGGACCGGGTGAACGTTCGCCGCTGCAAGGACGTCCTCATCTCTCCCGACTTCGGCCTGGGCGCCCTCCCCGACGACTTGCGGCGCAAGAGGCTCTCCTTGGCGAATAGCCAGCGCGGCGGCGCGAACGGAAATGGGCGGTAACGGTATGGACTACTGGAAGCACATCAACAACCCGTACGACGACGACAAAGTGATCGCCGCCTGTTCCCTCTTCGGGATGATGGACACGTCCGGCAGGAGATTCTCAGGCGGGGACGTCATCACGGCCATCGCCAACATGCACGAGCGCGGCAACGGTCTGGGCGGAGGCTTCGCTGTCTACGGTCTCTACCCCCAGTACGCCGAGCACTACGCTTTTCATGTCATGTATTTGGATGAGACGGCGCGGCGAGAGGCCGAGTCTCTCCTTCAGGATGGCTTCAGAGTCGCTCTGGCCGAACCTGTTCCCACTCGCAAGACTCGCGCGATCGAAAACCCGCCCCTGGTGTGGCGATACTTCCTCGAAGTGCGCACTCAGAATGGCCAGGGCCTGTCCCATGACGACTATGTGCTGGAGAAAGTGATGCAGATCAACACGGGCGTCCGCAATGCCTTTGTCTTCTCCAGCGGCAAGGACATGGCCGTTTTCAAGGGCGTTGGCTACCCGGAAGAGATCGCCACTTATTTCCGCCTGGACGAATACGAGGGCTATCTCTGGACAGCCCACGGCAGGTTCCCTACCAACACGCCCGGCTGGTGGGGCGGTGCCCATCCCTTCAGCATCCTGGACTGGACGGTGAACCACAACGGTGAGGTCTCCTCCTATGGAATAAACCGCCGCTATCTAGAGATGTTCGGCTATCACTGCACCATGCAGACGGACACAGAGGTCATTGCCTACGCCGTCGATCTCTTGGTGCGAAGGCACAAGCTTCCTATCGAGGTTGCAGCCAATGTCCTCGCTGCTCCCCTGTGGAGCCAGATCGAGCGTGAGGATGAGGAGAAGGCTGCCCTCCACACTACGTTGCGGCAGGTCTACGGCAGCCTCCTGCTGAATGGGCCGTTCACCGTGGTCATTGCTCACCAAGGCGAGATGATCGGCCTGACCGACAGGATCCGCCTGCGGCCGCTCGTCGCCGCAACCAAGGGCGACGTGCTCTTCCTGTCCTCAGAGGAATCCGCTATCCGTCTGGTCTGCCCCCAGCTAGACAGGGCCTGGATCCCCATGGGCGGCGAGCCAATTGTGGGAAGTCTGCAGAGGCCCCTCGCCAAGAGGGAGTCGGTAGCGCTCGAGGAAGCGACGACATGATCGGGCGGGAGTGGCCACGCTAATGAAGACTTACTTGCCCCCCAGGTTCGTCATCGATAGGGATGCAGAGCGCTGCATCGCCTGCCAGGTCTGCGTCAGGCAGTGCAGCTTCGGCGTTCATGCCTACGATGGGGAGGAGGACGAGATCCGCAGCTACGAGGAGAACTGCGTCGGCTGCCATCGCTGCTCTGTCTTCTGCCCCACCCAGGCTCTCAACATCCGCCTCAATCCCCTGTCCTACCGCCCGAACGTCAACTGGCAGCCCGAGTTCATCGAGGACATCATAAGGCAATCGGAGGGCGGCGGTGTCCTCCTCACCGGCATGGGCAACGACAAGCCGTATCGCGTCTACTGGGACCATCTCGTTCTCAACGCCAGCCAGGTGACCAATCCCTCCATCGACCCCCTGCGCGAGCCTATGGAGCTAAGGACCTTCCTGGGCCGAAAGCCGGACAAGGTGGAACTGGATCCCGCTTCGCTTAATCTGAAGACGCAGCTTGCCCCTCAGGTGGCGATCGACATTCCAGTCCTGTTCTCCGCCATGTCTTACGGCGCCATTAGCCTCAACGTTCAGGAATCGCTGGCACGCGCCGCGGCGGAGGTCGGCACCCTGTTCAACGTCGGCGAAGGCGGTCTGCACCAGAAGCTCTACAAGTACGCGGACAACGCCATTGTCCAGGTGGCCTCTGGTCGCTTTGGCGTTCACCCCGAGTATCTGGACGCGGCCAGGTTCATCGAAATAAAGATCGGTCAGGGTGCCAAGCCCGGCATTGGTGGTCACCTCCCCGGTGGCAAGGTGAGTGAGGACGTGGCGGAGACGCGGATGATCCCCGCTGGCACCGACGCCCTTTCACCGGCCCCTCAGCACGACATCTACTCAATCGAGGACCTGTCACAACTCATCTACGCCTTGAAGGAAGCGACCAACTACACCAAGCCGATCTGTGTCAAGATCGCCGCCGTCCACAATTCGGCGGCCATAGCCAGCGGCATGGTGCGAGCCGGGGCCGACATTATCGCTCTGGACGGCCTGCGGGGAGCGACCGGTGCTGCCCCCAAGATGATCCGCGATAACGTGGGCATCCCCACTGAGCTGGCCATCGCCGCGGTGGATACGCGTTTGAGAGAGGAAGGCATCCGCAATCAGGCGTCGATCATCGCTGCCGGCGGCTTCAGAAGCAGCGCCGACGTAGTGAAAGCCATCGCCCTCGGCGCCGACGCCGTCTACATCGGCACGGCGGCCCTGATAGCGCTGGGCTGTACGGTCTGCCAGCAGTGTCCTACCGGCAAGTGCGCCTGGGGGATCGCCACCACCGACCCCGTCCTGAGCAAGAGAGTGAACCCGGACATCGGCGCCCGACGTCTCGTCAACCTTCTGCGCGGCTGGAGCCTGGAGATCAAGGAGATGCTCGGCGGGATGGGCATCAACGCCCTCGAGAGCCTGCGGGGCAATCGTCTCCATCTGCGAGGGGTCGACCTGGCAGACGGCGAGCTCGATGTTCTGGGCGTGAGATTGGCTGGGAGGTAGAGCCATGACGACGAATACGCTGACCCACAGAGGCCCAACCGTACGCATAGATGTCAACGGCTCCCGTCACCGCGAGCTGAACGGCCAGATTCGGGAAGCAGTGGTAGACGGCGCCCAGCGGATCGATCTGCATAGCGTACATGGGCAGAGATACATCGCCACTAACCTGCGCGGCGAGGCCGAGATACACATTCACGGTACGCCGGGCAATGACCTGGGCGCTTTCCTGGCCGGATCAAAGCTCATCGTCCACGGCAATGCCCAGGACGGCTGCGGCAACACCATGAATGAAGGCGAGATCGTAGTCCACGGACACGCGGGGGATATCACCGGCCTGTCCGCCCGAGGGGGCAGGATCTTCATCCGAGAGGACGTTGGCTACCGCGCGGCCATCCACATGAAAGAGTGCGAGGGCAAGAGGCCAGCGCTGGTCATTGGCGGCACAGCCCAG
Organism: uncultured Dehalococcoidia bacterium; assembly: GCA_964512285.1. Classification (GTDB taxonomy): domain Bacteria; phylum Chloroflexota; class Dehalococcoidia; order SM23-28-2; family SM23-28-2; genus SM23-28-2. The sequence continues at coordinate 10,071 of CAZEJO010000039.1, read as the reverse complement.
GATTTCCTCGGCGAATACATGGCCGGCGGCATTGTGGTCGTCCTTGGCCTGACCCTGAACGGCCAGAAGTGCCACCGGGCCAGTTTCGTCGGCACGGGCATGCACGGCGGGGTCATCTACCTGCGAGGCGACATCAACGAGCACCAGTTGGGCAAGGAAGTGGGCGTCAGCAGACTGACCCGAAAGGACCGGGCTATCCTGAGGGACCTGGTGACTCAGTTCGCAGCCCATTTCGGTTACGACGCCGAAGAGATCCTGGCCAGTCGATTTGTCAAGCTGGTTCCTCTCTATCTGAGGCCTTACGGGAGACTCTACACGTACTAGCAGAGGACTGACGGTGGAGTAGAAGCAGAGTGGGGCTATGTTGCGAGTGACGTTTGTGGGGCAAGACAGGCAGAAGATGGAGTGCCTGGCCCGGGAACTGGAGGGAGAGGGCTATTGGACCGCCGTCTGCCCACCGGCGGAGGCGACCACGGCCCCGACGGGTGGTCCCCGGCCGGACGCGCTGGTGGTGGATGCGACCTCCACCAATGGGACAGCCGACCTGCTGCACGACATCCGCGGCACTGCGGCCACGCCCGCAATAGCTCTCATCGAGGAAAGTCATCTCTCCGGTCATGAGCTGCCCCAGGGCATCGATGACTTCCTGGTCCTTCCTGCCACTGCCGGCGAGCTGGCTGCTCGTGTCCGCCAGCTATTACGGCGACACGCTCATCTTGAGGACAACAACACGCTGTGCTGCGGCGACCTGGTCATCAACCTGGCGAGCCGCGAGGTGTTCCTGGCAGGTCGGGTCGTGACGCTGGCCTATAAGGAGTATGAGCTCCTGCGTTTCCTCCTCTCTAACCGTGACATGGTGTGCACTCGCGAGGCTCTCCTGAGCAACGTCTGGGGTTACGACTTCTATGGCGGCACCCGCACGGTTGACGTGCACATCCGCCGCCTCCGCAGCAAGATTGAAGGCCCCGGCCACGCTTTCATCGAGACGGTCCGCAACGTGGGCTACCGCTTCCATCCGACCCCTCACCCATAGGCATCGTCAATCGATCCGGCGCGTTAACACAGGTTTTACTCCTGTGTAATCCGTCGGTAACAATCCTTCTCTATCATGAAACCCAGATGCGGCACGCACTCCTTGTTGAGATGCGAGAGCACGAGGGGGGATTGAGATGCCCACTGTAGACACGGGCGATACGGCATGGATACTGGTTTCCGCAGCCCTCGTCATGCTCATGACGCCGGGCCTGGCCTTCTTCTACGGCGGTCTGGTACGCCACAAGAACGTCCTCAGCACCGTCATGCACAGCTTCATCATCATCCCTGTGGTCAGCCTTGTGTGGGTGCTGTGGGGCTATAGCCTAGCCTTCGGTCCGGATCAGGGCGGCTTCATCGGCAACCTGGAGTGGTTTGGGCTTCGCAACGTGGGTATGGAGCCCGGGCCCTACTCGGACACCATCCCCCATCAAGTGTTCATGCTCTACCAGATGATGTTCGCCATCATCACGCCCGCCCTCATCACCGGCGCCTTCGCCGAGAGGGCCAAGTTCAGCACCTTCCTGGTGTTCACCGTCCTGTGGATGACCTTTGTCTACGCCCCTGTGGCCCACTGGGTTTGGGGAACGGGTGGCTGGCTGGGAGAACTGGGGGCACTGGACTTTGCCGGCGGCACCGTGGTCCACATCAGCTCGGGGGTGGCGGCCCTGGCTGCGGCGCTCCTTTTCGGCCGGCGCGCCGGCTTCGGCCGCGAGCCGATGGAGCCCCACGATATCACCTACGTCGTCTTGGGGGCAGCCCTGCTGTGGTTTGGCTGGTTCGGCTTCAACGCTGGCAGCGCCCTGACGGCCGGCGGTCTGGCTGGCAACGCCTTCGTGATGACCAACACCGCCGCCGCCGCGGGAGCCCTCACCTGGGTGCTAATGAGCTGGTGGTTTACAAAGAAGCCCAGTGTGGTAGGGGGTGCTGCCGGCGCAGTGGCTGGCCTGGTGGCCATTACTCCCGCTTCGGGCTTTGTGGGCTCCTGGCCGGCTGCCGATGGATATCTGAACATCATGCCGGCCATCCTCATCGGCGTCGGCGGGGGCGCCTTCTGTTACCTGGCGACCCGGCTCCGCTCCTTCCTGCAGTTTGACGACGCCCTGGATGTCTGGGCCGTCCACGGCGTGGGCGGAACTTGGGGAGCTTTCGCCACCGGCATCTTCGCCGTCGCCGCTGTGGGTGGCGTGGGTGGCGCCATCGACGGCGAGGTGGGCCAGCTTGGCAAGCAGTTAGTCGGCATCAGCGCCACCTGGGGTTATTCCTTCGTTGTCACACTCGTCATCCTGAAGGTCCTCGACCTGGTGATGGGTCTGCGGGTGTCAGAGGATGAGGAGTTGGTGGGCCTAGACGTTTCTCAGCACGGCGAGCGGGCCTACAGCGTCCCTGTAGGGGTGCTGAGCACAGTGGCAGCCGCTGCCCACCACTCGCTAGAACCCATGCCGCATTCTCCTCCTCGCGGCACAGCCTGGGAAGACAGAGGAGGCCAGCGCCCACCCCTGCAAATCGCTAGCACCCAAGAGAGCCTCTAAAGGAGCCCAAGATGAACAAGGTGGAAGCCATCATCCGACCCGAGAAGTTGGACGCTGTGAAGGAGGCCCTGGCCGAGACAGGGTTTGTGGGGTTGAACATAGTGCACGTCATAGGACGGGGAGCGCAGAAGGGCATTGTCCACGCTGGCCGCGGCGGCGACGTTCACACCGTCGATATGCTCCCCAAGGTGAAGATGGAAGTGGTGGTGCGAGACGCTGACACAGAAACGGTACTGCATATCATTGCCGAGGCGGCGCGCACCGGCAGCCTTGGCGACGGCAAGATGTTCGTGATACCCGTCGTCGAGGCCATCCGTGTGCGCACCGGCGAGCGGGGCGACGTGGCGGTATGAGACAAAGCCCCACACTTAGTGAGAAGGAGGTAACCACAGTGACACCACAAGAAGCACAGAAGGTCTTCGAGCTGATCAAGGCCAAGCACATCCAGATCATCGACCTCAAGTTCAACGACCTGCCCGGTCTCTGGCAGCACTTCTCCATGCCTGTCACCGAGCTCACGGAGATGGACGACCTGACCAAGAGCATCTGGGATGAGGGCGTGGGCTTCGATGGCTCCAGCATCCGCGGCTTCCAGAAGATCCAGGAGAGCGATATGATCCTCCTACCCGACCCGTCCACCGCTCGCCTGGATCCTGCCTGCCAGATACCCACCCTCAGCATCATCTGCGACATCTGCGATCCCCTGACCAAGCAGCCCTACAGTCGCGACCCCCGCTACATCGCCAGGAAGGCCGAGCAGTACCTTCGCTCCAGCGGCATCGCCGAGACCAGCTTCTGGGGGCCGGAGCTGGAGTTCTTCGTCTTCGATGACGTCCGTTTCGACCAGGCCGAACAGTACGGCTTCTACTACGTCGACTCCGCGGAGGGGGAGTGGAACAGCGGCCGCGATGAGAAACCTAACCTGGGCTACAAGCCGCGCTTCAAGGAGGGCTACTTCCCGGTGCCTCCCCACGACTCGATGCAGGACCTGCGCAGCGAGATGATCCTGACGATGATCAATGTGGGCATCCCCATTGAGGTGCACCACCACGAGGTGGCCACCGCCGGCCAGGGCGAGATCGACATGAAGTTCGACAGCCTCACCGACATGGCTGACAAGGTAATGTGGTACAAGTACATCGTTAAGAACATCGCCCGCAAGCACGGTAAGGTCGCTACCTTCATGCCCAAGCCTCTCTTCGGCGACAACGGCTCCGGCATGCACACTCACATGAGCCTGTGGAAGAACAGCACCAATGTCTTCTATGACCCCGAGGGCTACGCCCTCATCAGCGAGGCGGCCCGCTACTACATCGGCGGCCTCCTCAAGCACTCGCCAGCGCTGATGGCCTTGTGCGCTCCCACCACCAACTCTTACAAGCGTCTGGTTCCGGGCTACGAGGCGCCGGTGAACCTGGTCTACTCCGCCCGCAACCGCAGCGCCGCCGTGCGCGTGCCGGTGTACACTTCCAACCCCCGGACCAAGCGCCTGGAGTATCGCCCACCGGATGGCTCCTGCAACCCCTATCTGGCCTTTTCGGCTCTACTCATGGCCGGCCTGGACGGAATCGAGAACGAGATCGACCCCGGCCCGCCTCTGGACGAGAACACTTACCAACTAACGCCCGAGGCGGAGAAGAACATCGCCACCATCCCCGGCTCGCTGGAGGAGGCCCTGTGCGCTCTGGAGCAAGACCACGACTTCCTTCTGAAGGACGGTGTGTTCACCAGCGATGTTCTGGAGGTCTGGCTGGAATACAAGCGACAGCAGGAATTGGACCCCATACGTCTGCGTCCTCACCCGTGGGAGTTCTACCTTTACTTCGATGTCTAGAGCCTGCCCTCCCTAGCGACAGTGCGATGACTCAGCTATCCTCCCAGGTGCGATAGCGAGCGCGGGCAAGCCCTGTCGGATCGCCTCACGGCGGCGACAGGGCTTGCCCTTTGGCGCCTCCTTGATCCCCCTGGCGGCTGCGGGTAGGATAGGGCCTGACACTCAGGCTCATCAGCAACTCATAAAGAACGATCCCCTAGTGCTGGCGGCACCAAACGAGAGAGGATAAGGCAATGAAACGGATCGCTATCTTGACTGCGCTCGCGGTTCTGGTGGTCACCAGCCTGTTCTCGGCGAGCCTTTGGTCGGGCACCAAGACCACAGCATCTCCAACTACGCAGACGGTCAAAACCTTTCAAGCCGGCTGGGCCAATATCCCCTGGGTTGGTCCGACAATGCCCATTGACCAGGCTGTGGGTAGCATCCTCCCAAATGTGGCGGCGGTTTACTACCTCGACAATAGCTCTGGGGGATGGCTACGGTACTTCCCGGGAAGGCCCGAAATTAGCAGCCTCAAGACGCTGACGTTTGGCGAAGCCTATCTCGTCTTGCTGACTGCGCCGGTCACTGTGCCATGGATATCAGAGGACCTCATCTACAGCCTCCTCCCATCGATCTGTTTGCTGTTGAGCGCGTCCCCAGAAATGGACGCGGTTTGCGACCTTGTCGATGACATCGTGAGCGGCCTAGCACCAACGACTACGCCGACGACTACGCCGACGTCAACTGCACCCATCGTCTTCAGGGGAACGGTGGTGGGTCAGCCGACACAAGAATGCCCCTATCTTGAGTTGGAAGGCGACTGTTGGTGGACGGTAGACGTGCTAATAGGCGTGGTTGTCAAAATGGAGCAGCATGACGCGGACACGTATGAGTACGAGGCGCAAGAACGAGTCACCGTGGTCATGCCAGAGGGCGGGATCCTTGGGCCAGCTGTCAGCGTTGGGGACTACGTTGAAGTCAGCGGGCAGGAGTCTATGTGGTCGTGTGGATTCCTCTGCGATGGGTGGGGGTTCACTGTCTGGGAAGAGCTGTTTGAGGACAACTATATCCAACGCCTGTAGCCGCTCCGCCCGTTCAGACGCCCCCCTTCGCGCGGCGCAGTCCGGCTGGCGCTAGTCGCCGGTTCGAAAGACAACCACTGAGATGTTGTCGGAGCCTCCGGCGTCGTTGGCTAGGCCGATAAGTCGCTCGGCCATGCTATGTGGTGTGCCTGATTCGAGAACTCCGGCTGTCGCTGTATCACTCACCATGCGGTAGAGGCCGTCCGAACATAGGAGGAGAAGGCTTCCGTTCGGTAGTGTGATGGGGCCCACTATGTCGGGCTCGACGGCCTCCGCAATCCCGATGGCGCGCGTGATGACGTTCCGGAAGGAGCTGTTCTTCGCCTCTTCGTCGGTCAATCGTCCGGCGCGGAGCTGCTCTGCCACCCACGTGTGGTCCACGGTAAGCTGCTGAAGCTGGGCCTTGTGGAACCAGTAGCCGCGGCTGTCCCCAGCATTCGCTACCCAGGCCGTGTTACCCCGAACAAGGGCCGCCACCAGGGTGGATGCCATTCCTTCCAGCTCTGGCCGTTCCGCGGCTCGGGCCCGCACACGCTGGTTGGCGACAGAGAACGCTCGCTTCAACGCCTCGGTCGGGTCGTCGTCCGGCGCGTTCGCCAGCTCTGTCAGCAGTGCCTCAATCGCCTCGGCACTGGCGGTCTCCCCTCCCTGAATGCCGCCAACTCCGTCCGCCACAGCCAGCAGGATTGACTCACCAGGGAGCTCTTGGGCCAGGACCGCGTCCTGGTTGGTGGGCCTCTTGAGCCCGCGGTCGGTTAGGGCGGCCATGCGCTCCGGCATTACCTTGATCCTCGCTGCCTGCGCGTGGGCGTCGCGAACGACATCGCTCTGAGCTTTGCGCCCCCGTCGTCTCAGCGATAGCATCTTTACCACTTCCTTCCCTCCGCCTCCCCTTGGCCTCATATTGATCGTACCACGGAAGAAAGACGCTCTTTCTGTCTCGAAGGTGACTTGAACCTGACAATCTGCTGACAATGAGAGGCGGCTGCTCCTGCGCGGCCGCCTCGAAGATGGGGGATCAGTGGATCTCTTAGTCTTTCTCTTGCTCTCCCCGATCGAGCCTATACCCGAATCCGCGGACGGTCAGAACGTAGCGAGGATTGGCTGGATTCGCTTCCACTTTGCGCCTCAGCCGGGCGACTACCTGTGCGATACTATCGTCCGTCACGCTGCCACCCAACTCTGGCCAGACCTCCGCTGCTATCTCCTCGTGGCCGACCACAGCGCCGGCCCGACGGAACAAAAGGGCGAGCAGCCGATACTCTTTGGGGGTGAGCGCCACCGACTGGCCCTGGACCCGAACTTCGTGTGTGGATGGATCCAGCGAGAGAGCGCCAGAGTCGGGTGTCAGGACGATGGTGACCGTTGGTGGGCTCGTTTGAAACTCGAGGCGGGAATCGGCCAGCTCCAGAGTGTCGCCGTCGGCGATGGGCGTAGGTGCCGAAACAGGGGCGCTGTTTATGTGCGTCCCGTTCTTACTGCCCAGATCCTGGACGAGAAAGTGTTCGCCGTCCCAGGTCAGTTGGGCATGGCGGCGGGAGACCCGAGGGTTGGGCAGCACCAGATCGCTGTCGGCGCCGCGACCCAAGATCATACTTGAGCGCTCCAGCCGGTGCACCTCGTGCTGGCCCGTCTCTGTGATCACCACCAGGTATGCTTCGGGCGGCGAGTCCTCAACCATGCCGGTCCCCCAACTGTCGGCTCTTCTCAGAACTGGTCGTCAGAGGCGATTCTACCAGAATCTTGGCCTGCTCGGGAGACTGCCTTCGCGACACGCGCTTAGCGCCGCAGGGTGATAAAATGTTGACTGTTGCAGGCCCATCCTATATAGATCGCATGTCCGGGGGCCGGCTTCAATGTGTTTGGGCGGTCTCCTTGTGATGCCGCCTGTTACAACTTCACTTTAGGACTAGGAAACCAATGACAGGTGCGTCGCCTCCAGAGGTCATCTCGCACTACCGCCTGGTCGAATTGCGCGGCAGCGGCGGTATGGGTTCCGTGTACCGCGCCACCGACCGCCGCGACGACAGCACCGTAGCGGTTAAACTCCTGCACGCCCACCTTGAGACCGACGAGACGTACCGCGAGCGCTTCGAGCGGGAGGCCCACGTCGCTGCGCTCCTCCGCTCGCCCTACACCGTCCACCTTGTCGACTACGGCTTCGACAACGGGCGCTTCTTCCTTGTTATGCAGTACGTAGAGGGAGAGTCGGTGAAGGAGGCGCTGCGGTCTGGTCCCCTGGAGTTGCGCCGGACGCTGCGCATCGGCGCTCAGGTGGCGCGCGCTCTGGAAGAGGCCGAGGCGCGAGGGGTGATACACCGCGACATTAAGCCTGACAACATATTGCTCGGCCCCGGCGACTCGGCGAAGGTGTCCGACTTCGGCATCGCTCGGCAGGTGGGAAGCGGCACCCTGACCATGCCCGGCGCCTTCTTGGGGACGTTGGCCTACGCCGCTCCCGAGCTTGCCTTGGGGAAGGTGGACCACCGCAGCGACATCTACTCGCTGGGGGCCACTCTCTACCAAATGCTAACGGGTCTGCCTCCCTATCGCGGTGACCCTCTCGAGGTGCTGCGCCACCACGCTGAGACGCCGCTGTCCCTCGAGCCACTGGCAGGCCTGCCTCAGGACGTGGTGGACCTGGTAGAACGCTGCCTGGAGAAGGATCCCGCGCAGCGATACCAGTCGGCATCTGCTTTGGCGGGGGCACTGGAGCACGCCGCGCGTTCGGTTCCCGTGCCGGAGGCCGAAGCTCCGACGGAGGTGCCGGACGAGGCGTCCACGGAAGTCAAGACGCCGGCCACGCCGGAACTCGAAGCCGCCACGGAGGTGCTGGAGGAAGAGGCCGTCGCAGACACGGAGCTGGGCGCTCCAGAGGTCGAAGCCCCGACGGAGGTGCCGGAGGCGGCTCCTCCAGCAAAGACGGAACTGCCGCCCACCGAGGTCAAGCCGCTGAAGCGGCGGCCGCGCGCGGGAGCGCCCCTGGTCGCGCTGGAACTGGGCCCGCCAAGAGTCAGAGGCCTTTTCGGTGCCAGGCTGAACTCCACTTCCTATGAGCTGACCCTTCGCAACAACGGGGATGAGCAAGTGACGCTCCATCTGGACGCCCAGGACAGCGAAGGCCGCTGCGCTTGCTCTCTTCCTTACAGCGTATCCGTCTCCCCTGGCGAGGCGACCACGGTCGGTCTAAGAGTGGCGCCCAGGCAAAGACGCTGGCGGGGAGAGCGTGAGACAGTTACCTTTGTGGTTTCCGCTTCGCCGGGCGGCGGCAGTCCACCCGCTACCGTCTCCGGACAGTTCGAGGACGTGCCTTATGGCTGGCTTCCCTACGCTGGTGGTGGGATTGTCTTGGGAGCCCTGCTGGCCATCTTCTTGCCTATCCTGATCGGTCTGGCCGGCGGTGAGGGCGAAGGAGGCCCGAGCGGGACGATCGCCTTCGTTTCGGCGCGCCAGGGCAACGACGAGATTTACGTGATGAACGCCGACGGGTCAAGCGTTACCCGCCTCACGGAGAACCCCGCCAGTGATCTGGACCCCGCCTGGTCGCCCGATGACAGCCGCATCGCCTTCATCTCCGATCGTGATGGGGACTCTGAGATCTACACCATGAACCAAGACGGCAGCGGCGTCACCAAGCTTACCGATGACAATCATGACTACTCCGGCCCGTCGTGGTCTCCCGACGGCCGGCATCTCGCTTTTGCCTCTGACCGCGACGGCGACCTCAACATCTACGTGTTGGACTTGGACAACCTGGGTATCATTCGGCTGACGGACAACTCGGGCATCGATCGTTACCCCCAGTGGTCTCCTGACGGACTGAAGATCGCCTTCGAGTCCGACCGCGATGGGGACTTCAATATCTATGTGATGAACGCCGACCGGTCCGACCTTAGCCGTCTGACGGAGGACCCCGCCGATGACACAGGCCCCGCCTGGTCACCCAACGGCAGCCGCATCGTCTTCAGCTCCAATCGTGACGGGGACTCTGAGATCTATACCATGAGCCAAGACGGCAGCGATATCACCAAGCTCACCGACAACAACGACGCCGACTTCAACCCGTCGTGGTCTCCCGACGGCCAGTATCTCACCTTCGTGTCCGATCGCGACGGCAACAACGAGGTATACGTAGTCGAACCTGACGGATCGAACCCCATCCGCCTTACCGACGACCCAGGGGATGACCGCGGCCCTGCCTGGTCATCATCGGCCCGACGCATTCCCGAAACCCCCGAAGTAGGCACGCCGACATCGACGGCCACACTCACGGCTACACCGACGGTCACAGCCACGGCTATAGCCACGGCTACAGCCACGCCTTCGCCGACGGCCACGGTTGCACCTTCGCCCACGCCCAAGCCCACGCCTACACCTGTGCCCACGCCTACACCTACACCGGAGCCCACGCCGCAGCCGCCGTCTGATCGGGACAAGGACACGGTGCCCGACCAGTCGGACAACTGCCCGGACGCCTACAACCCGGACCAGGCGAACACCTACGGCGATCAGCGAGGCGATGCCTGCGAGCCGCCGCCGGACAGGGACAGCGATACGGTGCCCGACCAGTCGGACAACTGCCCGGACGCCTACAACCCGGACCAGGCGA
>CAZEJO010000038.1:0-17520 GCA_964512285.1 uncultured Dehalococcoidia bacterium | reverse complement strand
GGTATAGGCGTGGGCACAGGTGTCGGCGTAGGTGTAGGCGTCGGCGTAGGCGTAGGCGTAGGCGTAGGCGTAGGCGTAGGCGTAGGCGTAGGCGTAGGTGTAAGCGTAGGCGTAGGTGTAGGCGTCAGTGTCGGCGTTGGCTCTGGCGCCGGCGGCGCACTGCCCCCGTCGTCATATCCACCGAACTCGGCAGACCAGTACCAGCCGTACGTCGAGTTAGAGCCGTAGGCCTTGGCCAAGCCAACCACCACGAACTCAGGCTTGAGCATATTCTCGTTGTGACCAGGCGAATCGCGCCAGAGCTGGAACGTCATCTGAGGGGTATCACTGCCTGCTGCCAGGTTCTCGCCCTTCCAGGCGTTGTAGTCATAGCCGAAGTATTCCATCCGCTCGAACGGGTTTCGCCCCAGAGAGTCAGTATGGTCGAAGTAGTCCTTTTCGGCCATGTCTTGGCTCATCCACTGACCGGCATCGGTTAAAGTTGCGGAAAAACTCAGAGTCCCTAAACCATGCTCCACCCGATGAGCGTTAATCAAATCCAGCAGCGCCTGCTCGTCCTGCCCTATCTGTGGAGCGGCTATTCCTGCAGGAGAGACAGCTAGTGACAGAAATAGGGCTGTCACAAGGAGCAGCCCCAGGGTGAAGGGCCGCCATGATAGAACTCTCATACTGGAAGAATTTGTCATAACACGTTGACAGCCGTGGTATAATAAATCAGCGTTAGGGCCTGATAGCTGGGTCCTACGTGCTCGGGGCGGGGAGTTGGTTGATCCAGGCCGGCACTCCCCGTCCTGTGCTTTCCATAATAAAGACGTTTATGTCTCCTTCGCCGTTACACCCTAGCTACTCCCAAATAGAACAAAGGCAGTGATCCAGCCCATGGAGGTTCTGGCCCACACTGCCGAACGCCTCGGCCTTCCCCTAAGCGCCCAGCAACTACAACAGTTCGAGGAGTACTACCACCAGCTCATCGCGGCCAATCGGCATGTCAGCCTGACCAGCATCACCGACTACCAGGAGGTACAGAGGCGCCACTTCGGCGAATCGCTCGCCGTGGCTGCCGCCCTGTATCGAGCAGGAGTGCTCAAGCCTGACGAAGGAGCAAGGGTCCTCGACCTGGGCGCCGGTGCTGGCTTCCCCGGCCTACCCATGCGGATCGTCCACCCTGCCCTGCAACTGACCATCCTGGAAGCCACTCGCAAGAAGACCGCCTTCCTGGAACGCCTGCTGGCCCGACTGAGCCTGGAGGACGTGACGGTGATCGCCGGACGAGCCGAGGCCGTGGCCCACGAGCCTGTGCATCGGGAGGGTTACGACTTGGTGTTGGCGCGAGCAGTGGCTCCCCTCGCCGTCCTCATCGAGCTGGCGCTGCCCTTTCTCAGAGTGAGTGGCTCCCTCGCAGCCCCCAAGGGAAGTCGCGCCCCCCAAGAGATAGCCGAGGCCGGTCGCGCCCTAGCACTCTGCGGGGGACGCATCGTCTCAGCCGAGCCGCTCCCCTCCCCTGCCCTACCCCTGACGCTTGTGCTAGTGGAAAAGCTGGCACCCACACCGGTTGCCTACCCCCGCCGCCCCGGCATCCCCACCAAGCGCCCGCTGCGCTAGCAAATCGCTTCTGCCAAGCGCCTACAGACGTTCATCCAGTTCCATCAGCGGCGAATTTTGACGGAAATGGGGCAACTGAGGCCGAAAAACCGCTAGACATGAAGGTGATAATGCTTTATAAATTCAGAGACCCGTAGCTGAACAAGGGTGACAGAGCGAGGACTACTTGCCCGAAAGTTCGCTCAGTGTACCCTTCCTGTAAGGAGGGAAGAAGATGGGGTTTGAAAGCGCCGGCTTCCAGAATGTAGGCAGCTGGTTGATGCGATTGGCCAGACTCGACCTCACGGTCTTCGACGACGTGAAGGATGAAGCCACCGCCACGGTGCCAGCCCTCGCAGTGATGGTGGTCGCCAGCTTCGCCGCAGGCCTTGGCTCCTGGCTGTGGTGGGTCACCCTGGACTTCCACGGGGGCTCAGAGAAGATCGGTGAGGCTCTCTTCAAGACCCTTATCCTGGGTGGCATTCTCCAAGCCGCCCTCTGGCTTGCCTGGGTCTACATCGCCGCCATGCTGCTATCCCGCATCTTTGGGGCAGGAGCTGACCTCAACCGGATGATGCGCGCCATGGGCTTGGCCTTTGCCCCAATGGTCATCACCATCCTGATGGTCATAGACATACTGGCCGTGCCCTTCGCCGTCATCGCCCTAGGCGCAACCCTCCTGCTGAGCAACGCGGCCATACAGGCCACCACTGACGCTGAGCCACAGCAGGTGATTGTAGCCAATCTGGCCGGTTTCCTTGTGTTCGCGATCGTCTTGGGGCTCCTAGGTAATGTCGCCCAGATCTACGAGATAGGCGGAATATCGCCAGGCATATTCTTCGTTCCCCTCGAGACCTAGGCCTCAGGTCAAAGCGACCAGCAGCAGAAGCAAGATAGTACCGCGCCAGGCGAGCCTAGCTAGTCGCCTGGCGCGCCCTTAGCTCCTCTATCTGCCGACGGCTGTAGCCCAGGTCAAGAAGCACCTCTTCCGTGTGCTGGCCACGCCGAGGAGCTAGGCTGCGCACCGATCCCGGCGTCTCCGACAGCTTGGCCCCCACCCCCACCTGCCGCACCTTGCCCACCGTCGGATGCTCCAACTCCACCACCATGCCCCGCGCCCGCACATGAGGGTCATTGAACACCTCCTCCAGGCTGTAGACCGGCCCCACGCAGATGTCGAATTGGCGCAGGTACTCGAACCATTCGTCGCGCGTCTTGGTCTTGAACTCCTGGCGAAAGTAGTCAAACATCTCGGGGTGCTTGTCGGCGTTCATCTGATAGGGAATGAAGTCCTCACGGCCCAGGGCGCGACAGAGCGCCTCCCAGAACGCGGGCTCCAGGCAGCCGATGCTCAGCCACTGGCCATCCTTGGTCTCGTAGACGCAGTAGAAGGGGACGCCGCCATTGAGGAAGCTTTGGCCGGGCCGGGGAGCGATGCCCGAGCCAAAGTACTGGCTAGCCACAAGGGCCAGGAGGGAGAGAACGCCGTCGGTCATGGCCATGTCGACGTACTGACCCCGACCCGTCCGCTCGCGGGCGATGACGGCCGCCAGAATGGCGAAGGCCGAGTACAGGCCGCCGCCAGCGAAGTCGGCGATTATATTCATGGGGATGGCCGGCGGCGTGCCCGGCCAGCCGATCATCCCCAGAGCACCGCCGATGGAGATGTAGTTGATGTCGTGGCCCACCAGACCGGCGTAGGGGCCGCTCTGCCCATAGCCCGAAAGGGAGCAATAAACGATGCGAGGGTTGATCCGGCTCAACGTGTCGTAGTCGGCCCCCAAGCGCTTCACCACACCGGGACGGAAGCCCTCCAGCACCACATCGGCCCTCTCGACCAGCTTGTGGAACACCTGGCGAGCGGCCTCATCCTTGAGATTGAGGGCGATGCTGCGCTTGTTACGGCTGAGCGCATCGAAGACCATCGCGCGCTCGCTGATGTCGCGGTCCAGCAGGCGGCGAGCGGCCTGACCAGGCGCGCCGCCAGTGTCCACCGGCGCCTCGACCAGCAGCACGTCCGCCCCCAGGTCAGCCAGGAGCATCGAGCAGTAGGGGCCGGGAGCCAGGCGCGACAGGTCGAGAACGCGGATTCCCTCCAGGGCCAGCATGAGCAGCACCTCCCTGCTATATAGGAAAAGGAACGAGGATTCAGCCGCATGATCGCCTAGCTCCGAAACTGTGTCAAGCTTGCCCTGCGTGACCGTTCTTGCTACGATATGGGCACGGAGTGGGGCTGTAGTTCAGAGGGAGAACGTTTGTCTGGCAGACAAAAGGTCGGGGGTTCGAGTCCCCCCAGCTCCACCAGAACTCGAATACAAAATCGGCCCCGGTTGGGGCCGATTGCGTTTAGACGCCCTCCTACCTGCTATCGTTTGTCAGCCCACTCCTGAGGCGCTTCGGCGTGACGTGCCAGGCGAAGGAGCAGCGCTAGTGAGTGATAGCGTGATCTACCTGCCGCACTCGCTCGCAAAGCGTCACAAGCAGCTTCCGCGGTAGGCCGGGCACCTTCTCCAGCAGGGACACGAAATCTCGGCGATGAAGCACCAGCAGCTTCACGGGCGTCTCCGCGGTGACCGTCGCGCTGCGGGGCTTTCCATCGATGACCGACATTTCCCCCACAACGTCGCCGGGGCCAAGCTCAGCGATCGCCTTGCCGTCCGCTTTCACTCGCGCCCTACCGTCGACTATGATGATCGCTTCCAGCCCCTGCGCGCCCTGCTTCGCCAAGACCGACCCTGCACGCCGCTCGACCTCGTCGGCGTGTTTAGCAACGGCGTTGAGCTGGCGTCGGCTAAGCTGGCTGAACAGCGACACTTTTCGCAGCAAATCAACCTTATCCGAGCGACGATAACGAAACATCGGCACGGCTATCTCCCTTTGCACTAAAGTACGAAGAGTCTACAGCCGCTCGGCCCTTCTGTCAACATCTACTGACTCTGCTCCTCCCTCAAGTCCGTAGCCGCCCTCGCGCCTAGCCAACGCCGCCGTGTGGCTTGTAGACGACCCAAAAACACGGTATTGTATAGGCGTGCCGTAGCTGGCACACAGAAGCCTGGGGAGTTGAGTCTCCCCGACCTTCACCAATTCTCGTTTCACAGGGAAAACGCGAAGAGCAGGAGTAGTAGGCGCACCCTCCTCGCCAGAGAGCTGACGGCCGCTGCGAGTCAGCATCGGGGAGTGTGCCGAACTCGCCTGGGAGCAGCGCCGGCGAAGGGTCAGTAGCCGGCGACGGGCAGTGCCCGTTACAGCGCCCCCGAGCGTCCGCCTCCTGTCTGGCGGAAAGCAGGGTGGTAACGCGGAGTGGCCCTCCGTCCCTGTGGACGGAGGGTTTTGGGTTTGCAGAGACAATGCCCATCGATGACCAGCTAGCAATCGTCGGCCGATTGGCCCTCGCCGCCGCTCTCGGCGCCTTCATCGGCCTGGAGCGAGAGCTGCGGGGCTACCCCGCGGGCGTGCGCACGGTGGCCCTCGTGGCCCTCGGCTCCGCCCTGTTCACCGACGTGGGCGCGGTCTTGGGCGAAGAGAACCGGGTGGCCGCCGGCATTGTCACCGGCATCGGCTTCCTGGGCGCCGGCGTCATCTTCCGCGAAGGCTACACCGTGCGCGGAATCACCACCGCCGCCACCATCTGGAGCGCCTGCGCCATCGGCATGGCCGTCGCCCGCGAGCTCTACCTGGTGGCTGGCCTGGGCTCAGTGCTGGTGTTCATCCTGCTGGAGGCCCGACCGGTGGTCCGCAGGCTGGATGTCCTAACCAAGGGGTGCCTGCGTGAACCGATAGCGCACGAGGACCAGGAGGGGACAGAGAATGACCGATAGGTACAACCCGTCGGACATCGATAAGAAGTGGCAGAGCAAGTGGGAACAGGACGGCCTCTACGAGACGCCGGACGATGACCCTCGCCCCAAATGGTACCTCCTTACCATGCTCCCCTACACCTCCGGCGACCTGCACATCGGCCACTGGTACCCCATGGCTCCCTCCGACGTGGCCGCTCGCTACAAGCGCATGCAGGGCTACAACGTCCTCTTCCCCATGGGCTTCGACGCCTTCGGCCTGCCCGCCGAGAACGCCG
This sequence comes from uncultured Dehalococcoidia bacterium, assembly GCA_964512285.1. GTDB lineage: Bacteria > Chloroflexota > Dehalococcoidia > SM23-28-2 > SM23-28-2 > SM23-28-2. The sequence goes on along the minus strand of CAZEJO010000038.1, from coordinate 11,864 downwards.
CCATCAAGCAAAAGATCCACCCCTACAAGTGGACCATGGACAACATCCAGCGCATGCGCCAGCAGTTGAAGTCGATGGGGGCGATGTTCGATTGGCGCCGCGAGGCCAGTAGCTGCGACCCCGAATACTACCGCTGGACCCAGTGGTGGTTCCTCAAGTTCTACGAGAAGGACCTAGCCTATCGCGCCAAGGCCCCCGCCAACTGGTGCCCATCCTGCCAGACCGTGCTAGCCAACGAGCAGGTTCTGCCCAGCGGCGACTGCGAGCGCTGCGGCACCCCTGTCAGCCGCCGCGACCTCGAGCAGTGGTTCTTCCGCATCACCAACTACGCCGACGAGCTCCTCGACCACAGCCAGATCGAGTGGCCGGAGCGAGTCGTTACCATGCAGAAGAACTGGATCGGCCGCAGCGAGGGGGTGGAGCTCGCCTTCGGCCTCGATGTGCCCGGCGTAGATGAGAAGGAGATCCGCGTCTTCACCACCCGCCCCGATACCGTCTACGGCGTCACCTCCATGGTGCTGGCGCCCGAACACCCCCTGGTGGAGAAGCTGACCACCCCCGACCGGCGAGCCGACGTGGAGGCCTACGTCGAGCAGACCCGCCGCCTCAGCGAGATCCAGCGCCTCTCCACCGAGAAGGAGAAGACCGGCGTCTTCCTCGGCTCCTACTGCAAGAATCTCCTCTCCGGCCAGAAGATCCCCCTCTGGATCGCCGACTACGCCCTGTTGACCTACGGCACCGGCATCGTCATGGGCGTGCCCGCCCACGACGACCGCGACTTCGCCTTCGCCAAGCAGTACGACCTCCCCATCATCGTCGTCGTTGCCCCGCCAGACTGGCAGGGCCAGGAGCTCACAGAGGCCTACCTCGGCCAGGGCCCGATGGTCAACTCCGGCCCCTTCGACGGCACCCCCAACCAAGAGGGCTACGACGCCGTTGCTGATTATGTCGAGCGCAAGGGCTGGGGCGGCCGAAAGGTCGGCTACCGCCTGCGCGACTGGCTCATCTCCCGCCAGCGCTACTGGGGCTGCCCCATCCCAATCGTCTACTGCGATAGCTGTGGCACCGTCCCCGTGCCCGAAGATGACCTGCCCGTCCTCCTGCCCGAAGACGCCGAGTTCAAGCCCACCGGCGAGTCGCCCCTGGCCCACCATCAGGGGTTCGTCAACACCGTCTGCCCCCGCTGCCAGGGACCCGCCCGGCGGGAGACGAACACCATGGACACCTTCATGGACTCCAACTGGTACTTCATCCGCTACCTTGACCCCCACTACGATAAGGGGCCGGTGGACCCGGCCCTGGCCAAGAAGTGGCTGCCGGTCGATCAGTACACCGGCGGCGCCGAGCACGCCGTCATGCATCTGCTCTATGCCCGCTTCTTCTGGAAGGTGGCCCGCGACCTCGGGATCGTGCCGGGCGACGAGCCCTTCCTGAGGCTGTTCAACCAGGGGCACATCATCGCCGAGAAGGCCAAGATGAGCAAGTCGCGCGGCAACGTCATCACCCCCGACGAGTATGTGACTCGCCTCGGAGCCGATACGGTGCGCTGCTACCTAATGTTCATGGGCCCCTGGGAGCACGGCGGCGAGTGGGACGATTCGGGCATCTTCGGTATCCACCGCTGGCTGAACCGCGTCTGGGGCCTGGTCGTGGGCGCTGCCCCCAGCGACGGCGCCGACCCCGAAGCCACCCACCAGCTTCGCCACGTAAGCCACAAGACCACCCGCCGCGTGACCGAGGACATGGAGCGCTTCCGCTTCAACACCATGCTGGCCGCCCTCATGGAGTACTCCAACTCACTGGCCAAGGCCAAAGAGTCGGACCGAGTGGACGCCAGCGCCTGGCAGGAGGCTATCGAGACGCTCCTGCTCCTCATGGCACCCTCAGCGCCCCATTTCGCCGAGGAGCTGTGGGCCCGCCTCGGTAAGCCTTACAGTATCCACCAGCAGCCCTGGCCAAAGTGGGACGAGGAGCTGGCCAAGGAGGACGAGATAACCCTCGTGGTGCAGGTCAACGGTAAGGTGCGCGACCGCATTCAGGCGCCAGCGGACATCGCCGAGGAGCGGGCCAAAGAGCTGGCCCTGGCCAGCCAGCGGGTGCAGTCCCACATCGCCGGCAAGCAGACGGAGCGCATCATCTACGTGCCGGGCAAGCTGGTGAACGTGGTGGTGCGCTAGGACGCATTGGATGTCCCCAGGGACACCTACCCCGCCGCCAGGTCCCAGAGGGCGCCGCCGCCCACTCCGTAGAACGGCACCCAAATGATGCCGAAGAGAGCGGTCGATAGCACTACACAAACGTAGCCGCTGGCCCCGCGAAAGCCCAGCAGCCGCCACACAGGCGTGCCAGGACCGCCGATGAGGACCGCCGCCGCCAGCACCCCCAGAGGCCGAGACGCCCTGGCCACCCGCATGACAAGCCTCGCGAGCAACGAAGGTTCCGCTCGACTCACGGTTGAGGCCTCGCCCGCCTCATCCTTGCGCCTCGGCCAAAGCTGCCTCCACCAACGCATGACAAGCGGGTGAACGATGGGCAATGCCCGGTCGTAGATCGCCAGGCTAGCCAAGCCCATGGCGCCCCAACCCAGGCAGAAGACCAAGTAGCCCCACCACAGGCCGAGTGTATCAACAGCGAACACGATGGAGGCAACAAGAATGACCTCCCCCCACACCAGCATCACCACGCCCACCACCCCCACGCCGATCGCGCCCAAGCCGCCCAGAGCGGCCAGACGCAGCCTGACGGCTCCCGAGGACTCCGTATTGGTGTCTATATTTCTCAGCGCCCCCGCTCTTCCATAGTCTGGATGCCCTTGCGGATAGTGTTGAGGAAATTGTTGAGCTGCGTCTCCAATCGACGCATGGTTTGCAGAGAGTAGAGGTCGGCCTCCTCCATCTGCTGCTGAGCGCTCCTCTCGGCCTCATCCAGACGCTCCCTGGCCTGCGCCTCACTGTCTCGCACCAGGGCCTGGGCCCTCTCCTCTCCTTCGCGGACAATCTGCTGTGCCCGTTCCTCCGCCGCCTTCACCACCGCCTCGTCCTTCAGGCGCTCCTCCAGCTCTGCCTGCGCCCTGGCGATAATGCGCCCCGCTTCCTCCTGGGCCTGAGCCAGCACTTCTTCCTGCCTCTGCAGGACCTCACGTGCCTCGCGGATGTCAGCGGGCATCGCCACCCGCATGCGGTCGATCAGGTCGAGCAGGCGCTGGCGATGCACTACCACGCCGCTGCCCATAGGAACATGGAAAGCTCGGGCCACCAGCTCCTCCAGCCGGTCGATGAGGTAAAGGACATCCATGGACTCATTAGCCAAAGGATTCCCCCTACCGGGCGAACTTCCGACGAAGGGCTGAGTCCACGTGGGGCGGCACCAAATCACCCGCATCGTAGCCCATGCTGGCTACCTCTCGAATCCTGCGACCGCTGACGAACAGGTGCTCCAGGCTGGCCATCATGTACACCGACTCAAGCTCCGGTGCCATTTTCTTGTTCATGAGGGCCATGTCGAACTCCGCCTCGAAGTCAGTAAAAGCGCGGATGCCTCGCACCAGCACATTGGCCTTCTCCTGACGAGCGAACGTCACCACCAGACCGTAGAACGGCTTGACGGTTACGTTGGGCAGATCCTTCACCGCCTCCTCGAACATCTTCAACCGCTCTTCGATGGAAAAAACTGCATCGGGCATATCATACACTGCCACCACTACCCGCTCGAACAGAGCAGCGGCGCGCCGAGTGATGTCCAGATGACCGTTGGTGACAGGATCGAAGCGACCGGGATAGACAGCGACAGCCAAGTAGCCCTCCTATTGATAAATAGATACGCCAGTGTCTCCGTGGCGCTTTCGGCTTACCAGAGCAAAGGCCCCACACTGCTCGGCGGGCAGGCGACGCCAGGAGTGCTCTACGACAAGCGTACTCCCCGGCCCGATCAGAGGCGAGCCCACCAAGCGATCCACCACCGCCTCAGCGCCCTCGCCCTCGTAGGGCGGGTCCATAAGCACCAAGTCGTAGGGCCCATCCAGACGGTTCACGGCCTTCTCCACGGACAGGCACTGCACTCGCCCCCGTTCTTGGAAGCCAGCCAGGGCCAGGTTCTCTCGTATTATGGCACAGGCCGCGCGATCTTGCTCGACGAAGTCGCACCAGTGAGCGCCGCGACTGAGGGCCTCGATGCCCAGGGCACCGCTGCCCGCGTACAGATCGAGGACGCGGGTCAAATCGGCCCCCAGCGAGACCAGTATGTCGAAGATTGCCCCCCTCACCAAGTCCGAGGTGGGACGGAGATGACGCACAGCTGGCCTCTTGAGCCTCAACCCTTTGGCCTTGCCGGCGATCACTCGCATGGTGCTGACTATCGTCCCAGTGCCATCAAGAGGTAGCGATGGGCGTCTACTCCTCCTCAAACGTAGGCTCAGGCGTGACTTCGGGCGTGACCTCAGGCGTCTCCTCAGGTGTGACCTCGGGCGTCTCCTCGGGCGTGACCTCAGGCGTGACCTCAGGCGTGACTTCGGGCGTCTCCTCAGGCGTGACCTCAGGCGTGACTTCGGGCGTCTCCTCAGGTGTGACCTCAGGCGTGACCTCGGGCGTCTCCTCGGGCGTCTCCTCGGGTGTCTCCTCAGGCGTCTCCTCAGGCGTAACTTCAGGCGTGACCTCAGGCGTGGGCTCCTCCTCAGGCGTCGGGGTCGGCGTCACGGTCGACTGAACCTCCAAGGTGAGCCGACGGCCTACGCGGGTGACGCCATCGCTGACGATGAGGGAGATCTCGTACGTTCCTCCTTCGTCGGGCGGTATCCAGGTGGCAGCGCCACCGGTGCCGGGAGCCTCTATTGTGCCACCGTCGGCCGTCCACTCAGGCCTCAGATTGTCGGAATTCGGCCTCTCCAACTGTGCTAGGCCACCCCTCACCAAAGAGTCCACCGCCGCCCAGATATCGGCCCCACCGGACCCCTCCGACACATCCTCGATGGCAATGCCGCCCAAGCGGAAGGCCTGGACCAGCTCCAGCTTGAATTCCACGCTGAAGACGTTCTCCACCCACACCGTGCGTGTCTCGTCTTCTGTGTGGTAAGAGAAGGTGACGGTGGCCGTCTCGTCGTCCCACTTGATGCCGGAATTCCCCGTCCCACGATGGATGTTATCGCCGTTAATGACTACCTGGCGGCCGCCCATGATATCGAGAGAATCCTCCGGGCCCGGCACCACCGACATCACATTGGCGATGCCCATCGCCTGGAGGAAGCTCAGCGTCTGAACCCCTTCATTACTCTTCTCGTGACTGAAGGGGCTCACCACCAGAAAGATCTTGCCCGGCTCGACGATGCCAGTAGCATAGCGCAGGATCTGTAACATGCGATTGCGGTACAGCGACTGGTCGCTTTCGGGCACGATCTTGACGTAGTCAGCCGACTTGCCCAACTGCTCCCAGCCGTAGGCGCCGGTCTCGATGCTGCCATCCCGCACGCTCGGCGTAGGGAGAGTGATGCTCAGCTTGCGGCCCGTCTTGTGCAACTCCTGGGCCAGGTCGGCGATGAACTGACTGAACTCGCTGCTCACCCGAGCGTCCACCTGCCGATAGTCGATATCGATCCCCTGAAAGTCGCCGCTCTCAGTCAGGGAGACAATGGCCTCGATGTGGCTGGTGGTGAGGCTGGAGTCGTCCAGGATGGCGTTGACCGCGCTGGCAGCATCGCCCTCCAGGGCAGCTATGGTGGGGAAGACGTCATACCCTGCGTCGGTGGCCAGGCTGGTGGCTGTGCCGACGATAGCCCCGTCGGAGTCAGGTGCGTAATCCACAGGGCCGACGACGCTCAGCAGGCCCTCCACCGCCGGGTCGACGCTGGCACCGCTGGGCAGCGAGCCCAGGGCAAGATACGTAGCCGCCGCCAGCCGCAGCACCACCAGATTGTCGGGAATATCCTCGAGTTCGGCCTCAGCGGCCGCCCCCTCATTGGCCAGGGTGGCCGCTGCCAACCGCACCCAGGTACCATCGCGGTAGGTGTAGAAAGCAAGGTTGGAGGAATCCTGGGTAGGGGTATCGAGGCTGATGCTGGTCAGGCGACAGCCCTGCTCCTCGGCCTCTGAGGGAACGTTCAACTCGTACAAGGGGCTAAGGTGCACTAGACCCTCGGGCAGCTCCGGCACCTCGTCGGCGCGCGTGGCGGTGATGTCGCAGCCGACGTCCATGGGCCCGCTAGTGCCGCCGTCACCATCACCCCCAAGAAGGGACAGAGGCGGCAGGAAGAGTATGAGAATGAGGATGGCCAGAAAGATGATGGTGCCGCCAATGATCAGGGGCGCCGGATCCCGCTCGAAGCGAGAACGGACGAGACGATCGAAGGGGCCTTCTTCCCTCGGAAACTCTCTTCTTCTGCCAGGCGGTGGACGACGATTCATGACCAGCTACTGCCTTCCTTCTCCCTCCATCTCGGCAGCCGCCAGCCCAGGCTAGAGCCGCTGTCGCCGCTGGATGAGGGTCACGTCCAAGGCTAACTCCTCCCCATCTCTACTAAGTACGACGGGAACCGTTTCATCGGGCTGTAGGCGCATCAGCACGTTCAAGAAAGGAACATCAGCCGTGATCTCGTATTCTCCCATAGCCAGGATGATATCGTCCACCTCAATGCCAGCCCTATCGGCAGGTGTATCATCTCCGACACTGGATATCCAAGCCCCTCGCTCCACCATCAGCCCCCGAGCGGCAGCGATTTCAGGCGTCAGGTCTATGTGCGAGACCCCCAGGTAGGCACGGGTCACCATCCCCTTCTCGATGATCTCCCCCGCCACCTGCTGTATGGTCTTGCTGGAGATGGCGAAGGCAACACCTTCCACCTCCCGCCCATTGTCGAAGCGCACCACCGAGGTGGGCATTCCTATCATCTGTCCAAGAATGTTTATCAGTGCTCCGCCGCTATTGCCAGGGTTGACAGCAGCGTCGGTCTGGATCAGGTCCTCCATAAAGATGCCATCCCGCTGCCAGCGGCGCCCCACCCCGCTCGCCACCCCCACAGTAACGCTGCTGCGAAAGTTGTGCAGAGAGTTACCCACCGCGATGACTCTCTGGCCGGGCACCACAGCGTCGGAGTCTCCCAGAGACAACGGTACAAGCCCTTCTGGGTCAATCTCCAGCACCGCCACGTCGGTGAAGGGCCAGTCTTGGCCCACCAGGGTGGCCTCACGCTCTTCACCATCATACAAGACGACCGTGATCCTGGCGCCGTCGCGAACCACGTGCTCGTTGGTGACGATATGGCCCCGCTCATCAATAATAACGCCCGAACCCAGAGATAGTGGTTGCCCATCCTCCCCCGGCAGCAACCTCTCCTCTTCACTGACTATAGCAACCACACTAGGCAACGCCGTCTCCACCGCCTGGGTAATGGCTGACTCCTCACTGAGGGTGACGTTGGTGATATCTCCAACAGGTGTAGCAATGGGAGCGGCCACTTCCTCTTCATCCTCAGAAAGCAACCGGGCGGTCAGAGCCCCAGCCACCCCACCAGCTACACCACCCACTATCAGAGACAAAACCAGAAGCAGAATCACCCAACGCCATGGTGACCGCCTCACTTCCGCACCTGACCCTGAATCGGCAGAGAGCGACACGTCAAGGGAATTCTATCACAGCGCCCCAAACAAGCAAAATGGAAGGCTGCCGCAGCCGCCTTGACCCGTTGAGGCAGTGGACATCATGTGCCCTACTTGTGCTCTTGAACGAGAACACCCGTCTTTACAAGATATCGACCAGGCCTTATAATAACACTGCTGGCCAGAGTGGCTGAGGGTGTAAGAAGCTCTCAGTCTCTTTTTTCATAGGGTTCAGAGGTGAAAGGCTATGGCGGAAAAGCCTGTTCCCCTAACAAAAGAAGGCATGGCCAAGCTTCAGGAAGAGCTGGACTTCTTGGTCACAGTTCGGCGGCCTCAGATAGCTCACCGCATCCAAGAAGCCAAGGAACTCACCAGCGCCCAGAACAACGCCGAGTTCGATGATGCCAAGAACGAGCAGGCTTTCGTCGAAGGCCGTATCCTCACCCTGGAGCGAATCATTCAGAACGCCACCCTAATCGACGAAGAGGAAGCCCATCACTCCAACCGGGTGCAGCTGGGCTCGACCGTGACCGTGACCACCCAGGATGGACAAGAGGAGCAGTACACTATCGTCGGCAGCGCCGAGGCCAACCCCACTCAGGGCCGCATCAGCAACGAATCTCCCGTGGGCAGAGCCCTGCTGAACAAGCGGGTGGGCGACGAAGTCAAGACAAACGTACCGGCCGGCACCTTTCACTTCACCATTACCGCCATCAGTTAGAGACCATTGTGATAGCAACACGCGGCGGGGGGGCAGCCAACAGATGGCCCACCCGCCACCTTTGTGCCAGGGGTACATCAGCCTCTGGCTGATTCTTTCCGACTCGACCGGCAAGAGACATTGAGTGACCGAGGCCAAGAGCTTATCGAGCAGCGGCAGGCCAAGCTGGAGCGCCTGCGGGCTGGTGGCCGTGATCCCTACCCCGCCCACTGCCAGCGTACCCACACGACCCAAGAGGCGGTGCAGGCCCTCCAGGCGCTGGAGGAGAAGAGCGCCACCCCCCAGGAAGAGGTCGAGGTTAGCCTGGCCGGCCGGGTCACCGCCATGCGCCTCATGGGCAAGCGCACCTTCATCGACCTGCGCGATGGCACAGGCAAGATCCAGGCCGACCTTCGCGAGGATATCCTCGGCGACAAGAACTACGAGGCGTTCGTGGACGTGGTAGACATCGGCGATTTCGTGGGCGTGAGCGGCACTCTCTTCCGCACTCGCAGCGGCGAGATCACAGTACAGGCCCGCCAGTACGCCTTCCTGGCCAAGACCTTGCGACCCCCTCCCGAGAAGTGGCACGGCCTTCAAGACGTGGAGGTGCGCTATCGCCAGCGCTACCTCGACCTCATAGCCAACGCCGCCGTGCGCGACATCTTCCGCCTGCGCAGCCGCGTCGTCGCCGCTATCCGCCGCTTCCTGGACGAGCGGGACTTCCTGGAGGTCGAAACGCCCGTCCTTCAGCCTTCGGCCGGGGGCGCCGCCGCCAAGCCCTTCGTCACCCACCACCACGCCCTCGACCGCGATCTCTATCTGCGCATCGCCACCGAGTTGCACCTCAAGCGCCTCATCGTCGGCGGTCTCGACAGGGTCTACGAGATTGGGCCCGTCTTCCGCAACGAGGGCGTCTCCACCAAGCACAACCCGGAGTACACCCTTATGGAGTGCTACCAGGCCTATGCCGATTATCAGGACGTCATGAAGCTAGTGGAGGAGATGGTGGCCTACGTAGCCCAGCAGGCCCTGGGCAGCCTCAAGGTGCCCTACGGCGACAGCGTGCTGGACCTCACGCCCCCCTGGCGGCGCCTCACCCTGCGGCAGGCCATCGAGGAGCGCGCGGGCATCGACTTCGAGGCCCACGCCGACGCCGATTCCCTGCGCCAGGCGATGGCCCCCTTGGGCGTGGAGGTCAGCGAGACGGCCGGCCGCGGCAAGCTGATCGATGAGCTGCTATCGACCTTCGTCGAGCCACAGCTCATCCAGCCCACATTCCTCCTGGACTACCCGCTGGAGCTATCGCCTCTGGCCAAGCGCAAGCCCGACAACCCCCGCCTGGTGGAGCGCTTCGAGGGCTTCCTGGCCGGCCGCGAGATCGCCAACGCTTTCAGCGAGCTCAACGACCCCCAGGAGCAGCGAGAGCGCTTCCTTGAGCAGGCTCGCCTACGGGCGGCCGGCGACGAGGAGGCGGAGACGGTGGACGAGGACTTCCTCGTCGCTCTGGAGCACGGCATGCCTCCCACCGGCGGCCTGGGCGTAGGCATCGACCGCCTGGTGATGGCCCTCAGCGGCCAGCAGTCGATACGAGAGGTCATCCTCTTCCCCCAGCTTCGCAGCAAGGAGTAGAGGGTGAAGCAGCACTTCACCTGCACCGGCTTCGTCGTGGATGGGGATAGAACCCTCCTCCTCTGGCACAAGCGCCTCCAGATGTGGGTACCCCCCGGCGGCCACCTGGAGGCCGACGAGGATCCGGTGGCTGCCGTCCTGCGGGAGATCCGCGAGGAGACGGGTCTGGAGGCGGCTGTCCTGCCTTTGGGCCAGACCTTCCCCTTCAGCTACCCGGGCCAGATCGCCCCGCCCTACACCATCCTTTTGGAGGACAGCAGCGAGGCGGGCGAGCCTCACAAGCACATGGACCTCATCTACTTCTGCCGCCCAGTCAACAATACCTCCCTGCGCCCACCAGAGGGAGCTGTGGTAACCTGGGTAGACGAAGATGCTCTGCACACCAACCGGCCCGTCGATCTGCCCGCCTGCGGCGTCTCAGCGCCCGCGAACGACGACGTGCGTGCGCTAGCCCTGGCGGCCATCCGTTTGGCCCGCGATCTGCGAGGGTGATGCCAGCTATGCTAAGCCTCGCCTCCATTCGTGAGAACCCCGACGCCGTGCGCAAGGCCCTCGCCGACCGCCACACGGAAGCCCCTCTGGACGAGCTGCTCGCCCTCGACGACCGCTGGCGCGGCATCCTCCAGGAGGTCGAGACCCTGCGGGCCGAGCGCAACACCGCCGGCAAGGAGCTCGGCCAGCTCAATCGGGTCATCCAGAAGCATGAGAAGACCAGCCAGACCGCCGCCGAGCATCAGCAGGCGGTGGCCCGCCGCGACGAGCTCATGGAGCGCATGCGGCACGTGAGCCAGCGCATCGACGAGCTGGAGGAAGAGCTGCGAGAGGTGGAGGAGCGGCTGAACGACCTCCTCCTTCAGCTACCCAACATCCCCGACCCCAAGGTGCCGCTGGGCGAAGGCGAGGAGGACAACGTCGTCGTCCGCACAGAGGGCGAACCCCCCACCTTCGACTTCGAGCCAAGGCCTCACTGGGAGATTGGCGAACGCTTGGGCATCATCGACTTCGAGCGCGGGGCCAAGCTCTCCGGCTCCCGCTTCTACCTGCTCAAGGGCGCAGCGGCCCACCTCCAGCGAGCCCTCATCGCCTGGATGCTCGACCTGCACGTCCAGAAGCACGGCTACAGCGAGGTCTACCCGCCCTTCATGGTGCGCGAGGCCTGCATGTGGGCCGCCGGTCAGCTCCCCAAGCTGCGCGACAACATGTACCGCGACGCCGAGGAGGACTTCTGGTTCGTCCCCACAGCCGAGGTGCCCCTGACCAACATGCACCGCGACGAGATCCTGGAGCCGGACACTCTGCCCCTGCATTATGTCGCCTTCACCCCCTGCTTCCGCCGCGAGAAGATGAGCGCCGGCCGCGACGTGCGCGGCATCAAGCGAGGCCACCAGTTCGATAAAGTGGAGATGTACAAGTTCTGCCAGCCCGAGAGCTCAGAGGAGGAACTGCAGGCGCTCGTAAACGACGCCGAGGACGTCTGCCGCGCTCTGGGCATCGCCTATCGGGTCGTCCAGCTCTGCACCGGCGACCTCGGCTTCACCTCGCTGATGTCCTACGACATCGAGATGTGGGCACCCGGCTGCGACGAGTGGCTGGAGGTCAGCTCCTGCTCCAGCTGCGGCGACTTCCAGGCGCGGCGGGCCAACATCCGCTTCCGCCGCGAGAAGGGCGCGCGGCCGGAGTTCCCGCACACCCTGAACGGCTCGGGCCTGGCCCTGCCGCGAACGCTCATCGCCATCCTGGAGAACTACCAGCAGCGCGACGGCTCGGTGGTCGTGCCGGAGGTGCTGCGGGGGTATATGGGGGACGTCAAGGTAGTTCGCTAGTGCGCATCCTAGCCGTTGATGCCGTCACCGGCCCCCAGCGAGCGAAGCTGAGGGGGAGCGCCCTGATACCGTACTTCGCCGTCCCCCACGGCGACATGACGCTCAGCGGCTGATTCGGCCTCGTCT
>CAZEJO010000037.1:0-17523 GCA_964512285.1 uncultured Dehalococcoidia bacterium | reverse complement strand
AAGTACTCGTCAACTATGACATCCACGCTCTGCGGCAGCACTACCTGCTCATCGTAGCAGCTGACCGAGAAACCGGCTGGGATCATCGTGCAGTCGGGCGGCGCCGAGGCCGTCTTGTTGAGAGTCACCGCCACGTCGCCGGGGTAAGGCCCGTTGTTGTGGAGTACCTTGCGCAGGGTTACCTGCACATCCTCGCTGACGTTGATCTCCTCCGGCGGGTCCACGAAGTACTGGTCGACTATCTTGACGTCCGCCTCGGCGACGGCCGGTACCGTCCATACGGTGTAGGCTGTGTTGTTGCTAGGATCCACGTCAATTACCTGGGGATCCTTGGGCGTAATAATGTTATCGAATTCGAAAGTGTGGTTGCTGGGCTGAGAGCAGTGAATGGTGAACGGTTCTTCTATGACAGGGATGTTCACGCTAACCGGCATGGGGTGAATCTGCTCCACGTGCTCAGCGGAGGACAAGATCTCGCAGTCAGGCGGAACTGTAATTGTCCCCGTTATTTCGGCATAATCAACATCGTCGGGGCCGTTGTTGTGGACGGTCTTCGCGACGATGATGGTCACTTCCTCGCTCACCGGTATCTCTTGCGGAAGCGGCTCGTCGGGGTCGCACGCCCCGTTGGCATTGAGGTCGAGACAGGCGACGTGCTGGTCAACGATCTTGAGATCCACGCACTCCTTCGTCACCCACACTAACTCACTGTCGTCATCCACGAACTCCCCGCCCTCGAAAACGGCGGCAGTGTTCTCCACGGGCGTGTCGCCGCACTCGAAAGCGGCCTCGCCCTTCACCTCCGCCTCATAGGTCTTCTGAACGCTTCCAAAGGCGGGAACCACTATGCCGCCATTCCAGGTGAGCTTGTCACCATCATCCACGGCGCCACCGGTGTCGGTGATATCCAGATACGTCTGGTCGTAGTCGTCCTCTATCGTCACGTTGGTGGCGTCGGCGCCTCCGCTGTTTGGCACCGTCACGGTGTAGGTCAACGAGTCGCCAGGCGACGCCGTGTTGCTGCTCACCGCCTTATCGATGGACAGCTCTGGATGAGCGCAGGGATCCACGTCCACGTAAGTCTGCGGGAAAGGCAGTGACTGGAGGTCGCCCTGGTAGTCCTTGTAGTCGACCCGCGAATCCGGATATACGTCCGCCAGCACAAGGCCGGCCGGGGGATCCACAGTGACGTCGAGGTAGAAGTCGTAGACATCGCCGATGGAGACGATGGGCAGTAGCCAGGTGAGGGTCTGGCCAACGACGCTGTCGGGCGCCGGCACGGCGCTGCCGCTCACGTAGTGCAGGTTGGACGGCAGGATCTCGGTGACAACCACGTCCTTGCCGGCGATCAGGATGAGTATGTTAGCGATCTGCTCGAAGATGCCCTCGAGCTCAGTGGACTCGGTAGTCTCGAAATAGTAGCTCGCCGAAGGTGGAGTGGCCATACTTTCCAGGACGCTCCGGGCGAGTGGCCCGGCGCCTGGGTAGTCACCCCAGACCAGGTTGAGGCCGACGGTAAAGATGATCGTGCCGTCAGCCTTCGCTGCCGCCGCCTGGTTGATGGCGTCGTTGGTGCATACGGTGGGGCTGGTGGGCCAGGTATCGCAACTATCGCCCGCATGGCTGCGGTTTGCTATGCCGTCGGTGAGAACCACCATCACCGGGACGGCGTCAGGGTTATGGCGGCCGGACTCCAGCTCCTGCTGAGCCGCCCAGACCGCGTCGCCGATGTTCGTGTAGCCGTTGGCGCTCTGGGCATCGATGGCGCCCTTCACGGCATTGAAGCCGGAGACGCCCGAGGTCAGCACGTGATCGATGGGGGAACTAGCCCAGGTTTCGTAGGAGACCAGGCCCACCTGGTCCACAGCCGGGTCGAGCTGTTCCACGAGGGCCTTGGCGGCATCCTTGGCGTGGTTGATGGGCTGAGGCACGTTCCAGCAACCATAATACCAGGGATCGCAGTCATCGGCGTCGTCCATGGAGCCCGAGCGGTCGAGGACGAGCATGACGTCCACGGGGACCCGCTCCTCGATTGCCGTGCCTTCGCCGCGCACCTGCAGATGGATGCTGGCCGTCTCGCAGAGCTCGGAGTCAGCCCATTTACCGACTTCGAGGTGAGGCGGATCGATCGCCAGGGCGGAAGTCCCCGGCGCGAACCTGCCGACGCTGCCGACCAAGGTCGCCAGCGCCAGCCCGCCCAGCAGCAGCAGCGCACACGCTGCTAACAAAAGTCCCTTGCTGAAACGAGTTCTACTCCACATGATCGCTCCTACCTCTCTCACCTACGCGGAGAACACCATTCTTATGTCAACAGATAATTTCGGCAATTATAACATGCCTTTCTATTGCTTTCCACCCCGAACGGGGATTATCCCATCGGGGACATACGCGTCACCCGACGGGATCTCCTCTCAGCCTGCACGCACAAGCCACATCTGCTGCCTGCTTTCACCTGTAGAGCATATTATGTAAATGGATAACTTTCGCAAATTGTAATACCTTTTCTCCCGAAAGGGAATAGGTTCGTGTCGAACATGGGCCAGACATTGTTACCATTTCAACAAACATTATGCCCACAATCACGCAGGACAACCAGTGAAGATCAGCACAAGGATGGTGAAGCGAGGGTGAAAAAGGGTAAAGGCTGGTCGCAGCCAAGCGAAGGGCCCGCCCCCTGGTCAGGAGCGGGCCGGATGTCTGGGTTCCAAAAGCAAAAGGGGTGCGGCCCTTGCTTACCCATCTAACAGAACGCTGCTGGCCCCAATTAGATTCGGGCAAGCGACAAAGACTGCGAAAAAGCAATAACAAACAATTGCCAGGGCTATTGACAAGCAATGATGATCAGGTATCATATCGCTAGTGTTAGCTAACGAGCAGGTGATAGGTACCTGCAGGAGAGCGTTGGGTCTACAGGAACAGGTGCAGTGCCGGGCCTATCAGTGTCTCCACAGCGAGATGATGGGCGGGCTTTTTGATAGCGATCATCAAGCGCCGGGGCTTCTGCTTCCCTTATTCAGGCTTTGTCTGGAGTTGACCGGGAGGGAGAGGTTTGCGCTTTTTGAGGAAGGAGGATATAGCGAATGAAGGCCAAGCGTGATCTAATACGTCCGCTGGCAGCCTTAGCGGTATTGCTGGCGGTGGTCGTGTTTGTGGCCCAGTGGGACATCGCGAGGGCCACATACAACCCGGTGGTTTCCGCCAGCCTGTCCGACACTGAGGCGGGAGCCAATGCAGATGTCATCACATCGTTTAGCGTTCCGGCGGGTGACTTCAACTTCGATGTGATAATTAACTTCACGCCGTCGGAGTTTGGCAGGGGCGACCCGAGTATGCCCCTGGGGGCCCACGTGGCCGACCTGGTGTCAGATTCTACCCTGGGGCTTCTCAACAACACCTGCACCACTGACCTGCCCACGGCGTTCACCATGCTGAACGCCACAGTCGACAAGACGGCTGGGTCGGTCATACACGCGGATCAGTTCGCGGACTTCGACGGCAACACCCTGCCGGACGGTGTGGACCTTTACCCCGACTTCCTTGAGACCATGTTCCCCGGGCTCACCCCCGTATCTCGCTCCTACGGTCAGACCAGCGTGGCCGGCACACCGGTGTCCATGAACTTCGTCGTCTTCGAGCCGGGAACGTCTCTCCTGGGCATGTCCTTCGACGCCAGCCTTGGCTACAGCTCGGTAAGCGTGCTCAATGACCCTACCGCCGAGCTGGTACCTGGATCGATAAGTGACTTCTGCACGCCTCTGGGCACCACCACCACCTTGTTCGGCATTTCCAAGGACTTTGCGGACACCGCTGCGGACGAAAGCGGCTACGTGGTGAGCACCAACCCCACGACCGGCGGCGACTACGTGTTCACCACGTACACCAAGAGCCAAGGGGACGCTGACGGCGACGGCTACGAGAACGACGTCGACACCTGCCCCTTCGATGTCAACCAGGGCTCACCCTTCGTCCAGGGCGACGGCGACCCCGACGCCGACGGCATCGACAGCGCGTGCGACCCCACGCCCGATGAACAGGACACCGACGTGGACGGCGACATCTACCTGAACCGCCAGGACAACTGTCCTCTGGTCAGCAACCCCGACAACGCCGACGCCGACGGGGACCGCATCGGTGACGCCTGCGACCCGAACCCGAACACATTCGATGGCGAGGTCGTTGAGTTGACTCTGACGTCCACGGTGACCGTCACCGGACCACCAGCGGAGACGCCGACGGAGGAGCCCACGGAGGAGCCCACGGAGGAGCCCACCGAGGAGCCCACCGAGGAGCCGACGGAGACGGCCACGGTGGAGCCCACGGTGGAGCCGACGCTGACGCCGACGCCTACTCCCACACCCACTCCCACTCCCGTGCCTCCTGTGGTTGGCGGAGCCGGCCTGCTTGGCTCCGACGATGGCGGCTTCCCCACGTGGGCCATATACGTCATCGGCGTGGCGGCGGCCCTAATGCTGGGCAGCATCGGCACGGCGGCTTCGGCCGTCTGGCGCCGCCGACGGTAGAACTTCTAACCTTAGCTAGAATCTAAGAGGCCGGCTCCGCTTGTCGGAGCTGGCCTCTTGTCATTGGAACATAGCAAGGAGGCCGTAACAGGGCAGCTTCTGTGGCGTCCTAATTGATAGCCTGATTGCGAGTCGATAAGGGAGGAAATACCATGCCAGTACGGATCGGTATCAACGGGTTTGGCCGTGTTGGTCGGCAGATATTCAAGGCCATCCGCGATCACCATGGCAACACCCTGGAGGTGGTGGCCGTCAACGATCTCACCGACCCCAAGACCAACGCTCATCTCCTCAAATACGATACCAACTACGGCATCTTTCCCGCCCGCATCGAGGCCAGGGAGGATGCCATCCAGGTGGACGGGCAGACGGTGAAGGTTCTGGCCGAGCGCGACCCGGGGAGCATCCCCTGGAGTGACTTTGGGGTGGAGATCGTGGTGGAGGCGACGGGCCTTTTCACCGATGGTCAGAAGGCAGTGGCCCACACTAAGGGCGGGGCCAAGAAAGTAGTCATCACCGCCCCCGCCAAGAACGAGGACTTGACCGTCGTGCTGGGTGTCAACGAGGAGATGTACGACGCCCGCAAGCACACGGTCATCTCCAACGCCTCCTGCACCACCAACTGCATCGCCCCGCCGGTGAAGGTGCTGCACGATAACTTCGGCTTGCAGAAGGGGTTCATGACAACCATCCATGCCTACACCAACGACCAAGTCATCCTGGACACGGTCCATAAGGACCTGCGACGGGCTCGTGCCGCCGCCCTGAACATCATCCCCACCACCACTGGGGCGGCCCGCGCTGTGACTGTGGTCATGCCAGCGCTGAAGGGCAAGCTGGATGGCATGGCCTTCCGAGTTCCCACATCGACCGTCTCGGTGTGCGACTTCGTGGCGACCCTGGAGAAGCCGATAACCAAAGAGGAGGTAAACCAGGCCTTCAAGGACGCCGCCTCTGAGCCGCTGCGGGGGATCCTTGAATACATAGAGGAGCCCCTGGTGAGCATCGACTTCAAGGGCAATCCCGCCAGCTCCATCGTCGACGGGCTCGCTACTATGGTAGTCGGCGACAACATGGTAAAGGTGCTGGCTTGGTACGACAACGAGTGGGGCTACGCCTGCCGCACGGCCGACCTCTGCTCGTACATCGTCCAGAAGGGCCTCTAGACGGCTGAAACCCTGCCAGGTGCTGGCGGCGGGCTGAGAAGGGTGCGGGGAGTAGTCGTCCCGGCTTCTCGGTATGCGCCTTGAAGGCGCAACGTCCCAAGCTCTCGGTGGCCTGGTCCAGCGTCGAAGCGCTGTGAGTGCCTGACCCTCGCCTTCTTCGAGTCTATCCTTTCGACGATGCAGCCCCACGTCATGTGTACGCGCCGCATTAAGGTAGCCTTTCGTCCCCAAGAGCACTAGAATGTTTCAGGCTGTTGCTGGGTGGGAGCTTGGGCCGCCGTTTGACGGCGCTGTGTTAGCGCTCTAAAATCGGAATAGTCATGTTCGAAGGGCTAACCGAAAAGCTGCAGAAGGTGCTTCGGCGCCTGGGTAGCCGCGGCACCATCACCGAGAAGGACCTGGACGAGGCCCTGCGAGAGGTGCGCGTGGCCCTCCTGGAAGCCGATGTCCACTTCAAGGTGGTGCGGCAGTTCGTGCAGCGGCTGCGAGAGCGAGCGTTGGGGGCTCAGGTGCTGGAGAGCCTCACGCCCATGCAGCAGGTTGTCGATATCGTCAATCAAGAGCTAATCGAAACCCTCGGCGGCAGCCAGAGCCAGCTCCAGCGGGCCAAGCAACCACCCACGGTTGTCATCCTGGTGGGTCTCAAGGGCTCGGGCAAGACCACCACCGCCGCCAAGCTGGCGCTCCACCTGCGACGGGGCGGCGACCGTCCTTTGCTAGTAGCAGCCGACCCCCAGCGCGTGGCCGCAGCCGAGCAACTGGAGGCCCTGGGTAAGCAGCTCGACATCGCCGTGTACAGCGAGGACGGAGGGAAGCGCCCGCTCAAGATCTGCGAGCACGCTTTGAAGGAAGCCCACCGCCTGGGCGCCACCACTGTCCTTGTCGACACCGTGGGCTATCTGCAGATAGACGAGGAGTCCCTAGCGGACGTGGTGGAGCTGAGGCGCCGTCTGTCGGCGACCGAGGTACTGATGGTGGCCGATGCCATGACCGGCCAGGAGGCGGTGCGGGCAGCCGAAGAGTTTCACAAGGCGCTGGGCCTCACCGGCTTAATCCTCACCAAGCTAGACGGCGACGCCCGCGGCGGTGCTGCCCTCTCCATTCGGGCTGTGACCGGCGTTCCCATCAAGTTCGTGGGGGTGGGAGAGAAGGCCGACGCCCTGGAGCCCTTCCATCCCGACCGCTTGGCCTCCCGTATACTGGGCATGGGCGATATCCTCACCCTGGTGGAAAAGGCGAAGGCCACCATCAGCGAGGAGGAGATCGAGGAACTGGGAGCACGAGCCCGCCGAGGCGCCATCACCCTGGAGGACTTCGTCGGGCAACTCCAGCAGGTGCGGAAGATGGGGCCTCTGAGCCAGCTAGTGTCCATGATACCGGGCCTTTCCAAGGTCGCTGGCCGTTTGGAGGACGTGGACGAGAGCCATTTCGTGCAGATAGAGGCTATCGTGTATTCGATGACGCCCCAGGAGCGACGTTACCCGGACGTCATCGATGCCAGTCGCCGCCGCCGCATCGCCCGTGGCAGCGGTACCACCACCACGGATGTGAATCGCATTCTCAAGCAGTATCGTGAAGCCAAGAAGCTAATGCAGATGGTGGCCTCGGGACGGGGGCCACGTATCGCACCGGGAGCGCCCTGGCCACGCTAGACTAAAGAGCAATTTCTGCTATCCTTTATGGGAGGTGACTCCTTGCTAAAGATCCGTCTTTCCCGCGTTGGCAAGAAGAAGAGGCCAGCTTACCGCATCGTCGTGGCCGACTCGCGGGCCCCCCGTGATGGCGCTAATGTCGAGATCATCGGTCACTATGACCCCTTGACAGAACCACCGACCATCGTTATCAACGAGGAGAGAGTGACGCACTGGCTAGAGCACGGCGCTCAGCCCTCGGAAGCGGTCGCTAAGCTTCTGGCGAGGAAAAGCGCTAGCGACCAAGGGGAAGAGGAACCTACCCCGCCTGCGGCTGAGAGCGAAGGTGAAGCGGAACCTGGCGCACCTGAGGCCGAGGATGAAGCCGATCGGAAATCTAATGCGGCCGAGGCCGAGGGCCAAGCCGACCAGGAATCTACTGCGGCTGAGGCCGAGAGCGGAGACGAATCATGAAGGACCTCATCGAATACATGGCCCGGGCCATCGTCGACTACCCGGATGAGGTGGTGGTGACGGAAGAGGAGGAGAGAGACTTCATCGTCTATCGCCTGCGGGTGGCCGAGTCAGATATGGGCAAGGTGATAGGCAAGCAGGGACGCATCGCCAACGCCATGCGCGCCCTGCTGAAGGTGGCCGCCATCCGGAAGGGAACCAGGGCGGTACTGGAGATCGGGGAAGGCACCGGCCGGCCCAGCTTCAGGTCTGAACCCAGGCCCCAGGCTGAACCCGAACCTGAGCTTGAACCCGAGCCCGATCTTGGGCTTGAACCCGAGCCGGAGCCTGAAGCCGAACTTGAGCTTGAGCCCGAGGCTGAGAGTGGAGACAAACCATGAAGGACCTCATCGAGCATATGGCCCGGGCCATCGTCGAGCACCCGGATGAAGTAGTGGTGACGGAGGAGGAGGAGGAAGACCAGTTCGTCTATCGCCTGCGGGTGGCCGAGTCAGATATGGGCAGGGTGATAGGCAAAGAGGGCCGCATCGCCAATGCCATGCGCGCCCTGCTTAAGGTGGCCGCCATCCGGAAAGAAACCAGGGCGATACTGGAGATCGGAGAGGGCACCGGCCGGCCCAGCTTCAGGTCTGAACCCAGGCCCCAGGCTGAACCCGAACCTGAGCTTGAACCCGAGCCCGATCTTGGGCTTGAACCCGAGCCGGAGCCTGAAGCCGAACTTGAGCTTGAGCCCGAGGCTGAGAGTGGAGACAAACCATGAAGGACCTCATCGAGCATATGGCCCGGGCCATCGTCGAGCACCCGGATGAAGTAGTGGTGACGGAGGAGGAGGAGGAAGACCAGTTCGTCTATCGCCTGCGGGTGGCCGAGTCGGATATGGGCAGGGTAATAGGCAAAGAGGGACGCATCGCCAATGCCATGCGCTCCCTGCTCAAGGTGGCCGCCATCCGGAAGGGAACCAGGGCGATACTGGAGATCGGGGATAGGGACTCGTCTGCCTGACTCCTCTCATCGCTCGCCCTCCCGAGCTCACGCGTCACAGGCCCACCCACCTCCGGCGCGGGCAGCGGCAACTAGCTATGTCTCGCTCTCGCGAAAACGCTAGCCAGGGATACGTGGCTGTCGGCCGCATCCTTGGGCCCTGGGGTCTGCAGGGCAACCTGAAGGTGGAGCCTCTCACCGACTTCCCAGAGCGATTTGCCGCTGGCTGCAGCCTCTACGTAGAGGGTGTCTCCTACGCTATCGAGGGCTGTCGCTGGCACAAGGGAAAAGTCTACATCAAGCTTTCGGGCATCGACGACGCCACCGCCGCTGGGGCCCTACGCCAGCGCTTTCTGGAAGTGCCGGAGGAGGAACTGAAGCCCCTATCGGAGGGCGAGTACTATCAGTTCCAGATAGTGGGGCTGGAGGTGCGCACCACGGAAGGCCAGCCGCTGGGCAAGGTGGCCCAGATCCTGAGCACGGGCAGCAACGACGTTTTCGTGGTGCATGGCGAGGGCGGCGAGCTGCTCATTCCGGCCCTGGACGACATTGTCAAGGCGATAGACTTGGACGGGGGCTGGATGGAGGTGGAGCTGGTGGAGGGGCTTCTGCCCCCTGCCAAGAAGACGAAGGGCAGCCTTTCTTGACGGCGCCAGGCGGCCCTATCTATAATGACACTGACAAGGGGATATAGCTCAATTGGGAGAGCGCGGCGTTCGCATCGCCGAGGTTGCGGGTTCGAGTCCCGCTATCTCCACCAGTGCGAATGATTATGGGTAGGGGTCAAGGGCAAACGTCTTGACCCCTAGCTCTTCTCAGTGGACTCTAGAAGGGTGCCCCTGTAGCTCAGTGGACAGAGCAGCGGTTTCCTAAACCGCGAGTCGCGGGTTCGAGTCCCGCCAGGGGCCCCACGTCTTAGATAGGAAGCTGAACTTCCCATGAAGGCTGTCGTCATCGACGAATTCGGCGGCCCGGACGTCTTGCGCTACCGGGACGTGCCTGACCCCCCGCTGTCCCCGGCATCGGTCCTCGTCGAGGTGCGGGCGGTAGGCGTCAACCGAGGCGACCTGCAAGAGCGTACCGGCGAGGCCGGAGACGTGCAAATGCCATTGCCTCTGATCGTCGGCTGGGAAGTGGCCGGCGTAGTGAAGGCGGTCGGTGACCTGGTCCAGAACGTGCGGCAGGGCGACCGCGTGGTGGCGATCATGCCGTCGGGCGGCTACGCCGAACTGGCGACGCCAATCGCACAGGCGATCGTGCCGATTCCGCAGTCGCTGAGCTTCGAGGAAGCGGCTGGCATTCCTGTCGTCTTCATGACGGCATGGTTCGCTCTGGTAAAGAAGGCGGGCCTCCGCGCCGGCGAGACGGCACTCGTCCAGGCGGCGGGCTCAGGCGTGGGCATGGCCGGTGTCCAGATCGCTGCACACGTTGGGGCGCGGGTCATAGCCACGGCGGGCTCCGACGAGAAGCTCGCGCGAGCACGCGAGCTGGGCGCGCACGCAACCATTAACTATCGAACGACCGATTTCGCCGAAGCGCTCACGGCCATCACCGGCGGCCGTGGCGTCGACGTGGTGCTGGAATCAGTGGGAGGACGAACGCTGGTCAAGAGCATCGAGCTCCTGGCGACCGGCGGACGTCTGGTCTCTGTGGGTAACAGCTCACAGGAGCCTGTGTCCATCGACGCAGCGCTGCTGGTCGAGCGGGACGTGTCCCTGTCAGGTCTTAACTTGAGCAGTGAGCTGCTGAGATCCGGCGCGATAGAGGAGTTCCGAAAGGTGGTGGAGATCTGCGGCCGCGGCGAGCTGAAGGTCATCGTCGATCGAGTGCTGCCGCTGTCGGAGGCAGCAGCGGCCCACGGCATCCTGGCCGAGCGGGCAAACTTCGGCAAGGTCATCCTCAAGCCGTAAGTGCCCCTCACAACGCCTCTGATAGCCCCTGTCACCCTTGCTGCGGGCCCTTGTCCGGCTACGAGGGATGTGCTTACCGCTTCA
The DNA here is from genome assembly GCA_964512285.1 of uncultured Dehalococcoidia bacterium. Taxonomy (GTDB): domain Bacteria; phylum Chloroflexota; class Dehalococcoidia; order SM23-28-2; family SM23-28-2; genus SM23-28-2. Next base: position 6,757 of record CAZEJO010000037.1, on the reverse strand, counting down.
GTGGTGTAATGGCATCGACCGGCACTTGCGCGAGAAGAGCCAGCTTTTTTCTGCTCTCCGTCTTGACTACCTGGCCGCCAGTGCTAAAATCAGGGAGCTAGTCCAATTTTTCGCCAGCAGGAGGTGCCCTATGCCTAACTACGTGGTGCTCTACCGTTTCACCGAAGAGGGGCGTAAGACCGTCAAGGAGACGGTGAAAAGAGCCGCCGAGATACGCAAGCAGAACGAGGCGCTCGGCTTCAAGATCCTGGGGCACTACTGGACCCAGGGGCGCTACGACCTAGTGGCCGTGGTGGATGCACCCAGCGAAGAGGCCATGGTGGCCGGCCTGTTCCAGATCGCCCAGACAGGCAACGTTGCCAGCGAGAGCCTACGCGCCTTCACTGCGGAGGAGATGCAGCGGATCTTGGCCAAATCCTAGCCCCCGTAGCAGCACCGTTACCTCCGAACGGAGAAAGAGAGAAAAAAAGGGGTAAGGCCAACCGGCCAGAAGCGCCATCAGACGCGTCAGAAGGCCGCTAAAGCCGCCTCTGGCACCGATGTCCGCTCAAGAAGAAAGATGTACGGTAAGGGCGGTGGTAAGGTTTGCTGCCCAACCAAGCGAGCGGACGGCTCGTGGTGCAAGTGGAAGAGTTGGGCGATCCAGGCCGTCAACGGCGACGCTAACGCATGGAGCCCCTGGGCCATCCAACCCAGGGGCTCCTGCCCATGCGGGGCGACCTTCAAGGCCAACCGCGACATTAGTCGGTGGCCAATAACAGGAGGGATGCACTCATGCCTGGTCCGCTCGAGGGAATCCGCGTCGTTGAAATAGGCTTCTGGGTCGCTGGCCCTTCCGCCGCCGCCATCCTTTGCGACTGGGGCGCAGACGTAATCAAGATCGAGCCGCTGAACGGCGATCCACTGCGAGGGTTGGCCGCATCGGTAGTGGGCTGGCCCCTCCCCATCAATCCTCCATTCGAACTGGAAAATCGAGGCAAGCGAAGCATCGCCTTGAATCTAGAGACCGAGGAGGGACGCACCATTGCTCGCACCCTCATTGACAAGGCCGATGTCTTCGTGACCAACGTGCGGCCCAAGGTGCTGGAAGCGTCCGGCCTGACGTACGAGAGGCTGCGCGAAACGAACCGAGGGCTGGTCTACTGTCAGGTGACCGGCTACGGCCCCGATGGCCCCAATCGAGACCGCGCGGCCTATGACATCGGCGCATTCTGGTCACGTGCCGGCGTCGCAGCTTCCCTGACGCCGGAGGGGGCAGAGCTGCCGCAGCAACGCGGCGGCCTGGGCGACCACGTGGCCGGCAGCAATGCGGCGGGGGCAGTTTGTGCGGCTCTTCTGGCCCGTTCCCGTACCGGCGAAGGCCAGCGAGTGGCGGCCTCCCTCATCCGGGCCGGCATCTACACCATCGGATGGGATATCAACGTGGCGTTGCGTCTGAAGTTCATGGTTCAACCCTACGACCGGCATCACGCGATCAACCCGCTCATCAGCTGCTACCAGGCGGGCGATGACCGCTGGTTCTGGCTTCTCCTGCTACAGGGAGATCGCCACTGGCCGGATCTTTGCCGCGCCATCGCGCGCGAAGACCTGCTGGAGGACGACCGTTTCGCCGACATTGGCCGTCGCAGCTTCAATGCTCCAGCGCTGGTGGACGAACTGGACAAGGTCTTCGCCACCAAGAGCCTCGATGAGTGGGGCGAAGCCTTCGATAGGGAGAATGTATGGTGGGCACCCGTGAACTCTATCAGCGACGTGGTGAACGATCCGGTCGCCCAGGAAGCGGGCGCCTTCGTCGATGTGCCCGGCCCGGAAGGGCCGATCCAGGGAGTGGCAACGCCGGCGGACTTCTACGGCACCCCCTGGCAGCCACGCGGATACGTGCCGGAACTGGGCCAGCACACGGAAGAGATTCTGCTGGAGCTGGACTACGATTGGGACAAGATCGTCGCTCTCAAGGAGGGCGGCGCCATCCCCTAGGCGGGCGAACGTTGCCACGTCCCGCTGCCCGTGGCCAAAGCATCGTGTGGTTCGTGGTGGCGATGGTGTAAGGCCTCAGGACACACGAGGGCCAGGCGCGAGCGAAGGCGACAATGTCTCTCAGACACGCCAGGAGGGCCGTAGGGCCGCATCTATGGGCGAGGTAGGGGAATATATGTGGGGGTGTGCCTGGGACAGGATTGGCAGAGGCGCAGCCGTACGAACCGCGTGTTAGCTGCTCGCCTTGCTCTCTACCTCGCGTCCGGTCAACCCCTGTGGATTAGGGGCCGGATCGTCCTCATCAACGGCGGCGTCAGCTTGAAGAAGTGCCCTGAACTCCTCAGCCACTCTCTCCTGCTGGCTGGGGAGCAAGCCCAGGCCCGTGGGGAGCAACCCAGGTGCCAAGTGAACCACTCGCGCGCACTCCCTCAGAGCCTGGCCCAACTGGCTACTGGCGAACCGCACAATGGTTACTAACAGACCTGCTGACACCTTGGCCACTCCATACGAGTCTCCTGACTTTCCAGACGCAAGATATGGGCTAGTTGTTACGGCCCTGCCACAGTTATGTGAATTCCGAGGAGAGCGCGTGAAGGTTTGCCAACCCTGCGAGCGGCCAGGCCTGCGGCAAGTGATATTGACCCACCAATAAGAGTTGACAAAATATCACAATAAGAGTAAGATATTCCTTGTTGGTGCATTCTTAGTGCGGCGGGTCGTGGAGAGAAGCTCTCTTCGCAGTAAGCGGCGCACCCCCTTGGAAGACCCGCCGCCATATGCAAAGGGAGGTATGAGAGTCGGGCGAAGCCAAGGGCTCGCCAATCTTCTTCCAGATAACCAACGCGCGGGTCGAAGGTGCGTTCCCCGCAATCGCGACAACATAATAGCGTAGGGGTTCTGGGGCCGAAGTCGCCCTAGGCGACACGGGGGACCCACTTTTCGGGGTGAATCTCGCCGCAGGCGAGTAGGGCAGTCTCTTTCAGCCCGAACCCGTCAGCTAACCTCGTAGGCCATTGAAAGAGGCATAGCGCCAGAGGATTGGGTGTGTGCCCGAGGCTATGTCTCGGGCGTATTATTGCCCATCGCGCCCGCCCCATTCCCCTGCAACCACTTTCCCGAGAGGAGGGGGAAAGAAAGAATGGTGTCGATAGGCTATTCTTCGCTGATATTTTTCGGGCCTTGCCCACATTGTGACGGTCCTCTATTCGAGCTGTCAGATATGTGGGGGCCGTTCTATGCCTGCGAGGAGTGTGGCTACGAGTTTGATCCTCTGGAACTAGAGCCGAAGCATCTTCAGCCGCAGGGCCAGCCCGCATTCGCTGGCAGCCTCTGGCTAAGCCGAGACAACGGCTCAACCAACAGGAGGATGGCATGGCAGGCTTCCGACGCAGTACCTGGTTTGCCGTTGGGCTGATGATGGGCGGACTCATAGGTCTTGCCCTCGGCCTGATATTGGCGCTTCAACCCACTGAGGGTGGGGCCTCGCCGAAATAAACGGCTGGCGACGCCACGTAGAGCGGCGGGAGTACGATCAGTAGCTCCTGAAGTGGCTTCCGACCTGCTTGACTGAGCGCCTTTCATGGCGCTTCTTTGTTCCAGGCAACCGCTACCAGAACAGTGATCCCCCCAGAGGAGTTCCCGCCTTTTCCTTCGCATCACCTTGCACCTTGGCCGGTAGTATACTGGTAGCAAGGCATCAAGAACGTGCGAAGGCTGCTCATCCTAACCGTTCGTTCCATCCAGGAATTTGGCGCCGATCGCTGCACTCACATGGCGGCCGCCATTTCCTACTATGCCCTCTTCTCCCTGTTCCCTCTGCTCATCTTCATGGTGTCGATATTCGGCATCTTCCTCCAGAGCAGCAGCCTTCAGGAAGACCTGATAGACAAGGTATTGGAGTTCATCCCTCTCACTTCAGGTGAGGGACGAAACGAGGTGAAAGACGCCATAGACGCGATTGCCGGCATCAGCATCCCTCTGAGCATAGTGGGACTTCTGGGCCTGGCCTGGTCGGCGAGCGCCCTGTTCGGGGCTATTCGCACTTCCCTGAACATAGCGTGGGACATCGAAACCTCGCGTCACTTTGTCAAGCAGAAGCTGCTGGACCTGGGCATGGTGGCCGGAGTAGGGGTGTTCTTCCTGCTATCCATCGGCACCACGGCGCTTCTCCGCACCACGCAGGAGGCCAGCTCGGACATCCTCGGCCCCCTGTCCAGCAACACGGCCGTCTTCTGGCGAACCATACCTTACCTGATGCCGGCGATATTCTCCTTCGGAGCCTTCATCGTGCTCTATCGCTTCGTGCCCAATACCCCCACCAAAATCAGGGATGTCTGGCCGGGAGCGCTGATAGCCGCCATCTCCTTCGAGATAATCAAGAATGGCTTCAGCTTCTATCTGGCGAACTTCGGCCGCTACGATGTGATCTACGGCTCCCTGGGAGCGGTGGTGGCCCTGCTGTTCTGGATGTACCTCAGCGCGGTGGTGCTCCTGTTCGGTGCGGAAGTGGCGTCCGAGTACCCGCGGGTGAGGTCCGGCAAGTACGACGACCTCTGGGGCCAAAGTTGGCTCCTGGGCGGCGGGCGCGCGAAGTTGGCGGAGATCTGGAAGAAGATCCGCCTCAGGGTAGCCAGTAGAGTACGCGGGCGTCGCTAGCTCTGGGAGCCACGTCCTTGACCAGCCCTCGGCGTCCTAGCTACAATAGCGTGGCCGAGGGCAGGGGTGTAGCTCAGGCTGGCAGAGCAGCGGTCTCCAAAACCGCAGGTCGGGGGTTCGAATCCCTCCACCCCTGCCAGATCTTGGATAGTAAACTGGCCTTCCTGGAACCATCCTCTATTCGTAACCCTCAGCATTTGCTGACCACCTGCTAGCAACCACGGCATGATCGGGGAGATCTGCACGTAGGGCGCTGCATCCTGCGTCCAAGCTGAGGCAGCGCCTGCCCTGCTGCTGGCCAGCGCCATTGCGTGGTTCATCATCCCTTCGTTTTGGGCCAGGCAGTCTAAAGGTCTTCCAGCCGAAAGCACACGCCAGCGGGCCTGCGACCTACAGCTCATGGCATGGTAATATCAGTTTAAATGGTAAAATATGTCATAGAATACGTAATTGCCGACGTGGTCAGCCTGTCCGCCAGCGCCAGAAAATAGAAGAGGGAAAGAACAGGAGCCACTTCAGAGGTTGGGCAGAGGAGGAAAGTGGGCCCGTTCTTTCTCCCTTAGCAATTTGGCTCTCAGTAAGGAAGGCCGCCATGCACAGCCGGGTGAGGAAAGCTGCTCTTATGATTCTGGCAGGTGTGCTTGTCCTGGGGGTGGCAACCTTGGCCTGGGCAATGGTGAGCACGCTAGGAACGTCGAACGACATGCAGGGAGAGGTGGCCCTGGGGGCTGCAGCCAGCTCCGAAGCCACACCGACGCCAACGGCGGATAACGCCGAGGAGTCGGACTGGACGGTAATTGTAGATGGACTGGTTGAATCTCCTCTGAATCTGACCTTCGACGACCTTCTCGCAATGCCGACAAGCACGGTAAATGCTGACCTCTACTGCGTTGGCTTGCCTACAGAGCCCCTCGTGCAAGGCGACTGGACTGGAGTGAGACTCGGATTCATACTCGAACAGGCCGGCGTCTCTCCGGAAGCGGTGAAGGTTGCCTTCTACGCTGATGACGATTTCACGACCGATCTGCCAGTCACAACAGCCATGCGTGACGACATCATCCTGGCCTACGAGAGAGATGGCGAACCTCTAGCAGAGAACCTACGCTTGGTGGTCCCGTGCAAGTGGGGTTACAAGTGGATAAGGGACCCCACCCACATCGAGCTGGTCGATGACGACTTTCTGGGCTTCTATGAGAGCCGCGGATACTCCGACGAAGCGAACATCCCCGGGGACATTGGCTGTGACGGACATGGCCAATGAGGCTGCCAACTGCGAGAGCGTGCCCAACCCCGGCCAGACCGACACCGACGGCGATACCTGGCCGCTGAACATCAACGTTGACACGTATGTCACCGTAGGAGGCGACATCCTCCCCTACCGCGGACGCATCGGCGCGTGGTGCGGGCCGCCAGCTGATCTCAACTGGTTGCAGCGCTTTGACCTCAACGGCGCCAACACAGATCCCCCTGCATTGCTCGGCGGAGAGGAGTGCATAGAGGCCAACCCCCCAGGGAAGCTACGCCGAGCCAGGACACAATGCTGTCGGTTGACGCGAATGTGAGAGGGATGATAGCATACCGACTGATTGGTCGAATGAGTTGCAGCCCAGACGCCAAGAAAATCCTCGTTCAGACAGCCCTCAAGCTGTTCGCTACACACGGCTACTACCACACTAGCATCGCCGATATCCTTAGGGAGAGCAGCTGCAAAAGGGGCACCTTGTACTATCACTTCTCGTCCAAAGAGGAACTGGGCTACGCTGTTATCGACGAGTGGGTACGGCTACTTGCCGAACAAGGTGCGGCCTCTCACCTTCGAGGCAGTGAACATCCCATCGACCGTCTAATCAAGGTGGTCGACGACCTGCCTGCTGGCCTCAAGTTGGAGACGACAGGTTCCATCACAATTGCTATCGGTGCTCGTATGGCGACCGTACACGAGGGCTTCCGGCAACGCCTGATAGCCAGGTTGGCACAAATGGTCGACGGAATCGAACAGATGCTCCGTAAGGGCATTGCCGACGGCCAGATCGCGGACAACGTGGATCCTCGTCAGATAGCCCACGTCGCCATGATTGTGGCCCACGGGATCCAGATGGCCAGCCTGCTGGGGCAGCATGAAGTC
>CAZEJO010000036.1:11260-19841 GCA_964512285.1 uncultured Dehalococcoidia bacterium | reverse complement strand
AATGGAGGCTGTCGGGAATAATGATTCGCTAGCTGACTTTGTTCGAGGTGAGGGCCAGCCCCACACCACTCCCGGGGGAGGCGCGGAGGGGGCAGGTCCCTCACCAGTGAACATTATGCCACATAACCTCAAAGGAAAGGGGGTGAAAAAGAATGAAGAGGCTTATGCTTGTGATCGTTGGACTGGCAGTGATGTTGGCAGGAGTGGTGAGCTTTGCGGCCTTCGAGTCCCACATCATCAACATCCGCGCCCACGTTGAGACCGCCACCTACACGACGCCCAACGAGATCAACCTCGGGACGGTGTTCCCGCAGGAGGTGATCACTGTAGGTTGCTGGGTGGATGAGGACGGCAAAGAGCATGGCAAGTGCGCCAAGATCTGGCTGAGCAGTTCGTTCCTCAGGCAGAACCGAGTCAAGGATGTGGAGTACGAGGTCTGGTGCGAGGAAAAGCATCCATGCAGCGAAGGTGAGACGGAGTGTGGTGGAGTTCCGGAGTTCCAGCCTATCACGCCCTACATGCTGTTGAAGGACAGCGACCCGAAGGACGGGAACGATAAGGTGCTCCAGCCCAACTGCTACCCACTGAGCAAATGGGCGGTAGGCCAGCTCATCAAGGGCAAGGACGAGGTCGACTGGTGGGACTTCAAGTTCTTTGCGCCGGTCTGCGCCGACAACTACAACCCGGACACAGACCCCGGCCCGCCGCCGCCTGACGGCATTCCGCCGGTCATTGAGAAGTGCTACAGCGGCCCCGACCCGGACAGCTACCGCTGGGTGGAACTGGGCAGCGACCTGAAGTTCCAGGTTACCGGCTTCAGCTACTGCACTTGCCGAGAAGGCGAGGAAGAGTGTTCCTGCGAGGACACCGAGTAGCGCCGGTAGAAAGAATGGGAGAGGAAACCCGCCGCTTCCTCCCAGCGGCGGGTTCTCCCGAACAGCCGAATCGGAATTATCGCCCATTTATGGGGCACGAGAATACGAAGACAAGGTGGTGTGGTTGGGAATGACTAGAGAAGAGAGTCTGACCATGGACTCGCCGTCGGAGCAGCCGGGGCGGCTGCGCCGCTGGCGGGACAGTGTGCGCCAGCGCCTGCGCTTCCCCAGGTTGACCCGCTGGCGGCTTGTGGCCATCGGAGGCATTGCCGCGATACTCTTTGTCTGGAGCGGTGTGGCCGTCAGCTCCACGACTATGTACAGCGTGACGGTGCTGGTGACGGGCGAGAGCGGGATCGGCCTGCCGCCGCCCACCGATACGCTGGACTTCGGCGACGTTTCTCCCGGCTTCAACATGACTCGGAAGCTGACCCTGACCAACGACGGCCACTTCGATAGCTACGTCGCCATCATCGTTACTGGTAACATCCGAGATTTCCTCTCCGTCGACGATGCGTTCTTCGTGCTGGGCAAGGGGAAGGAGCGGACGGTGGAGTTCAAGGTGCGCCCGCCGGCAAACGCTGGCGAGAAACGCTACTCCGGCCGTGTCTTCATCGTTCGGATGCCCTGGACGCCCTGGTGAGGAGTGCAACGGCAATGTCCCTGCGACGATGGCTCTCCTGGGTGCTGTCGCTGGCGCTGGTCGCTCCCAGCTTGTTCGCCGCTGTCAAGTTCCCTCCGCTTGGGGAGAACCTTCGCTGGCCACTCGGGAGGGGGTCGAGCGGCGACCCGCCAGCAGCCGCTGAGGAGCTGCCAGAAGAGCAGACAACCAGCCGAGAGAGCTTCCGGCGGCGGCTACGGGGTATGGCTAGCTGGGTCATCTACATCGGGATCATCGTCCTTGTCATAGTTTTCACGCCGCGCATCATGAGTTGGGCCCTCGGCACCCAATACCCGATGGCGGCTGTCACTTCCTCCTCCATGTGGCCCACCCTGAAGAAGGGCGATCTCGTTATTCTGAAGGGAGTCGACAAGCCGGATGACCTGAAGGTGGGCGACATCATCGGCTTCGAGCTAGACGACGGCGGTTTTGCCATCCATCGCATCATCGGCGTTGAGGGGGATCGCATCACCACCAAGGGGGATGCCAACAGCGAGTCGGACCCGGCCATCCCCTTCGAGCGAGTGATCGGCCGTATGCCCAAGATAGGGGGGCGGCTGGTGAAGGTACCCTACGTGGGTAACCTTGGTATCCTGCTGGGGCCGCTGTTCGGGAGCAAGACCAGCGACGGTGGGACGCTGGGGCAACCTGTCTTTGAGGGGCAGCAGTCAGAAGAGTACGAGCCGCCTACTCTCGGCCAGGAGAATCGCGTCAACCCGGGGGATTGGTGAAGACCGTCCACCATGGCCGGCGGCGTGGGTGGAGTTCAGTCGGCGATAGCGGCCAATAGCTCCGCCAACTCCTCGCTTTCCACATCGGGGCCGACTACTGACAGAACCAGCTTGCCCGCCTGAACGACGCGGCCCGCGACCCGCAGGATATCGTCGGCGGTGATGGCCTGCACCTTCTCCACCACGGACTCGATGGGCTCGATCTCGCCCATGGTCAGGAGGAGGTCGCCGGCCCGCTGGCCCAGCGCCATGGACGTCTCAAGGCTGAGGCGAAAGCTCCCGATGCTGTAGTCGCGGACCTTGGTCATCTCCTCAGCGCCCACAGGCTCCTCGAGCAGCTTGCGCAGTTCGCCCACAATGACGCGCACCGCTTCCTTCAGGTTCTGGGGGGAAACGCCGGCGCTGATCACGAGCAGGCCGGTGTCGAAGTAGCGGCTGACGGACGAGCCGACCGAGTAGGCCAATCCTCGCTTTTCGCGGACCTCCTTGAACAGGCGGGAGCTCATGCCCCGACCGAGGAGACTGTTGAATATCATGAGGGCGTAGCGGTCGGGGTCCTTTCTGGCGAAAGCGGGGAGGGCCATGGCCAGGTTGGCCTGGCTTATGGGGCGGCTCTCGATGGCCAGGCGCTGGCTGGGGAGGTCGGGATCGAGGGGCAGGAAGGAAGGGGAGGGCTTGGCCGGCCGGTCTTCGAAGTGGCGGTGGGCGAGGGCTAGCACATCCTGGTGGTTGACGTTGCCGGCCACGCTCATGACCGTATTGGCCGGCACGTACCAGGCATCCATGTAGCTCAGGAAGTCCTGGCGCTGCATGGTGGCCACCGTCTCCTCGTTGCCGGCAGTGCTCCAGCCGAGAGGCTGGTCGCCGTAGAAGGCCTGGGTCAGCAGCTCGCTGACCCAGGCGCTCGGCTGGTCGCGATTGCGGCGGATCTCCTGCTGGACGACCGAGCGCTCTCGCTTCATCTCCTGGGCGTCGAGCAGGGGGTGCAAGAGCATGTCCGCCAGCACATCGACGGCCAGCTCGAGCTTGTCGTAGGGGAGGTGGTTCCAGAAGCAGGTGACCTCCTTGGAGGTGTAGGCGTTGAGGATGCCGCCCGCCCCTTCGACGGCCTCGGCGATGGCCATGGCGGTGGGGCGGCGCTCGCTTCCCTTGAACACCATGTGCTCCAAGAAGTGAGCGAGCCCTTGAGAGCCGCGCTCCTCGGCGCGCGAGCCCGTCCCGACGAACAAGCTGACGCTGACGGACTGGGCAGTGGCGAGGGGTGTGGTCACCACCCGCAAGCCATTGGCAAGCTCGGAGATCTCCCAGGAGATGGGCATGCACGTCCCCTTTCTGAATCTGGCGGAGCAGGCTCAGTATAGGTGAGCGATAATCGGATGGTCAAGAAAGGAGTGACCTGATCTCCGGGTTTGTGGCTCTCTTTGCGGTGGAGATTTTGCCAGTCGGTTTACTTTTTTGGCTAGTTCTCCCGGGCCTCTCCAACGCTTGACATGGCTTCGCCGTCGCCCGTATGATGATTGTGAATTACATGACGAAGTACATTTTCGTCACTGGCGGTGTGGTGAGTTCCGTAGGGAAAGGGATCACCACCGCCGCTCTCGGTCGGCTCCTCAAGGCCCACAGTATCCCCGTCGTCATCCAGAAGCTCGACCCGTATCTGAACGTCGACCCCGGCACGATGTCCCCCTACCAGCACGGCGAGGTGTTCGTTACCACCGATGGCGCGGAAACCGACCTCGACCTGGGCCACTATGAGCGCTTCCTGGATCAGGACCTGACGCACGCCAGCTCCGTGACCTCCGGCCAGATCTACCAGGCGGTGATCGCCAAGGAGCGACGGGGCGTGTATCTGGGCCGCACCATCCAGTCGATCCCGCACGTGACGAACGAGATCAAGGAGCGCATTCGCGTTGTTGGGCGGGAGAGCGATGCCAGCGTGGTGATTGTGGAGGTGGGGGGCACAGTGGGCGACATCGAGGGGCAGCCCTTCCTGGAGGCGGTGCGCCAGATGCGCAAGGAGGAGGGACGGGAGGATACCCTGGCCATCCACGTGACCTTCCTGCCTTTTATCTCCGCCACTGGTGAGTTGAAGACCAAGCCCACTCAGCACAGCGTTCGCGAGCTGCGCAGCATGGGCATCCAGCCCGATGTCATCATGTGCCGCAGCGATCACAAGATGACTGGCGACCTGCGGGACAAGATCTCGCTGTTTTGCGACGTGGAGAAGCGGGCGGTTGTGCCCCTTCCCACGATGTCGTCCATCTACGAGGTGCCGCTGACTCTTGAGCAGGCTGGCCTGACAGCCTACATCATGGAGCGCCTGAATCTTCCCGGCGTCTCCCGCGACCTGGTCGATTGGCAGAAGTGGGTGGAGCGGCTGAAGAGCCCGAGCGGTCGGGTTTCGGTGGCGGTGGTCGGGAAGTACGCGGAGCTGCCCGATGCTTACCTTTCGGTCAAGGAGTCCCTGATCCACGCCGCTGTTCACTACGGCCTGGGTGTGGACATCCGCTGGGTGCCCGCGGGCGAGCTGGAGGAGGACGGCGGCGTGGCCCCGCTGGAAGGGGTGGACGGCATCGTGGTGCCCGGCGGCTTTGGCGAGCGGGCTATCGACGGGAAGGTTCTTGCCGCCCGCTATGCCCGTGAGAAGGGGGTGCCCTATCTGGGGCTGTGCCTGGGCCTGCAGATCATGGTCATCGAATTCGCCCGGCATGTGTTCAAGAGCGACGATCCTCACTCCACGGAGTTCTGCCCTGACACGCCCTATCCGGTGATAAGCCTTCTTTCTGAGCAGGAGGGCATCGAGGACAAGGGCGGCACGATGCGTCTGGGCGGCTACCCTTGCCAGTTGGTGGATGGTACCAAGACGCACGCTGCTTATGGTCAGCCGGAGGTGGTGGAGCGGCATCGCCATCGCTACGAGTTCAACAATGCCTATCGGGAGGCGCTGGCTGAGGCCGGCCTCATCCCCAGCGGTCTGTCGCCCGACGGGACGCTGGTGGAGATCTGCGAGCTGCGGGATCACCCCTGGATGGTGGGCTCGCAGTTCCACCCCGAGTTTCGCTCCCGGCCCAACCGGCCCCATCCGCTGTTCCGGGGCTTTTTGGAGGCGGTCGCCCGAAGGGCCGGGCAGTTGTCCGCCTCCGCAGCCGCTGTCGAGGAAGCGTCCCGCCGTCTGTGAGGCTGGCGTCGGGCAGGGCGCTTTTCCGGCTGGCCAAAAGAAGCTATAATCCGTTCTGAGAGGGTCAGGATGCGTCTATTTTTGGACACAGCGAGCGTCGATGAGATCCGGGCGGCGGCAAAGCTAGGGGTCATCTCGGGGGTGACAACTAACCCCACCCTTTGGGCCAAGGCCGGGGGAGGTGACTACCGCGACGTCATCCTGGAGATCTGCAGCATTGTCGATGGGCCCATCTCCGCCGAGTGCCTCTCCCGCGATGTGGAGGGACTGGTGGAGGAGGCGAAGCGCCTCGCCGGCTGGCACCCGAACGTGGTGGTGAAGATACCGATCGATGAGGCGGGGCTGGAGGCGACCTCGCGGCTGTCCAAGGAGAGGGTCAAGGTCAACATGACCCTGGTCTTTTCCGCTAACCAGGCTCTCCTGGCTGCCCACGCGGGGGCGACCTACATCAGCCCGTTTGTCGGGCGGTTGGATGATGTGGGTCACGATGGCATGGCGGTGGTGGCGGACAGTGTACAGATCTTCGAGCGCTATCACCTGCCCAATCAGGTGCTGGCGGCCAGCCTGAGGCATCCCCTCCATATTATCGAGGCTGCCGAGGTCGGTGCTCACATCGCGACCATGCCCTACAGTGTGCTTAAGGCGATGCTTCGTCATCCCCTGACGGACGTAGGAATCGAGCGCTTCCTGGCCGACGCCGAGAAGGCGGCGAAAGCGGCGCGGCCCACGGGTAAGCGTTGACCTCTCGCTTCGTCAGGCCACGGCTGTCGCACACCTCTTCGGTACGTCCCACCATGTCCCCGATGTAGCGCACGAGTGTCGCTAGCTTACAGCGATCACTGTCAAATCAGTGTCGCTCTCCTCGACCAACAATCCCAGGCTGCGTATCTTATCTTCCAGACTGCCTTGCCGCTCGAAGGGCCTCAAGAAAAGCAAGACTGCATACTCAAGGTTGCGCCGTGCTAGCTCTTCCGTCAGGCCGTGAGCCGTCAGGCCCAATTCTGGACTTCGTGCTGCGATTCCATTTTTTACGCGATTCAGATCGTGTTTAATTATCACTCGCATTAACGACCTCCGATCGCCTTTATTTGAATCTAGTCTCACTAATGATCGCTTGAATGTCAAATAACATAGCCAGATAATTAACCTAGGATACCTATTGACAGAGCTTGACACAGGGGATAAAATATGAGAGAAGTAGTTTATGGGAGGTTGATTACACAATGGTTACAGATGCAGAAACAAACAGGCCCTATACACCTCCGTCGAATCTGATTTCCGTCCTCCAACGAGTCAGGTCAAGGAATCTGCCTGAGCGCATCGATCTGGAGTATCTTCGGGATGCGGGCATCCCTGAGGGTACAGTGCATCGTACGTTTTTCGCCTTACGCTTTCTGAAACTGGTCGAGGAATCAGGCGAATTGACTGATCCAGTGAAGGCCATCGCAACGAGCACAGACGAGGAGTATAGAGCGATTCTATCTGGATTGATGCGCGAAGCCTACGCTGAGGTCTTCAACGCCATCGATCCAGCGGAAGACTCGCAGGACCAAATCCTGAATTTCTTTCGGCGATACACGCCCGCCTCGCAACGAAAGCGCATGGTCATCTTCTTCCTTGGAATGTGTCGTGAGGCGGGCATTAGCACTCTGGACGTGCCGCGACAACGGGCTATGGGGCGCTCAAGGGAAACGACTGAGACACCTAGACCACGCGCTAGAACGGGCAGGGCTTCCCTGAAAGGGACAGGGACTCTTCGAGGAAAGGGTACTGTTCAATCGCCGGATATAGCACCGGCTCTAGAAGGCTTGGTGAGGAGCCTGCCAGCCCCAGGGACACCACTCAGCGCAGAGCGCCGTGAGCAATGGCTCAACATGGCGAGGGCAACGCTCGCGTTTGTCTATCCAGAAGAGGGCGCGCCGGATGCTACACCAGAAGAGGAACAGAACGATGGAGAATAGAACCCCCGAAGTGATGGCTTCGGGGGTTCTCAGTGGGGCGCGAATGGTTTCCTCGGAGGACTTTACACCCGTCCGTGCAGGGTTCGATTCCCTGGCGCTCCACCATAACCATTATATCAAGAGTGACAAGGGGTGTGCCATGAACAAGGCCGAGCACACTACATTGACTAGCATTCCAGATTGGGCTAGACTGAGGCCGGAGAGGGCGAGCTTCCCATAATGTGGAAGCGTTGCCCGGCAAATGCGTGACGGAGGCTGACCGGAAGTGGCCAATCAGGTAGGCAAGCGTTATCAATGCACTAAGTGCGGCACGGAGATGATCGTTACTAAGGGTGGCGAGGGAAACCTCTCCTGCTGTGGTCAGCCCATGCAACTGAAGCAATAGAGGGAGGCGGAGCATGGCCAACCAGTTGGGCAAGCGATTTAAGTGCGAGACCTGCGGGACGGAGGTGCTGTGCATCAAGCCAAGCAATGGCAACGTCCATTGCTGCGGAGCGCCGATGAAGCTGATGGAGCCGAAGGTTCTGCCGTCGGCTGACTAGCCCGCTCGCTGGAGAGAAGGAGAGGCCGCTGGGAATGCTCTCAGCGGCCTTCTTGTGCCCAGTTGAGATTCTTCGCTCCGCTCAGAATGACGCTGGGCCATGCTGTCACCCTGAGCACAGCGAAGGGTCTCAGTCCAGATGGCATAACTACGCCCGCGTGGCGCTGCAACTCGGTAATAGAACGGCCTATGTCTTCTTGGGACCCCGCTTGCTCTTGGGGAGTCTGGCTGCTTCCTCCGCGGCAGGGAAGAGGCTCTCTCCCAGGGGGGTCACCTCTCCCAGAGTGCTGGGCGTTATCTCCCCTGTCTCCTCGTAGCGGCGAAGAAACTCTTCGCTCACGAAGAACATTCATATGCAGAAGCCATCGCGGGCGATGTCCTCGTGATGCCTCTCGCAGGGGCAGATCTTCTTGCGATCCTCCCCGGGATCGCCGCTGAGGGGCATTCAGGGGCAGTAGAGGCGGCCGTGGTTCACGAGGTTCTTGGCGAGGCCTCGCTGGATGCTGTCCACAGTATCCGCGAGGGGGAAGAACTGGTAGGGCCCTCGCTCCACGTAGCGCTCGGACATGCGCTTGGCGCGCTCAAGGGCCTCCTCGAAGGTGATTTTGCGCTCCATAGTGCTCCTCCCTGTGCA
>CAZEJO010000036.1:0-11160 GCA_964512285.1 uncultured Dehalococcoidia bacterium | reverse complement strand
GCTCAAGGGCCTCCTCGAAGGTGATTTTGCGCTCCATAGTGCTCCTCCCTGTGCACGCAGGCAGATCGAGTCTATTATAGCCTCTCTTGGTGGGCAAAGGGCTTTCAACAATGCTAAGATGCTCCAGCTAGCGCAATCGAGGGAATGATTCTGCTGTAGGGGGACTGGCTTGCCCGCTACTCTCGTGCTCCACAATGCGCGCGTCATCACCATGGATCCGCGGCAGCCGCGCGCTCAGGCGGTCGCCGTCCAGGGCGAGCGCATCCTTGCTGTCGGCTCGGATGGCGAGATCCTCGGCCAGGCCAGAAGCCCCGGCGCCGAGGTCATCGACTGCCGAGGGCAGGCGGTGCTCCCCGGCTTCATCGACGCGCACTGCCACGTGCTGGCGTATGCCGCCAGCCTGCTTGCCGTGGACTGCAGCCCAGATGCTGTGTCGTCCATCGGCGACATCCAGGCGGCCGTGCGGCGGCAGGCGGAGAGCACCCCCGCTGGGCGCTGGATCCGCGCCGTCGGCTACAGCGAGCTCGACCTGGCTGAGGGGCGTCATCCCACTCGCTGGGACCTTGACCTCGCCGCGCCGGATCACCCGGTGCGGCTGATCCACCGCAGCGGCCACGCATGCGTCCTTAGTAGCCTGGCCCTGCGCCTGTGCGGCATCGGCAGGGAGACCGAGGAGCCGCGCGGCGGGTACATGGAGCGAGACGCCGCTAGCGGCGAGCCCAGCGGCCTCCTGCTGGAGATGAACGAGCTGGTGAGGCGGACTGTGCCGCCTCTGAGTTGGGAGGAGCTTGTCGAGGGCGTGCGCCTGGCCAGCGAGCGCTTCCTGGCCGCGGGGATAACCTCCGTCGTCGACGCGAGCCATACGAATGGCCTCCTAGAGTGGGAGCTTCTGCGACGGCTGCGTGAAGAGGGGCACCTGCTGCCTCGCCTGACGGCCATGGTGGGTTTCGAGCACAGAGAGGCAGCCAGCCGCTGGAAGGAGAGCGAAGGCGGCGGTGCCTGGCTTGAGTTGGGGGCGGTGAAGATCGCCATCAAGGAATTGGGGGAGGAGATCCATCCCGAGGAGGATGCCCTGGCGGAGATGGTGTTCCAAGCCCACGATCAGGGCTGGCAGGTGTCCATTCACGCCGTAGAGGAGCGGGCGGTGGCTGCTGCCGCTGGCGCCCTGTCGCGGGCGCTGGCGCAGCTCCCGCGCCAGAATCATCGCCATCGCATCGAGCACTGCGGTGTCTGCCCGCCGATGCTGGTGGAGCAGATAGGGAAGGCGGGGGTGATGGTGGTCACTCAGCCCTCGTTTCTCTACTACAACGGCGACCGTTATCTGCGGCAGGTGGCGCCGCAGAGGCAGCCCTATCTCTATCCCCTGCGCTCGCTCCTGGGGGCGGGCGTTCGCTTGGCTGCCGGGTCCGACTGCCCGGTGGTCGGGCCGGAGGTCGTTGCTGGGCTGTACGGGGCTGTCGCGCGTCGCAGCAAGGGGGGGCAGGAGGTTGGGGGGGAGGAGAGCATTTCGATCGAGGAGGCGCTGGGGCTGTACACGACGGGAGCCGCTTACGCCTGCTTCGCTGAAGGGGAGCGGGGCAGCATCGCTCCTGCCAGGCTGGCCGACTTGGTGGTGCTGTCGGGCGATCCGATGGCCTGTCAGCCGGACGAACTCGCGGGTCTGCGACCGCAGATGACTATCGTCGGAGGGCGGGTGGTCTGGCACGCCGAGGAATCGGGTGCCGCGTAGGGTTGACTGTAAGCTATGACATAAATAAGATTGGACACGTGCCTTCATTATCCATGGCCAGGGGGAGGGGAAGTATTTGCCGCAAGTAGTCGTGGGCCCGAACGAAACGTTCGAGCAGGCCCTGAGACGATTCAGCAAAATAGTCCAGCAGACGGGCGTTCTGGCTGAAGCACGACGGCGGGAGCACTACGAGCCGCCCAGCGTCAAGGCCAAGAAGAAGAAAGCTGCCAAACTGCGCAAGAGCCGCAAGAATAGTCGCCGCTTTAGGTAGTCTGGTTTCGCTCAATATGGCGCTCAAAGATACGCTTTCCAGTGATCTGAAGGATGCCATCCGCGGCCGCGATGAGCGCCGCAAGACGGCTATTCGTATGGTGATGGCGGCTGTCAAGAACGCCGAGGTGGCTGGCGGCGAGCCTTTGGATGATGCCAGCGTGCTGAAGGTGATCACCAAAGAGGTGCGCAGGCACCGCGAGAGCATCGAAGGGTTCCAGAAGGGCGGGCGCCAGGACTTGGTGGAAGCGGAAGAGGCGGAACTGGCTTTCCTTCTCTCCTACTTGCCGCCTGCCGTGTCTCGCGAGGAGATCGTCAAGGCAGCGCGCGAGGTCATCGCTCAGACGGGAGCGAGCGGGCCAGCCGATAAGGGCAAGGTGATGCCCGTCCTCATTTCTCAGCTAGCAGGCCGGGCCGAGGGCCGTGAGATAAACGAGGTGGTCACGGAGCTGCTGGCCGAAGCCTCTCAGTCCTAGTCTCCCTACTCCTCTTATCCTTTCGCCTGCGATGCGCGTCTGATATCATGGAGAGACGTGATCAAGCAGGCGTAATCTGTGCGTACGAAGTCGACCACTGGAAGAGCAATTTCGGGCCTGCGGGCGGCCGTCTTTAGCGCCGTCGTAGCGGTGGCCCTCATCTTCATTCTGTTCCCAGTCCTTCCTGCTCGCTTCGATGTGCGGGAGGGCGACATTGCCACGCGGGACATCAGCGCTCACGGCGAGGTCATCGTCTCCGAGGGGGGTGAGATCACCGCCGGGGTCATGGAGCAGCTTCGGGATGCCGGGCTGGCGGACGTGCACCTGCAGGGGGACCACGTGGCCGCGGCGGTGTTGGCGGCGCTGCTGGGGGCGCTGGCCCTGGGGGGCTACCTGTACCTCTTTCAACCCAGGGATGCCTCTAGCCTGGCGCGTCTTCTGCTGCTGGGCTTACTGGTCGTGCTGTGGGTGGCGGCCGCCAAGCTCCTGCTGGGGCCGGCGCTGCCCGACGACGATAGGCTGTTTCTGGCTTACCTTCTGCCGGTAGCAGCGGCGCCGATGCTGGTGGCCGCGCTCCTTGATGCGGGGCTGGCGGTGATGGTGGCAGCCGTCCTGGCCTTCCTCGTTACCTTCGCCGGCTTCTATCAGCCCGATGCTCGCAGCGTGGTGGCCAGCAACCCGACGGGGGCTTTCCAGATGGCGTCGGTGTTCATGCTGGCTGGCCTGGTCGGCATATACGGGGTTCATCGGGCGGAGCGAGTGAACCGCTACCTGGTGGCCGGCGCAGGGGTGGCCCTTGTCTCGTTCGTCGGTGTGTTGACCTTTTGGCTGCTCGACCCCGGGCGTGAGGCGCTAGACCTGCCGTGGGCCCTTCTGACCACCGGCCTGGGGGGACTTCTGTCGACAGTGATCACCGTGGGCGCGTTCATCGTCCTGGGCCTGATGTTTGGCATCACCACGCGCGTGCAGCTCATGGAGCTGGGACAACTCGATCATCCCCTCTTGCGGCGTCTACAGGCGGAGGCCCCGGGCACCTTCCACCACTGCATTGTGGTGAGCAATCTGGCGGAGCGGGCGGCCGATCTGGTGGGGGCCGACTCGCTGCTGGTGCGTGTGGGCTGCTATTACCACGATATCGGCAAGATGATGCGCCCCAGCTTCTACATCGAGAATCAGTTGGACGGTCGCAATCCGCACGAGAGGCTGGACCCTTACACCAGCGCCAGGATCATCTTGGCGCATGTGGCGGCCGGGATGGAGCTGGCGCGTAAGCACAGGCTTCCGGCGCAGGTACGGGCTTTCATCAACGAGCACCACGGGACCCGCCTGGTGACCTATTTCTACCGCAAGGCCAGCAAGGAGAACGCCGACGTGGACGCGCGCCTGTTTGCCTACGCGGGCCCGAAGCCCCAGAGCAAGGAGACGGCCATAGTCATGCTGGCCGACTCGGCGGAGTCGGTGGTGCGCAGCAGCCGCGACCGCTCGCCGGAGCGGATCGACGCGCTGGTGGATGCGGTGATCTCGGAGCGGCTGAGCGAGGGGCAACTGGACGAATGCGATCTCACGCTGCGCGACCTGAAGGTCATCGGCGAGTCGCTCAAGGCTAGCCTGCGGGGGGTCTACCACCCCCGCATCGACTACCCGCCTCCCACGGAGGCGGAGAGAGCCGCTCAGGCGGCTCGCTTCCTGGAGCAGGTGCCCTCAGCGCCCATCGACGGCACTTCGCCGCCCATGGAGATAGAGCGGCCCACTTAGGCTGCCGGCGGATCTTAAGGGCTACACGGGGTGTCAGGGAGGGCCGCTGTCGGGTATAATCGGCATGAGATGCGCTTCGCGGTTATCGTTTTCCCGGGCACCTGGAGCGACGGTGACTGCTACTACGTCCTGAACGACATCCTGGGCCAGCCCACGGACTATGTGTGGCATCGCGAGGCCGACCTCTCCTCCTACGACTGCATCATCCTCCCCGGCGGCTTCTCCTACGGCGATTACCTGCGGGCGGGGGCCATCGCCCGCTTCTCGCCGGTGATGGAGGCGGTGGTACGCCAGGCTCAGGCGGGCAAGCTGGTCCTGGGCATCTGCAACGGCTTCCAGATCCTGTGCGAGGCGGGGCTGCTGCCGGGCGCTCTGATACGCAACGAGAGCCTTCAGTATCGCTGTCAGTGGGTGAACCTGCGGGTGGAGAACACCGATACGCCCTTCACCGGCGCTTGTCAGGAAGGTCAGGTGCTGGCCATCCCCATCGGCCACGGCGAGGGCCGCTATTACGCCGACGCCGAGACACTGGCCCGCCTGGAGGCGGAAAGGCGGGTGGTCTTCCGCTACTGCGACGCCGCCGGCCAGGCCACGGCGGAGGCCAACCCCAACGGCAGCGCCAACAACATCGCCGGCATCGTCAACGAGCAGGGAAATGTGCTGGGGATGATGCCTCACCCCGAGCGGGCCAGCGAGGCGCTGCTGGGGGGCGAGGGCGGGCTGCCCATCTGGCGCTCGATCATCGAAGCCTCGACGCCGACCGTGGCGTGAGAGGGGGTACGGCTATGGCTACGGCTGAAGCGGCACCTTACCCAGTGATCTTCGAGGCGGCATACCCGGAACGCGTGTCGCGCTGGAAGACGTTCCTGCGCATCTTCCTGGCGATTCCGGTTCTGATCTTCTGGGCGGTCGTGGTGTCAGCCCTCGACGCTGTGGTACTAGCGTCGTGGCTGGCGATTATCGTCAGGGGGCGCATACCCCGGTGGCTGTTCGACTTTATGGTGGCCCTCTATCGCTGGCAGAGCCGAGCGCAGGGCTACGTTCTTCTGCTGGCGGAGGTGTATCCGCCCTTTGAGGGCGACTACCCCATCGACTTCGACGTGCGCTACCCGGAGCGGCTTATCCGCTGGAAGGTACTGATCTGGAAGGTCATCACCGCCATCCCGCACTTCATCATTCTCTCCTTCCTGTGGATAGGCGCTCTGCTGGTGACGGTTGTGGCTTGGTTCTTCATCCTTTTTGCGGGGCGATATCCGAAGGGGCTGTTCGACTACGTGGTGGGAGTGATGCGCTGGGGTGCGCGCGTCAACGCCTATGTGCTCTCCCTGACGGACGAGTACCCGCCGTTCAACCTGTCGGCGACGGCTGGGCCGGCGGGTGGGGACGCGTACCTCATCTCGTCCATCATCGGCTTCTTGCTGACGGGGGGAATCATCGCTGGCAGCGTGGCCGGCATCCTACTGCTGGGCGAGGAACTGGAGGTGGAGGTGGACTACGAACGGCTGCAGGCGGGCGTGCCGGCGGATAGCGTGGAGATCGGCGACATCTGGGTAGATTTACTCTCAGCGACCGACCCGTTGACCGAAGAGGAGACGCTTCTGGAGCCGGAGAGCGGCAACCGGCTGGTCATGTTCGAATTCTCGATGCTGAACGATAGCTGGCGAGACGTCAAGATCAGGGAGTCGGACTTCACGCTGAGGGACGAGGACGGGGACAAGCACGAGCCCGAGTTGGTGTTGGTGGCGGGCCACCCGGCGACGCAGAAGCTGAAGAAGGACAGGACAGCGGCGGTGAGGGTGGTCTTCGAGGTGCCGTCGGAGGTGGATCCGGCCCGGCTGGACTTCTCTCCGGGCTTCGCCTCTCTGAAGACGGTAAAGTACGTGTTCGAGTGAGGCGGCGTTGACAGCCTTGGCCTTGCCGTGTAAGTTGGCGGCGGCAAGGCATTCTTAGAGGAGGGAGTGCTATGGCTACTGAGGGTGCTGCTTATCCCGTCACCTTCGATGTGGACTACCCAGAACGTCTCTCCCGCTGGAAGATCTTTCTCAAGTGGCTGCTGATCTTCCCGGCCTACGTTATCCTCTACATCATATCGGCGGCCGCAATGATTCCCGCAGCAGCATTCCTCACTATCCTTTTCAGGAAGAAGTACCCCCGGTGGTGGTTCGATTTCATGGTGAACTTCCTTCGCTATATGTACCGGATCAACGTCTACTTATTTCTCATGCGGGACGACTATCCTGCCCTGGACGAGGATCAGGCGGTGCATCTCGATGTGGACTATCCGGACGATCTTAACCGCTGGCTGCCCTTCGTGAAGTGGCTGCTGGCGCTGCCCCACTTTATCATCTTGATGATTCTGTACCTCGTATATTACGTAGTGCTGATAATCGCCTGGTTCGCGATCCTCTTCACGGCCAGGTATCCGCGCCCTCTGTTCGCCTTCAGCGTCGGGGTGCATCGCTGGGTGCTTCGGGTATCGGCCTACGCATTCTATCTGCTCACCGACAAGTACCCGCCCTTCTCGCTAAAATAGACCGCCCGCCTTGGTCGAAGACGGCTGCGGCCGCACTGCGGTGCCCAGCCATAGTGGATGGTTGCACGGGAGGTGTTGAATGTGGGCTATAGCCATCGGTTTCGGCATTCTGTGGCTAGCTCTGGCGATGTGGGTATACTTCGACGCTACCGACCGGGGCAAAGCGTCCATCGGCTGGGCACTGGCCATGTTTCTTGCGGGCTGGCTTCTGGTGGCGCCCTTGATCCTATACCTCATCTTCCGTGACGTCGGGGCGCGGCCTGCCGTAGCTCCAGGGGCTGGACGGCGTCAGTATCTCTACGTTGTTAGCTTCGTAGGCTTCGCGACACTGGTCATCGGTCTGTCCCTGCTCATTAGCACCACCATCGCCCGAGTCGTATCTGAGGGCGCCGTCGGAGATGACGGCTATCGCCAGGCTCTGGCCGCGTCCGTTACTGCTATTATCATCGGCGGGGCTATCTGGGCCTATCACTGGTTCCAGGCGGAGAGGCGGTTGCGCAGCATCAGAGAGGACGAGGAATTTCGGGCCACCTTCTTTCTCCACCGGACCTATCTGTATACCCTCTTCGCCGTCTCCTGGATCATTGCCTTCCTCTCCGGCATGTGGCTCTTGGGCGGCGGGCTGGCCAACGCCTTCGCTGTGGAGCGCGTGGAACCTGTAGGCTGGCTGCCGGCCCTCGGGCCCGTGGTCGTGGCCCTCTTGGCTGTGGGGATTCACTACCTGTTCAGCTTCGAGACCACTGCCTACAAGGAGATGCTATCGCGCTTTGAGGCGATCCCGCCGCCGCCGCTGATCGGCGTCAGCGGGGCGGCTGAGGCGCCGCCAGCGCCTGCTCCGCCGCCCGCCGCTCGTGCGCCGGCGGAAACGACAGAACGCCGCTTCTGCTCTCATTGTGGCGCGCGAGTGGAAGCCGGCGATGTGTTCTGCTCAAGCTGCGGTGAGGGGTTAAGATCCGGCTAGCATTCTGCGGACGTCCTCTTCGCCTTGTGCTGGGATGGCTGCGGTCCCGGTGCGGGGCCATAGTCATCTCTGTGTGAGAGAGGTTTCTTGGGAAGGAGCACGGCGATGGCCGACTACCCGGTTTCTTTCGATGTGGAGCGCCAGACCACAGGGCGCAACCGCCTAACGACGGCCTTCCGTTTCATCCTCGCCATCCCCCACGTTCTGATCGTGGGGTCGCCCGGGAGCGTAGGGCTGGGCGGGAATTCTGGTACGGGCGTATTTGGCGCCGTCGTTTCGGTGACCTCGATGATATCGTGGTTCGCCATATTGTTCACCGGCAGGTACCCGCGAGGACTGTGGAACCTGGCGAGGACGTACATGGACTGGAAGGCGAATGTCATGGCCTACGGTGCCCTGCTGCGGGACGAGTATCCGCCCTTTGGGGAGGGGTCGTACCCCGTGACGTTCGAGGTGGAGTACCCCGAGCGGAGCAGCCGGTGGTTGGTCGCCCTGCGGCTCATCCTTGTCATCCCCCAGGTCATAGTGCTGCTGTTCGTGCTGCTGGCTTGGCTGGTCACCGTAATCATCGCCTGGTTTGCCATCCTGTTCACCGGTCGGTATCCAGAGGGGCTATACACGTTCGGGGTGGGTGTGCAGCGGTGGACTCTGCGAGTTCAGGCCTACATGTTCCTGATGCGGGACGAATATCCGCCCTTCTCCCTGCAATAGACCGCTTGCCCTTCGACAAGCTCAGGACGAGCGGCCAGAGGTGGCTTGGCTCTCCACCTCTTGTCTAGAGTCAAGCACCGCTCTAGAGTCAAGCACCGCATTTCGTTGCCTCAGCGATCCGCGTCCGCTATGCTTAGCCTGATCTCATGTCTGTATCACAGCGTTTCCTCGACCAAATCGCCCTGAGCTGGGATGAGTACGAGCTAATCGTGGAGCGCCTGGGGCGCGAGCCCAACGAGCTCGAGTTGGGCATGTTCGGCGCGCTGTGGAGCGAGCACTGCGGCTATAAGAACTCGGGGCCGCTCCTGCGCATTCTGCCCTCTGAAGGTCCCTTCGTCCTGACCCGACGGGGAGCCGAGAACGCCGGCGCCGTCGACATCGGCGATGGGCTGTGCGTGGTGATGAAGATCGAGTCGCACAACCACCCGTCGGCGATCGAGCCATACCAGGGGGCGGCCACCGGCATCGGCGGCATCGTGCGGGACGTCTTCGCGATGGGGGCGCGGCCTATCGCCCTGCTGGACTCGCTGCGGTTCGGGCCGCTGAGCGAGCAGCGGAATCGCTACCTGTTCGAGGGCGTGGTAGCGGGCATCGCCGGCTATGGCAATTGCATGGGCATCCCCACCGTAGGGGGCGAGGTCTACTTCGAGGAGGAGTATTCTGAGAACCCGCTAATCAACGTGATGTGCGTTGGGGTGGCGTCCAAGGAGCGGCTGGCGAGCGCGCGGGCCACGGGGGCGGGCAATCCGCTGATGCTGGTGGGGTCGGACACCGGCCGCGACGGCCTGCACGGCGCCTCGGGCCTGGCCTCGCGCACCGACCCGCACGCGCGCTACGATGAGCTGCGGCCAGCGGTGCAGATAGGCGACCCGTTTCTGGAGAAGCTGTTGATGGAGGCCTGCCTGGACCTCGCTCACAACCACGCGGAGTGGATCGTCGGCATTCAGGACCTGGGGGCGGCCGGCCTCACCGCCTCCTCCCTGGAGTCGGTGGCCAGAGGGGGCACCGGCCTAGAGATCGACGTGGCTAGGGTGCCGCGGCGAGAGGAGGGGATGACCCCCTACGAGGTCATGATCGCCGAGTCGCAGGAGCGCATGCTGATCATCGTTAGGAAGGGCCACGAGGACGACGTGAAGGCCCTGTTCGACCGCTGGGAGCTGCGCTCGACGATCATTGGCGTGGTGACGGACGACGGGGTGGCGCGCATCCGTGAGGGCGAGCAGGAGGTGGCACGGCTGCCGGTGGGGCTGCTGACCGAGGCGCCCCAGTACAGCCGGCAGGGGGTGCCGCCCGCCGAGCTTGCGGAGCTGCAAGTGTTTGACCTCGATTCTCTGCCGGACGTGACCGAGGCGGGGTCCGTTCTCCTGCGGCTGCTGTCGCGGCCCACTATCGCCAGCAAGCGATGGGTGTATCGTCAGTATGACCACCACGTGCTCACCAACACTGCAGACGGCCCCGGCGGCGACGCTGCCGTGATGCGCATCCGGGGTACGAAGAAAGGCATCGCTCTGTGCACCGACGGCAACGGGCGCTACTGCTACCTCGACCCGCACGCGGGCGGGGCGATCGCTGTGGCGGAGGCGGCCCGCAACGTGGTCTGCGTGGGCGCCCAGCCCGTCGCGATCACCGACTGCTTGAACTTCGGGGACCCTAACCGTCCGGAGGTGTACTACCAGATGGAGCAGGTCATCGGCGGGATGGCCGCGGCCTGCGCCAAGCTGGGCGTCCCTGTCATATCGGGCAACGTGAGCCTGTACAACGAGACCGGCGGCCAGGCGGTCTACCCATCGCCGGTCATCGGCATGCTGGGGCTGCTGGAGGACGTCTCCCGCCGCTGCCCGATGGCCTTCGCTCAGGAGGGGCAGGAGGTGTTCCTGCTGGGCGGTGGGCTGGCGGGCGATGCCTCAGCGCTGGCGGGGAGTGAATACCTGAAAGAGGCGCACGGCCTCGTGGCCGGACGGCCATCCATCGATCTCGATCTGGAGGTGCGGCTGCAGCGGGCGGCGCTGGTGGCCATTGGCGACGGCCTGGCGACGGCCTGCCACGACTGCGCGGAGGGCGGCTTGGCGGTGGCGCTGGCGGAGATGTGCATCGGCGGCGGCCTGGGTCTCGACGCCTCGGGCGTCAAGATGGGCGGTCGCCTGGACGCTGCCCTGTTCGGCGAAGGCCAGTCGCGCATCGTGATGGCGGTTGCGCCGGAGGCGGGGGAACGCCTGGCAGGGGTTGCGGCCGCTCACGACGTGCCCATCGCCCGCATCGGGCGGGTGGCAGGCCGGCGCATGGTGCTGGGGAGCTACATCGACCTGCCGCTGGCGGAACTGGCGGCGGCCTACGGGGGAGGCGTGGAGAGGGCGCTGAGGGCGTGAGGCGAGTCGGGCTTGGCAGGAACAGGGGCCGCAAGGGGCAGGCGGCCTTCTTGCTTTCTTACACGGGCTTGACATCGGCGCGGCAGATAGTAAACTGGACTGGGACGTATGTTCTAATGTGGATAAGTGGAAACCTTGGGATAATGTTTCATAACTTTTGTGGAGAAGCCTCTTGTGTTGCCGTCAGCGGGTCGTGGCATGATGCTGACGGCGGGAGGCAGTCAGCCTGACGGGGAGGGTGCGCAGTGAAGGTCGTATTTCTGGAGGAGGTGGAGGGCTCCGGCCGCATCGGCGAGGTGAGGAACGTAGCCAACGGCTACGCTCGCAACTACCTTCTGCCGCGCAAGCTGGCCGTGCCT
>CAZEJO010000035.1:0-19846 GCA_964512285.1 uncultured Dehalococcoidia bacterium | reverse complement strand
CCGCTGGAGATGGATTTCATAGTCGCATCGAGCTACGGCAAGGGGAAGACCAGCAAGGGCCAGATCACCGTCCTCAAGGACGTGACCACCGACATCGCCGGCCGCCACGTCATCCTAGTGGACGATATCATCGACAGCGGCCTCACCCTCCAGCACCTGCGCGACCATCTTGCCAGCCGCCGCCCGGCCAGCCTGCGGGTGTGCGCTCTCCTGGCCCGCGAGCGGGTGCTGACAGCGGGCACCGCCATCGACTACCTGGGCTTTCCCGTGCCTGAGGGCTTCGTCGTGGGCTACGGCATCGACTACGCCGAGCAGCATCGTGAACTGCCGGACATCTACGTGATAGAAGATGAGTAGCGCAAGCCTGGAGCAGATCATCACCGTCGCTCGTGGAGACGCCCCCGGCGATACGCTGCTGGCCAACGCGCGCATCGTCAACGTCTTCACCTCCGAGATCGAGGCGGGCGATGTCGTCCTCTGCGAGGGCCGCATCGCCGGCATCGGCCAGGGGTACAAGGCACGCGAGGTCGTGGACCTCGGCGGCGCCTATCTCCTGCCGGGCTTCATCAACGGCCACACCCACATCGAGAGCTCCATGCTCAGCATCGGCCAGTACGCGCGGGCGGTGGTCGCTCGCGGCACCACCTCCGTCGTCACCGACCTGCACGAGCTGGCCAACGTGGCCGGTCTGTGGGCCCTGCGTCGCCTGCTCAGGGACGCCGCCCGTCTGCCCCTGGACGTCTTCCTGATGGCGCCCTCCTGCGTGCCCGCCACGAATCTGGAAACGGCCGGCGCCTCCCTTGAGCCGCGCGACATCGCCGCTGCCCTGCGCTGGCGGAACGCCCTGGGCCTGGGCGAGCTGATGAACTTCCCCGGCGTCGTATCCGGCGACCGCCACTGTCTGGCCAAGGTCCGCACTGCCAGGGGCAGACCCATCGACGGCCATGCCCCCGGCCTCACCGGCAAAGGCCTTAACGCCTATCTGGCCGCCGGCCCCCGCTCCGACCACGAGTCGACCAGCCTGGAGGAGGGCCGCGATAAGCTGCGGCGGGGCATGCACCTGATGATCCGCGAGGGCACCAGCGAGAAGAACCTGGAAGATCTCCTGCCCCTGGTGACCGACGACACCTACCCCCGCTGCCTGCTGGTGGTCGACGACCGCTCCTGCAAGGACCTCCTCCACGACGGCGACATCGACGCCGTGGTGCGCAAAGCGGTTCGCCTCGGCCTGAATCCGATTCGGGCCATCCAGCTTACTACGATCAACCCCGCCACTTACTTCGGCCTCAGCGACCGCGGGGCTATCGCGCCGGGATTCGTGGCCAACCTCATCGTCGCCGACGACCTGTCAGACCTCCAGCCGCGGCAGGTATACTGCGGCGGCCGCCTGGCGGCCAGCGACGGACGCGCCCTGTTCTCGGCCGCCCTCCCAATCCCGCGACGGCTCATGCGCACCTTCCACATCGCCCCCTTCAGCGAGAATGCCTTCGCCCTCAAGACGTCCGAACGCCGCCTGCCCGTCATCGAGATCGTCCCCGACCAGATCATCACCAAGAAGCTGGTGGAGGAGGTGAGGGTGGAAGATGGCCGCGTTGTCGCCGACAGCGAGCGCGACATCCTGAAGCTGGCGGTGGTGGAGCGCCATCGGGCGACGGGCAACACCGGCCTGGGGTTGGTAAAGGGCTTCGGCCTCAAGCGAGGGGCCCTGGCTGCCTCCGTCGCCCACGATTCGCATAACGTGATCGTGGTGGGCACCAACGATCGCGACATGTACGCCGCCGTCCGCGAGGTAGAGCGGATGCAGGGCGGCCTGACGGCGGTGGCCGACGGGCAGGCGCTGGCTTCCCTGGCGCTGCCGCTGGCCGGCCTTATGTCACCTGAGCCGCTGGAGACCGTAGCGGCCCAACTGGAAGCGGTCGAAGGAGCCGCTGCATCGCTGGGAGCCAGCGTGGCCGCTCCCTTCGCCGTTCTCTCCTTCCTGGCCCTGCCGGTTATCCCCGAACTCAAGCTCACCGATAAGGGCCTGGTGGACGTAGGTAAAGCATCCTTCGTAGACCTCACAAGGATTGAATCATGAGCACTCCTGCACAGCACTTCGACTACATCATCGTTGGCTCCGGCATCGCTGGCCTCTACGCGGCCCTCAAGGCGCGCGAGCACGGCAGCGTCCTGGTGCTGACCAAGAGCTCCATCGACGAATGCAACACTCGCTACGCCCAGGGGGGTATCGCCGCCCCCATCGGCGAGGGCGACTCGGCCCAGCTTCACCTGGAGGACACCCTCCGTGCTGGCGCCGGCTTGGTGGACAACGAGGCCGCCCGCATCCTCACCGAGGAGGCCGCCGACCGCATTGCCGACCTGGTGGGCTTCGGCGTCCCCTTCGACACCCTGGACGGAGAGATAACCCTCGGGCGGGAGGGAGCACATAGCCTGCCCCGCATCCTCCATGCCGGCGGCGACGCCACCGGCGCCCACATCGAGATCACTCTCAGCAGCGTGGCCAAGCAGTCCCGCATCACCATCCTCGAGCACTGCCTGGTGGCCAGCCTGCGGCTGGTGGACGGTGCCATCGAAGGTGTTGAGGCGCTCGACTGCCGCACCAACAGCCGGCTCGACTTCACTTGTCGCATTCTCATCCTGGCCACCGGTGGGGCCGGCCAGCTATATAAGATCAGCACCAACCCTACCGTGACCACCGGCGACGGCACCGCCCTGGCCTACCGGGCGGGCGCCGAGATCATGGACATGGAGTTCTTCCAGTTCCATCCCACCGCCCTGCGTATGCCCGGCGTCCAGGCCTTCCTCATCTCAGAAGCGGTGCGAGGAGAAGGGGCATTCCTCCGCAATGAGCAGGGGCGGGCCTTCATGACCGACTACGATCCGGCGGCCGAACTGGCCCCGCGCGACGTGGTAGCACGAGCCATCTTGGCGGAGATGAACAAGGACGGCACCGACCACGTCTATCTCGATATAACCCACTTGCCGGCCTCCAGGGTGACATCTCGCTTCCCCCAGATCTACCGCTTCTGTCTGGACCACGACCTAGACATCACCACCCACCCCATCCCTGTATCGCCGGCTGCCCACTACACGATGGGCGGCGTGCGCACCAACACCTGGGGCGAGACCAACATCCGCGGCCTATACGCCTGCGGCGAGGCCGCCTGCACCGGCGTTCACGGAGCCAACCGCCTGGCCAGCAACTCCCTTCTGGAGACCATCGTCTTCGCCAAGCGGGTGATCCAGCGAACCCTTCTCAAGGAGCTCAGAGTGAACGAGCCCAGCGCTGAGACCATCTCCCTCAGCCAGCCCAAACCAGCCAAGGTCTCTCCCCTCGACCTGGGCGCACTGCAATCGCTCATGTGGGACAAGGTAGGCATCGTCCGCGACGGCAGCTCGCTGGTCGAGGCCAAGACCGTTATCTCTGCCTGGCAGGCCTCCTTCGGCGAACCCACCGATCGCCCTTCGCACGAGCTGGCCAGCCTGCTTCTCTGCGCCCGTCTGGTGACCGAGGGAGCGCTCATACGTAAGGAGAGCCGAGGGGCGCACTACCGCCTCGACTTCCCCAAGCCGTCCGATGCCTGGCATCGGCACATCGTCTTCCGTCGCCATGCCTAGGCATACCATCCCCCGGCTCCCCCAGGCCCACCTGCGCCGCCTGGCCAAGAGCGCCCTCAACGAGGACAAGGCCTGGCAGGATGTGACCACTGCTGCCCTGGTGCCACCGGAGCAAAAGGGGCGAGGCGTCATCGTCGCCAGGGAGGAGGGGGTGCTGGCCGGCCTCCCTATGGCCGAAGCCGTGTTCAAGGCGGTCGATCCCTCGCTGCAATGGCGACCGCTGGCGGGCGAAGGAAGCCGCCTGTCGCCGGGGCAGGAGGTAGCTCGCATCGAGGGGCCGCTAGCCGCCATCCTGCGAGGCGAGCGAGTAGCCCTTAACTACCTGACCCATCTCTCGGGCGTGGCCACCGCCGCCGCCCGCCTGGTCGCGGCCATCGCCGGCCTGCCTGTGGGCATCCGCGATACCCGCAAGACCACCCCCGGCCTGCGCACGCTGGAGAAGTACGCCGTGCGAGTGGGCGGCGGCCAGAACCACCGTCTCAACCTAGCCGACGCCGTCCTCATCAAGGACAACCACCTGGCCGCCCTGCGCGCCCGCAGCCTGGGCATCGCCGAGGCCGTACGTCTGGCCCGCCAGGAAGCGCCAGCAGGGATGAGGGTGCAGATCGAAGTCACCACCGTCGATGAAGCGCGCCAGGCGCTGGAGGCAGGAGCAGGGGAGCTCCTCCTGGACAACATGCCCGCCGAGGAGATGCGACGGGTAGTGGAGATGGCGCGAGGGAGAGCCGTCCTCGAGGCGTCAGGCGGGATAAGCCTGGATAACGTGCGACAGGTGGCGGAGACGGGCGTCGACTACATCTCGGTGGGAGCCATAACCCACTCGGCCAGGGCTCTGGACATGAGCCTGGAGATAGAGGCCAGCATCTCCTGAACCGCCTCCTGTGACTATAAGCACATCTCGAAAGAAACCGTCGCACTGACCCTGTTCCTCTGCGTGTAACACCGGGCCTGCCTGCCGAGTCTATTCTTCCAGGAGTTCGCAATCCGTGTCACGCTACAAGATCAAAGACCCTTACCGCTGGGTTCCTTACCTACTGATGCTCGGGGTCCTGTTCGCCATCATCATTGACCTGATAGGACTCTTGGGTGCCTTCGGAAATCCGGAGTACGCTATCCCCATGGTGATCGGGCTAGCTTTCACCCTCTTCCATCTGCACCGCTCTAGAAACACCTACGTCGAAGTGGGCGACAACAGTCTCAGGTGGGTCCGCTGGGGATACCGCGCCGCCGTTGTGCCCTATGCCCGCATTGCTCAGGTCCGCCAGGAGCACGACCTGATCAAGCTGAGGATTGACGAGCCGCCAGCCAGAGGCCTGGCGCGATGGAAATCGTGGTGGCGAGGCCGCCCCGCCGGCCCATGGTGGCTGCTGCTGGATTTGGAGGACGCCGAAGGATTCCTCTGGGCCCTGCGCCCTCGTCTGGCCACGTCCCCAGTCGAATCAGCCACAGACGAAGCGCAGAGGCCCGCCGCCCAGGAGCCTGTTATCGAGTTGATCCGTGCCGACCGCTGGCGACGCCTGTTCGCTTTCGTCATTGATGGATGGGTATTGGTCGCCACCATCCCCTGCACACTCGCTCTCGCCCAGGTGTCCATCCCGGAGGGAGACCGCCCATCTTCGGACGCGGTGGCCCCCCTCATCCTTGCGGCCTGGTTCCTATACGTTTGGGCCGTCAACGCCACCGGGGTGTCCATCGGCAAGTTTCCCTTCGGCATCAGGATAATCCGGGCCGATAGGGAGACTCCGCCAGGAGCTATTCGAGGGCTCACACGGGCTATCGCTGCCGGTCTCAGCCTCGCCTGCTTCGGCCTCGGCTATCTGTGGTCGATCTGGGATCGTGACCGTCGCGGCTGGCACGATATCTTGACCGGGACAAGGGTAGTGCAGACGACCACTGTTCAGAAGCCAGCGGAGGAATCTGTCCAGCCGGCCGGGTCATAAGCCCCCGCAATCACACACGGGGAACCAGGGCCCTTGACATGAGCCTGCAAGTGTAGGGCCTCAGACTACAGGCCCTGCTCAGAATCCGGCCCCTCCTCGTATATCACCACCCGCGTGCCGATGCCGGCGAAGTCCCAGAAGAACTTGGCGTCGCCGTAGCCCAAGCCCACGCAGCCGTGGCTGGAGGGAATGTTGCCGAAGTAACTCTGAGGGCGCCAGTAGTTATAGTGCAGCGTAATGCCGCTGAAGACGTACTGCGTGTACAGGACATTGTCCACATACCAGCCATCCGGCGAGTCTATAGGAATGCCAAGACCCTCGGAGTCCATAGTCTCATTCTCAACCCGCTGATAGACGCGGAAGTCACCGGTGGGCGTCTCCCAGCCGGGCATCCCCGTCGTTACCAGAGCGACCCGCACCGGCTGCGCGCCGACGAAGGCCATCGCCCGCTGGGTGGTCAGGTTGACGGCGATCCAGCGCTCGTCCTCCTCAAAAGCCACGCCCGCCGGTGGGGTAGCCGTCGCCAGCTCCAACGCCCCCAGCTCCTCCAACGTCGGGCCAGCAGGCGTAGGCTCTGGCGTGGGCTCCTCTGCCCTCTCCGCCAGCAGCCGCAGGAGGGGTTGCAGATGAAGGTCTGATTCGTCGAGCGCCGCCGCAGGCTTGGGCGCCACGACAGACACACTCATGCCGAGCGCTGAGCCCGCCGAGGCATCGTCGCCGGCGATTAAAAGCCTCCCCAACCGGAGCGACCCCAGGCTCACCAGAGCCAGAAGCTCCAGCGTCAGAAGACCCAAAAGGAAAAGGCGCGAAAGCTTGAAGGAAGTCAAATCAAGACCAGTATATGACTGGAGCGAAATGCCCGTCTAGCCTCTTCGCGGGCGCTCCAACTCCTCGCTATCGAGAACGATGGTCACCGGCCCCTGATTGTGGATCTCCACCAGCATGCGAGCCCCAAAGCGGCCCATTCCCACCTCGACGCCTGTTTCCCGCAGAGCCGCCGCAAACGTCTCCACCAAAGGCTCAGCCTCCTCTGGCGGTGCCGCGCGGCTGAAGCTGGGCCGTCTCCCCTTACGAGTGTCGGCCAAAAGGGTGAACTGGCTCACCACCAGGGCCTCACCACCCACGTCCACGAGGGATAAATTGAAACGGCCGTCCGCATCGGAGAAGATGCGTAGCTCGGCCGTCTTTCTGGCTAGCTTGTGGGCATCCTCAGCGGTGTCCCCCGCAGCCACTCCCAGGAGCACCACCAGCCCTTGCCCTATCTCGGCCAGTCGCTCCCCGGCCACTGTCACCGAGGCATGGCTGACCCGCTGGATGACCGCTCGCACCGCCGCCTACTTCTTGGCAGAGACCTCTGATGTACCTTCAGGCGTCGGCTTCTCGTTCTTGGTCTCCCTTTCAGCGGATTCCCACTCGTGATTCTTGCGGTTATCGGTGACGTAGAAGCCCGACCCCTTGAACACAATGCCGGGCGCATGGAGAAGCCGTCGCGCCAGCCCGCCGCACACGGGGCATGCCTGCTCCGCTGGAGCGTCAAATCCTTCCTTCTTCTCGTATTGATGTTGGCACTGGCCGCACTGGTATTCGTAGATGGGCAAGTCAAACCTCCTGTCGGCGCGAAAACCCAACAAGAATGCTACAAGAAAGACGCCTTTGAAGCAAGAACGTGACATCTGCGCCACGGCCGAGCAGGCCACATCTCCCTACCGGACGCCGTTGCCCCGTCCATACGCCTATGCTATACTTTCAGCCGAATACCCGACCGATAACAAAACTCAAGGAGGACAGAAGGCTTTTGACTAGTCCCGTCTCTATGAAGGCGCTGCTTGAAGCCGGAGTGCACTTCGGCCATCAGACCCGCCGTTGGAACCCCAAGATGCAGCCCTTCATCTTCAGCGAGCGCAACGGCATCCACATCATCGACCTTCAGCAGACGGTGGGGCGCCTTGAGAGGGCCTGCGAGTTCGTGCGGGACGTGGCGGCCCAGGGAGAAGCCATCCTCTTCGTCGGCACCAAGAAGCAGGCCCAGGAGACTATTGAGACCGAGGCCAAGCGGTGCTTCATGCCCTACGTCAGCAGTCGCTGGCTGGGGGGCACCCTCACCAACTTCGCCACCATCCAGAGCCGCATCGACCACCTGGTGCGCCTGGAGGATGCCCGCGAGCGGGGCGAGTTCGAACGCATGCTCAAGAAAGAGGCCCTCAGGGTGGAGAAGGAGATTGCCCGCCTTAATCGCCACTTGGTGGGCATCAAAGAGATGACCAAACTACCCGGCGCCTTGTACCTGGTCGACCCCTTCAAGGAGAGCATCGCCGTGGCCGAGGCCGTCCGCATGGACACACCCATCGTGGCCATGGTGGACACCAACTGCAACCCTGACGAGATCGACTATCCCATCCCGTCCAACGACGATGCCATTCGGGCCATCAAGCTTGTGACCAGCCGCATAGCCGATGCCATCCTAGAGGGCCTGGCCGCCCGCGAGTTCGCTGCCAAGGAGGCCCTGGAGGCAGTGGACGTGGGAGCCTTCCAGGAGACGGGCTACGTGGCCTCTCCCGACGAACCTGCACCCGCATACATGGCCGAGCCCGAGGAGCAACAGCCCGAAGCGGCGGCCAAGCGGGAAGAACCAGAGCCAGAGGCAGCGGCCGAGCCAGAGGAACAACAACCCGAAGCGGCAGCCGAGCCGGAAGAGCCGGAGCCGGAGCCAGAGGCGGTGGCTGAGTCCGAAGAGCAACAGCCTGAAGAGGAAGCCGAGTCGCCGCCCGAATCAGACGACAGCAGGAAAAAGAAGTAGCCAGCGAATAGCACAACAAGCCGAGGACGAGATACGATGGCCATTTCCGCCGAGACCGTCAAGAAACTGCGCGACCTAACCGGCGCAGGGATGTTGGATTGCAAGAAGGCCCTCGAAGAAACCGGGGGAGAGCTAGACAAGGCCAAAGAGATCCTGCGCAAGCGGGGCATTGCCATAGCCGAAAAGAAGGCCGCCCAAGAGACACGGCAGGGCTTGGTGGAGGCCTACATCCACCCCGACGGACGCCTGGGTGCTCTGGTGGAGCTGAATTGCCAGACCGACTTCGTGGCCCGCACCGACGAGTTTCGGGCCTTGGCCCACGAACTGGCGATGCAGGTGGCAGCCACCGACCCCCAGCACATCGCCTCCGACGAACTACCAGCAGACAGCGACGGCAACCCCGAGGAGCTCTGCCTGCTAACCCAGCCCTTCATCAGAGACCCCGGCCGCACCATTCAAGACCTGATCAACGACACCATAGCCAAAACCGGCGAAAATATCAAAGTGCGCCGCTTTGCCCGCTTTCACCTAGGGCGCTAAAGGTAGGTGGCCCGTGGCCACGGCACCTTACAACCGCATCCTCCTGAAGCTCAGCGGTGAAGCCCTCATGGGTGACCAGAGTTACGGCATAGACTCCACCACCCTGGCCCTCATCGCCGACGAGATCAAGAATGTGCTGGATATGGGCATCGAGACAGCGGTTGTGGTAGGCGGCGGCAACATCTTCCGCGGCTCCGATGCCAGCGCCGCCGGCATGGATCGGGCCACCGCCGACTACGCTGGCATGCTGGCTACTGTCATCAATGCTCTCGCCCTCCAGGACGCCCTGGAGAGGATCGGCCTCACCGTGCGCACCCAGTCGGCCATCACCGTTCAGGCGGTGGCCGAATCCTATATTCGCCGCCGGGCCATTCGCCACTTGGAGAAGGGCCGAGTGGTGATCTTCGCCGCCGGCACGGGCAATCCCTACATGACGACCGACACAGCAGCCGCCCTGCGGGCTGTCGAGATCGACGCGGACGTTCTGCTCATGGCCAAGAACAAGGTGGACGGCGTCTACGATGCCGACCCCGCCAAGGTTGCCAGCGCCCGCCGTTTCCAGACGCTCAGCTACATGGAAGCCCTCAGCCGTCGTCTGGAGGTCATAGATAGCACCGCCCTCTCCCTGTGCATGGACAACAACCTCCCCATCATCGTTTTCGACGTGCGAGCGCCCAATAGCATTTCGCGGGCGGCCTGCGGCGAGAAGATAGGTACGCTGGTGGCCCAAAACGAGACCGCTCTGGCACCGGGAGGTGAGCAATGATAGACGACGTCCTGGCCGATGCCAAAGACCGCATGAGCAAAGCGGTAGAGGCCCTGCGCAAGGAACTGGCCACCATTCGCACCGGCCGCGCTCACCCGGGTCTGATAGAGCACCTGCGGGTGGAATACTATGGTGCTCCCACACCCCTGAACCAGCTTGCCACTATCAGCGTCCCGGAGCCTCGCCTGCTCACCATCCAGCCCTGGGACCAGCAGAGCCTGGGCGCCATCGAGAAGGCCATACTCAAGTCAGATCTGGGGCTCAACCCCAACAATGACGGCAATACCATCCGCCTGGCGATCCCCCAACTCACTGAGGAGAGGCGCAAGGAGCTGGTCAAGGTGGTGCACAAGAAAGTGGAGGAGGGACGGGTGGGTGTCCGTAACGTACGCCGCGACCGCCACGACGAGCTGCGTCGCCTGCAGAAAGAAAAGGAGATCTCCGAGGACGCCCAGTATCTAGCCCAGGAAGAGCTCCAGAAGCTAACCGACAGCTTCATCCAGGAAGTCGAGCGGGTGGGCGAGGAGAAGGAGGCGGAGCTGCTGGCAGTCTAGACGACTCAGGCGACGCCTGCAGCGAAACCGAGCGTTATCCTTGTGCGTTTGGTAACGGTGGAATGAAGGTTATGGCTGTAGAACCCGTCCAAAAGGCACCCCCCCTTTCCCTGACATGCGTGCCGAACCACGTGGCCATCATCATGGACGGCAATGGCCGCTGGGCTCGCCAGCAAGGCTTGTCCCGCATGGCCGGCCATCGCGCTGGCACCGAGAACATTCGCCAAGTCATCGAGCGCTTTGCCGACTACGACGTCAAGTACCTCACCCTCTACGCCTTCTCCACCGAGAACTGGAATCGGCCGCGCCCGGAAGTCCAGGGCCTCATGCGCATTCTCGGCCGGGTCATCAAGAGAGAGACCCAGCACCTCCACGAGAACGGCATCCGCCTGATCCACCTGGGTCGCCTGGACGACCTCTCACCCAGGCTCCAACAGCAGGTCCTCGATGCCATCGAACTCACTAAGAACAACGACCGCATGACCGTGTGCATCGCTTTCAACTACGGCGGCCGGGCGGAGATCCTGGACGCTGCCCGCCGCCTTATGACCAACGGCATGTCCCCAGACGAACTCGACGAAGGCGTGTTCTCCTCTTATCTGTATACCGCCGACATCCCCGACCCTGATCTCATCATCCGCACGGCGGGCGAGATGCGCGTATCCAATTTCCTCCTTTGGCAGGGGGCTTACGCCGAGTTCCACGCCACCGAAGTGTACTGGCCCGACTTCGACAGCGAGAACATCGACCAGGCCCTTCTGGCGTACAGCCAGCGCAAGCGCCGCTTCGGCGGCATCCTTCCCGAAGACGCAGACCTGCCCAGCAAGCGGCGAAGCCCCTCCAAAAACTCCCGAAAGCGCTAATGCTTCCGCAACGGGTCGCCACCGCCGTCATCGGCGTGCCCGCTATCCTTGCCGTCATCTGGGCCGGCGGCGCCTGGTTCTCCGTCGTCCTGGGCATCCTGCTGTTCATCGCCGCCCTGGAGTTCTACGCTGCCGTGGCACCCGCGCCGACGAATGCGACGCTGTTGGAGAATCCCCTGGCCGCCATCAGCCCTGTACGGCTGCCGCGGCTGTTGAACCAGCGACCCCTGGGCCTGATGGGCGCGTCCTTCACCGCCCTGCTGGTAGCGGCGGCTCACCATGGCGGCGACTGGTGGGCGGGCGCTCTGGCCCTTGCCACCATTCTCCCCTTCCTCTGGCTCATGCTCAGAGGCGACCGCGAGCGGGCCCTGCCCGACTGGCTTCACAGCATGGGTGGCGTCCTCTACATCGGCTGGCTGGGCAGCCACCTGGTGCTCCTGCGCCAGCTCGACAACGGCCAGGACTGGGTGTACCTGGCCGTCTTCGCCACCTTCGCCAACGAC
Source organism: uncultured Dehalococcoidia bacterium (assembly GCA_964512285.1). Lineage (GTDB taxonomy): Bacteria > Chloroflexota > Dehalococcoidia > SM23-28-2 > SM23-28-2 > SM23-28-2. Next base: position 8,265 of record CAZEJO010000035.1, on the reverse strand, counting down.
ACCAGCGCCTACTTTGTGGGGAGAGCCATCGGCCGCACCAAGCTCGTGCCGCGCATCAGCCCCGGCAAGACGGTAGAGGGCGCACTGGGGGGCATCCTCTTCGGCGCCTTGGGCCTGGTGCTCCTCAACTACGCCCTCGGCCTGCGAGTCGACGCCTGGCCCCTCATTCCGCTGGCCGTCCTGGTGCCCGTGGCCGCCCAGTTGGGCGACCTGGCGGAGTCGCTGATCAAGCGAGGCGCCGGCGTCAAGGATGCGGGCGTCCTGGTGCCCGGCCACGGCGGCGTTCTCGATCGCCTGGACAGCGTCCTGTTCGTGGCGCCGGTGGTATACTACTACGCCAGGTTTGTGATCGAGGTCGGGATGGGATAGATGAGGTTCTAAGGAGGTGGCCCCATGTTACGGCAGCTTGACAGCGAAAGCGAGTACGTCCGCACCTGGGGAAAAAGGGCCGCACAGATCGAGAAGCAGATCCTCGACAAGATCCGCCGTCGCGAGCGGGTCAGCAAGAACGTCGCTGTCCTCCATGAAGAACAGCTCACCTTCGGCCAGCGGGTCTCCGACAAACTAGCCGATGTCGCTGGGAGCTGGGGCTTCATCTTCGCCTTCGGCCTTACCATAGGCATTTGGGTCCTGTTGAACACCCTCGCCTTCATCCACCACTGGGACAAGTATCCCTACATCCTCCTAAATCTCTTTCTGTCCATGCTCGCCGCCATCCAGGCGCCGGTCATCATGATGAGCCAGAATCGACAGGAGGACCGCGACCGCCTCCGCGCCGAGCACGACTACGAGATCAACGTTAAGGCGGAGATCGAGATACAGCAGATACATCAGAAGCTGGACGAACTTCGGGAGAGGCAGTGGAACGACCTGCTGACCATCCAGAAGCAGCAGATCGATCTCTTGCAGGCCCAGCTAGCCCTCCTGCAGGGACGCGCCGAAAATAGCCGCGACGGGTGAGCCCCCTAACCATCGAGGCAAAAGGAGTGGTAGTATAGTGCCGATGCCGATTGGTAAGTCCAGTACCGAGGGCATTTCGCCACGCCTTCTAGAAAAGGAGGAATGGCGCATCCCCTTGGAGGACTAAGCGCTACAGGTGACTCTATGACGGGTCTTGCTATCCTTGGTTCCACCGGCTCCATCGGCCGCCAGACACTGGAGGTCGTCGAAGAGCTCCGTCCTCGCTTCCGCGTAGTGGCGCTGGCCGCCGGCCACAACGTCACCCTCCTGGAGGAGCAAGCCAGGGCGTTCTCCCCCCAGCTCCTCTGGGCCGATCGCGAGGCCGACTACCTCCGCCAGAAGACCACCAGAGGCGCTATCCGCGCCCGCTGGACGCCTATGGAGGAGATGGCCTCCCACCCCGATGTTGACATCGTGGTGGTGGCCACAGCCGGCAAGGCTGGCCTCCTGCCCACCCTGGCCGCGGCCAGAGCTGGCAAGGCGGTGGCCCTGGCCAACAAGGAGGTGCTGGTGATGGCCGGCCACCTCGTGGTGGCCGAGGCCCGCCGTCACGAAGCCGATCTGCGACCGGTGGACAGCGAGCACAGCGCCATCTGGCAGTGCCTCTGGGGAGAAGACCGTAAGAACATCGCCCGCATCATCCTCACCGGCTCCGGCGGGGCCTTCCGCGACAGGCCGCTGGACGAACTGGAGCGTGTAACACCCGAGCAGGCCCTGCGTCATCCTACTTGGCAGATGGGCCACAAGATAACAGTGGACAGCGCCACACTCCTCAACAAGGGCCTGGAAGCCATCGAGGCTCATTGGCTGTTCGGTGTGCCCTTTGATAAAATCGAAGTGGTGCTCCACCGGGAGAGCATCATTCACTCTCTGGTGGAGTTCTGCGACGGGTCGATCAAGGCCCAGTTGGGGATGCCTGACATGCGATTGCCAATTCAGTGCGCTCTGACACACCCCCAGCGCCTGCCGACCAGCAGGCCGAAGCGGCTCGATCTCGGCCACCTTGGCTCTCTGGCTTTCTCCCAGCCCGACCTGCGGCGTTTTCCCTGCCTGGGTCTGGCCCTGGAGGCTGGTCGCCGCGGCGGCGTACTTCCCACCGTCATGGCCGCCGCCGACGAGGTGGCGGTCGACCACTTCCTGGCCGGCCACATCACGTTTTTGGACATCGCTAAGGTGATAGAGGCCACTCTTTCCGCCCACCCGTCGGTATCCGATCCCAGCCTGGAGGAGGTGCTGGCTGCTGACACCTGGGCCCGCCAGTGGGCGGAAGACTGGCTCAGAGCCAAGGCCTAACCATGTTCCTGCAAGCGATCCTGCCCTTCGCTGGTATCCTCATTGGCCTCATCATCGCCCATGAGGCAGGGCATTTTGTTGCCGCCAAGCTCACTGGCGTGCGGGTGGTGGAGGCCGGCCTGGGCTATCCGCCCCGCATATGGGGCAAGGAATTCCGCGGCACAATCTACTCCATCAACCTCATCCCCTTGGGAGGCTTCTGCCGCATGCTGGGAGAGGAGGACCCCAGCGACCCCGCCAGCCTGGCAGCCAAGCCCGCCTGGGCCCGCCTGATCGTCCTCGCCGCCGGCTCTGCCATGAACTTTGCCCTGCCCTTCATCCTGTTCACCATCAGCTTCATGATCGCCCGCGACGTGCCCATCGGCCTGACCCAGATCGCTCAGGTCATGGATAACTCCCCCGCCCAGGAGGCCGGCCTTCGGGAGGGCGACGTCATATTCGCCATCAACGGCCACGAGGTGCGCAACACCCAGGAGGTAGGAACCCAGATCCGCCTCAATCTGGGCGAGACCGTGACCATGCTGGTCAGGCGCGAGGCCGAACTCATAGAGGTCCCTGTCTACGCTCGCTGGTCTGCCCCCACCTACACCGATGAGGAGGGTAAAGAGCAGCGTCAGGGTCCCACCGGCATCATGATAGCTGCCCTCTATCCCGGAATGACCGAATCAGAGTCCTTCCCCATATGGGAAGCCTTCCCCAAGAGCATTGATACGACCTTCCAGGTCCTGGCCCTCGCCCGCAACGAGTTCATCTCCTGGTTCAAGGGAGGCGGCACACCACAAGTGGCCGGGCCGGTGGGCATAGCACAGCTCACCGGCGAAGTGGTGGAGGACGAGGGATATCGGCCCCTGCTGGATTTCGCCGCCCTTCTGAGCATCAACCTGGCCATCATCAACATCCTGCCTCTGCCCATGCTGGACGGCGGCCGTATCATGTTCGTGCTGCTGGAGGTCGCCAGGCGGGGCAAGCGTGTCGCCCCCGAGAAGGAGGCCCTGGTGCACTTCATTGGCCTCACCCTGATCATCGCCCTCGCCATCGTCATCACCTACTTCGACGTGCTGCGGGTCCTGCGGGGCGAGAGCCTCTTCCGATGATGCAAATACGCCGCCGCCAGTCCAAGCCTGTCTGGGTGGGCAGTGTCCAGGTTGGCGGCGACGCTCCCATCATCGTCCAGTCGATGACCAACACCAGTACCGCCGACGCCCAGGCCACCCTTCGCCAGACCTACGAGCTAGCCGAGCTGGGCTGCGAGATCATCCGCGTCGCCGTGCCCGACCGCCATGCTGCCGCCGCCGTGCCGGAGATCGTCGCCCACTCGCCGCTGCCCGTCATCGCCGACATCCACTACGACTACCGCCTGGCGATGGCTTCCCTGAAGGCGGGCGTCCACGGCCTGCGCTTGAACCCCGGCAACATCCGCGACCCCCAGAAGGTGCGAACGGTGGTGCGAGCAGCCAAAGAGCGTCAGGTACCCATCCGCGTGGGGGTCAACGAGGGCAGCCTGCCGCCCCTGCCGGCCCTGGCCGAAGGGGAGCCACCGCCACCCAAGTGGCGGCGCATGGTAGACGCCGCCATGTGGGAGATCCGCCTCCTGGAGGAGATGGACTTCGACCTGATCAAGGTCTCCCTCAAGGCCTTCGATGTGCCCACCACCGTGGCCGCCTATCGCGAGATCGCCCGCCTCACCCCCTACGCCTTGCACATCGGCGTCACCGAGGCCGGTACGACTCGCAGCGCGTCGATACGGAACGCCATCGGCATCGCTCTCCTCCTGACCGAGGGCATCGGCGACACCATTCGTGTCTCCCTGACCGCCAACCCCAAAGAAGAGATACCGATCGCCTACGACATCCTGAGAGCCCTGAACCTGCGCCAGCGCGGCCCGACCCTCATCTCCTGCCCCACCTGCGGCCGCATGGAGGCGGACATCATCTCCCTGGCAAACCAGGTGGAGGAGCACTTCCAGAAGCTGGGCAAGCCCATCATTGTCGCCGTCATGGGCTGCGTGGTCAACGGCCCCGGCGAGGCCAAGGACGCCGACGTAGGCATCGCCGCCGGCAAGGGCAAAGGCGCCCTCTTCCGCAGCGGCGAGGTGGTGCGAGTGGTGGAGGAGAAGGACTACCTGTCCGCCCTGGTCGAAGAGGGGCAAAAGGTCATCGCCGAGAAGTGGGCCGCCTCCTGACCAATGCCCGTGGATCTGGATATCATCTTCCTCGCCCTGCTGTTCATCATGTGGGCCATCCTGGGCTTCATACCCTGGCTGGCGCTCGCCCTGATCCGCCGCGGCCGAGGGGTGCTAGTAGCGTTACCTCTGGCCATCGTTGGCGGCGCTGGCGGCGGCGTCCTCGTGCCGGCGGCGGGAGCCAAGGACGAAGCGGGCCTTTTCCTTAGCCTGGGCACCGCCCTCGTGGGCGGGCTGGCCCTGGCCCTGCTGGGCCTGCGGCTCTCCCGAATCGTGACACGCGCCCCCTGATCCGAAGCCGCTGCCCCTTGACCCCCGTAGGCCGCCTGCCCTATTCTCCTTCTCAGCGGAGGGAATTATCATGCGCCTCTCTCACCACTTCGGTAAGACGTTGCGGCAGGTGCCCGCTGAGGCGGAGACGCCCAGCCATCAGCTCCTCCTGCGGGCGGGCCTCGTCCAGCAGCTAGCGGCTGGCATCTACACCTACCTGCCCCTGGGCTGGCAGGTCCTGCGCAAGATCGAGCAGATCATCCGCGAGGAGATGGACGCCGCCGGCGGCGAGGAGCTCTTCATGCCAGCGCTTCTGCCCATAGAACTGTGGGAGGCCTCCGGCCGCGACCAGACTATGGCCGATGTCTTCTTCCGCATCACCGACAAGCGGGAGCGCCGCTTCGTCCTCGGCCCCACGCACGAGGAGATCATCGTCGACCTGTTCAAGCGCCAGGTGCAGAGCTACCGCGAGCTGCCCCTCATGCCCTACCAGATCCAGGTCAAGTTCCGCGACGAGGCGCGTCCTCGCGGCGGCCTCATCCGCGTCCGCGAGTTCACCATGAAGGACCTCTACAGCTTCGACGTCGACTGGGAGGGGCTGGACGAGAGCTGCCGCAAGATGCTGCGTGCCTACCAGAATATCTTCGACCGCTGCGGTGTGCCCACCAGCATCGTGGAAGCTGACTCGGGAGCCATCGGTGGCAAGGACTCCTGGGAGTTCATGTTCTTCTGCGACAGCGGCGAAGACCAGGTAATGCTCTGCTCCAGCTGCGACTACGCCGCCAACACCGAGAAGGCCGAGTTCCGCAAGCCGCCCGCCGCCGATGAGCCGCTCCAGGCCGTCGAGGAAGTGGCCACGCCGGGCATCAAGAGCATCGAGGACCTCTCGGCTTTTCTGAACATACCGCCGGCGAAGACCCTTAAGGCCGTCTTCTACGCCGCTGACGGCCAGCCGGCCTTCGTGGCCATTCGCGGCGACATGGAGGTAAACGAGACCAAGCTGCGCAACGCCCTGGGTGCCGTCGATCTGCACATGATGGATGACGCCGAGCTCACCGCCGCCGGACTGGTGGCCGGCTACGCATCGCCCATCGGGCTGAAGAACGTCAAAGTGGTGGCAGATGACGCTGTGCCCTCCTCGCCCAACCTGGTGGGTGGCGCCAACAAGCCCGACGCCCACCTGCGCAACCTCAACTACGGCCGCGACTGGACAGCCGACATCGTGACCGACATCGCCCTGGCCCAGGAGGGCAACGTCTGCCCCCGCTGCGGCTCGCCCCTCACCATGCGGCGGGCCATTGAGATGGGCCACGTCTTCAAGCTGGGTACCGTCTACAGCGAGAAGCTGGGCGCCACCTTCCTCGACCACGACGGCGTGGCCAAGCCGGCTGTGATGGGCACCTACGGCATCGGCACCGGCAGGCTCCTGGCAGGCATCGTAGAAGCCAGCCACGACAAGCAGGGCATCATCTGGCCGCCCCAGCTTGCACCCTATGACACCCACCTGGTCGCCCTGAGCATGGACCGCCCGGACGTCGTCCAGACCTGCGAGCGCCTGTACGAACAGCTCCAGCAGGCAGGCATCTCCGTCCTCTACGACGACCGCGACGAGTCCCCCGGCGTCAAGTTCAACGATGCCGACCTCCTGGGCATGCCGCTGCGCCTCACCGTCAGCCCCCGCACCCTGGAGAAGGAGAGCGTGGAGCTGAAGCGGCGCAGCGAGAAGGAAAGCACGCTCCTGCCCCTGAGCGAAGCGGTCGCGCGGCTTCAAGAGCTACTGAAGCAGCCATAAGCCCTTTTCTCCCCAACCCTCGCATACGGTCAGCCTTGCGCCGTACCCGCGAAAGTGCTATAGTTCCCTAGGAAAGTGGGTTCCGTCCCACTTTTTTGTTGGCTCAGGGTACCCTTTGCGGGGGCCGGGAGTGCTGAAAGCGATGAAGAGCGATTTCTTGATCGCCATAACGCAAATAGCGGCCGAGAAGAACCTGCCCAAGGAGGTGGTCCTCCAGGCGGTGGAGACCGCCCTGGCTTCAGCCTATAAGAAAGACAGCGAGGCCACCGGCAACATCGTGGTGAGGATCGACCGCAACAGCGGCAACGTGAACGTCTACGCCCAGAAGGCCGTGGTGGAAGAGGTAGAGGACCCCCGAGTGGATATCGCCCTGGATGAAGCCCGCCGTCTCAAGCCCGACATCGAGCTTGGCGAGATCATGGAGTTCGAGGTGACGCCAGCCAACGCCGGCCGTATCGCCGCCCAGACCGCCAAGCAGGTCGTTCTGCAGCGCCTGCGCGAGGCCGAGCGAGAGATGGTCTACGAAGAGTTCTCCAACCGCGAGGGCGATATCGTGTCCGGCCTCATCCAGCGAGTGGACGCCAGGCACGTCATCGTCGACCTCGGCAAGACGGAGGGCATCCTGCCTCCCACCGAGCAGGTGCGATCCGAGCACTATCGACCAGGACAGCGCATGAAATTCTACCTAGTGGAGGTGCACAGGTCCAACAGAGGGCCCCAGCTAATCCTCTCCCGCACCCATAAGAACCTCCTGAAGCGCCTGTTCGAGCTGGAGGTGCCGGAGATCTATAAGGGCGTAGTGGAGATCAGGTCCATCGCCCGCGAGCCCGGCTATCGCAGCAAAGTAGCCGTCGCCACCCAGCAGGACGGTGTCGATCCAGTGGGCTCCTGCGTTGGCCTGCGCGGCATCCGCATTCAGAACATCGTCAACGAACTCAACGGTGAGCGCATCGATGTAGTGCAGTGGGACCCCGACCCGGCCCGCTTCGTCGCCAACGCCCTCAGCCCCGCCCAGGTGACCGGCGTCAGCACCAGCGAGGAAGACAACACCGCCTCGGTGATAGTGCCCGACCGCCAGCTATCGCTTGCCATCGGCAAGGAGGGCCAGAACGCCCGCTTGGCGGCCAAGCTCACCGGCTGGCGCATCGACATCAGGAGCGAATCGTCGGTACAGGAGACCGGCCTGCCGGCGACCGTGGTGGAAGAGGCTCCTGCCGAGCCCGTCGCCGAGGAGGTGGCGCCTGCGGAGGAGCCGGTGGCGCCCAGCGAAGAGCCAGCCGCCGAGGAGGTGGCGTCTGCAGAGGAGACACCCGCCCCCAGCGAAGAGCCGGAAGTGGCTGTCGCCGAGGAAGCGCCGGCGGTGGCTCCGGAGAAGCCTCATATCCGCTTCGCTGAAGAAGTCCAGGTCGGAGCCAGCGACCGCGGCCCGGCCAAGGGCAAACGAGCCAAGGGCCGCAAGGGCGCAGCGCAGAAAGAGCTGAAACCGGAAGGCAAGGTTAAGAAGGTCAAGAAAGCTCGCCGGCCCCGCCTGGAAGAGGAACTAGAGGAAGAGGAACTAGAGGAAGAGGGACTGGGGGAAGAGGGACTGGAGGAAGAGGGACTGGAGGAAGAGGGACTCGAGCAGCCACCAGACTAGAGGTGTCCTCGTCTCAGAAGCCATGAGTACAACGGCCAAAGTTGTCGACAAGCCCAGGCCCCGCCACATCCCTCAGCGCACCTGCGTGGCCTGTCGCCGCACTACCGCCAAGCGAGAACTGGTGCGCATCGT
>CAZEJO010000034.1:0-20076 GCA_964512285.1 uncultured Dehalococcoidia bacterium | reverse complement strand
CGCTCGTACAGCTCGCCCTCTTTAGTGTGGGCGTCAAGGATATCCGCTAGGGTAGCAGCAGTGGTCATGGCAGGCAGCATCATTATAGCACGTGACTGATTCATTCTTGGTGGGTAGGGGTTGGTGGGTAGGGGTTGGCGAGTAGGCGTCTTCGGACCGTCCCGCGGGTTTCCGCCGAAGGCGGATCCGCCTCTGGCGGAGAAACCCGCGGCTTCCCAGAGTCGAAAACCTGGTGCTGCGGGATTCATCCCGCAGGGTTAGGGAGTTCACCCAGCGGTGGTGAGCCAGTCAATCATCGCATCGGTCGCTGTTCCCAGCCGCGCAGGCGCGTGCTACCATACATACCTGAGCGCCAGATAGGAGGCCGCCTTTGCCCGAATACGTCCTCGCTCTCGACCAGGGAACCACCAGCTCGCGCGCCATCCTCTTCGACCGCCAGGGCCAGCCTGTGGCCAGCGCTGGTCACCCCATCCGCCAGATCTATCCCCAGAGCGGCTGGGTCGAACACGACCCCCGGGATATCTGGCAGTCGCAGCTTGCCTCCGCGCGAGAGGCTCTGGCAGCGGCTGGCGCCCGCGCCTCCCAGGTTGCCGCTATCGGCATAACCAACCAGCGCGAGACCACCATCCTCTGGAATCGGCAGACCGGCGAGCCGCTGGCCAACGCCATCGTCTGGCAGTGCCGCCGCACGGCCCCCCTCTGCCAGGAGCTCAAGGCGCGGGGCCTGGAGCCCTCCTTCCGCCAGAAGACGGGGCTGGTCATCGACCCCTACTTCTCGGGCACCAAGGTCGCCTGGATGCTCGACAACATCCCCGGCGCTCGCGCCAGCGCCGAAAGGGGCGACCTCCTGTTCGGCACCGTGGACTCCTGGCTCCTCCACAAGCTGACGGGCGGCCGCGTCCACGCCACCGACTACACAAACGCCTCGCGAACCCTAATGTTCAACATATCCAGCCTTGCCTGGGACGAAGACATCCTGGCAGAGCTGGCCGTTCCTTCCTCACTCCTGCCGGCCGTTCTTCCCTCCTGTGGCGTCTTCGGAGAGAGCGCGCCATCCCTTCTGGGAGCAGCCCTCCCCATCGCTGGCATTGCCGGCGACCAGCAGGCCGCCCTCTTCGGCCAGGCCTGCTTTCAGGTGGGCATGGGCAAGAACACCTACGGCACCGGCTGCTTCGTCCTGATGAACGTCGGCCACGATAGCCTCCCCCTCGGCTCCTCCCTCGTCACCACCATCGCCTGGGGCCTCGGCCAGGGCGTTGAGTACGCCCTCGAGGGCAGCATCTTCATCGGCGGCGCCGCCGTGCAGTGGCTGCGAGACGGCCTCGGCCTGATAGCCACCGCCGCCGAGAGCGAGGCGGTTGCCGCCAGCGTCCCCTCCAGCGAGGGTGTCTACGTGGTGCCCGCCTTCGTCGGCCTGGGCGCCCCCCACTGGGACCCCCTGGCGCGCGGCGCCATCGTCGGCATCAGTCGCGGCACCACTCGCGCCCACCTGGTGCGAGCCACCCTGGAGGCCATCGCCTTCCAGACACGCGATGTCATCGAAACGATGGAGAGCGAGTGCGGCCTGACCCTCCCGGAGCTGCGCGTCGACGGCGGTGCCGTCGCCAACGACCTCCTGATGCAGATTCAGGCCGACATCCTCGGCCGAGAGGTGGTGCGCCCGGCGGTCACGGAGACCACTGCACTCGGTGCCGCCTACCTGGCCGGCCTCGCCGTGGGCTTCTGGCAGGGGCAGGACGAGCTGGCCGGCAAATGGCGCGTGGACAAGCGGTTCCAGCCCCGAATGCAGACCAGCCAGCGCGAGGAGCTGTACCAGGGCTGGAAGAGAGCGGTCGAGCGAGCCAAGGGCTGGGCCAGCGAGTAGCCCAGAGCCACCCCTTCCTGTAGCGACAAGCCCCGCCCAATGCTAGACTGGATGTAGTATGACTGACCGCAAGCTCGTCCGCGAACTGCAGGCCATTGTCGGCCGCGGTGGCGTCATTCATGCGCCAGAGGACCTCCTGGTCTACGAGTACGACGCCACCATCGAGCGCAGCCTCCCTGAGGCCGTCGTTCTTCCCACCACCGCCGAGCAGGCCTCGCAGGTAGTCAAGCTGGCCCGCCGTCGTGGCCTGCCGGTCGTCGCCCGAGGGGCGGGTACCGGCCTCAGCGGCGGCGCCATTCCTGCCGCTGGCGGGATCATGCTGGTGATGACCCGCATGAAGCGCATCCTGGAGATCGATACGGAGAATCGCCTCGCAGTCGTCGAGCCGGGCCTGGTGAACCTCGACCTCAGCGCCGCCCTGAGCCCCTACGGCCTCTACTACGCCCCCGATCCCTCCAGCCAGAAGGCCTGCACCCTCGGCGGCAACGTAGCTGAGAACGCCGGCGGCCCCCACTGCCTCGCCTACGGCGTCACCACCAATCATGTGCTGGGCCTGGAGGTGGTCCTGGCCGACGGCCAGATCGTCTGGCTGGGCGGCAAGACCGCCGACCGCCCCGGCTACGACCTGCGCACCCTGGTGATAGGCTCCGAGGGCACCCTGGCCATCGTCACCAAGATCATCGTGCGCCTCTTGCCCTTGCCGGAGGCCACCGTCACTCTGCTGGCTATCTTCAACGAGATGGAGCAGGCCAGCCAGGCCGTCTCGGCCATCATCGCCAAGGGGATGCTGCCAGCCGCCTTGGAGATGCTCGACAAGCTGACCATGGGAGTGGTGGAGGAGGCCGTGCACGCCGGCTACCCCCCCGACGCCGGTGCCGTCCTCCTCATCGAGGTCGAGGGCCGGCGGGACAGCGTGGGGGAGGAGGCAGACGCCATACGGGCTATCTGTGAGAATGCAGGCGCTCGCGAGGTGCGAATCGGCTTCACGCCGGCCGACCAAGAGGCCCTCTGGGCCGGGCGAAAGGAAGCCCTGGGAGCCCTGGGCCGCCTGGCCCCCAGCTACTACATCCTCGATGGCACAGTGCCTCGCACCAAGCTGCCCCAGGTACTGCGCGGCGTCTACCAAGTCGGCGAGAAGTACGGCTTCCTCATCGCCAACGTCTTCCATGCTGGCGACGGCAACCTCCACCCCAACATCGCCTTCGACGAGTCCCAGCCCGGCCAGGCCGAGAAGGTGCTAGAGGCCGGCGCGGAGATAATGCGCCTCTGCGTCGACGCCGGCGGCACCATCACCGGCGAGCACGGCGTAGGCATGGAGAAGCGCGATTTCATGCGCTGGATCTTCTCCGACGACGACCTGGAGGCCATGAGGCGCATTCAGGTGGCTTTCGCGTCGGAGCAGCGCTTCAACCCGGGGAAGATCTTCCCCGCCGCCATCGGCAGCGGCGAGGTCGCCTCCCGCCAGCGTCCGGTCAGCCAATCGCTGGGGCCCGACGCTTGCATCTAGACTGGAAAAGGATAGCGTCTTGGTAAAGGAAGGCCTTCTCCACAACCTGCTGGAGTCCGCCCTGGACAGCCAGCGTGTCTTCCCGCGGGAGGAAGCAGCCAGCTACGCCGTCGACGGCGTCATCCCTCAGGTGGTAGCCATGCCGGAGACGGTCGAAGAGGTAGCCCAGGTGATGCGCCTGGCCAGCCGTGAAGACGCAGCCGTCATCCCCTGGGGCGGCGGCACGACCATGAGCCTGGGCAACATCCCCCGCCGCTACGACATTGCCCTCTCCCTCTCCCGCCTCAACCAGATTGTGGAGTACGAACCCTCTGACGTCACCGCCACCGTTCAGGCCGGCAAGACCCTGGCCGATTTCCAGCGTCACCTCGCCGAGCACAGCCAATCCCTTGCCCTCGACCCACCATCAGCCCAGGAGGCCACCATCGGCGGCATACTGGCCGTCAACGCCTCCGGTCCCTCTCGCCACGCCTATGGCACCGCCCGCGACCTGCTCCTGGGGATACGCGCCGTCCAGGCCGACGGCCGCATCATCAAGGCCGGCGGCCGCGTGGTCAAGAACGTCGCCGGCTACGACCTCAGTCGCCTGTTCATCGGCTCCCTGGGTACCCTCGGCATCATCGTCGAGGCATCCTTCAGACTGGCGCCCGTGCCCACAGCCGAGAGGACGGCGGTCGTCTCCTTCCCCACAGCCCACGAGGCCTGGCGATTCGCTGCTCAGACGGCCAGCCTCAGCCTGCGCGCTGTGGAGTTGCTCAACGCCGCGACAGTCAGGCAAGCCGCCACCCTGAGCCAGCCAGCCAAAGAGGGCTACGCTCTCGTGCTGGCAGCAGCCGGCCAGCCCGCCGCGCTGGAGCGTTCCCTCAAGGAGCTAGGCGAACTATCCCGCCGGACGGACGCCGCCTCCTTCGCAGAAGTCGATGAGAGTGCCCAGAGCCCGCTCTGGCAGGCCATCGGCGGCCTCGCCCGACCCTCGTCCAGCGACGCCGCTCTGGTCTGCAAGGCGGCCGTCCTGCCCTCCCAGGTGCCCACCCTCGCCGAGCAGATAGAGACGACGCGCCGAGAGATGGCCCTCGAACCGCTACTGGTCTCCCATCTCACAGCAGGCATCGTCTACAGCGCCTGGCCCTTTTCTCAGAACGAGGACGTCCAACGGCCGCTCGACCTGGTGAATACGCTTCGCCGCGCCGTCGCTCGCCTCGGCGGCAGCCTGGTGGTGGAGGCCTGTCCCCCCGCTCTCAAGGAGAAGATCGATGTCTGGGGCGAGCCCGCCGCCGACTTCCCCCTCATGCGGCGGCTCAAGGAGCAATTCGACCCTAAGGGCATCCTCAACGCCGGCCGCTTCCTGGGGAGGCTATGAGCAAAGTGAGTGAGCCGGAGACGACACCAGTCCAGGAGGGCATTAGCGGCCCCGATGGCCCCGCCCTTCAGGACATCCTGCGCTGCGTCCGCTGCGGCCTCTGCCTTAACCACTGCCCCACCTACAGAGAGCTGGGCCTAGAGGCCGAGTCGCCCCGCGGCAGGCTCTACCTCATGCGGGCGGTGAGCCAGGGGCGTATCCCCGTCAGCGCGAACGTCGTCCACCACCTCGACCTCTGCCTCCAGTGCCGCAACTGCGAGGCCGTTTGCCCTTCCGGCGTCCGCTTTGGCCAGATCATGGAAGAAACCAGGGCCAAGATTCTCCGCGACGGCCGCCGAGCCCCCGCATCCTGGCTGGCCAGCCGCCTCGTCCTGCGGCTCTTCTTCTCGCACCCCCAGCGCCTTCGCCACTTGATGAACGCCCTGGGGTTGTACCAGCGTTCCGGCTTCCAGGGCCTGCTGCGCCGCTCCCGTCTTCTGAACCTTCTGCCCGGCCCCTGGCGCAACCTAGAGCAACTGTTGCCCCGCGTCTCGACCCGCCCTTTCACTGCTCGAGGCGTCGTCGGCAGCCCCGCAGATGGTCCGCCCAAGTTCAGGGTGGCCTTCCTTTCCGGCTGCATGATGCCCTATATCTACGACCGCGTGCACGAGGCCACCGTCCGCGTGTTGGTGCGCCACGGCTGCGAGGTGGTGGTGCCGTCAGAGCAGGTCTGCTGCGGCGCTCTCCACCTGCACAGCGGCGACCGCCAGGAAGCCAGACGACTCGCCCGCCGCAATATCGATGTCTTCCTGGCCGAGAACGTCGATGCCATCATCGCCAACGTGGCCGGCTGCGGCGCAGTCATGAAAGAGTACGGCGAGCTGCTGAAGGACGACCCTCGCTACGCCGAGAAGGCCAGTCGCTTCAGCGCTCTGGTCAAGGATGTGACCGAGTTCCTGGCAGACCTGCCCTTGAGCGATGGTCTGGGCCCCCTGCACCAGGTGATCACCTATCAGGACCCTTGCCATCTCCTCCACGCTCAAGGCATCAAAGCTCAGCCCAGGACCCTCCTTCAGGCCATCCCCGGCCTGGAGCTGGTAGAGATGAGCCACCCGGATCAGTGTTGCGGCAGCGGCGGTCTCTACAACATCATTCACCCTAGAATGGCCGAGCGCCTCCTGAAGCGGAAGATGCGGGATGTAGCGGCCACCGGCGCCCAGGTCATCGTCACCGCCAACGTCGGCTGCGCCCTCCAACTGGAGGCCGGCCTCAAGCGCTACAACCTGCCGGGAAGGGTCGCCCACGTCGTGGAGCTTCTGGACGAATCCTATCGAAGCGCCGCCCCCGGAGATTAGCCTCTCCCGTCAAACTCGACGCCCAGATCATCGTCTCGGGCTAGGCCCGATCCCACCCGATTCAGCAAGCCAAACGGCTGCACTACGGTTTTTCACCCTGTTTTAACCCCCCGAGCCCCTTCTATTCGTCATAAAGTCGCCCCCTTGTTCGTCTTACTTAGTGAGGGGTGAATAGCGGCGATTCACTGCTCTAGCTGAAAGGTTATCGAAGGTTATGGAAAGTAGCGCGGGATCCTACGTAACGAGCGGCCCTATTCTCGCGTCTGAATATGTGATGACAAAAGGGTTGGTGAGCATGGGCTCTCTGATTAGCGAATCTGCCGCAGCCCCCGCCCTCTTGAGGGTTCCGGGGGCAACGGCTGAGGGGATGAGAGCTAACAAGGGCTGGCGGCCATTCACCGCCAGGGAACGGAAAGCATGAACCTCCCGCTTATCGGCAGATCTTCGGCTACAGCCGCCGACGAAAAAGAGGCGCAGGTAGAGCATGCTAGCCCCGACTCCACGCTGACCGACTTCTCTTCTCGCTATCGCCACTTCTATCCCAAGGTTTTCGCCTATGTCTACGGTCGCGTCCAGGACAAAGAAGTGTCCCTGGACATCGTCTCAGAAGTGTTTGAGAGAGCCTTTGCCAAGGGTTCCTCCCTACGCTCCGATGGCGCCTTCGAGGCTTGGCTGTTCACCATCGCGCGCAACGCCGTGGCCAGCCACTGGCGCAAGGAGAAGCCGGCCGCTAAGGCCCTGCACAGCGCTGCCTGGGAGTGGGAGCTCACCCAGCACCATCGCGACCCTGAACAGACTCTCCTCGAACGAGAGCAGATGGCCATCCTTCTCTACCATGTGCATCAGCTTTCCCAGCGGGAGCAAGAGATCCTTTCCTTGAAGTTCGATGCCGAACTAACCAATCAGCACATCGCCCGCGTCATGGGCACCAGCGAGGTCAACGTAAGAGTCACCCTTTATCGAGCGCTTCACAAGCTGCGAGATAGAATGAAGAGTGTGCCGCAATGAAGGAAGAACAACAGGCCAAGATAATCTGCGATGCCATCGACGCCCTCCTCCGAGGCGAAGAGCCAGAGATGGAACTCGATGACCAGGAGTTTATTGAACTCCTCCGCATTGCCCGCTTGCGCCATCAGGCTGGTCAGGCCCTGGCCGACGTCGGTCTAACCTACCAGGAACTTCTGCGACGTGTCCTCCAGGCCCGTATGGTAGCCAGCCAGATGGAGGAGAGCGGTGACAAGACCAAGGAGGATGCGCCCCCAGAAGTGACCAGCATCATGGACGAAGACCCGGCCAGCTTCCTCGACCCCTTGGACCCTGGCTATGGTAAGCTTATCAATTTCCTGGACTTCCAGCCCAAGCTGGCGCGCGCTGCTGCCGCTGCCTCAACCTCAACCCACCAGGCCCAGCCGAAACAGCACACCCCGACTCGCCATCGAGGGCGCCGCAGCGACCGAACCTCGGAGAAGGCGGAAGTCCTCTCCAGCGCCCTCGACCATCTTGTCTCCGGTCGAGAGCGCAACATCTCCGCCGGCGACCCCGACCTCGACGAACTGCTACAGGTAGCCCAACTGCGTCGCTTCGTCGGCCAAAGCCTGGCTGCCGCCGGCAGCCCCTACAAGAGACGGCTCTGGACTTTCCTGCGCGTGCGCTTGGCTACCTCCCTGCGCCGCCAGTCCTACGCTGCCCAGCGGCCTTCCCTCATCGCCGCCGTTGGCCGCCTGTCGTGGCAGCGAGCAGCTGCTGCTGCTGCTGCCGTAGCCCTGCTTGTGGCAGCCGTGGGACCCCTACCAGCCACAGGCTTCGCCGGGCATCCCATAACCCATCTCATGAGCTTCGTGGAGCAACATGTGAGCGTGCAAGAGGTGGATGGGCCACCCCCCGCCGAGGTGCCCACATCACTGCCCGGCCAGCCCATGCTTCCGGAGCAGGCTCAAAGCCTTATGGCCCTACCAGTGAGAGAGCCCTCCTACCTCCCCGAAGGCTTTGAACTGGCTTCTTCTCTCTACTATGCAGAGAGTGCGACTAGCCCTGAGCAAGGAACGTTCGCCCTCATCTACACTATCGGTGGCGTTGAACCTGAGACCCTTGCCGGTACGAATGAGCCCCGCCTCCTCATATACCAGGACAGAGCATCCTCTGACAGCGTGGCCGTGATGGATGGCCAGGCCGAGGATGTGCTTATCGGCGATTCGCTGGCCGGCAGCTATGCCAGCACACTCTGGGTGCCTGGGGAACAGGGAACCCTCGAGGGCGTAAATCCGAACGCCGAAAGCCTCTTGTTCGAGGACGACGGCGTTCGCGTTATCATTACCTACAGGAACGGCGACCAAGAAGAAGAAGAACTCCTACGCATCGCTGAGTCGATGCTGAGCTAGTAAGAGAATCCAGGGTACCTCGACTCGACTGACCAAGGACACGTAAAGGGGCGGCCAGCATGCTGGCCGCCCCTTTTGGTTTATGTTCCTCTTTCAGTCCTCTGCCTTTACTCCAGGTCCTCCCGCAGCCTTCTCTCCCTCATCATCTCGTACAGCAGATTCTCCACCACCATCAGCAACAGAAGGACCGCCCGCTGCTGCCGTCGCGGCAGACGCGCGAGGAACTGCAACAGATCAGCGTCAACCTTCTCGGCAAGAGCGAGACGGTTCTCAGGGCCGTTGGCCATCACCTCTACCTTTGTTGACTGGACAGCCTGGAATCCCGACCGGCCGTTCCCTGTCCGCTTCCCCGCGTGTCCTCCACGGCCCTCTGCGTGTCCTCCACACCCCCCCGCGTGTTCTCCACGCCCCTACGCGTGTCCTCCACTAGGTGCTCCATGCCCTCCAGCAAAAGCAGTAAACGTCGTTGCCGGTTACGAGGCAGTCTGGTAAGGAAGCGCAGGAGGTCCGGGTCCACGTTGGCCTCGTATCCCTCGTAGACCCGCTTCAGGGTGCGAACCGTGGGGTAGCCGGCCGCCTCGAACAGGTCGTCGGGGTCAACGTGTATGGACTGAGCGAGCCTCAGGATGACGGCCGCACTGGGGTTCCGTACGTCCCCGTTCTCTAACTGAGATAGATACCCCTGGCTCACAGCAGCCTCAGCGGCTACCTGCCCCTGAGTGAAACCTATCTCCTCCCGCAGCTCCCGAATCCTTTTGCCGAGCTCCATATTCACACCGCCTCTATACGCGTGCTGCCATTCTGAACCTTTTTCTTAAACTTGTCAATACAACTCTTGACAGTAACTCGATATTGATATATTAATAAGGTAGTTTGGAATGGTCTTTCAAGAATGATGTAGACCATATGTTCCATAGCCTTCCCGAAAGGAGGTGGTCGAGAGCGTGACCGACAAAGCCGAAAGGCTCTGCCGCGCCATCGACAACCTTCTCTTCTCTCACCCGCACAAGACCTTGGTGGTAGAGCCCGAGGTGCAAGAGTTGCTCCGCGTCGCCCAACTTCGCCGCGAGACCGGTCACAGGATTGCTGCCATTGGCGCCTCTCAGCAGGAGAAGTGCTGGCAGCGGTTGGAAGCAACTCTGCGGGCCCGATAGCCCCGGCCCCATCGGCCGTAACCGGCCAAAGGAGGTGATAACCCATGAGGAAATGGCGAATTCCGCTTCTGCTTCTCGTAGCGGCCATTACCTCTCTAGCCATCGCTGGTGGAACTCTCCTCCTCCAGTCTGCCGACCAGGCTGAAGCGAAGATTGTCCCCGGCGACTCGCTCGCCTGCTCCGCCTCAGGCGGATCAGGCGATGCGCTCGTCGTCGCTCCTGACTCGGCGGGAACTTCTCTCACAACTACTGACACTCCTGCCCTCGCAGCCGAGTGCTACTTCGCCGGCATTAGCAGGTTCATTCACGGTTGTGGTGGCGACGACCTCTACGTCCTGAGATACCTCTGCTACACTCCGGAGAAAGGCTGGCATTACCTAAACTACCTCTTCTGCCTGTAGCCCCGTCATCGGACCAACCCCCTAGGACGACGGCGGCAGGAGTTCCTGTCCTCGTCCTGCTGCCTCACGACCGTCTTCCACCGCCAGCCGGTCGCCCACAGTCGTGTCCGAGCGAGCGGCTGTGCCTGCTGCCACCTCCAGCGTCTCCCGCGCCCCCCGGCCCCCCAGGGCCAGGCGAAAAGGCCTAAGCGCCGGCGCCACCCTCACCACCCTCGCATCCCTATCCATAAAGATCACATCGATGGGAAAGCGCATGAACAAGGTCTGCACCGACGCGCACGGCGCAAGTAGCAGACCCTCCCCTTCCTCCAGACCGCTCCGACCCATGAGGCCCACCAGCCGCGCCAAAAAGCTCTCCGCCTTGCGCGCCTGCCCGGCCACGGTCGTTCCCTTGCTGACGTTTACAATCCTGGTCACGATCGGGACACTATATCACTGGCTTGGCAGAGCATCCAGCCGCTGCCCCATGCTCTCCAACAGCAGGAGTATGTAGCGCTGCTGCTCCTGCGACAGCCCAGCCAGAAACTTCAGCAGGTCAGGATCAACCTTAGCCTGGTAGTTGTTGTTGGCTTTGTCAGCAACGCTCCTGACGGGCGTATAGCCAGCTGCATCCAGCAACTCATGGGGATCGACATACAGGGCACTCGCCAGACGCAAGAGGATGGCAGCGCTGGGGTTCTTGACCTCCTCCCTCTCCAACTGGCAGAGGTAGCCCTGGCTCACCTCCGCATGACTGGCCAGTTGGGCCTGGCTCAGGTCCATCTGCTCCCGCAGTTCGCGGATTCGTCTGCCTAGCTTCATTTCCACGTCCTTCCGGCCCCCTATCCCATCATCTGCTCTCCTATGCGGATAACGGCCGGTCCCAAGATCACCAGCATGAAAGCAGGAAAGATGCACAGGACCAATGGAAACATCATCTTGATCGGAGCTTCGTGCGCCAATTGCTCCGCTCGCTGCCGTCGATGCGTCCGCATCTGGTCCGACTGCACCTTCAGCACATGGCCAATGCTCACACCTAGCTGCTCCGCCTGGATGACAGCGTTAACAAAGGAGATAAGTTCTTGCACCCCAGTGCGTTGGCCAAGGTCGCTCAGAGCGTCCCGCCGCAAGCGCCCCATCCCCACCTCTAGCAGCGTCTGCGAAAGCTCCTTGGACAGCGGGCCCTTCATCTGATCACTCACCTTGGTCAGCGCAGCATCCAGACCCAGACCCGCCTCGACGCACGTAGTGATTAGGTCCATGGCATCGGGCAGGGTTTTGATGATCTTTCGCTGCCTCGACTTAACCGCTGACCTCAGCCAGAACGTGGGCAGGCTGAACCCGATGATACCCATCACCAGCAGGCCCAGAAATCCCTGAAAGCTGACCCCACCCAGAGTGGTAACGGCGAAGAGCCCCAGCATCACGAACAGCCCAGTACACACGGCCCAAAAGGTAACAAACGTAGAGGCCGTCATAGAACTGCCACCCATAATCAGCGTTTTCTGGATGCTAGCCATGAAGTTGGCTGGCAGCATCCTTGCCAGACTCTTACCGAAACCCTGAATAGTCGGGATCAGTATTCTGTCACTGAAGGGCAGCACCAGCTCCGAGACATCGCCCGTGGCCACCTGCCTTCGCAGCGTCTCGATGCGCATCTCCGTTAGGCTCGCCCGCGGCTTCACAAGGCCTACCACCAGCAGAGTCACCGCAGCGAAAACGACGAACGTAATAGTCAGTGCAAAAAACATCTTCTGCTACACCTCAAAAGACAGCAAAGAGCGAATCAGCACGATGCCCAGGCCTTCCATCCCCACTGCAACAAGAAGCAAGATTTTGCCCACACTATGAGTGAATAGAGGGATCATATAATCAGGGTTAATGCCGAACATCATCAGCCCCACAAAGATGGGCAATCCACCGATGATAAACCCCGTCATCCGCTGCTGAGAAGTAAGAGTCCTGATCTCTCCCCGAATGCGGTCCCGCTCCCTCATCGTGTAAGCCACGTTGTCCAGCGTCTGCGCCAGATTGCCCCCTACCGATCTCTGAATACCGATGGCGGTAACCACCATGTCCATGTCAGGGCTCGCGATGCGATCGGCCAGAGCCCCGATAGCAGCCTCAGCCCCCGCGCCCAGGTTCGCCTCCTGCTGCATGCGCTTGAGCTCATCGGCCAGCGGAGGCCCTAGCTGTCGGCTCGCGTATTCGAAGCTCTGCAGCAACCCATACCCCGACTTCAGGGAGTTGGACACCAGGTTGAGCATCTCCTCCAGTTGACCGTTGATCTTGGCGTGGCGCTGCCGCCGCCGTGAACCCACATACCAGCGCGGCAAGAAGTAACCAATGGGGGCCATCGGCAAGGCGAAGAGCACATTCCGCGTCAGTATGAACGTTACGAGGAAGAAAATCGCCGCCAGGGCAAACCTGATCGTCACGTATTCGCCCACTCGCAAGGGGATGCCCGCCCGTTCCAGTGCCAGCGCCGAGCTCTCCACTCCCCGGCTGCCGCCCAGAATCCCAGCGAGCGGGCCCAGCTTGCTGCTGTCAGCGGAACGCAATAGCGACTGATCAGCACCGCCACCGCGGGGCTCACCCGTCTCGCCCTTACTGAATTTCTCCAGCCGGCGGCTTAGCGCCCGTCCCGCTGATCCCTGTATCTGAGAGGCACCAACAACAAGCAATGCTACGGTGGCCATCACGGCCAGGGCTACTAGAAACGCCAATGGTTCCATCGCCTACCACTCCGCTACGTTCTTGAACAAGCCCTCCGGCAGACTAATGCCAGCCTGGGCGAAACCCTCGGCGAAGCTTGGGCGAATGCCGGTGGGCTCCAGTCGCCCCAGAATCCGCCCGTGCTCATCGATGCCCTCCTGCTTAAAGCGGAAGATGTCCTGAAGAGTGATGATGTCCCCCTCCATACCATTCACCTCAGTGACGTGGGTTACCCGGCGGCCACCGTCGCGGAACCGTGCTATCTGAAGCACCAGGTGAAGGGCCGACGATATCTGCTCACGGATCGCCCGCATCGGCAGATCAAGATTCGCCATTAGCACCATATTCTCCAGCCTGGCCAGCCCATCGCGAGGCGAGTTAGAGTGGATGGTGCTCACCGAACCCTCGTGGCCGGTGTTCATCGCGTTGAGCATGTCGAACGCCTCCCCACCGCGCACCTCACCGATGAGAATGCGGTCGGGCCGCATGCGCAGGGCGTTGCGCAGCAGCTCTCGCTGCGTCACCTCCCCCCGGCCATCCACGTTGGGCGGACGAGCCTCCAGGCTGATGACGTGCGGCTGCTGAAGCTGGAGCTCCAGAGGGTCCTCGATAGTCAGAATGCGCTCCGACTCGGGGATGGAGGATGACAGAGCGTTGAGCAGCGTGGTCTTGCCGGTACCCGTACCGCCGGAGACCAAGACATTCAAACGAAGCTCCACACAAGCCCCTAAGAATTGCCCCACTTCGGCAGTGATGCTGCCCACCCCCACCAGGTCATCCATGGTCAACTTGCTTCTAAGGAATTTTCGGATGGTCATCGTGGGGCTCTTAGGAGCCAGGGGAGGGATGATAACGTTCACGCGGGACCCATCCGCCAGGCGAGCATCCACCATAGGAGAGCTCTCGTCCACACGCCGACCCAGGGGTGCGATGATCCGTTCCACAATCTGCATCACGTGGTTGGTATCGCGAAAACGAACGTCGCTCTGATACATGATGCCATCCCGCTCGAAGTACACCTCGTCAGGGGCGTTCACCATCACCTCGGAGATAGACGAGTCGTGCAGCAAGGGCTCGAGTGGCCCCAGACCCACCACCTCATCCACCACCCGCGCGGCCACAGCATCTCGCACCAGCGCGTTCAGAGACTCCCGCGCCAGCAGTGACTTCACTGCCTCCTGCACCGCCTCACGCCGCTTGTCAGGAGCCATAGACTCCAGCTTCTCCGCTTCCAACTCATCGATCAGCCTCTTATGGAAGCGATAGACCAGTTGCTCCAGCTCCTCCCCCAAACGGGCCGAGCGGCGGGGCGGTGCCGCCACCTGAGAACCGAAACCGCCTGGTGGCTCGTTACCGTCGTCCTGCTCTGGAAGTCGATCAGGTTGCCGGCGCCACTGACTCATCTTTCTCCTTCCTTATCTGACCCATTCCTCCGGTGCCGATGTCACGGGTGCCTCCGACACCGGCTCGGGAACCTCTTCCGCAGCGCTCTCCGACTCGGCCGGTGGCTTTCCAAGCAGCGGGATCCGGTCGCCCAGACGCTCCAGCATGCCCTTCGGCCGAGAGCGGATACCGCCAATGGCATAGGCCAGCTCGATGAAGCTCTGCGATGCTTTGGCCTTGGGCTTGGCCGCTACTATGGGCATGCCCAGCTGAGTGGTCTGAGTGATGTTACGATCGTAGGGGATGCTCCAGAAGACCTCCTTCCCCAGGACCCGCCGAATGTCGACCCGTGCGTCGCCGTGGGCATCGTTCGTGTGGTTGATGACTATCTTCACCTTCTCCGTGGGGAAGGACCAAGAGCGAAGCATCTCCAGGGCCAGGATCGTATCCTTCAGACTCGCCAGATCGGGAGTCGCTGTCAGCAGAAGAATGGTGCACATCTCCAGCGCACGAGACACGATGTCATTGAACGTGCCCGGCGTGTCCAGAAGCACGTAATCGTGCGTTGTCGCCAGGACAGACACCAGCTTCTCGATGTGGCCGGGATGGATGCTATGCCATTCCGACGGCCGAATCGGCGACGGCAAGATGGCCACGCCGGTGCCGTGAGTGTACAGACAGGACTGGACGGCCTCGCGGTCGATCTCCTCGTCCGGTAGAGCCAGGTCAGAGATGCTGCGGTCGGTGGGCATGTCCATAAGGATGGCCACGTCGCCAAAGCGGGTGTCCAGGTCCACCAGCGCTACTGACTGGCCCGTCTTCTGCACCAGGGCAGTAGCCAGATTGGTGGCGATGGTCGTCTTGCCGATCCCTCCCTTGGCCCCGAAGACAGTCACCACCGTCCCGTAGGCCTGGGCCTCTATCTCCCCTGTCAGGCGCTGCTGGCGCCTCTCTTCCTGAGCAAGAGCCGCATTGATGGAGCGGCCTAGATCCTCGTCCTGCAGAGGAGCGACCAGGTAGTCCTTGACCCCCACCTGCATGGCGCGGCGGATGTAACTAGGGTCGCCGATTGATGAGTAGGCAACAATGGGCACCTGGGGCAGAACGTCCCCCACCGACTCCACCGTCTGCAGAGAGCGGGCTATTGGTTCCTCCAGCGCCACCACCACTACCTCTGGCGTCGTCTCGCGGGCCAGGGTCATGGCCTCCATCCCGTAGCCGGAGGCGCCCATCACAGCGAACCCTGACAGCGCCAGCATCCGCTGCGTCTCCGCCCGGCTGGACGGATCCTGGTCGATTATGATTACCTTGGGGTTTCTAGCCACCTAAGGCCTCCTCATTTGTCACCGACTAGGCCGTTACCGGCCCCCCGTTCAGGGTGCAATTGACGGCTCGCTTCCTCCCTCGTCTCCCGACAGATTCGCTAGGTTCACCCCAAACAGCTGGCTGCACAGCGGCGGCTCTCCCGTCTCCGACCAAGTGGAACGCACCTCGACAGTCGTGTGATCGCCGAACGGCCGCAGTGCCAGCGCCAAACGACCACCGTAGTTGTCCGCGCACTTGTCGGCCGCAGTCAGCACCTCAGCATGCACCGGCGCCACCGCCAAAGTCACAGTGACAGCCTCAGGGTCGGTCTCCCCCTCACCGGTGGACACCCGCTCGTCCTCGATGTCCTCAAGTTTAGGAGCCACCTTCTCGACCTGTTGGGCGAGAGCCAGCACCTCCACATCCTGGAGGATGATCCTGGCTATTTGATCTTGGCTCGCAAGCTTCACCGTAAGAATGACATCGACATAGTCGCCAGGCCGCAGGAGGCCACCGGCACCGATCAGTTCGCTAACCTCCACCGATACCGCTCGCTTGCCCTCCGGCACGACGTAGGGCAGCGGAAGCTCTTCCCCTTCGGGTAGCGTCACAGAGCTGGCGGCCACCCTGTCGCTCAGGATCTGCTCGCCAGCCGCGATCGGGTAGCGAGCCAGGTTGCCCACCACCCCCTCCGCGGAGGAGAAAGAGTCGGGGTGGACGGCGTCCGCTGATATTGCCTTTATCTCCACCATGCTGTCGGTGATGCGGGTAGCGACAGAGATATCCTCCGTGGCCACCACCACCGACTTTGTCGTACCCGACGCCGCCGTCTCTTCGCCCCCGGCCTGGCTAAGGTAAACGTAGACCAGAACCGCGCTAATGAGACCTAAGAAAAGCGCCAGCAGTAGGACCGCCTTGCCGCTCCTGCCGCCGCCAACGCGATTGCGCATGATAGGTTCCCCCCTTTGCCCGCCGCTATGCCGGCCAGGCTAGCTGCTAACGAGCGCGGGCGGTCCCCTGCCCGCCACCTACATCTATCCTTCAGTCACGGACCGCTCAGGCGTCACTCCACCAGGCGAGAACCGCCCGCCAACACGTAGCCGATGACTTCGAAGATCGGGCGCAGGTCCGCCGTGCCCGGCTCGTTGAAGAAGTGGTCCGCGTCGGTGGCCATGTACTCCATGAGCTCCGTCGCCGGCCGGTCCTTCCAGGCGCCGTGGTCGCACTCGCAGGTGTTGCCCACGCCGCCGCAGACGCTGTATCCTGCCATCTCCAAGCCGTAGCCGATGGTGAAGACCTCGATGCCGGCGGCCTTGGCGGCGTCCGCCTGCTGGGCCGCGTAGTCGCAGGGACCGCTGCTCGGGGGACCGTAGAACACCTTGACCGCCGCCCAATCCAGGGAAAAGTCGCGCGACGTGCTGTTGGCAACGTTGGTTACCCGCACGCGGAAGTTGGCATCGGCCAGCTCGGAAGCCGTCCAGGTGCGACCCCAGCCGTCGCCGTTCCCGCCGAGGGTGTACGTTCGCTGGCTGGTCTGCAGATTGCCGGTCTGTTGGGCGGTCGTCCAGGTGTTGCCGCCGTCCCAGGAGAGCTGAACGCACATGCGTCGGGTGCTGGAATAAGTGGAGTCCACCCGGGCGTCCAGGCGCACCTCAATGCCCCTGATTTGGTTGCCACCTGGCACCGATATCCCGTAGTTGTAGAAGTCATGCCGATCCTTGCTGGTGCTGGTGCAAGATGTACTGGTGCCCGTGCCGCTGTTGGTATCGACTGCATAGCTGCTGTCGTTGGCGCAGGCGTTCATGGGATTGGTCTCGAAGCCGTTGTTATCGCCGCTGCCGCTGGTCACCGCCGCCTCCGCCGTGCAGTTAAGATGGCCCGTGTCGTAGGCGGGCTCAGCGTTGGCGGCGCCGTCGCTGAGCAGGATGATGCCCCACGTCTCGTCCGGGCGGCCGTTGGTCACCAGCTCCTCGGTGGCCGCCTTCATGGGAGAGCCCAGGTTGGTATAGCCGTTTGCCTGCAAACAGTCGATGGTGCTCACCAGGCGACTGCTCTCGTTCAGCGTTCCGTCGGGGTTCTGGTAGTCGTCGCTCAGGTTCACCGGCAACCACACCCCAGGATCGCCCGCCGGACAGGGGTTG
The DNA here is from genome assembly GCA_964512285.1 of uncultured Dehalococcoidia bacterium. Lineage (GTDB taxonomy): Bacteria > Chloroflexota > Dehalococcoidia > SM23-28-2 > SM23-28-2 > SM23-28-2. The sequence goes on along the minus strand of CAZEJO010000034.1, from coordinate 2,555 downwards.
CCCCAGGAATCGCTGGCGGGCAGCACCCCCAGCCCGACCCGCTGCAGGCTGGGCTCGAAGTACTCCAGCAGCGCCCTGGCGCCATCCTTGGCGTTAGCCAGTTTGGGGCTGCCCCCCATGGTCATGCTGAGTGTGCGGTCCAGGATCTGCACGACATCGACCGGCGCGAAGGCCGCACCGCCACACGGTCCGTTGCAACCCGCAGCGTGCACGTCCCGTATCAGCACCTGCTCGATCCCGAAAATCCTAGCGAACCACGCCTCCGCTGGCCGTTCCACCTCGACCACGATGGTGTCCCAATGGTTGGTGCTGGGATTGCAGGCCACCAGGTAGGTACTGGTGCAGCGGAAGGTTATGGAGATCGTGTCCCCCTCGGCCTCGTCCACACCGTTCTTCAGCAGATATTCGCGGGCCTTGGCCTCCGCCGCCGCGTAGTCGTCTGGGAGTTCCCACGCGCCGGCCAGAGCGGCGGCGTCCACCGCCTTCTGGACCTCCCCCTTCTCAGAGAACCAAAAGCCCACATCCACCACCAAGGCCGCAAAGCCGAGAATCACCACCATGGCCAGGGCAGCAAGCACGAGGCCTTGACCGAGCTCTTGCCGCCAAAGGCAAAGCAGCACTCTCAACGCCCTCATGCCAATCACTCCAATCGCATTTCAGCAGTCGAGCTTAAGGTGAAGCTCTCGCCAACGCTGCCGCCGCTGATCATGCCGAGCACGTCGGACAGGGGCGTGATAAGGAGGTACTCGTAGCTCACGTCCACCACCACCGACTCCCCCGGCAAGCCATCGGCGTTGGTGACGGTGACCGCCAGGTCATCTCCCAAGTCGCCTGCCGTGTCCCGCACCCGAGTCTCGATGCACTGAGCCAGCGACCCCTCCCCAAGGCAGGGAGAGCCCGCCGTCTCAAGCGAAGGGTGCACCGAGCCCAGACGGCCGCCCTCGCGTGCCGAGTTGGTGACGGTAATCCAGCCATGGAAAGCCATTCCAAAATCGATAATTGCAAACAACACTAGTAGGAAGATAGGCAGCACAAAGGCGAACTCCACCAGCGACTGTCCGCCCTCCTCTTTGCCTCTGCCTCTTGCGATGCGCTTAAAGGTAGCTAACATGGGCCCCCTCGCGCTTAACTGATTCTGCAGGAGCGCCGCGGCTCAGCCGGAGCGTCGGCCCCAGTTGGGCCGCGGACCGCCCCTGCAATTTTCAGGCCCTCTTTTCGGGGCTACGGCATAACGGCCGTGATGGCCTCCAACTGGCCAGAAACGGCCAGGCCCAATGCCGTCAAGGTGAGAATGCACACCACGGCAATAAGGGCCAAGATCAAGCCGTACTCAGCCAACGCCTGCCCTGCCTCCGAGCGGAAGCGGGCCACCAGCCCCATAACAAAGCCACTGATCTTGCTCAACATTGTTTGCTCCACCTCCATAGGCTCCTGCTTCAACCGCGGGTAACTTGCAGGTTCTGATACATTGTGGTAGGAAAGAAGAGACGTCGGGCCCCGCGCACTCCGGCGTCCGGGGTGGGGATTTGCGGTCCTGCCAGGCTAGCTCTCCTCACCCCGTTCATGTTTCGCTATTCTCATTTGTCCCTAAGTAACCACCTCCTTGCCTCAGCAGTGGCGACAAGGCAAGCTCGTCGCCCATATAACCCTATCCGAAGTTTAGACGCGTGAAACAGGAGGTTGTTACACTTTATGTTCACTTACCTTCCAAATCTCCCTCGTTTTCCACTTCAATAGACGTACGACATCGCCTTCTGTTACCTCGCGCGCGTAAGCGATCGCAGGTCGTTCACCGTTGCCTCTGCACACGCGATGCGCTACCCTGCCTACCAGTGGTCAGGCCCACCCTAGCGAACCAATTATCCTGACCCTCGCCAAGCACCGAAGGGAATCGCCATGCCGATCGCCGCCGCTTTCATCGGCCTCATAGTTGGCCACCTACTGGAACTGTTCCTGGACCGCTTCTATTCCGACGCGCCTCCCAGGGAGCCTCTCGTGCGCTGCCCGGCCTGCCGTTCCCCCATCCGTCCCCTCCACCTCCTCCCCCTGCTGGGCTACCTCTGGCATCGCGGCCGCTGCCCCGACTGCGACCAGCTATTGCCCACTCGCGCCCTCCTCTTGCCCCCGGCCAGCGCGTTGGTGTTCGTCCTGGCCGCCCTGACCAGCGACGAATGGGGGCCAACGATCCTGGGCGGCCTGTTCGCCACCATCTTCCTCGCCCTGATGACCACCGACCTCGAGCGCCGCCTCATCCCCAATCGCATCGTCTATCCCGCCATCCTCCTGGCGATAGCTCTGGCCTGGGCCTGGCCTGACCGCAGCATCGGCCAAGTCTTCGCCGGCGGCGGCCTGGCCTTCGCCATCATGCTCATCATCTTCATCGTCTCCCTGGGCCGTTTCGGCTTCGGCGATGTGAAGATGGCCACGCTCATGGGCTTCGTGGCGGGCTTCCCTGCCGTGGCGGTGGGCCTGTTCTTCACCGCCATCAGCGCCGGCCTGCTAGCGGCGGTCCTTCTGCTCACCGGCGTCGTGCGGAGGGGCCAGTACATGCCCTA
>CAZEJO010000033.1:0-20237 GCA_964512285.1 uncultured Dehalococcoidia bacterium | reverse complement strand
GCCGGTGAGGCTGTCGGTGATGGCTCTCAGCTCCAACTCGCTGTGGAGCCTCTCTTGCTCCTCTTCCGCCCGCTTGCGTTCGCTGATGTCGCGTGTGGCGCCCAGAATGCCCACGGGCTTGCCGTCTGAGTCACGCAGGAACGTCGCATTGATCTCGGTCCAGATGGTGGCGCGGTCCTTGCAGTACATCTCAAGCTCCAGCGTCCGTGACCGGCGCGGGTCGCTCCGCCCCGCCTTTTCCATGGCCAGCTCTTCTGCTAGAGTCTTCCTGACAACCTCAACGGAGGCAGGAGTCATGGTTTCTGCCACCGTGGTGCCCACCATTTCCTCGACGCTGTAGCCGCGCATATGCTCGATGGCGGGACTCATATAGGTGTATCTCAGGTCTAGATCCATGGTCCAGATGAGGTCTGAGCTGTTCTCGGCAAGTAGACGGTAGCGTGCCTCACTCTTTCGTAGGGCCTCCTCCATCCGTTTGCGTTCGCTGATGTCGCGTGTGACGCCCAGAATGCCCACAGGCTTGCCGTCTGAGTCACGCAGCCACACCATGTTCATCTCGGTCCAGATGGTGGAACCGTCTTTGCAGTACATCTCGAGTTCCACCTTCGTTGTCCGATTCGGGTCAGCGTTCTCCATTTTTTCCACGGTCAGTTGTTCTGCAAGGGCATTCCTGGCAACCTCAACGGAGGCAGAAGTCATGGTTTCTGTGATCGGGGCGTCCATTATCTCCTCAGGGGTGTAGCCTCGCATGCGCTTGATAGCGGGGCTCATATAGGTGTATCTCAGGCCTAGATCCATGGTCCAGATGAGGTCTGAGGTATTCTCAGTAAGTAGACGGTAGCGTTCTTCACTCTCGCGTAGCGCCTCCTCCATCTGCTTGCGCTGGGTGATGTCACGCGTGACGCCCTGGAGCCCAATAGGGCGTCCATCTGAGTCGCGGATGAAAATCACTTTTACCTCGGCCCAGATGGCGGAGCCGTCTTTGCAGCCGAGCTCAACCTCGAACGTGCGCGGCTGCAGCGGTCGGTTTGCGCGTTTGCTGAGTCCGGCCAGGTCTTTCGCAAGGGCCTTCTCGAAAAGGTCATTGTAGACAGCAGGGATGACATCGCCCTGCTTGGTGCCGATCAGTTCCTCAGGGGTGTAGCCTCGAATGGCCGTCACGGAGGGGCTGACATAGGTATATCTGCGGTCCAAGTCCGCGGTCCAGATGATGTCTGATACGTTTTCGGTAATTAGACGGTAGCGTTCCTCGCTCTGGCGCAGGGCTTCCTCCGCCTTCTTGCGCTCGGTGATGTCACGTGTGACACCCTGGATCCCAATAGGGCGTCCATCTGAGTCGCGGATGAAAAGCGCTTTGACCTCGGCCCAGACGGTGGAGCCGTCTTTGCAGCCGAGCTCAACCTCGAACGTGCGTGGCCGGAGCGGTCGGTTTGCGCGTTTGCTGAGTCCGGCCAGGTCTTTCGCAAAGAACTCGTCGCCAATGTCATTAGAGGCAGCAGGCGCGACGTCGCCCTGCTTGGTGCCGATCAGTTCCTCAGGAGTGTAGCCTCGCATGGCCGTCACGGAGGGGCTGACATAGGTATATCTGCGGTCCAAGTCCGCGGTCCAGATGACGTCTGATACGTTTTCGGTGATTAGACGGTAGCGCTCCTCGCTCTCACGTAGAACCTCATCGGCCCTCTTGCGCTCGGTGATGTCACGGACGGCGACCACTCGAACGGGGCACCCCTTATAGCTATGTGGTTTGGAAACCACTTCTACGTCAAGAGTGCTGCCGTCCTTCCTTAGGGCAACCGTTTCATACGGCCCCTCTGACCCAGAGCTGATCTTCTGCTTGGTGGGCTCGCGAGATTCCTCGGTCAGTAGGTCGACGGCGGACATCTTCCTGAGTTCTAAGAGTGAGTAGCCAAACATCTTCTCGAAGGCAGGGTTTGCATCCAAGATGACACCGTTTTCGTCGTGGATGACAATGCCTTCGAAACCAGCTTCGAAGAGAGAGCGGTAGCGCTCCTCGCCCTCGCGCAGCGCTTCCTCCATCTGCTCACGTTCGGTGATATCACGACCTGTGACCTGGACTCCGGCGTATCGCCCCTGCTCGTCGAACAAGGGACAGCCGTTCCATTCCACCACCCTCACTCCCACCGACGTGATCTGGCGGTTCACTAACCCCCTTACTGCCTCCTTCGTCAGTGCGGCATCCCGCATCGTCTGGTAAGTCAATGCTACGTCCTCAGGATGCGTGTAGTCTGGAAACTTGGCAGTCAGCAGATCCTCTCTGGACCTTCCAAAGAACTGGCAGGCCGCATCGTTGACGAAGGTCCACCTGCCATCCCTGTCGCCCTTGATGATGATGTCGCCGGTCAGGTTGGTGGTGTCAATGTACTCCTGCGTCTTCGCCGCCAGCGCCTTCTCCGCCTGCCTGCGCTCAGTGATGTCACGACACGTAATCTGGATTCCAGCGTGCTGGCCCCCTTCATCGAAGAGGGGATAGCCGTTCCACTCCACCAACCTCGCCCCCGCCGCCGTGACCAGGCGGCCTATACCCCCCTTTACTAGCCCCCTGCTCTCTATCACTCTTTCGACTGCCTGAGTAGCCGCCTCCACGTCCTCCGGGCGCAGGAAAGCTGTAGCGTCAGTGCCAAGGAGTTCCTCTCTCGGCTTGCCAAAGGTCTCGCAGGCCGAGTCGTTAAGGAAGGTGAACCGGTTGTCTTTGTCCAGCCTCATAATGATGTCGCCCGTCAGATTGGTGGTGTCAATGTATTCCTGCGTCTTGGCCGCTAGGGCTTCCGTCATCTCGTTGAAGGCGCGGGCCACTGAGGCCACTTCCTCGGGGCCGGATACCCTGGCTTTCGATTCCAGGTTGCCGGAGGCGATTGCCCTGGCGGTTGCCCGCAGCGAGACCAAGGGGGTTATCACCGACGCGATGGTCGCTATCACCATGCCGGTGGCCACCAGGAGGACGATGCCGCCAAAGCCGACGATGATCCAGCTAGTGACGGCTGCGGCGTCGTTTGCTGCCGCTCTCTCGGCGGCCAACTCGGTTTGCTCGTCCGCAGCTAGCTGGTCGAGAGCGCCCAAGATAGCGCTAACCTCGGCCCACATCCCCGATACGGCTGCACCCCCCAACTGGACTCTCGCCTCGGGTTCGCCTTGGAGCAGAATGGGGATGGCTACATCCACTGTCTGATTGAAGTTGCCTACCCGCTCAGTCAGGTCATCCAGGATGGCGACATGGTCGGTATTGCCCATGGCCACGGCCACAACGCGAGCCTGGCTCAGATCCTGTTCCATCTGCGCCACAGCCTCGCGGTAGTTGTCGACAAGCCCTGGATCGTCTGAGAATACCAGGGGAGAAACGGCAGCCATCTGGTTATAGAGCTCGGCACGCGCGCTCTCCAGAGCGGCAACTGAGGCGGCTGTGTCCTCCAGTGCTAGCAGTTGCTCCTGGTGCTGACGGATGCGGAAAACCGTCACGATGGCGACGGCCACCAGTACCAACATCAGCACCGCGCTTGCCAGGGCCGCTCGCCCTTGAGCCGATCTCAAGACGAACATTGTGGGCAGCGTCCCTCCTCTAGGACAGGGTCTCGCCAGGACCGCCTTGCTAATGGAGAGGCAGCGCTTATAGCCGTTCGGCCTTGACGGGCTGCACTGGCAGACCAACCCAGTGCAGCCGTAGCCAAGCGGCTGCGCCCACTCACCGAGAAGCCAGTTTTGTTATTGGCTTCACTATACAAGGACGCCTAGATTAGAAATGGGTTACAGGTTTTCGTCTCTGACTAGATACAAAACTGTCACGAGAGAGACGTATCGGTGACAAGCCACCACGGAGCACGGCGCTTAATCCGTAGGTGCTGGGGACGAATCCCGCCCCGTTAAAGCGTCACGCCCGGGGGTGGGCGGTGCGAGGAAGCTTCTGCGCCGGGCCTCTTTGCGGGACAGCCTAACACAGAATTCTTTGTGTCAGTCGGTGGTCAAGCTGTGCCCCACTCCTCGCCCTGGCTCCAATCGAGCATCATCACCGTGATCTCCTCCCCTGGCTCCACTACATCCACATCCTCAGGGATGACAGTGAGGGCATTGGCAGCGGCCATGGAGCTGAGGATGCCCGAGCCCTGAGGCCCGGTGAGCGCGGCATAGTAGCGGCCACCCTCCTCGGTGACGACGCAGCGAGCGAAGTAGCGGCGGGGGTCATCCCGGTTGACGATGCGCTCCTTGGCAATGGCGCGAATGGTTGACCTCTGCCAATGGGTCTTGCCCAACATCTTCAGGATGGCCGGACGGGCGAACAGCTCGAAGGAGACCATCGAACTCACAGGGTTGCCGGGAAGGCCGATGTGAGGGATGCGCCTCTGGCCGCTGCGGAAGGAGCCGAAGGCCAAGGGTTTGCCTGGCTTCATTGCCGCCGTCCAGAAGTCTATCTCCCCCTCACGGGCCAGCACGTCCTTCACCATATCGTAGTCGCCTCGCGACACGCCCGCCGAAGTGAGAAGCATGTCGGCATCCAGCCCCTGATGGATCTTGTCAACGAGGGCTTCCACCGTATCGCGGGCGATGCCTAGCACTTTAGGAATGCCGCCGTAGCGGTCGATGAGAGCGGCCAGGCTGTAGACGTTGCTATCGTATATACGACCGGGCGGCAGAGGCTGGCCCACCTCCACCAGTTCGTCGCCAGTGGACAGCACCGCCACCACCGGCCGCCGGACCACCTTGACCGTCGCCCGTCCGATTGATGCCAGCAGCCCGATCTCCGCCGGCCGGAGGACGACGCCTTTGGCCAGAACCCGCTGGCCCTCGCGGATGTCCTCGCCAGCCCGCCGAATGTTGCTACCGACCCTGGCCTCTCTGAGGATGCGCACCCCCTCGTCGATGCGTCGCATCGCCGTCGGCGCCTTGTGAGCCGATTCCTCCGTATCCTCGAAGGGAACGACCGCATCGGCACCCCTGGGGACAGGAGCGCCGGTCATGATACGAACCGCCGTACCGGCGGTCACCTCCCTTTCGAAGACGTAGCCAGCCGCTAGCTCGCCCACCACCCGTAGCTCCACCGGCGCGGAGATCGAGGCGCCGGCGGTGCTGGCTGCCTGCAGGGCATAGCCATCCATAGCGCTGTTGTCCATGGGTGGGATGTTGAACGGCGCGATCGCGTCCTCAGCCAGCACCTGGCCGAGAGCGGCGAGGATCTGCTTCTCCTCGGGTTCCAGGATGCTAACGTAGCTAAGAATGCGTTCCAGGGCTTCTTCGACGCTGATCATGCCTGCTCACCTACCCTTGGGGCCTCCTTACCACTTCACAACCGCTGGCACATGTCAGAAGGCGAACGGTGGACACCCCTGGCGAACCAGCCAGGCCTCCACCGCAGCACCGACCCGCCCGCCAGCAGGCGGAGGGGTTGCCGGAGCGGTGCGTCTGGACGCTAGCCGAGCTTGACGACGAGGCAGGTGGTGGTGCGCTGAACGCCGTCTACTTGCTGGATGCCGTCGGTGATCGCTGTACCCAGGTGGTCAAGATCATCGGCCTCCAGCAGGGCGATGACGTCGTAGGGGCCCGTGACAGCATTAACGGTGACCACCTTCGCGTTGGGGAAAGCCATCTCGACCACGCCTTGGGCCACCGGCTTGGCCTTGCCAACGGCCGCCTCGATGAGGATGTATGCTTGCGTTGCCATCGTCCTACCTCCTTTTCGCGAACTTCCCCACCATGCTGTCAAATGATATCGCGGCTGTAATCCTTGTCAAGGCGGTTCAGCCGTTGACCTGACGATACCACTTCATAATATAATACCAGCGCTGGCCCCGGAGTTGCCAAGTATACATGACTCTTCCCCAACTGCAAGAGCTGAAGGAAATCGAAGACAAGGCCAAAAAGGAACTGGCGGCTGTCTCCAATGAAGAATCTTTGGAGAGCTGGCGAATAACCCATCTGGGTCGCCGCAGCCGCCTCAATCTCGTTCTGCGCAGCCTGGCCTCCTTGCCCCTGGACGAGCGGCGACAGGTGGGCAATGCTGCCAATCGCCTCAGGTCAGAGCTGGAGGAGGAGCTGAGCCAGCGTCAGGCCCAGCTCCGCGAGGCAGCAGTCACAGCCGTCGTCGAGAGCGGCCGTCTGGACGTTACGCTGCCTGGTCACCCCCTGGCCATGGGACGTCTTCATCCCGTCACTCAGGTCCTGCGGGACATCCTTGCTGCCTTTGTATCCATGGGCTTCCAGGTGGTCGAGGGGCCTGAAGTGGAGTGGGACTACTACAACTTCGAGGCCGTTCGCATCCCCAAAGACCACCCCGCCCGCGACATGTGGGACACCCTCTGGATAGACTTCGCCCGCAACGGGGAACACCCTATGCTCCTGCGAACCCACACCTCGCCCATGCAGATCCGGGTGATGGAGCAGATGCAACCGCCGGTGCGCATCATATCGCCCGGCAAGTGCTACCGGCACGAGGCCACCGACCCAACCCACGAATGGATGCTCACCCAAGTCGAGGGTCTAGCCGTGGACGAGAACATCTCCATGGCCGACCTGAAGGGAACCCTGTACGAGTGCGCCCGACGGCTGTTCGGCCGCGAGCGGCGGGTCCGCTTCCGCTGCGACTACTTTCCCTTCGTGGAGCCGGGAGCCGACATGTCCATCGACTGTCCACTCTGCGAGGGCCACGGCTGCCGTGCCTGTGGCAACTCCGGCTGGATCGAGATCCTCGGCGCTGGCATGGTCCACCCCGAGGTCTTGACTAACGTAGGCTACGATGCCGAGCGCTACACGGGCTTCGCCTTCGGTCTGGGGGTGGAGCGAGTGGCCATGCTCCGCCACGGCATCGAGGACATCCGACTCTTCTACGCCAATGACCTGCGCTTCCTAGAGCAGTTTTGAGGTGCCCCTGTGAGAGTACCGCTCAAGTGGCTACGGGAATACGTTGACATAAGTCTTACCCCCAGCGAACTGGCTCGTCGCCTGACCATGGCCGGCACAGAGGTGAACGCCATCCTCACTATCGGCCGTGAATGGGACAAGATCAGCGTGGCCGAGGTGATTGACGTCTCACCTCACCCCAACGCCGACCGCCTTCGCCTGACCACCGTGGACCTGAGCGGCGAGCAGATGACAGTAGTGTGTGGCGCACCCAACGTGGCGGCAGGGCAGAAGGTAGCCTTCGCTCGGGTGGGGGCAGAGCTGATCGACGGGCACAGCGGCAAGCCCACCATCCTTAAGGCTGCCAAGATCCGCGGCGTAGAATCGGCGGGAATGGTCTGCTCCGAGAAGGAACTGGGCCTGTCCGACTCCCACGAGGGCATCCTGGTGCTGCCAGAGGATGCCCCAGTAGGCACGCCGCTGGGCGAATACATGGGCGACGCCATCCTCGACCTGGATATCACCCCCAACCGGCCCGACTGCATGTCTGTGCTGGGCATCGCCCGCGAGGTGGCCGCGCTCAGCGGCGGCAGCGTCCGCGAGCCGCCGGGCGATTACCAGGAGCAGGGCCGCCCCATCAAAGGGCGAGTCAGCGTACAGATAGCCGACCGTGATCTCTGCCCACGCTACTGCGCTGCCCTCATCGAGGGCGTACAGATCGGCCCGTCGCCCCCCTGGATGCAGGAATGCCTGCTGGCGGCCGGCGTGCGCCCTATCAGCAATGTGGTGGACATCACCAACTACGTGATGCTGGAAGTAGGCCAACCCTTGCACGCCTTCGATTTCTCCCTCATCAGCGATCGCAAGATTATTGTGCGGCGGGCCCGCCCCGGCGAGGTGCTGGTCACCCTGGACGGCAGCGAAAGGCCTCTGAGCAACGACATGCTGGTCATCGCTGACGCCAAAGAAGCGGCAGCGGTAGCGGGCCTCATGGGAGGCGCCGCCAGCGAGGTGACTGAGAACACTACCGCCATCCTTCTGGAAGCGGCCAACTTCAACCCGGCCAATATTCGCCGCACCAGCACCGCCCTCAAGCTGCGCACCGATGCTTCTGCCCGCTTCGAGAAGGGCCTAAGCCCCGAGCTGGCGATAGTGGGCATCAGGCGTGCCGTGCGACTCATGGTGGAACTGGCAGGCGGTCGGGCGGCCGAAGGCATCATCGATGTCTACCCTGGTAAGAGGCGGATAACACGCGTCACCGTCACCCAGGAGCGTCTGGCCCGCATCCTGGGCCTTCAACTGCCTACCTTCCAGGTTCGCCAGACGCTGATTTCCCTCGGCTTCGCCTGCCGCTGGGTTCCCCCCGACCGCTACGTGGTGCGGGTGCCCTATTGGCGCACCGACGTGAGCATCCCCGACGATGTAGCTGAGGAGTTGGCCCGTGTCATCGGCTACGACGAACTGCCTATCACCACCCTCCGCGGCGCGATCCCGCCAGCGCAGCCACAGCCGTCGCGAGAGCTGCGAGAGCGGACGAAGGATATCCTGGCCGCTGCTGGCATGCAGGAGATCATCACCTACTCCCTCACCAACCTGGAGAGCCTCGCCAAGGTGCTACCGCCGGAGGAGCTGAGTCAACGTCCACCGCTGCGGGCAGCCAACCCCATGAGTCAACAGCAGGAGTACCTGCGCACCACTCTCAGAGCGTCGCTTCTAGAGACCTTGGCCTCCAACCTGCGCCACCGTCAGGGGCGCATCGCCCTATTCGAGGTGGCTCGCGCTTACCTACCTCGCCCCGATGATCTACCCCAGGAAGTGGAATCGCTGGTCGGCGCGGTGACTGGAGACCGGCCCGACCGCTGGGGCCAGCCCGGGGGCGAGCCAGTCACTCTCTACGACGCCAAGGCCTACCTGGAGCTCCTCTTCGACCGCCTGGGGCTGACCATCACCTACCACGACGGCGAGGACTTCGCCCTCGTGCCCGGTCGAACAGCCGAGGCACGGTTGGATGGCCAGAAGGTGGGCCTGGTGGGACAGGTGCACCCGCGAGTGGCTGCTGCCTTCGATATCGAGCAGGATGTCTATCTGTTCGAGGTGAACCTAGATGCTCTCGTGCCCCAGATGGGCAAGCCCCGCTTCTACCAGCCGCTCTCACGCTTTCCGGCGGTGGAGGAGGACATCGCCATCGTCGTGGACGAGGGAGTGACCGCCGCCCAGGTGCAAGCTATAATCGAGGCCTTCCCCCTGGTCCAGCGGGCGGCCCTGTTCGACGTCTACACAGAGGCACCGGTGCCAGCGGGCAAGAAGTCGCTGGCCTACTCCGTGGCCTACCAATCGCTGGACCACACCCTCAGCGAGGCGGAGGTGAATCGGGAGCGCCGCCGCATCCTTGACCGCCTAAAGGGCCAGCTAGGAGCCGTCCTCAGGAGCTAGCGTCTTCCGGCCGCCATAATAATGGGGCGACGAAGGAGCCAAGCGGCCAAGAACCGGGAACTAGACCTGCTTAGGGCCAGTGCGCGCATCGTCAGCGGGACTCTGCTGCGGCGTTCTCTCCGGTGGCTGCCAGAACTCGTAGCCCACCTGTCTCAGCAAGGGGATGATGTGCTTCAAGGCGTCGGCGGTGTGCTTTCCCTGCAGGTGCAGCACGATCACTGAGCCCGGCCTCACCTCACGAATCACCGTCTCCACGATCTCCCGAGCGGTGACCCCTTTCCAATCCTCAGGATCCACGCTCCAGCCGTAGATACGATAGCCCAAATCAGCAGCCACCGCCTCCACCACAGCATTACCTTCCCCGTAAGGGAGGCGAAGGAGGTGCTCGCCAACGCCGTGCTCAATCTCCCAGCGGATCTCTTCCTCCGAGAGCTTGGTCAGGTTGGGATGGCTATACGTATGGTTGCCGACAAGGTGCCCGTCCGCCTTCATCCTGTCGATGAGCTCTGTGTTCTGCTCTGCCCACTTGCCCACGGGGAAGAAGATCGCTTTCACCAGGTTCTCTTTCAGGATGTCCAGAATGGCCTCCACCTGAGCCTTGGTGCCTTGGTCGTCAAAGGTGAGAACAATGGTCCCATCACCGCTGGAGGTGATCATCGGCGGTGGCGGATCCTGAGTGCGAAACTGCCAGGAGTATTCCCGCGCCAGAGGATCGCCGCTCCGAGAGAGGCCCCCGACATCGATGCGATAGGTGGTGCTGTAGAGCAGAGCCCAGGGCTTCCAGATCAGCGTCCTATCGTCCGGCCACTGGAAGCTGCCGGAGGCTTGCGGTTCCACTCTGAAGGACTCCTCCACCGCCGCTTCATCCATCGGCCGGTCGAAGACCACCTTGACCTCGCTAAGAACGTGCTGGAGATCATTGCCAGCGGGCTCAGCGCTCACAACCGCCGGGGGATCCACAGTGGTGAAGTCAAAAGAATAGCGCTCCTGGCTGGGGTGGCCATCCGAATCGAGGATGCCAGGCCAAAGGGTCACCCTGTACGTGCAACCGGCCTGCAGTCGCTCGTGCTCCAGAACCACCTTCTGCCCCTGCCAGTGAGGTTCGAAAGAGACGGACGGCTCGATGGTCACCAAGTCGCGGGAGTTGTCGGCCAGAGAATGGTCGAACTTGATCTCGATGAGGGCTGAAGTCGATATCCCCCCCTGACCCGGCGAGGGCGCATAGAGAATGGCCTTGGGAGCAGAGATGGTGCGGAAGAGGAAGCTTTTGCCGGCGATGGATAGCGTGTAGTCCGTATCCGCCTGGAAGACCTCAAGCCTGTCGGGATTGAAGACGACCGTAGTCTCGGCCCAAGGTGCCCAATCGTCCCAGAATGTGAGTCCACCCCTGCTCACAGTCAAGCACTGAGAGCAATCGGCCGGCTGGGGCTCGATTCTGAACGTCTGCTCCACGTCCGGGAGGGACATAGGCCTGTCGACCACTGCCCGTATGGAGGAGTCCAGCCAAACGTCCTGCCCCGAGCCATCGAGGTCGTAATAGGGCCCAGACAGGTCCGCCGCGCTGGTGCGATAGCTTTCGGTGATGAGCAGCAGTACTACCAGTCCGATAAGCAGATAGGGAAGTGGGGATAGCCACCTGAACCGGGAAGCTACCCTGTCGTCACCCTCAGCGGTGGTCTGGCTGTCGACGACACCCATCGGGGAGTCTTTCCTTCGACCCTCTATGAACAGGCCGCTCGGGAGAGCGGCCGCCCCCTTTTGGTAAAAAGCCCCGAAGACAAGGTCTTCAGGGCCTGGCGAGACTATCGTGCGAAACGCTACTGGGTTGCCAGTGCTGCCTTGGCCGTTTCCACCAATCGGGCAAAGGTATTGCCGTCACGAACTGCCAGATCGGCCAAGACCTTGCGATCGATCTCCACCCCCGACTTGTGGAGGCCATCGACGAATCGATTGTAGGACAGACCGTGCGCACGGACAGCAGCGTTGATGCGGGCTATCCAGAGGCGGCGAAACTGCCCTTTGCGCTTCCTGCGATGCTCATAGGCGTAGTACAGCCCGTGGATGAGGGATTCGCGAGCCCGTTTCACAAGGCGATGCCGCACACCTCGATGACCCTGCGTCTGTGCAATCACCTTCTTGTGCCTTCGCCTCTTTGTAACGCCTCTTTTAATCCTGCTCAAAGCCCCTCCCCCCTGAATAGCTCACTAAACCCTACGCGCCACCGTAGGGAAGAAGCCGATGCACCCGCTGACGGAAGCTCCGGTGCACAGCCTGCATGGTGTGGAACTCGCTCTTCACTGCTCGCCGCTTCTTGCGGCGAGCGTTGTTAATATGAGACTTACGCCGCATGATCTTGCCCCCTCCGCTGACGCGAAAGCGTCGTTTGACGCCGGAGTGGGTTTTCAGTTTAAGTTTGGTCAACCGGTTCCTCCCGTGTTTCTGTGACGTCCTTGGGGGGCTTCTTGTTGGTAGGCGCTAGGATCGTGGTGAGGAATCGCCCCTGCATGTTGGTACCTCTATCAACAGCCGCAAGGTCTTTCAAGCGACCGCAGAAGCGCTCCAGCAAGGCCCGACCCGTCTCCGGATGAGCCATCTCCCGACCACGGAACCTGACCGTGACCTTGACCTTATCGCCCTCCCGAAGCAATCTCTCCGCCACCTGAACCTTCCGCTCGAGGTCGTGTTCGCCAATATGAGGCCGCATTCGCACCTCACGCAGCATCAAGCCCTTCTGATGCTTGTGAGCGTCGCGGTCCTTCTTTGACTGCTCGTACTTCCACTTGCCGTAGTCCAAAAGGCGGCAGACAGGTGGACTAGCATGGGGATCAACCTCTACTAGGTCGAGGCCGCGTTCCTTGGCAAGGGCTAACGCCTGAAAAACAGGCAGAACACCCACGTTCTCGCCTGCGTCCGCTATTACGCGAACTTCTATTCCTTTGATCCTTTCGTTGACGCGAAACTGTTCGTGTATAACCCTTACCCTCGCGGAAAGAACTTCCTATCCGTCGATGGTGTGGTTTAGTCTAGCATACTTTGCAAGAGTCTTCAATCCTAGGCCAGCAGAAGGAGAGCACGCCCCTGCTCTACCCTCTCACCCGGCGACACGTAGACCTTCTGCACCCGACCGGACCGCTGAGCCTTCAGGTCGTTGTTCATCTTCATGGCCTCGATGACCACAAGAATGTCGCCAGCCTCGACAGTGTCGCCCTGCGAGACGCGGATCTCCCACACTACGCCCATCATAGGGGAGAGAACCAGCCAGTCGCCAGCCTCCGACGGCTCCGCGGCCACAGGCCTCGCCGGAAGCGGAACCGCCCGCTTCTCAGGAGTCTCCATCAGCACTGAGTAGGCTCGGGAACCAATCACGATGTCGAAACCGCCGCTGCGCTCCTCAGCGAAGAACTCATGAGGATGGTTGTTCACGATGAGGGAGAACAGACCCGTGTAGCCGATCTGCTCCAGGCTAATGGTGTGCCAGCGGTTGTTGACACGCACCCGCAGCCCTTTAGGCCCCTCCTCCACCTCCACCTCTCTCAGGGCATCACCCAAGCGCATCAAATACTTTTCCGCCATGTCATCCTTCGCTTCCCCCAGTCCCGCTCGCGCAGTCCGGTGCGTCTGTTTTGGAGTCGCCAGGAGTCACCGGAAGCGCAGACCAGCGACGAGGGACTGAGGGCTTCTTTCCGCTTGTTGTGAGCCAAGAGGGAAGCAGCTACCAGAGCGATCTCCTCGTTCTCCAGTTCGTCCTGCCGATCGAGGCGGAAATGCTTCTCCACGAAACCCGTGTCTAGCGTGCCAGCGATGAAGTGAACGTTGTCCATCACTTGGAGATGGAAGGGTATGTTGGTGCTGATCCCCACGATCTTGTACTCCTGGAGGGCACGGCGCATCCGCCGGATGGCCTCAGCACGATCGCGACCCCTTGCGCTCAGCTTGGCGATCAGCGGGTCATAGTAGTGGGGAATGTCTGCGCCATCGTACAGCGCAGAGTCCACCCGAACGCCGGGCCCGCCGGGCTCGCTCACGAAGCTCACCTTGCCCACCGACGGGAAGAACTCGTTGAAGGGGTCCTCAGCAGCAATGCGGCACTCGATGGCCCAGCCGCGCACCCTGATCTCCTCTTGCCGATAGGGCAATGCCTCACCCTCCGCCACAAGCAACTGATCGGCCACCAGGTCAATGCCAGTCACCAGCTCTGTCACCGGATGCTCCACCTGAAGGCGGGTGTTTACCTCCAGGAAGCTAGCATTACCCTCCTCATCCAGCAGGAACTCTATGGTGCCCACATTGACGTAGTCAGCAGCCTTACCAGCCCTCACTGCCATCTCGATGAGCCGCTGACGCAGGGCATCATCGACAGCGGTGGAAGGCGCCTCCTCGATCATCTTCTGGTAGCGGCGCTGGATCGAGCATTCCCTCTCACCCAAGGCGACGACGTTCCCGTGGTGGTCGGCGATGATCTGCACCTCGACGTGACGCACCGCCTCCAGGAACTTCTCCAGATACAGGGCACCGTCCCCGAAGGCCGCGCCCGCCTCGCGACTGGCCATCTCCAGGGCGATCGGCAGATCCTCGGCCCGATGAACAGCGCGGATACCCTTGCCGCCACCTCCCGACGCCGCCTTGACCAGAAGGGGAAAGCCGATGCGGGTCGCGGCCATCGCAGCTGTATCGGCCGTGGCCAGCTCCCTGCTGCCGGGCACCACCGGTATGCCCGCTTCACTCATCAAGCGGCGGCTCTCGATCTTGTCTCCCAACATGCGGATGGCCTCGGGGGAAGGTCCTACAAAGGTGATGGCGTTTTCGCGGCAGGCTTGAGCGAAGTCGGCGTTCTCGGCCAAGAAGCCATAGCCGGGGTGGATGGCATCTACACGTGCCTTCTTGGCCACCTCTATGATCTTGGCAATGTTGAGGTAGCTTTCGCTCGCCGGCCCAGGGCCGATGAGGTACGCCTCATCAGCGTAGCGCACGTGCAAGGAGTCGCGGTCGACCTCTGAGTAGACGGCCACACCGCTAATGCCCAGGTCGCGGCAGGATCGCAGTATCCTGAGAGCTATCTCACCACGGTTAGCTACAAGCAGCTT
Organism: uncultured Dehalococcoidia bacterium; assembly: GCA_964512285.1. GTDB lineage: Bacteria > Chloroflexota > Dehalococcoidia > SM23-28-2 > SM23-28-2 > SM23-28-2. The sequence continues at coordinate 5,877 of CAZEJO010000033.1, read as the reverse complement.
CCTAAACACAGCCTGCGACTTCCTCTAGAAGATGTCTATAGCAGCTAAAGCAAGAAGCTATATACCCCTACTTCCCTTTTAGCATATGGAGACTCACCCGCGCAAGGGCACAGAGGGTAAACTTAAACGGAAAGAGGAGCGGCATGGCCTTCGTGTTCCCACCTTACGGCGACGCACGCCGTTCCCGCACTTCGTCTACTGCCTTCGCGAGGAAAGCGTCCACTGCCATCGACCCCAGGTCCTGACCGCTGCGCAGGCGCACGGCGACGGCTTGCGCCTCTACCTCCTTGTCTCCCACCACCAGCATGTAGGGCACCTTCTGGAGCTGAGCGTCGCGGATCTTGGCCTGCATGCGCTCGGCGCGCTCGTCCACATCCACCCGCAGACCCGCTGCTTCCAGCTCAGAGGCCACGCGGCGGGCGTGCTCCACATGACGGTCGGCGATGGGGACGAGCATCACCTGAACCGGCGCCAGCCACAAGGGGAAGGCACCGGCATAGTGCTCTATCAGCACGCCCAGAAAGCGCTCCAGGGAGCCGAGAAGAGCCCGATGGACCATATACGGTCGATGCTGGTGGCCATCCTGCCCGATGAAGGCCAGGTCGAAACGCTCGGGCAGATTGAAGTCGAACTGCACGGTGGTGAGCTGCCAGGTCCGACCGATGGGGTCGCGCACGTGGATGTCTATCTTGGGACCGTAGAAGACACCTCCCCCTTCGTCGATCTCATAGCTCATCCCGCTGGACTGGACAGCCTGACGCAAGGCCTCAGTGGCTTGCTCCCACTCCTCGAGGCTGCCCACGTACTTGTCCGGCCGGGTGGACAGGCACAGCAAGTACTCATCGAATCCAAACAGGCGCAGGTAGTGGATACCGAAGTCCACCGCCCGAATGACCTCCTCCTCAACCTGGTCGGGCCGACAGAAGATGTGCGCATCGTCCTGGGTGAAGCCCCGCAGCCGCAGCAGGCCATGCAGGACACCGCTGCGCTCGTACCGGTAGACGGTGCCCAGTTCGGCCATGCGCATGGGCAGATCGCGATAGCTGCGCACCGCCGACTTGTATATCTCAATGTGGAAGGGGCAGTTCATGGGCTTGACGAAGTACTCCTGACCGTCGACGTCCATGGGCGCGTACATGTTCTCGCGATAGAAGTCGAGATGGCCGCTCACGTCCCACAGTGCCGCCTTGCCCAGATGAGGAGTGTAGACGATCTCGTAGCCGGCTTTGTAGTGCTCCTGCCGCCAGAGGTCCTCGATGATGGTGCGGATGCGCCCTCCCTTGGGATGCCAGTAGACCAGGCCTGGCCCGAACTCCTCGTGGAAGCTGAACAGGTCCAGCTCGCGGCCCAGACGTCGATGGTCGCGCCGCTGAGCCTCCTCCAGACGGCGCAGGTGGTCGGCCAGATCCTCCTCCGTCTCGAAGAGGGCACCGTAGATGCGCTGGAGCATCGGCCGCTGCTCATCGCCCCGCCAGTAGGCGCCGGCGATGCTCGTGAGCTTGAAGGCCTGCACCTGCCCTGTGCTGGCCACATGTGGCCCGGCGCAAAGGTCCAGGAAGTCCCCGTGGCGGTAGGTGCTCACCTTCTCGTCGGCGATCTCTTCGATGAGCTCCAGCTTGTAGGGCTGCTGGGCGAACAGGCGGCGGGCCTCGTCCTTGCTCACCTCCTGCTTCACGAAGGGCTGGTCGCCTGCTATGCTCTGCCGCATGCGCTCCTCGATGACCTCGAGGTCGTCGAGGGTCAGGCTGCGGGGCAGGTCGAAGTCGTAGTAGAAGCCGGTGTCGATGGCCGGGCCGATGCCCAGCTTGGCATCCGGAAAGAGACTAAGCACCGCCTCGGCCATGATGTGCGAGGCCGAGTGGCGCAGGCGCTCCAGGCGCTCTTCCTTTGGCAGTTTTTCCATGTCCACCGGCATGTGGGCCACCTCCGATCAGTCGAAAAGTAAGATGCCTCCCGTCCATGTGGGACGAGAGGCAAAGCCCTGCGTGGTTCCACCCACCTTCTCCCCCGACGCGTCGGGGGACTCGTTCGGCCGGTAACGGGTGCCTCCGGGGCTGGCTACTGACGTCCGCACACGTTCGCCAGCCGGCTCCTAGGGGGTCTTCGCGACAACAGAGGGCGGGCACCTCTCAGCCTGGGGTTGCCCTCTCTGACGCCGTGCCGCCGCTACTCGTCCTAGTCTCCGCCTTTCGATATTAAGGAATGGTGGGCGATACCCCGATAGAATCGGGGTGACCTCCCCGATTTCATCGGGGCGCTCTAACCATCCACCTCCGTAGCCCTACTTATCAGCGCCTCGATGTACCGTCGACTCTTCTGAGACTTCAGGTAGTGTTCTCTCATCCTCGCCGCACTAGCGTCCGTGAACTGCTCGCTGTGAACGAGCTTCCACGGGCGCAGGTATCTTGTTGATTTGACTCTACCCGCGTTGTGCTCTCCCAGTCTAGCCTCTGGGCGACCAGAAAATCCGATGTAGTACCGGCCGTTCCGTTCGCTTCGGATGACGTAGACCGAGTAGCTCACTCTCTATCCAAAAATGGTGGGCGATAGAGGATTTGAACCTCTGACCTCAGCGATGTCAACGCTGCGCTCTAACCAACTGAGCTAATCGCCCAGCTATGTAAAAACTAGCAGAAGGGCCGAAATAAGTCAACGAGTCTGGTTGGGGGCAATGAGCCTTGACTCTTATCTTCAATCACGGTGCTGAAGACGCCCTGCTGACGCATCAGGCCGGCCCATTATTGCCCCCTTCCCTTGCCCACCCTCGCGCCTGCGGGTACACTGACGACGCTAACGAGACCTGGAGGAGCGCGTCATGCCTAGGACACGAGCCAAGCTCTCACTGATCGCTTCAGTTGCGCTTGTCGCCTTGGCTTTGCTGGCTACCCTTTGGGCCAACGGTTCGAACCCTCTGGAGGCCCAGCAAGGCGTCCTCCACAACTGCCCCCAGGCAGGCAAGTGGGCCATATCGGTCTGGGACGGCGACGACGGCACCGACGTTGAACAGGCGCTGGCCACCTGCGGCGAGACAGGAGTGGTGGCCGCCTATTGGCTCGTGCCCGAGACACAGGCATGGTTGCGCTGGTTTGCCGACCGCCCGGAGATCAGCACCCTTGAGATGCTCAACGATATGCAGGGCGTTATTGCCCTCGGGGGAACGGCCGCGACGCCAACGCCGCTGGCAACAGCTTCAGCGACAGCGACCCCAACGCCCACACCGATCACCTCTGAACAGCTTATCCAACCGACGGACCTGATCTATCTGGGCGCATTCAGGTTGCCGGACGGGCCGGAGGAAATCGGTTGGGAATACAGCGGCGCTGCTATGACCTACTACCCTCATGGCGACCCGGACGGACCGGCCGATGGATACCCCGGCTCGATTTTTGCGACAGGACACGACTGGAACCAGTATGTCTCGGAGATAAGCATCCCAGTGCCCATCATTTCCCCGGATAAGGACGTGGAGGACCTGAACACCGCGACCACCCTGCAGGATTTCCAGGACATCCGGGGTGATCTATTCGGTGAATTCGAGATTCCCCGCGCCGGGCTGGAATACCTGCCGACGCAGGGCGGGCAAACGACAGACAAGCTCTATTTCTGCTGGGCGCAGCATATGGGCGAGACCGAAACCAACCCCTCCCACGGCTGGTGCGAACTAGACCTGTCGAATCCCCAGACTGTCGGAGCGTGGCGCATCGGGGACTACTGGAACTACGTCACCACGGACTACATCTTCGCCATTCCCCAGCAGTGGGCCGATGCCAACACGCCGGGAATGTACCTGGCCACCGGCCGGTTCCGCGATGGCGGTCAGGGGGCGCGAGGCCCATCCCTCTTGGCCTACGGGCCGTGGAACGAAGGCAATCCACCGGCGCCGAACAGCACGCTCTCGGCCGTGCCGCTTCTCTTGTATACCGACGTCACCGCTGGGGACGATTTCACGATCGACAACTACCACCATTCCGATGAATGGTCGGGAGGAGCCTGGCTCACAGCCGGTGACAAGTCCGCGGTGGTCTTCGTCGGCACCAAGGGTCTCGGAGACTGTTGGTACGGGTTCGCCAACGGGGTAGTGTGGCCGGATGAGCCTCCCTATCCTCCCGTGCCCGATGCTCCCTACGATCAGAGAGGATGGTGGAGTACCGACTTTGAAGGGCAGATCATCTTCTATGATCCAGCGGACCTGGCCGCTGTGGCCAGCGGTGAAATGGAGCCCTACGAGCCCCAGCCATACGCCACGCTGCAGATCGATGAATACCTGTATCACATCGAGTCCGGCCGGCAAGAGCATCACGTTGGGGCAGCAGGTTTTGACCGCGAGCGAGGTCTGCTCTACGTATTCGAGCCCTTGGCCGATGGGGACAAGTCACTGATACACGTCTGGGAAGTCGCAACGTAGATAACCACTGCACCTGGCCCCTCCCTTGCCCACACTCACGGCTGGGATTAACATATGGTCACCAATTCCTTGTAGGGAGGTTCACCATGCGTAGCTACGGCAGTAAACTTGGTCTCTTGTCCCTAGCAGGAGTGATTGTCCTAGGCCTGCTATCCCTCGCCTGGGCTGTAGGGTCAGGCTCTTCGGCAACACAGGGGGGCACCCACGACTTCGACCTGGGCATGGGCTGGAACAACTTCGTCTGGACCGGCGCCTCGGGCACAGATCCGGTCACAGCTCTAGAGTGCATCGAAGGAGACTACGCGATCGCCTATGCGTTGGACGCAGGAGGCTGGCTGCGCTACGTCCCTGATGACCCGGGCATCACCACCTTGACCAGCGTCGACCAGTACGAGAGCCTGCTGGTGCTGATCACTGCTACTGGGGTGGAGTGCGAGGACATGCCGACCCACGCACCGTCGCCCACTCGTGACTTCGACCTGCAAATGGGTTGGACCAACTTCGTCTGGACAGGCACCTCAGGCACAGACCCGGTCACAGCTCTAGAGTGCATCGAAGGAAACTACGCGATCGCCTATGCGTTCGACGCAGGAGGCTGGCTGCGCTACGTCCCTGATGACCCGGGCATCACCACCTTGACCAGCGTCGACCAGTACGAGAGCCTGCTGCTGCTGGTCACCGCCAGCGGAGTGCAGTGCCAAGGCATGCCGGTAGCTGTCGGGCCTGTGAGTCCCACGCCCACCCCGACGGCTACGCCTACGCCCACGCCCACGCCTACGCCGACACCCTCACCAACACCCACCGCGCAATCCTTTAGCGGCCACGGAGATCAGGCTATCTCGTCGATTCAGCTTGATGAGGGACTGACAATTGTCACGCTGACTCACACAGGTTCGTCAAACTTCATCGTTTGGCTTCGTGACAGTACGGGTGAAGATGTAGACTTGCTCGCCAATGAGATAGGATCCTTCGACGGCTCAACGGCACTCGGTATTGAGGTCGCAGGCAACTATGCGCTCGACATTACCGCTGACGGCGCTTGGACTGTCGAGATCGAGCAGATGAAGCCAACATCGGCGCCCGGTGTTCCTCAAACCTTCACTGGCACGGGGCCCGAAGTGTCGCCGCTATTCTGGCTAGACAAGACACTTACGACATTCGAAATGAACCATGATGGTAGTTCCAACTTCATTGTGTGGCTATTGGACAGTAATGGGCACAATGTGGACTTACTGGTTAACGAGATAGGCTCCTACAATGGATCGACCGCCATCGGCCTACCAGCGGCTGGGGTACATATTCTCGACATCGAGGCTGACGGCAACTGGACGATCAGTGTGCAGCAATAGATCCCTAGGTCGACAGGCTGCCTCTCCGCCGAGGCTCTGTCCCCCCGTCGCTGGCTAGCGCCATCGCGTGGTTCGCGGTGGCGATGGAGTAGCTTCATCCCTTGCCCGCACTCGCGCCTGCGA
>CAZEJO010000032.1:0-21723 GCA_964512285.1 uncultured Dehalococcoidia bacterium | reverse complement strand
CAGGCTCACCACGAGCGGGGACGTGTAGGCTCACCACGAGCGGGGACGTGTAGGCTCACCACGAGCGGGGACGTGTAGGCTCATCACGAGCGGGGACGTGTAGGCTCACCACGAGCGGGGACGTGTAGGCACCTCTGAATCGCTGGCCCTGAGCGTGTCGAAGGGCAAGCAAGGGCGCTTTTTCAGCAGCCTTAGGCGTTACATGAACTGGTAGCCGCCGCGGATGCCCGGTGGGTCGGGATCGGTGATGACGTTGACGCAGGCCGGCTTGCCCGAGGCGAAGGCCCGCTCCAGGGCTGGCCGAATGTCCTGGGGCCGCTCCACGAACTCCCCGTGGCCGCCCAGGCCTTCCACCACCTTGTCGTAGCGGGCGCTGTCTCTCAGGACGCTGGCGATGGCCCGATCGCGGCCGTACATCATACGCTGGCCCACGGCTATCTGGCCCCACTGGCGGTCGTTGCCCACGACGGAGACTACGGGCAGGCCGAAGCGGACGAAGGTATCGAATTCGAAGCCGTTGAGGCCGAAGGTGCCGTCGCCGTTGACCATCAGGACCTTCTTCTCGGGGAGGGCGGTCTTCACGGCCATGGCGAAGCCGGTGCCGACCCCCAGCGTCCCCATCGGGCCGGGGTCGTACCACTGGCCGGGGTAGTTGATGGGCAACACCTGGGCGGCCAGGTTAACGATGTCGCCGCCATCGCCGATGACGACAGTGTTCTCGTCCACGAACTCGGCCATCTCCTTGCAGAGGCGCAGGGGATGGATGGGGATGGCATCGGAGCTGAGGAACTCCTGACGGGTGGCCAGGGTCTTCTCCTCCTCCTCACGCAGGTCCTTGAGCCAGCCATCGTGGTCGGGCTTAGCGTCGCCCAGTTCGGCCAGCAGTTGCTCCAGGACGGCGCCGGCATCGCCCTCGACGCAGACATCGATGTCGCGATTGCGGCCGAGCTCTGTGGGGTCGACGTCCACCTGGATGATCTTGGCCTGGGCGTTGAAGCGCTTGCCGTAGGCGAGGCGGAAGTCCAGGGGGGTGCCGATGACAAGGATGACGTCGGCGCGGGCGAGGGCACCGCGACGGGTGCGCGAGAAGAACAGGGGGTGATCCTGGCGGACGGAGCCGCGCGCCATGGCGTTGAGATAGACGGGCGCCTGGAGCCTTTCGATGAGCTGGCGCAGGGCATCGTGGGCGGCCGACCAGTAGACGAGGCTGCCGGCCATGACCAGCGGCTGCTGGGCCGAGGCTAGGAGTTGGGCCGCCTGGCGGATGACGCTGGGGTCGGCCTGGACGCGCCCCTGGGGGCGGTAGCTGGCGGGGAAGGTGACCTGGCTCTCCTCCACCCGCCGGAAGAGTACGTCCGCGGGCATCTCCAGGAAGACGGGGCCGTAGCGGCCGCTGAGGGCATGGCGGAAGGCCATGGCCATATACTCGGGGATGCGGGCGGTGTCATACAGGCAGCGGGCCCACTTGGTCAGAGGGCGCAGGAACTCCACCTGGTCCATCTCCTGGAGGGCGCCCCTCTCGAAATCGGCCAGGGGACTGCGGCCGCCGATGACCAGCATCGGGCTGCGATTCTGGTAGGCGTTGGCCACGGCGGTGACGACGTCGGTTACGCCGGGGCCGGCGGTGACCACGGCCACGCCGCACTTGCGGGTGGCGCGCGACCAGCCCTCGGCGGCGTGGCCGGCCGCCTGCTCGTGGCGGACGTCGATCACCTTGATGTTCTCGTCAATGCAGGCGTCGTAGATGGTCTGGACGTGGCCGCCGCAGAGGGTGAAGATAACGTCCACCCCCTCCTGCTTGAGGCAACGGGCCACCAGATCGCCGCCGTCGATAAGGGCCATGGGTCACTCCTGTGGACAGTCCAGAAAAGTCAGGTTGCAAACATTATAGCTGATGCTATCAGGTCTTTGCTGGCGTCAGCGAAGATACGGCATCGACGATGTCTTGGGCGTTGGGGAGGTATGCCTCCTCCAGGGGGGCGCTGAAGGGGACAGGACAGAAGGGGGCAGCGACCCGCAGGGGAGGCGCTTCGAGCGCATCGAAGGCGGCCTCGGCGACCTGGGCGGCGATCTCCGCTCCGAAGCCGCAGAACTTCACCGCCTCGTGCACGATCACCACTCGATGCGTCTTGCGCACCGATTTGAGGATGGTGTCCATGTCCAGAGGCAGCAGCGTGCGGGGGTCGATCACCTCCGCCTCGATGCCGCGCCCGGCGAGCTCTTCGGCGGCGTGGAGGGCCTCGTGCACCATGTAGGATGTCGCCACGATGGTGACGTCGCTGCCGGGCCGCTTGACCTCGGCCACGCCCAGAGGCAGTTCATACTGCTCCTGGGGCACGTCGCCGGTGAGCGTGTAACACTTCTTGTGCTCGAGGCAGAAGACGGGGTTGTCGTCGCGGATGGCGGCTGTGAGGAGGCCCTTGGCGTCGTAGGGGGTGGCTGGCATGACCACTTTGAGGCCGGGGATGTGGCAGAGCATGGCCTCCAGGCTCTGGGAGTGCTGGGCGGCCATCTGGTAGCCGCCGCCGCAGGGGCAGCGCACGACGATGGGCAGCTTGGCCTTGCCGCCGAACATGTAGCGCATCTTGGCCATCTGATTGATGACCTGGTCGAAGGCCACAAAGAGGAAGTCTATGAACATGATCTCCACCACCGGCCGCAGGCCGGCGGCGGCAGCGCCCACGGCCAGGCCGAGGATGGCCGATTCGGAGATGGGGGTGTCGACCACCCGCTGGGGCCCGAACTTCTGAAGCAGGCCCAAGGTGACCCCCATGGGCGGATGCTGGCCCACGTCCTCGCCGGTGACGAAGACGGTGGGGTCGCGTTCCATCTCCTGCTGGAGGGCTTCATTGAGGGCCATGAGATAGATAATCGGGCGCATAGTATTGCTCCTCGTGCTCTCAGGCGTACACGTCGGTCAGAAGCTCGTCCTCCGTCGGCGGGGGGCTGGCCGCGGCGAAGGCGATGGCGTCCTCGATGCGGGCGGCCACCCGCCGGTCGATATCCTCGGCTTCCGCCTCGCTAAGGGACTTCGTCTGGATAAGGTGGCGGCGGAAGCGCACGATGGCGTCCTTTGCCCGCCACGCCTCCATCTCTTCGGTCGGTCGGTCAGCGACGCCGTCGCCTATCCCCTGGTGGTCGAAGTAGCGGTAGGTCTTGCACTCGATGAGAGATGGCCCCTCGCCGTCGCGGGCTCGCCTTACTGCTTCGCCGACGGCCTCGTGCACGGCCAGCACGTCCATGCCGTCCACAGTGATGCCGGGCATGGCGTAGGCCTTGGCCCGCTCGGCGATGTTCTTGACGCCCTGGTGGCGGTCCTGACGGGTGTACTCGCCGTAGAGGTTGTTTTCGCAGATGAAGACCACGGGCAGCTTGAGGACGGCGGCCATGTTCATCGCCTCGTGGACGCTGCCCTGATTGGTGGCGCCGTCGCCGAAGAAGCAGAGGGAGACCCCCCGCTCGCCTTTGTACTGGGCGGCAAAGGCAGCCCCCACGGCGATCGGCGGGCCGGCTCCGACGATGCCGTTGGCTCCCAGGATGCCCAGGTCCAGGTCGGCGATGTGCATGGAGCCTCCCTTGCCACGGCAGTAGCCGTCTCGGCCGCCGAAGAGCTCGGCGTACATGTTCTTGGGGTCGCCGCCCTTGGCGATGAGGTGGCCGTGACCGCGGTGGGTGCTGGCGATGTAGTCTTCCTTGCCGATGGCGAAGCAGGCTCCTACTGCCACCGCTTCCTCACCAGCGTAGAGGTGGATGAAGCCCTTGATGCGGCCGTCGCGCATGAGGCCGGCCGCCCCCTCCTCGAACCGGCGGATGGTCACCATGCGCTCGTACATTTCGATGAGCTTTTCCCGGGAGATATCCATAGCTTCCTCCTTGCTGGGCAGAGGAATCATAAGTCCTGCCTTTTCGGCAAGTCAACAGAGGGAGGGCGGGCAGCTTGCGCAGGCGGCGGGGCACGCTGTGGCGCGAGAGCGCCGGTGCTATAATCCGTTTGTGAGCGGGAAGCGCGATAAGCCTCTGCTGGTTCTTCTGGACGGCCACGGTATCATCCACCGCGCCTATCACGCTGTGAAGGAGCCCCTCACCGTGCGCAAGACGGGCGAGGTGGTGACAGCCGCTTATGGCTTCGCTAACACGCTCCTTTCCGTCCTCCGGGAGTTGAGTCCCACCCACCTAGCGGTGGCCCTGGACAAGGGGAGGGTCACCTTCCGCCACCAGCAAGAGCCCACCTACAAGGCCCACCGCGTCGAGATGCCGGAGGACCTGCGGGCTCAGATCGGCCGCTGCCGTGAGCTTATCGAGGCCTTCGACATTCCTATCTACGAACTGGATGACTACGAGGCTGATGACGTGCTGGGCACCCTGGCGCGGCAGGCAGCGGAGCAGGGCATCGAGACGTACCTGGTGTCCCTGGACAGCGACATCGCCCAGCTAGTGCAGCCGGGCGTTCATCTCTTCATGTTTCGCCCCTATCAGCGCGACACGGTGATATACAAAGAGCCCGAGGACGTGCATGATCGCTATGGCGTATGGCCCCACCAGATGACCGACCTCAAGGGCCTTAAGGGCGATCCTTCCGATAACATCCCCGGCGTGCCCGGTGTGGGCGACAAGACGGCTATCAAGCTGATCGAGCAGTACGGGGGTGTGGAGGGTGTGCTGGAGCACATCGACGAGGTCCAGCCGGAGCGGCTGCGGGAGGCCCTGCGCACTCACCGCGAGCAGGCGCTCAAGAGCAAGGCCCTGACCACTATTGTGACCGATACCCCCGTCACTCTCGACCTGGAGGCCTGCCGCTCCGACCGCTACGACCGCGACAAGGTGCTCGATCTCTTCCGCGAGCTGGAGTTTCGCAGCCTGATCCCCCGCCTGCCCGACGTTGAGCCGGCGGCGGAGGACGAAGCGCTGGCGCCGGCGGCGAAAGAGGCCGCTGCTGAGGTGGACTACCGGCTGGTGCAGACAGAGGAGGAACTGGAGGCCCTGGCGCGGCGTATCGAGGCGCAGGGGTCGTTCACCTTCGATACAGAGACCACCGGCAAAGACGCCATGCGGGCGCGGCTGGTGGGCATCGCCATCGCCCTGGCGCCGGGCCGGGCGCACTACATCCCTGTCGGCCATCGCCTGGCCGCCAACCAGCTTCCGCTGGAGACGGTGCTGCGGCGGCTGGGGCCCTTGTTCGAGAACGAGGGTATCGAGAAGGTGGCTCACAACGCCAAGTACGACATGCTGATCCTGGCCGGCGAGGGGGTCTGGACCCGCAACGTGACCTTCGACACGATGATCGCCGCCTACCTGGTGGGCGAGGGCGCTCTCTCTCTCAAGTGGCTGGCCTCCAAGTGCCTGGGCATCGAGATGACCCCTATCAGCGAGCTCATCGGCAAGGGGAGCAAGCAGATCTCCATGGCCGAGGTCGACGTAGAGATGGCCGGTCGCTATGCCTGCGCCGACGCCGATATGACCGGCCGCCTGCGCTCGCTGATGGAGGAGGAGTTGCGCCGGCAGGACCTCTGGCCTTTGTTCGTGGAGGTGGAGATGCCGCTGGTGCCGGTGCTGGCCCGCATGGAGATGGTGGGGGTGGCCCTGGACGCGGCGGTCCTGCGGGAGATGTCTCAGACGCTGGCCGGCGAGATCGCCAGGGTCGAGGAGGAGATCTGCGGGCAGGTGGGCCATCGCTTCAACATCGGCTCGCCCCAGCAGCTCGGCCAGGTGCTCTTCGAGCAACTGGGGCTGCCTAAGACGCGCAGGACCAAGCTGGGCTACTCCACTGACGCCCAGTCTCTGGAGGGTCTGCGGGGGCTCCATCCCATCGTCGACCAGGTTCACGAATACCGCGAGCTTACCAAGCTCAAGTCTACCTACGTCGATGCCCTGCCCGGCCTGATCAATCCCCGCACAGGTCGCCTCCACACCGACTTCAACCAGACGGCAACAGCCACCGGCCGTCTCTCCTCCAGCAACCCCAACCTCCAGAACATCCCCGTGCGCACGGAGCTGGGCGGCCAGGTGCGGCGGGCCTTCGTGGCCGGCGGCATCGGGCCCGCCCCCCTGCTTCTCTCGGCTGACTACTCCCAGATCGAGCTGCGGATCATGGCCCACATCACCGAGGACCCCGGGCTGGTCGGCGCCTTCGAGCGGGACGAGGACATCCACGCCGCCACCGCCTCGCAGGTGTTCGGCGTGCCGCTGTCGGAGGTGACGCCGGAGATGCGACGGCGGGCCAAGGTGTTCAACTTCGGCGTGCTGTATGGGCTCACCGAGTTCGGGCTGTCTCAGCGGGAGGGCATCTCGCGAGAGGAGGCGGCGGAGTTCATCAAGACCTACTTCGCCAAGTACCCCGGCATCCGCAAGTACAGCGAGGAGACGGTGCAGCGAACGCGTCAGCGGGGCTACGCTGAAACGCTTCTGGGTCGCCGCCGCTACATCCCCGAGATCAACTCCCCCAACGTGAACGTTCGCCAGGCCGCCGAGCGGGCGGCGATAAACATGCCGGTGCAGGGCACCGCCGCCGATATCATCAAGATCGCCATGAACCGCATCGACGCCGAGATGCAGGCGCGCGATCTGACCAGTCGCATGATCCTCCAAGTGCACGACGAGCTGATCTTCGAGTGCCCGGCCAGGGAGGTCGACGCCGTGCGAGAGCTGGCGGTGGATATCATGCCTCTCCGCGAGAAGCGGATGAAGGTTCCGCTGAAGGTGGACATCAAGACCGGCGTGAACTGGGGGGACATGGAGCGGGTGGGCGTGTAGCTACACCTGAGGTGATAGTAATGTGGCTCATCAAAAGGCCGTGGGTCTATGTCTCGGTTGCTATTGGAGCCGCCATTCTGGTCGCTATCCTTGTGTTGGTCGTTAGGGAGGGCGCTGATAGCGAAGGCCAGCCCGATGCCACCCTCCATCTAGATGGCAAATGGGTCTACGTTGCGCCTGGAGAGGCCTTAGGCAAGCATTTTTCGTTCACCGAGCGCCGCTCGGGAGATTATCCTGCTGAAGAGTGGCAGGAGGCCACTACCCAAGAGGCCATGGACTCCGAGCTGTACTCCACCTATTTTGGCCTCGCTCCGGTGGCACGGGAAGAGGATGGGAATGTTGTGAGGGTGAGCCTAGTAGGTAGCCCTCCCCCCTGGCGGGCCTATTTCTACTCTTTGCCTTTTGAGATCCCCATGAGTCTCCGGGGCAGCTTTGCCCAGTCTGGCACTGTCCGTGGATACCCTGCCGTCGCCGTCTGGTATACCAGCGAGGCTTTTGGGGATGGCTTCGAGATCATTGTCCTAGAGCGCTTGCCCACCGATGACAAACCGGGCATCTACACGCGAGTTCCCGCAATCTATAGCGTTCTGGACACGTCTGTGGCAGAAGAAATCATCGATGGCCGCAACCCCCCTCAGTGAGCACGACAGCCGGGTCAGCCCTACGCGCAGCGGCTCGCACAAGGGCACGCGGGGCCACTCAACTTATTGAGACTGGGTAACAGAAGGTTGACCAACGACGTTCCCCGCGGGTTATACTTATTGCTAACCATCACGGCCTAAGGAGGAAATGGGATGATCAAATTGAGCGGCTACGTTGCCGAAGGCAACATGCCTGATATCACGAGCCTGGCCGATCTGCGCGAGTTGCTCAAGTGGTTGGACGAGACCTGGGACGAGGCCAAGCGGGACGCCGAGGCCTGGGGCCTCGAAGGCGGAGAGGCTCGGGTGGTCAAGCTAGCGATCACCGTCGAGGAGGAGGAGGATAAGCCTGCGTAGGCCTGAGCGCATGCTCTCTGCCGGGTAGGAAGCCTTCCTCTTCCGTTGGCTGAGGAGCGGGGTCATACACAGGTTGATCAACGATGTCCCCCGCGGGTTATACTTGTTGCTGACTGTCGCGAATTTGGACAGGTCTGGCTTGTTCAGGCTGGAGCGTAGGGGAAGCAGGCATGGGCAATCGGAAGGCACAACGGACATCGTCTTCCGTGCCAGCCTTGCTGGGCAGCATGAGGGATGATGCCGCAGGCAGGCTGCTGAGGTCGCGGACTCGCCTGCTGTCCCTCCTCTTTCTATCTGCCTTAGCGGTGTGGTTCATCGTGTCAGGCGTCGGCAGTCAGCCGGCGTCGGCCGCTGTCACCAATCGGGGCTTTGAGACAGGTGATCTGACCGGTTGGACCCAAGGGACGGTCACTGAAAGTATAACGGTGATGGGGAGTGATACCATCAACGCTACCGACGGTGCGGTAGTGATGCCTCTGGAGGGCGACTTCATGGCTCGTCTGGGCAACTCGCAGCCCTTGGCGGGCGATGACCAGCCCATGGGGCCCAACGAGCTGTACCAGGACTTCACCATCAGCGAGAACGTCCTTCGCTTCGCCTACAACATCTGGACCTACGACTACGCGGGGAACGATCAGTTTCGCTGGGAGGTTCGTCTGACTGACTCTGATACCGTCATTGGTTACTTCCAGACGCAGGCCTGGGGCACAGACTTTGATATGTCTCGCAAGGCCTCTGGTTGGCAGGTGGTGGAGGTAGACACCTCGAACTATCAGGGAAGACCGGCTCGCCTCTCCTTCAGTGCGCGGGGGACGGAGGACAACTACTTCGCCTTCTGGGTCTACATAGACTCGGCGGAGCAAGCGTTGGCTCCGGGAATGGTTGACCTGTCGAACATCAAGGTCAACGGCTTTTCGCCAAGCCAGAACCCGCAGAAGCAGACGATCCTTCTCACGCGACCGCCCGGAACGGGCACGGTCACAATCACGGTGCCCATCACTTGCCCTTCCACCTGCTGTGGCAGTTCCATCCCCAACAGTGTCGACCTAATTGTCTTCGGCCCAGACGACTACCTGCAGTTTTACGCGATGAGCAAGGGTAGCGGCAACATCTGGGAGGTCATCTTCCCCGTGCCTCCTGGCAGCGCTGGCGATACGTTTACGCTGACGCTACGGATTGACTGCTGCGGCACCATTATCACTGTCACCGTCGGCAGCATCACTCTTATCGATCCCAGCGGCTTCGTCACCGACGCTGTCACTGAGGAACCGATTCCCGAGGCGACGGTGACGCTGCAAAGGTTAGACGGTAGTATCTGGGCGGACGTCAACCCCTATGAGACCGTCGGCGATCCACCCTCGCCCACCATGAGTCCTCAGGTCAACCCACAGCTCACCGATGAGGAGGGGCATTACGGTTGGGATGTGGTAGCGGGTACCCACCGCGTGGTGGTGGAGAAGGAAGGCTACGTAACTCAGAACAGCCGGTCCGTAGTAATCCCGCCGCCTGTAACAGACCTGGACATTGAGCTGGTGCCGGAGGCGGCCACGCCTACGCCCACGGTAACACCTCCGACGGGGGAAACGCGGACGCTGCAGTGGGATCCGGGCTGGCACAATGCCGTATGGACGGGCGCCGACAGCACATCGCCGCAAGAGGCCTTCTCCTGCGCCGACGGCAGTTACGCGGCGGCCTACCGCTCAGCCGCTGGCGGCTGGGAGAGCTACTTCCCGGGCCGGGCCGACATATCCAAGATGACGGACCTCGACCAGTACGACTCCTTCCTCATCCTTGCCACGGGGTCCGTAACCTGCGAGATGCCGGTCGCAGCGGCGCCGGGGACGAGCCGGACGTTGCAGTGGGCCGCGGGCTGGCAGAACGCGGGTTGGACAGGCGCCGACGGCACAACGCCGCAGAATGCCTTCGCTTGCGCCGACGGCAGCTACGCGGCGGCCTACCGGTTAACGGCCAGCGGCTGGGAAGGGTACTTCCCGGGTCGAGCGGAAATATCGAGCCTGACGGCATTGGATCAGTACGACGCCTTCCTCATCCTGATCACGGTGCCGGTAACCTGCGACATGCCGATTGTTGAGTGAGGCCTGACCTCAACAGCACTGTGTCCGGAGGGATCGAGGGCTGTCACGCGCCCGACTGTATTTGCCTCGGCGCGAATGACATAGTGATAGGCGGTGTAGCTCGTGCGGGGGCAGTTGGAATCGACGCGGGTGCTCAGGACGTCGCCTGGCGCGTGGCAAGCATCCTGAGGCTTGCGAACTTATTTGGAGGATGCGGAGGTGCCCGAGTTGCCTGAGGTGGAAACGATACGCCGCGATCTGCTGTCGCGAGCGGTGGGTCGAACGTTCAGCCACATCCGCGTATTAGCGGGGGCGGAGCGTATCGTTCAGCGGCCGTCGCCGGCCCAGTTCTGCCGCGCTTTGCCCGGGCGGCGCATCGAGGATGTCTCGCGCCGGGGCAAGTATCTCCTGCTCCATCTCTCTGACGGACGCTGTCTCATCATTCACCTGCGCATGACGGGCGCCATCCTCCATCGGGATAAGGACGCACCAGAGGATCCTTATCTCCAGATTTGCTTTTCGATGGATGATAACAGCGAGCTGCGGTACACTGACCTGCGCAAGTTGGGTAATATGTGGCTGGTGGAAGAACCGGAGTCGATCGTGGACAAGCTAGGGCCAGATGCGCTGGAAGACCTGACCTGGCAGAGCCTGCGCGCGCTGACGGACGGCAGATCGGCTCCCATCAAGGCGGTACTGATGGACCAGCAGGCGCTGGCCGGGCTGGGCAACATCTACTCGGAGGAGGCGCTGTTCAGGGTGGGCATCGACCCTCGCCGTCCAGCCAAGAGCCTAGCAGGCGATGACCTGAGGCGGCTGGGCAAGGCTATCAGCGAGGTGCTGCTGGAGGCGATGGGTCATCGCGGCAGCAGCTTCCGCAACTACGTAGACGTCGAGGGCCGAGAGGGCCAGCACCAGTGGCATGTGAGGGTCTATCGTCGTGCCGGCGAGCCGTGCTACAACTGTGGCACGTCCATAGAGCGTATCAAACTGAGCGGGCGAAGCACCCACTTCTGCCCGCGCTGCCAACGGTGAATCAAGCGTCGTAGGCCGCTGAAAGGAGGAACAGGATGACAGAAGCGGTTGTTGTTGACGGCATCCGCACACCCTTCGCAAGGGCGGGCGCCAGAGGTGTCTTCCGGGACATCACCCACGTGGACTTGGTGGTGCCCTTGATGAAAGCCATCGTCGAGCGGAACAAGCTCGACCCCAAGCTGATAGACGAGTTCAACATGGGCTCGGTGTTTCAAGCGAGCACCCTGACCCGCTCTCGCATGTATTTGTTCGAGTCGGGTTTCCCCGATAGCATCTCCGGCACCGATATGAACAAGCAGTGTGGCTCTGCCCTACAGGCGATAATCATGGGGGCCCACTCTATCATGTGCGGCATGTCGGACATTGTCTTGGCGGGTGGTGTGGAGACTATGGATCGCCTAGGGCCGATACCGCCGGGCGGCGATGCTCTCACTGTAGACAATCCCGAGGTCATGATGGAGTTCATGAAGCGGGAAAACTGGCAGATGTACCCGGACAAGCAGGCCAAGCTGTTGCCGCAGTGGTTCACCGTGAAAGAGCCCTGGATCATGAATATGGGCCGGACGGCAGAGAAGCTGACCGAGGTCTACAAGATCTCCCGCGAGGACGCTGACAAGTTCGCCCAGGCAAGCCAGGAGAGGGCGGTGGCTGCCCAGGACGCGGGCAGGTTTGACCGGGAGATCGTCCCCATCACCATCGAGTACCTCGACGGCCACACCGTGACCATCGACAAGGACCAGAACCCTCGCCCCGGCAGCAGCCTGGAGAAGCTGTCCACTCTGAAGGCGGCCTACACGGCTGATGGCCTGGTGACGGCGGGCAACTCCTGCCCTCGCACCGATGGCGCCACCATGGTGCTGCTGATGTCCAAGGAGAAGGCCAAGGAGCTGGGCTACAAGCCGCTGCTTACCTACCGGGCTGCCGCCACCGTTGGCGTCGACCCCGAGGTCATGGGCATCGGCCCACTGCCCTCCACCCAAAAGCTGCTCCAGCGCACCGGCATGTCGCTTGACCAATTCGAGCTCATCGAGCTGAATGAGGCGTTCGCCTGTCAGATCGCGGCGGTGATGCGCGGGCTGGGCACGAGCGAGTGGGATGAGCGGTTGAATGTCAACGGCGGCGCCGTCGCTCTGGGCCACCCGCTGGGAGCCACCGGCGGCCGCCTGGTGGCGACCATGGCCTATGAGATGGAGCGGCGCAATGCCCGCTGGGGCCTGACCACGTTGTGCATGGGCAGCGGCATGGGCGCGTCCGTGGCCTGGGAGCGCGAGGGCTAGTCGGTAAGGACTAGTGCCGCCTGACGCTATCACGTCCATCCCCGGCCTGCGAGTTGGCCACTGGACCGATAGGCGGGCGGCCACCGGCTGTACCGTCGTTATCTGCGAGGGGGGCGCCGTCGCTGCCGTCGACGTACGGGGCGGCGCCCCCGGCACCCGCGAGACCGATCTTCTACGGCCCGGTAACCTGGTGGAGCGCATACACGCTGTTCTTCTCAGCGGCGGCAGCGCCTTCGGTCTGGACGCCGCTGCGGGGGTGATGCGCTACCTGGAGGAGCAGGGCGTTGGTTTCCCCACGCCCGGCGGGCTGGTGCCCATCGTGGTGGGGGCTGTTCTCTATGACCTATCCATCGGCCGCTCGGACGTGCGCCCCGATGCCGCCGCTGGCTACGCCGCCTCCCAGGCGGCCAAGGGTGGTCGGGTTTCCCAGGGGAGCGTGGGCGCGGGCAGTGGCGCCACCGTCGGCAAGGCCCTGGGCATGGAGCGAGCGGTCAAGGGCGGCATCGGCAGCGCCTGCGAACGGACGGTGGGCGAGATCGCCGTCGGGGCGCTGGTGGCGGTGAATTGCATCGGCGAAATCGTCGACCCCGATAGCGGCCGCATCGTGGCCGGCCCACGGGATGAAGAGGGCGGCTTCCTGAGCACTCTGGACATCCTGCAGGGACGGCCTGCTGCGGCCCTGTCTGGTGGCTTCACCAACAGCACCATCGGCGTGGTGGCCACCAACGCTCGCCTGAGCAGGGAGCAAGCCTATCGCTTGGCGGTGATGGCCCACGACGGCCTATCGCGGACCGTTCGCCCCGCTCACACGCCTGTGGACGGCGATGTCTTCTTCTCCCTGGCCACAGGGACGACAGAAGCTCCTGTCGATCTCATTACACTGGGCGCGCTGGCCGCGCGGGCGGCGGAGCGAGCCATCGTGCGGGCGGTGACGGAGGCGCGGGGACTGGCGGGCGTGCCTTCTCTGACAGAGCGGCGGCGCTAGCAGGAGACGCCTCCCGCGGCCGGCAGTGGGTTAGAGAGGGGTTCGGCGAGGCCATATCACGGTGGTGACCCCCAGGATGATCAGCGCGCAGCCGGCGATGCTGTTGATGCCGATCGACTCGTCCAAGACGGCCCAGCCGAGGATCAGCCCCGTGATGGGGACGATATAGGTTACCAGCGAGGTTCTGACGCTGCCTACGGTGCTCAGAAGCCACAGGAAGCCGATGTAGGCCAGGCCGGTGCCTAGCACCCCCAGAGTGATGAGAGACAGCCAGGCCTCCAGGCTGAGGTTGTAGTTGGGGATGCCGTCTACGGCGAACAGGACTGGTGCCAGGATGAGGGCTCCAGCTACCAGTTGAAGCCTGGTCAGATTGAGCGGATCCTCGGACTGGAGGATCGTCCGGGCATAGACAGCGCCGGCGCCATAGCAGGCCGCGGCGCCCACCACCGCCATCTGCCCCAGAACGCTGGAATCGGTGACATCCGTGATGTCGCCGCCGGTCAGGATGGCCACCCCCAGAAGGCCCAGGAGAAGGCCGGAGAGCCGGAGCCAGGTCAACCGCTCGTCCACCAGGATGAGGCTGGCAAACAGGGACGTGAACAGTGGCATCGTGGAGTTGAGGACGGACGCGGTGCCGCTTTCGATGTGGATCTCGCCCCAGGATATGAGAAGGAAAGGGACGATGTTGCTCAGCACGGCTAGGACCGCCACCTTTGCTAATAGGCGGGGGGACGGCCTGCCTGAGCGACGACGGTTGAAGGCCATGACGGCGACGACGGTCAGGGCGCCAAAGGTGATTCGCCCCTGCACGAGGGCGAGCGGGGAGGTCTCCTCCACCACCACTTTGATGAATAGAAAGGAGGCTCCCCAGACGGAGCCCAGAAGCAAAAGCAACCCGAGAGAGCGAGCGGTCATTCTAACTTGTAACCGTTAGCGCCAAGCAAAAAGTACAGGAATACTCGACCGGAAGCGAGAGGCGTTGAGCGCTGTCGCAGCGGCTCGAAGGTTGTGGTTCTATTGAATCGGGTTTCAAATACTGCGTCAAGGGCTATTGCCATAAGGCCGCTGACCGTGTATAGTGAAGCTGCCATCGACCCATAGGCGGTGAGCTAAGGCGCGATAAGCGTCGTCTATATCGAGAAGCGAGAGCTCGCTTGGATCGGGCAACCGACCGAGACGGCACATAGAGCTGGATAGTGGCTACCTGTGAGGCCCTCTCGGTCGCGCGCCGAGAGGGTTTTTCTTGTGCCGGGCGAGCCAGCAAAGGGGGGACCGACATGAGAGCTATGCTCAAGAGCAAGATTCATCGGGCCCACGTCACAGGGGCCGATCTCGACTACGAGGGTAGCATTACCCTGGATCCGATTCTCATAGAGGCGGCAGACCTTTTGCCCTTTGAGCTGGTGCATGTGCTCGACATAACCAATGGCGCTCGCCTGGAGACGTATGTGATCGAAGGTGAGCGGGGTAAGGGCGAAGTGGTGATCAACGGCGCCGCTGCTCATCTTGTCCACAAGGGTGATCTGGTCATCGTCCTGGCCTACGCGTCGGTCAGCGAGGAGGAAGCGCCGCACCATCTGCCCAAGCTGATCTACGTCGATGAGGAGAACAAGATCGCGAGCGTGGGCGGCGCTGCTGTTCTGCCTCAGGAAGCGGTGGTGTAGGGAGGCGACATGAGACGCGTATCCATCCACGACCTCAAGGGGATGAAGAAGCGCGGCGAGAGGATCGCCATGCTCACGGCTTACGACTACCCCACTGCCAGGCTCGTGGATGAGGCGGGCGTGCCTATCATACTGGTGGGCGATAGCCTGGGCATGGTTGTCCTGGGCTACGACTCCACACTGCCGGTGACGATAGACGATATGATCCATCACACCAAGGCGGTGGTGCGCGGCAGCCAGCATGCCCACGTGGTCGCTGACATGCCATTCATGAGCTATCAGGCGGGGCCCGAAGATGCCCTGCGCAACGCCGGCCGCCTGATGCAGGAGGCGGGCGCTCAGTCCGTCAAGCTGGAGGGCGGCAAGACGGTCGCCGAAACCGTGCGCCGTCTAGTGGAGGCGGGCATTCCGGTCATGGGCCACATCGGCCTGACGCCTCAGTCTCTGCACCAGTTGGGCGGATACAAGGTGCAGGGCAAGACGCCGGCGGCCGCCGTCAAGCTCATCAACGACGCGAGGGCTCTGGACGAGGCGGGCGCCTATGCCATCGTCCTGGAGACGATTCCCGCCGCCCTGGCCAAACTGATCACTGAGCGCGTAAGCGTGCCCACCATTGGCATCGGCGCCGGGCCTCACTGCGATGGCCAGGTGCAGGTGCTCCACGATATGCTCGGCCTGTACCCCGATTTCGTCCCGAAGCACGCCAAGCAGTACGCTCACCTGGCGGAGGATGTCAGCCGAGCCGTTCGGGAGTATGTGACCGAGGTGGCAGAGGGCCGATTCCCCACTGAGAAGGAAAGCTTCACTATGGACGAGGCTGCTCTCTCCGATTTGACCCACTTGGTCTAGACGAGAGCAGCCTCGTCCAACGATTGCCGTATCCCTGCTTGCCGGCCAGCAGGGATGCGGCTAACATCCGCTCAGCATGCAAGTCGTGACCACAGTGGCGGAGATGCGCCGTTTGCGCGCCCGGATGACGGGCAGCGTCGGCCTCGTCCCCACGATGGGCTATCTCCACGAAGGCCACCTCTCGCTGGTGCGCCACGCCCGCGCCGACAGCGAGCACGTGGTGGCCACCATCTTCGTCAATCCCACCCAGTTCGGTCCGCAGGAGGACTACCAGCGCTACCCTCGCGACCCCGAGCGCGACCTGCGCCTGCTGGAGCAGGAGGGGACGGACGTTGTGTTCATGCCCGGCGTCGAGGAGATGTACCCCCCTGGCTTCGACGCCTGGGTGGAGGTGGGCGAATCGCTCACCGGCTGCCTGGAGGGGGCCTTTCGGCCCGGCCACTTCCGAGGGGTGACCACGGTGGTGGCCAAGCTGTTCGAGATCGTGCAGGCGCAGCGGGCCTACTTCGGCCAGAAGGACGGCCAGCAGTTGGCCGTCATCCGCAAGATGGTGGCCGACCTCAACATGGCCGTGGAGGTCGTGGGTCTGCCCACCGTGCGGGAGCCCGACGGCCTGGCCATGAGCAGCCGCAACAGCTACCTGTCGTCCGAGGAGCGACGAGCGGCCACCGTCCTCTGGCGCTCCCTCTGCCGCGCGCGCGAGCTCTTCGACGGCGGCGAGCGGCGGGCGGAGGTCATCCGCGGGGGGATGCAGAACGTTCTCGCCTCCGAGCCGCTGGCGGAGGTGGAGTACGTGAGCGTGGCCGACGCCGAGACGCTGGCCGAACTGGAGACGATCGACAGGGCGGCGATGGTGTCGCTGGCGGTCCGCCTAAGGCGGACGCGGCTAATC
Source organism: uncultured Dehalococcoidia bacterium (assembly GCA_964512285.1). GTDB lineage: Bacteria > Chloroflexota > Dehalococcoidia > SM23-28-2 > SM23-28-2 > SM23-28-2. The sequence continues at coordinate 5,198 of CAZEJO010000032.1, read as the reverse complement.
GATAACGTGACGGTGGGCTGAATCTTCGTCTGACCCGCTGCTCGCGGTGGGCCGTGGCGTCCTATTCGATGCCGTACGGCGGTGGGTACTTGATCACTCCGGCAACCCCGTCCAACGCTCCGGGGGCGAGTTCGAGCACCAGGAAGGCCTCGTCTGGGACCTCGAATCGTGCCTCCAGCCCTTTCGCTCGGGCGGAGGAGAAGCCAAAGCGAGGGTAGTAGTCTGGGTGGCCGACGACCACCACGACCTTGTGCCCCAGGCTTCGGCATCGCTTCAGCCCCTCGCGCACAAGCTGGGACCCGACGCCCTGGTTCTGGCATTCCGGTCGCACGGACAGCGGCGCGAGGCTCAGTGCCGGAACCGCACCCTTCTCCGTCTCGATGGCCATGGGGCTGAACAGAATGTGCCCGACCACCTGTCCATCTCGAACAGCTACCAGAGACAGCTCCGGGATGAAGTCGGGCAGGCCACGGAGGTCTTCGACCAGTTGTGCTTCCCTTTCCTGGCCGAAGGCGAGCAGGGTCACCTCGCGGATGGCGGCGTGGTCTTCGGCGGTCTCCGGGCGAACTGTGATCATAGTGGGAGCGTGACCTGCCTTTCCTAGGGTGGCGTCATCCTATATCAGTGAGGGCAGGGCCGTCAACAGCACGCGACACGTCCTCCCACCCCCTCCTTTGACCGCCTTCCCGCCTCTTTGCTAGAATAGGGCGACAACAAGTCACACCAGGGAGGCCCGTTATGGGAGGCCACTCGCACTGGTCCCAGGTTAAGCGACAGAAGGGCGCCAGCGACGCCAAGCGCGGCCAGGTCTTCACCAAGCTCGGCCGCGAGATCATGATCGCGGCTCGTGAGGGCGGCGGCGACCCCGAGATGAACCCCCGCCTGCGCCTGGCCCTGCTCAAGGGGCGCGAGAACAACATGCCCGCCGATACCGTCGACCGGGCGATCAAGCGGGGCACCGGCCAGCTCGAAGGCGCCCAGCTCGTCGCGGCCACCTTCGAGGGCTATGGCCCGGGCGGCGTCGCCATCCTGGTGGACGTCCTCGCCGACAACCGCAATCGCGCCGTATCCAGCCTGCGCACCGCCTTCTCTCGCGGCGGCGGCAGCCTGGGGGAGAGCGGCTGCGTGGCCTGGCAGTTCGAGAGCAAGGGCCTGATCCTGATCGAAGCTACCGACAGCGACCCCGAAGAGATCGCCCTGCTGGCCATCGACGCCGGCGCCGAGGACGTCGAGGTCGAGGACAAGCGGGTCGAGGTGCACACCGCCCCCGAGAACCTGGAGAAGGTACGAAAGAGTCTGGAGGAGATGGGGGTGCCCGTGGCCTCGGCTGACCTGTCCATGCTCCCTAAGAGCACGATCAGCCTCGATGACAAGCAGGCGCTGCAGGTGCTGAAGCTGCTGGACAACCTCGAAGAGCTGGACGACGTTCAGCGGGTGTACTCCAACGGCGACTTCCCCGACGAGGTGCTGATGGAGTACGCCAGCCGCTGATGAACGGCATTTTTCATCGCCGCTGTGGTCACCCTTCTCCCTAGGCCGCTGCCCTCTGGGCTGTTGATCCTGGGCATCGACCCGGGCCTCTCCACCACCGGCTACGGCCTCGTCCTGCTGAGCGGGGATCGACCCCGACCTGTCGGGGTGGCCTACGGTGCGCTGAACATCCGGAAGCGGCGGCCCCTGCCCGAGCGCCTGCGCCAGATCCACGAGGGCATCGCCGCGGTGATCGCCGACTGGCGGCCGGTCGAGGTGGCGGTCGAGGACTTCCTCGTCGGCAACGTGCGGGCGGCGGTGGCCATCGGCGAGGCGCGGGCGGTGGTCCTGCTGGCGGCGGCCCAGGCTGAGCTGCCAGTGTCCCAGTACCAGCCGGCCCAGGTCAAGCAGTTCGTCACCAGCTACGGCGGCAGCCAGAAGGTGCAGGTGCAGGAGATGGTGCGACTTCTCCTCAGCCTGGACGAGACCCCGGAGCCGGCGGACGCCGCCGACGCGCTGGCCGTCGCGCTCTGCCACTGCGCACAACGGCGGCAGAACCTGCTGGAGCATTCATCTGGGTAGAGGGAGGGCGAGATGATCTCGCACCTGCACGGCATACTGCGTAAGAAGAACGACGAGGAGATGAGCCTCGAAGTCGAGGTGAACGGCGTCTGGTACGAGGTCTTCATGCCGATGTTCGTCTGGCGGGCGTTCGAGGATGCCGAGCTGGATGAGGAGATCGAGCTGGACACCTTCTACTACGCGGCGGAGCGTCAGCCCATCCCCAAGCTCATCGGGTTCAAGCGGCCGGTGGAGCGGGAGTTCTTCGCCAGGTTCATCGAGGTGCCCGACGTGGGCGCGACCAGAGCGTTGAAGGCTCTCGTGTTCTCCGTATCGACGATAGCGTGCTGGATCGAGGAGGGCGACGTGGCCTCGCTGCGGCGGCTGCCGGGCATCGGCGCCAGGACCGCCGAGACGATCGTGGCCCGGCTGCGGGGCAAGGTCACGCCCTTCGCCCTGCTGCGCGACGAGGGGTTCGCGGAGATGCCTGAGGCGGCGGCAGCGCTGACGTCGGAGCAGGTCAGGCGAGACGCCGTGGCGGGCATGGTGGGGCTTGGCTTCAGCCAGCGGGAGGCGAGCACCCTGGTGGAGGAGATCACGCGGGAGCAGGCGCTGGCGTCGGTGGAGGAAGTGATACGGGCGGTCTTCGAGCGAATGCAGAAGGGGTGAGGGGCCGTGGTAATGCTGGCCTACGCTCACCTCACGTCTCTTATGAACCCCGACAGCTCATTGGCAATGAGTTGGAGCACTAGTATTCCGGGGGCAGCTAAAAGGGTAGCGAGAACCCAGTTCTTGATAGCCGGGAAAAGGCGGAAGGGACGCCACTGACTCACGCTGGGGTCGCTTGAGCCGCGCTGGTCAGCTAACCACACCCAGGCAACGAGGGACACGCTACATACAGCTATGGCCGTTAGGGCCGACCAGAACGCGCTCAGCTCGGACAGGGTTGCAAGTGGTATGGCGATACCCAAGCCCAACGCTGCGATCAAAGCGACGGGAGCAATCACCCACTTTGCGGCGAACCATCTTATTTGCTGTTGTTCCTCTTTTTCTCGCACCCAGGCTTCAACTGTCTTCAGACGCTTCTCGGCAGATGTTCGAGACGCGCGTTCCTCTTTCAGCTCACGTTGCGACTCTCGCACGGCTGCTTCCTGTGCTGCCTCTCGTTGCTGAAGCGCCGCAACGGCGGCGGTGCCCTCACGGGCCTTCCGCTCGAGCTCCTGAGCTTTCGCTTGCGCAGCCTTCAGCTCGGCCCGAACCCTCTGGTTGTCTTCGATCAATGCCTCCCTCACCAGTTCGGTCCCTCTTTCTACGTCGGGTTCGGCCTGTAGTCTTTGCCGAAGTGCGCTATTCATGAGCGTCGACGCTACTGTTTCTTGAGGGAGGTCATCGACGTTTTCGAACCTGGCCAGGGTGGTGAGGATGCGGATTGTTAGCTGTTCCGCACTGGGGTCGAATTCTTGCAACAGGAAGGGCAAACGTAGGTTGCCAAGGACAGCTTCCTCGAAGTCCTGCGTCCTTGGGACCCAGAACTGAAGCATTTGGATGAAGTTGGCGGGATGCACGCAGATGGGGATGTTGTTCACTTGGGTTCGCCTCTTGTGTCTGTCAAAGCCGACAAATCCAAAATCGACAGTCACAATCCAGCAGTTTGTTTCCACAGGCGAGTCTATGCTCACCGGGCGTTGGTCTCGAACGAAGTGCCAAAGGACGATGTCGTGTTCCAGTTGTTTGTATCCCTTTGGCCTATCGCGAAATCGCTTCTCAAATTCAAGTTGCTCATTGAGATCATCAACCACTTCCTGGCTGGTCCTGTAGTGATCTACTTTCTGATCAGAGAGCTCCACGCCTTTCGCCCTAGCGATCCCGACCAAGTCCTTTATGTAGGGCCCGAAATAGTCCTCGGCTGTGAGTGGTTGTCCTGCCTTGTTGCATTTTTCCAGAAATTTTCGCGTCAGGCCGGTCAGCTCACGCGTTAGAGCTGGGCCCGTCAGATTGGCAGTGAACCGCACGCCACCGAGGTCGTGCTCGCATGACTGCAGGACCCACCTGGCCTCATCTATGGTGATTGGAGATACGTACAGCTTCACTCCAACCTTGCCCGCGAGCCGGCCTACAACATGCATGAGCGACTGCGCAGCCTCATTTCGGGGGTCCTCGTCAAGTCCAAGGATGCAGAAGAGAAAGTTCGTATCTACGAACACGCTGAACGAAGGTGTCGTGTCCAGCGTGGCGGTCAACGCGCGCACGGTCTCCTCGCTCAGATTGCCGGCTTCCAGCAAGAAGTACGCGCACAATTGCCGCAAGATATACGACCGAACGTCGGGGTCCTTCGGGTCTATGAACGCGATCACCGCGGTCAGGAGCGCCGGATGAAGTGAAGCTGGGTGGCGCTCAAGAAATTGCTGGAATCTTGGGATTGCAGCCAAGTCGATCGTCGTTCCGGATATGAGTTCGTAGCTTCTCGCCCCCATGTCATGAACCAAGGGAACCAGGAACTGGTCGTTGAACGAGTGCCAGGTGCTCTCCGCGTCTACAGAGGGGCAGCACTCTGCCATGATTTCAATGAATCTCTGGTGCGCCTGTTCCTGTATTCTCTCCGCTTCTTGAAGACCCGCCGCAAACGCTTTCAGGCTCTGCTCCGAGATCTTGAATCGTTCGCCCTGCAACTGCAGCAATGTCTCAGACGCGAGTAGGGCACCAAGCTGGTTTCCTAGCCTCTCCGCGTCAAGAGCGACGGAGAAGTCTTCCCGAAGCCTCTCTAGGATTCCCTCCGCTGTGAGGTTTTCCTCCGCTAGCCACACCGTTGCTAGAATGAACTGCTGAACGGCCTTATCCCACCAGCCAGCCTTGTTCAGCTCAACATGGTGCACAAGCGACGTTAGCTCCGGCGGAAGTTGTCGCGCCTCTACCATAGCTGCCTCCTTGCGCATCCGATTTCACCACTAGCGGCGAGATCATGTCAAGTCATCAAGTCGGTGACTCGTGCTTTTTCGGTCGTTTCGGCCAAGCAACGAAACTCCAGATGGCGCGCCCCGCCTCCGACGGGCTACAATAGACCCTAGCTATGCCTGAATTTCGTCTCGTCTCTGACTTTGCGCCCACGGGCGATCAGCCCCAGGCCATCGAGAAGCTGGTGGAGGGCCTGGAGAAGGGCTATCGCGCCC
>CAZEJO010000031.1:17962-21782 GCA_964512285.1 uncultured Dehalococcoidia bacterium | reverse complement strand
AGCCATCGCCGTGGATGATCGGCCGCTGAGGCAGCGAGCAGCGGGGAAGGGACAGGGCATCGATGAGGACGAATTCGGGCGTAGACGATAGCTCAGCCAGGGCAGAGAGCATGGCACGGCGAGTAGCCTCGACAATGCCGAGGGCGTCCACAAAACCGTGGGGCATGATGCCCAGGGCGACGGCTACGGCATCGTCGCAGATGTGGCCGGTCAGCTCCTCACGTCTGGCCGGTGCGAGAACCTTGCTGTCGCGGACGCGTGTCAGCCAGGGGAAACGACAACGCGGCGGCAAAAGCACCGCCGCCGCTACAACCGGTCCGGCCAGGGGGCCTCGGCCCACCTCATCAACGCCAGCCACCAGGTCGGCACCCTGGGCCCAGAGGTCCTCCTCGTATATGAACGTGGGAGGCTCCCTCATAACGCGCCCCCTAACAGAACCACGCTACCATAAAAGGTCGAGGAGGGCAACGGTTGACAACATATGAAAGCGTCGCTACTTTGAGTCCAAAGTCGGAAACTCTCATGCAGGAGGTGAATGATGCCGATCGTGCGAGTGGAGATGTGGCCCGGTCGCACGCACGCTCAGAAGCAAGAGCTGGCGCGAGTGATCACCGAGGCCGTAGTAAACATAGCCCAAACGACGCCCGAGGCGACCATCGTCGTATTCCAAGACGTGGCCAAGGAGAATTGGGCCCAGAGCGGGGTGCTGGCCTCGGATACGAGCAAATAGGAACCGCTAGCGCAGGAAGCTAGTTTCGTGGCGATGGCCCAATCTGATATAATAGCTAAGGCGGATGGTGAGGGACCGCTTTGCCATTCGCGAGTGGGGATGATTTGAGGCAAGGACGATGACAGGCCGCTGGCTGCGAAATAGCTTCATATATCTTCTCATCCTGGTGGGTGTGATCGCCATTGTCTTTACCGTGTTCGGCACCGGCGGCGGCTCCAGCAAGGAGGAAGTTGACCCCAGCCAGTTCGTGGCAGATGTGAAGGCGGACAAAGCCGAAGAGGTCGAACGCGATGGCGACACCGTCACCTGGAAGGTGATATCAGCGGACGACGAGAAGACGTACAAGTTCAAACTGGAGAAAGGCGATACTGTGCGGGGGGTCCTGGAAGATGCAGGGATCCCAATCGAGCAGCAACCAGAGGTTGACATCAAGGGAGGCGGAATAGACTGGTTTGGCATCTTCATAAACTTCCTGCCGCTGATCATCTTCGGTGGGCTGCTCATCTTCCTGATGCGTCAGGCCCAGGGCAGCAACACACAGGCCATGAGCTTCGGCAAGAGTAAGGCCCGCCTGTTTGCCGGCACCAGAACAGGCGTCACTTTCACGGACGTGGCGGGGGTGGAGGAGGCCAAGGAGGAGCTCCACGAGATAGTGGAATTCCTGAAGTGGCCCGAGAAGTTCATCGCGCTGGGTGCGCGCATTCCCCGAGGCGTGCTGCTGCTGGGCCCGCCCGGTACCGGCAAGACACTTCTGGCCAAGGCGGTGGCCGGCGAGGCGGCTGTGCCCTTCTTCTCCATCAGCGGCTCCGAATTCGTGGAGATGTTCGTGGGAGTAGGCGCGTCGCGAGTGCGTGACCTGTTCGATCAGGCCAAGCGAAACGCTCCCTGCATAGTCTTCATCGACGAGATCGACGCCGTGGGCCGCCACCGTGGCGCCGGCCTAGGCGGCAGCCACGACGAGCGCGAGCAGACGCTGAACCAGATTCTGGTGGAAATGGACGGCTTCGACACGCACACCAACATCATCGTTGTGGCGGCCACGAACCGCCCAGACATCCTCGACCCGGCGCTCCTGCGCCCCGGCCGCTTCGATCGCCAGGTGGTGCTGGACCGGCCTGACATCAAGGGTCGCAAGGCCATTCTCGACGTTCACACCAAGGGGAAACCGCTAGACAAGGATGTCGATGCAGAGGTGCTGGCCAAGCAGACGCCAGGCTTCTCAGGCGCTGATCTAGCCAACCTGGTCAATGAGGCGGCCATCCTCACCGCCCGACGCAACAAGAAGAAGGTCACCATGGCCGAATTTGAGGAGGCTGTGGACCGGGTGATCGCTGGGCCGGAGCGCAAGAGCAGGGTGATAAGCCCCAAAGAGAAGGAAACCATCGCCTATCACGAGGCAGGGCACGCTCTCGTATCTCACATCCTGCCCAACGCGGACCCCGTATACAAGATCACGATCGTCTCGCGCGGCATGACGGGCGGCTTCACTCGCTTCATGCCGGCGGAGGACCGCAACCTGTGGACGCGCTCACAGTTCAAGGACGCGCTGGCCGCGATCCTGGGTGGTATGGTGGCCGAGGAGTTGACGTTCGGCGAGATGAGTACCGGCCCTCAGGACGACCTGGAGCGGGCCACCAAAATCGCCCGCCAGATGGTCACCCAGTGGGGCATGAGCGAACGGCTGGGCCCGCGCACGTTCGGCAAGCGAGAAGAGATGGTGTTCCTAGGCAGGGAGATTTCGGAGCAACGCAACTACAGCGAGAAGGTGGCGGAGGAGATCGATGAAGAGGTGCGTCGGATCGTCGATGAGGCGTACCAGAGCGCGCGTACGGTGCTGGTCGAGAGGCGGGCCAAGCTGAACCAGATAGCCAAGCATCTCATAGAGGTGGAGACCATCGAGGGGGAGGCTCTGGCGACCCTATTCGCCGCTGAGGTGGATGAGGAACTGACCACGACTGCGAAGGAACCAGAAGCGGAACCGAAGAAGCCCAAGAAGAAGGAGGCCCGGGCCGAGCCGATTATCGCGCCCCCCAAGCCAGACCTCGCCTGGGGTAGCGAAACGACGGCTCGCCTAGACCCGGAGATGAAGAGGGAGTAGGAGCGGCTAGAGTCTAGACAGGCTGCCCCCTGACGGGCCGAACCTTCTCGTTTTGGCACGGCGGCCCTGCGGTCGTCGTGTTTTGGTGCGGTTGACCCAAGAAAGCCAGATTTGCTAGAATCGCCAGAGCGTTTGTTCCAGGAGGTATGAAGAAATCTACGCCGTAGTGCGGACGGGCGGTAAACAACATAGGGTCGAACCGAACCAGCTCCTGGACGTGGAGCGACTGCCAGCAGCCGTAGGCGACACGGTGGAACTGCTCGACGTGCTGCTGGTGGCCGACGGCGAAGACGTAACTGTAGGGCGGCCCACGGTGACGGGAGCAAGGGTGATAGCGGAAGTGGTGGAGCACAGCCGCGAGAAGAAGATCGTGGTGTTCAAATACAAGCCCAAGACCCGCTATCGCAGGAGAATGGGTCACCGCCAGGCCTACACTCGCCTCGCCATCCGCCAGATACTCATCGGCCGCGAACCGGAGGCTGTGGCAGCAGCCGAGGCACCAGCCAAGCCGCGTCAGCGAAGGGCTCCGGCTAAGAAGCGGGCGCCCAAGGTCGCGGCTGAAGCGAAGGTTGAGGCTGCTGCGCCGACGGCTGAAGCCGCAGCGGAAGCACCCGCCGAGGTCGCTCCCGAGGCGGCCCCGGAGGCAGCACCGCCGGAGGAGAAGCCCAAGCCACGCAGAAGAAGGGCTCCCAAGGCCGAGAAAGCAGCAGAAGAGGAGACACCGCCCAAGCCCAAACGGCGGACAAGGAAAGCCAAAGCGAAGGCTGAAGCTGCCGCGCCGGAGGCTGAAGCCGCAGCGGAGGCGCCCGCCGAGGTCGCTCCCGAAGCAGTCGCTGAGGCAGCCCCAGAGGCAGCACCGTCGGAGGAGAAGCCCAAGCCGCGCAGAAGAAGGGCTCCCAAGGCCGAGAAAGCAGCAGAAGAGGAGGCACCGCCCAAACCCAAACGGCGCGCAAAAAGAGGTGAGTAGGGATGGCACATAAGAAAGGTGGAGG
>CAZEJO010000031.1:0-17862 GCA_964512285.1 uncultured Dehalococcoidia bacterium | reverse complement strand
CCCAAACGGCGCGCAAAAAGAGGTGAGTAGGGATGGCACATAAGAAAGGTGGAGGCAGCACTCGCTACGGCCGTGATAGCAAGGCCAAGCGGCTGGGCGTCAAGCGCTACGATGGTGAGGTGGTGCTGCCCGGGACCATCATCGTCCGCCAGCGGGGTACGCGCATCCACCCTGGCAGGAACGTAGGCATAGGGCGCGACTTCACCATCTACGCCCTCATCGAGGGGCAGGTCAAGTTCGAGCCGTACAATAAGGAGGGGCGTAAGAAGGTAAGCGTCTACGCCCCGAGCAGCAACTGAGGACGCCCGTGAAACCGAAAATCCATCCAGAATACGTAGAAGCGACCGTCGTCTGCGTCTGCGGCAACACCTTCCAGACCCGCGCCACCAAGGCGCATCTGCACGTCGAGGTATGCAGCAGGTGTCATCCTTTCTTCACCGGCGAGCACCGCATCGTGGACACGGCTGGCCGGGTGGAGCGCTTCCTCAAGCGCTACGGCCTTCAGGAGGGGAAAGAGGCCGAGGCTGTTGCCAAAGCCGAGGCTGTCGCTGAGGCGGAAGGCAAAGCGGAGGCGCCGCCCAAGCCCAAACGACGCACAAGGAGAGCCAAAGCGAAGGCTGAGGCCGCTGCCCCGGAGGCTGTCGCCGAAGGCGGGGCCGTCGCTGAGGCGGAAGGCGAAGCGGAGGCGCAGTCCGGAGAAGAACCAGAGGAAGAGCCGCAAGCCTCCGACGAACCTGAGCCGGAAGAGGAACCACAGGCCGAGGCCTAGGGCATCTTGGCCCGTCCTTCGATTCATTTGCGTAGGAGCTGCCTTTGGCCAGCTCTTTTAATTACGGCGGCCAAGCGGTTATAGAAGGGGTGATGATGCGCGGCCGTCGCCTCGTGGCGGTTGCCGTACGTCGTCCCGAGGGCGGCATCGCCCTGCGACTAGAGAGCCTCGGCGGGTTGTACACGGGCCCTTTGCACCGCATTCCCTTCGTACGGGGCATCATCGTTCTCTGGGAGACGCTGGCCCTGGGCACCAAGGCCCTGCTTTTCTCCTCGAACGTGGCCCTGGGAGAAGAGGAGAAGGAGATCAGCCGACCCGTCCTGTGGGGAACGGTACTGCTGGCCCTGACTTTCGTCATCGCCATCATCTTCGTGGGGCCGGTGCTAGCGATGAGCCGCCTAGAGGGCGCCCTGGACAACGAGCGCCTGGCAGCGTTGGTGGAGGGGATAATCCGCCTGGGAGTGCTACTGGCCTATCTCTTTCTGATCGGCCTTCTGCCCGACATCCGCCGCGTCTTCGCCTACCACGGTGCGGAGCACAAGACGATCAACGCCCTGGAGGACGGCGCTCCCCTGGAGGTAGAAGCGGTGCGCCGCTACGGCACCGCCCACCCTCGCTGTGGTACCAGCTTCCTTCTGGTGGTGGTGGTCATATCGGTGCTGCTTTTCGTTCTGGTGGGGACACCGCCCCTGTGGCAGCGCCTGCTATCGCGGGTGGTGCTGGTGCCGGTCATCGCCGCTGTCAGCTACGAGGTGATTCGGCTGATGGGAGCCCTTCAGGGCAACAGGGTGATGCGGACCCTGTTCAGGCCCAATCTGTGGCTTCAGTCGCTCACTACGCGCGAGCCGGACGACGCTCAGGTGGAGGTGGCCATCTGCGCCCTGCGGGAGGTGCTGGCCGCCGACAAGAGCGCCGAGGCGACCGCGGGCGGGGAAGCGTAGGCCTGCCCCGCTAGGATGGGTCTTCGCCGTCCAGCGTGCGGTAGAAGCAGGAGCGGTTGCCGGTGTGGCAGGCGGGGCCCAGCGGCTCTGCTTTCACTACCAGGGCGTCCTCGTCGCAGTCCTTGAGGATGGCCTTGACGTTGAGGAAGTTGCCGGAGGTGGCGCCCTTGTGCCACAGCTCCTGGCGGCTGCGACTCCAGAACCAGGCCTGGCCCGACTCCAGCGTTCGACGCAGGGACTCGGCATTCATGTAGGCCAGCATCAGCACCTCGCCGGTGCTGGCGTCCTGGACGATGGCGGGGATGAGGCCGTTTTCGTCGAATCGAAGCATGGCGATGCCTTCCTCGCCGCTATAGGCGCACAGGGATGCCGCGGGCAGCCAGTTCCTCTTTGATCTGGCGAATGCTGTAGGTGCCGAAGTGGAAGATGCCCGCCGCCAGCACAGCGTCGGCCTTGCCCTCCGCGATGGCCTCGTACATGTGCTGGGAGTTGCCAGCGCCACCGGAGGCGATGACCGGAATCGAGACTGCCTCTGAGATAGCGCGGGTGAGGCCGAGGTCATAGCCCGCCTGGGTGCCATCAGCGGCCATGCCGGTGACCAGCAGCTCGCCGGCGCCGAGCTCCGCCGCCTTCTTGGCCCACTCGACAGCGTCGAGGCCGGTGGGCTGACCGCCCTCGCGGCCGCCGTAGATGCGCACTTCCCAGCGTCCCGGCTCCACCGGCTTGCCGTCGATAGCCACGACAATGCACTGACTGCCGAAGCGGGTGGCTCCCTCTGTGATGAGGTCGGGGTTCTCCACAGCGGCGGTATTGATGCCCACCTTATCAGCGCCCGACTCCAGTACCAGGCGCATGTCTTCGGTGGTGCGGATGCCGCCGCCAACAGCAAAGGGGATGGACACCTGCTCAGCCACCTTGGACACCATATCGACCACCGTCTTGCGACGGTCAGGCGAGGCGGTGATGTCCAGGAAGACGAGTTCGTCGGCCCCCTCGGCCTGGTACAGAGCGGCCAACTCCACCGGGTCGCCAGCGTCGCGCAGGTTCAGGAAGCGCACCCCCTTCACGACGCGGCCGTCTTTGACATCGAGGCAGGGGATGATGCGCTTGGTTAGCATGGCACCTTCCTTCATCCTAAGCTAGGCTCCCCGAAGCCGAAATGATGACCCCTATGCCAGTGAAGACAAGCATCGCCAGCTTCACATCCCAGATGAGGGAGAGCAGGGGCACCATGACAAAGGCGAAACCGAATCCCGTGAGGGACTGGGTTCCGGCTGCCAGAAAGGCGATGCCGACGGCCCCTGCGATGACGGATCCGGGCAATCTAGAAGACGGTGTCTCCCCGCAGGAGCTGGCCAGCGATGGTCCGCCTCTGCATCTCGGACGTGCCGTCGGGGATGCGGAGGGTGCGGGCAATGCGGAAGGCCTCTTCCAGACCCATCTCGCTGGACAGGCCCATGCCGCCGTGGATCTGAATCGCCCTGTCGCATACGGCCTGACACATGTCCACGGCGTAGCACTTGGCGATAGATATCTCCTTTATGGGCACCCTACCGGTCTTTGGATACTCGTCAATCAGTTCTGCCGTCCGCAAGGTGGCATACTTGGAGTTGAAGATCTCGATGGCGCTGTCGGCGAGCATCCACTGGATGGCCTGACGGTCAGCCAGACGACGGCCGAAGGTCACCCTCTCCTTGGCGTACTCGAGGGACATGTCCAAGGCCCATTCGGCCAGCCCCACCATAGCGCTGGCGATGCCGAGGCGCCCCTCAGAGATACCGGACAGGGCGGCGATCAGGCCCTGGTCGATGTTCCCCAGGATGTATTCCTCTTTCACCTTCACGTCTTCCATGATGACGTTTCCGCAATCACTGGAGACGTGGCCCATGATGGGGAAGATGGTGTTGTTGTCGACGCCGGGCTGGCTGGTGTCGAAGATGAAGGCGGTAATGCCGCTGTCGAACATGTTGCGCTTGGCGTACTTCTCTTCGTTGGTCACGGCGAAGACGATCGCATAGTCGGCATAGGGGGAGTTGGTGATCCACTGCTTGGTGCCGTTGAGCACCCACTCGTCGCCCACCTTGCGAGCCTTGGTCTTCAGGTTCCACAGGTCAGAGCCAGCGTCGGGCTCGGTGGCGCCGAAGCAGGTGGTCTTCTCACCGGCCATCAGGGAGGGCACAATCTCGGTCTTGATGGTCTCATTGGCTTGAGCGAACATGTGGGAGGGGCCATCCACGAAGCTGCCCACGAGGGGAGTAGTAAGGAAGGCGTTAGCGAAGGAGATCATGAGATGGCCGGCACCGTACTTCCTGTTCATGGCCTCAAGGAGGTAGACGCTGACAATCGCAGGAAGTTCGTCGCCACCGATGGCTTGGGGGGCAAACATGGACCAGTAGCCCGCCTTGGCTGACTTCCTCCTTATCTCGTCCCTGGCCTCCCGGATCTCGGGAACCAGCCTGCCATCCTCGCCGAACACCTTTGCCTCGTTCTCAAGGATCTCCCTGTACTTCTGCTCAACGGGGATGCACTCGCTCTCAATGAAGCTCATGAGACCGTCGATGGTCCCCTTGACGACGTCCCGCAACTCTTCCGGAAGCTGCGTCATTACCGAAAACCTCCTTTCAGGCTCGACGGCCTGACTCAGGACCTCTCGGGCCTCTGTCAAATCCAGGTACTAAGACTACCATACTGTTCGACTTAGGGCGAACCGCATGGTCAGGCCTAGAAGACGGCATCCCCCCGGAGGAGTCGTGCGGCGATGGTTCGCCGCTGCATCTCGGAGGTGCCGTCGGGGATGCGCCAGGTGCGGGCGATGCGGAAAGCCTCCTCCAGACCCATCTCGCTGGACAGGCCCATGCCGCCGTGGATCTGGATGGCCCGGTCGCAGACCCGCTCGGCCATCTCCATCGTGTAGGCCTTAGCGATCGATATCTCCTTAATCGGCACTTTCCCCGCCGCCTGATACTCCTCGACCAGCCACGCCGTCCGCAGTGCAGCGTACTTGGACGTAAATATATCGATGGCGCTGTCAGCCAGCATCCACTGGATGGCTTGGCGATCGGCCAGAGGACGGCCGAAGGTCACCCTCTCCTTGGCATACTCTAGGCAGCGATCGAGCGCCCACTCGGCTAGCCCCAGGCAACCGGCGGCGTAGCCGAGCCGCCCCTCGGAGATGCCCATCATGCTGAGCTTGAAGCCCTGGTCCACCTCGCCCAGGATGTAATCATCCTTGACCCGCACATCCTCCAAGATGACCGAGCCGCAATCGCTGGACACGTGGCCAATGATGGGGAAGATGGTGTCGGTGTCGACGCCAGGCTGTCTGGTGTCCACCAGGAAGCAGGTGGTGCCGCCCTTGTGCTGGGCCAGCATCTCCTCATTGGTCACAGCAAACACGGCCGCATAGTCGGCGTAGGGGGAGTTGGTGATCCACTGCTTGGTGCCGTTGATCACCCACTCGTCGCCTTCCTTGCGAGCCTTGGTCTTCAGGTTCCACAGGTCGGAGCCAGCGTCCGGCTCGGTGAGGGCGAAGCACGTGGTTTTTTCGCCGGCCACCAGGGAGGGCACAACGTCGGCGCGAATGACCTCACTGGCGAGGGTGAACATGTGGGAAGGGCCGTCCACGAAGCTGGCGATAAGGGGAGTGGTGATGAAACCGTTGGCCCAGCCCATCAGCAGGTGGCCGGGCCCATACTTCCTGTAGAGCGCCTCCTGGACGTAGATGCTCACCGGGACCGGGAGCCCGCCGCCGCCGATCGATTCGGGGCTGAACATGGCCCAGTAGCCCGCCTTGCCGGACTTGCTGCGGACCTTCTCCCGCACCTCCCGGATCTCGGGAACCAGCTTGCCGTCGCCGCCGAACAGCTTCGCCTCGTTCTCGAGGACGTGGCGGTACTCTTGCTCCAGAGGAATGACCTCGCTCTCCACGAAGCTAATGACGCCGTCGATAGTCCCCTTAATAATATCCCGCAGGTCTTGCGGAGGCTGGGTCATGCGGAGAACCCCCTTTCAGGCCGAGCGGCCCGATTCAACTCCTTCAGGGCCTCTTGAAAATCCACGGCCCCAGTATACAATGCCTGACCGATTATTGCCCCCTCCACTTCCAGAGAGGCCAAGCGCACCAGGTCGGCGACGCTGGAGACCCCGCCGGCGTATATGACAGGCACGTTGACCGTGGCCAGTACCGTCTGGACGGCAGCGAAGTCAGGGCCGCGGAGGGTGCCATCACGAAGGGCGTCGGTGTAGATGAAACGAGGCACGCCGACAGATGCAAGCTCGCTCATCAGCTCTGCCACCGCCAGGGGCGTCTCCTCCCGCCAGCCCTCGACGGCGACCATGCCGGTTCTGGCGTCTACGCCCACGATGATGCGCTCGCCATAACCAGCGATGGCCTCAGCCAGCAGGGAGCGATCCTTGACCGCCGCCGTCCCCAGGACGACCCGAGCGGCCCCTGCCTCCAGGTATGAATCGATGGACTGGCGGTCGCGCAGGCCACCACCCACCTGGACGGGGATAAAGAGCGCCTCGATGATGTGGCCTATGACGTTGGCGTTCGCGGGCCGGCCCTCGCGGGCGCCATCCAGGTCGACGACGTGCAGACGAGTGGCGCCGGCCTCCTGCCAGGAGATGGCCACAGCCACCGGGTCGTCGCCGAACACGGTCTCGCGCTGGAAGTCACCCTGATAGAGGCGGACGCAGCGGCCGCCACGGACATCGACGGCTGGGATTATCTCCATGCCTTTTTCCATGCTGCCTGCCGCCCCCAGGAATCTGTGCTGCCCCGACTGGGCGTTGCGGCGGCAGCCCCGACACCAAAAGTAATACGTGGAGGCCGTAAGGACAAGGTTCAGCGGGCGACCTGCACGCCGGGAATGTTGCGGCAGTAGGATCCTTGGCCTTGCTGCCTACGGCGACCAGGCGGGGCCGCCGTCGTCAGCGGAGTTGTCGGTGAGGCGGGTCTGGGCGGAGCCGTCGGCATTCATTACGTAGATCTCCCAGTTGCCGTCACGGTCTGACATGAAGGCGATGCGGCTGCCGTCGGGCGACCAGACGGGGACGCCGTCGTCGGCGGGGTTGTCGGTGAGACGTGTCAGGCCAGAGCCATCGGCGTTTATCACGTAGACCTCGCGGTTGCCGTCACGGTCAGAGTCGAAGGCGATGCGGCTGCCGTCAGGAGACCAGACGGCAACGCTATCGTAGCTGGGGTTATTGGTGAGGTTGGCCTGGTCGGAGCCATCGGGGTTCATGACGTATATCTCGAAGTTTTCATCGCGAGCGGAGGTGAAGGCGATGCGGCTGCCGTCGGGCGACCAGACGGGGGCACCGTCGTCAGCGGGGTTATCGGTGAGGTTGGTCAGGCCGGAGCCGTCGGCGTTCATCACGTAGACCTCGCGGTTGCCGTCGCGGTCGGAGTGGAAAGCGATGCGGCTGCCGTCGGGCGACCAGGCAGGGGCGGCGTCGAGGGAGGAGTTATTGGTGAGGTTGATCAGGCCGGAGCCGTCGGCGTTCGTAGCGTAGACCTCGTAGTTGCCGTCGCGCTCCGAGACGAAGGCGATGCGGCTGCTGTCGAGCGACCAGACGGGGGCACCGTCGTCGGCGGGGTTGTCGGTGAGACGTGTCAGGCCGGAGCCGTCGGCGTTCATCACGTAGACCTCGCGGTTACCGTCGCGCTCCGAGACGAAGGCGATGCGGCTGCCGTCAGGGGACCAGACGAGAGCACCGTCGTCAGCGGGGTTGTCGGTGAGGTTGGTCTGACCGGAGCCGTCGGCGTTCATCACGTAGATCTCGTAGTTGCCGTCGCGCTCCGAGACGAAGGCGATCCTGCCCGTGGTGAAAGTTAGCTCCTCGTCCCCCTCACCGCCACCACAGGCGGCGGTGAGCACGGCCAGGCAGGTGACAAAGAGACCGGCTATCGCGGCGCTCGTTGTCTTCATTGTGCTGTCTCCATGCTGGGCATCCGTCTTCAACCCACGGCGGCTCGCATCGTACGTGCAAGCGCAGGCGCCATCAAGGAGAATTGCCCGGGCCCCCGTTGTCTACTGGCGACCAGGCGATGACGCCGTCGTCGGCGGGGTTGTCGGTGAGGCGGGTCTGGTCAGAGCCGTCGGCGTTCATCACGTAGATCTCGAGATTTCCGTCGCGTTTTGATATGAAGGCGATGCGGCTGCCGTCGGGGGACCAGACGGGAGCACCGTCGTCGGCAGGGTTGTCGGTGAGACGTGTCAGGCCAGAGCCATCGGCGTTTATCACGTAGACCTCACGGTTGCCGTCACGTTCGGAGTCGAAGGCGAAGCGGCTGCCGTCGGGTGCCCAGGCAGCAATGCTGTCATATTCGGGGTTATTGGTGAGATTGGTCTGGTCGGATCCGTCAGGGTTCATCACGTATATCTCGAAGTTTTCATCGCGAAGGGAGGTGAAGGCGATGTGGCTACCGTCGTACGACCAGCGAGGTGCCACTTCGTCAGCAGGGTTATCGGTGAGACGGGTCTGGCCGGAGCCATCGGCGTTCATCACGTAGATCTCGTAGTTGCCGTCGCGGGTGGAGGTGAAGGCGATGCGGCTGCCGTCGGGCGACCAGCGAGGTGCCCAATCGTCGTCGGGGTTTTCGGTGAGGTTGGTCTGGTCGGAGCCATCGGCGTTCATGACGTAGACCTCGTGGTCGCCGTCGCGGGTGGAGTCGAAAGCGATGCGGCTGCCATCGGGCGACCAGACGGGATTCCTGTCGTCGGCGGGGTCTTCGGTGAGGTTGGTCTGGTCGGAGCCGTCGGCGTCCATCACGTATATCTCGTGGTTGCCATCGCGGTCGGAGTCGAAGGCGATGCGGCTGCCGTCGGGCGACCAGACGGGAGTCACGTCGTCGGCGGGGTTTTCGGTGAGGTTGGTCTGGTCAGAGCCGTCGGCGTTCATCACGTATATCTCGATGTTGCCATCGCGCTCCGAGACGAGCAATATCCTGCTCGTGGCGGAAGTTGGCTCCTCGTCCCCCTCACCGCCACCGCAGGCGGCAGTGAGCACGGCCAGGCAGACGACGAAGAGAAAGGCTATCACGGCGCTCGTTGTCTTCATTGTGCTGTCTCCATGCCAGGCATCCGTCTTCAACTCACGACGGCTCCCATCGTACGTGCAAGCGTAGGCGCCGTCAAGGAGAAATGGCCGGGAGGCTGCTGGCTACGGCGACCAGGCGAGGCCGCCGTAACGAGCGGAGGTGAAAGCGATGCGGCTGCCGTCAGGCACCCAAGCAGGGCTGTATCATATTACGACTTCCGGACGACAACTGTGCCAGCAGCAAGATCCCCCAGGCGCTGATTCTTCTCGGTCACGGCGATTGAAATGAGCCCCACGATGTACAAGATGGGAGCTCCATCGATGATGCGAATGATATTCCGTAGTAGAACAGCCCGCCAGTCATAGCGCTCGTCGTTCAGCTTGACGACTTTCAGCCCCATGAGCAACTTGCCCGGCGTTGTGGCTATTAGTCCTTCAAGGATAACGAAATACCCCCAGCACAGGAAGAACCACAGCGCGGCTGGCCCGCCCGTGAGGCTGACACTGAACTCGTTATCCCCCGTGCTGCCGAACTCCCCCAAGGCGGCGGCCATGATGAGGAATAGAACAATAAGGGGAATGAGATCGAGCAGGGCCGCCACAATGCGCGAGCCGGTAACCCGATAGTCGTGCGTGTCGGTCATGTTCACAGCGGCCCTCATCCTACCTGAAGGCGTAGGCGCCGTCAAGGAAAGATGACCGCTGCGGACAGCCGTTTGCTATACTATGGCTGTCGTGGCAAGCGAACTGAATCTCTATCAGGCGCGACAGCGAGTGGAGGATCTGCGAGCCCAGATCCGCTACCACGACTACCGCTACTATGTGCTGGACAGCCCCGAGATCAGCGATGCGGAATATGACAAGCTGATGCGCGAGCTGCGGGAGTTGGAGGCACAGTTCCTACAACTCATCACGCCGGACTCCCCCACCCAGCGGGTGGGCGGCGAGCCGGTGGAGGCCTTCGGGGTGACGGAGCATCGAACGCCCCTTCTGTCGCTGGCCAACGCCTTCAACTACGAGGAGCTCAAGGCCTGGTACCGCCGCGCCGTCACGATCCTGGAGATAGAGAGCTTCCCGCTGGTGTGCGAGCCCAAGATCGACGGGCTGGCAGTGGCCCTGGTCTACGAGGACGGCCGCTTCGTCCAGGGAGCAACGCGCGGCGACGGCTTCCGGGGGGAGAACGTTACAGAGAACCTGAGGACGATCCGCAGCATCCCCATGCGCCTTCTGGCCAAGGATGTGCCGCCACGCTTCGAGGTGCGGGGCGAGGTCTATATGTCCAGGGTCGCCTTCGAGCGGCTGAACGAAGAGCGAACCGACCAGGGTCAGCCTCGTTTCGCTAACCCCCGCAACGCCGCCGCCGGCTCGGTGCGACAGCTCGACTCACGCATCACGGCACAGCGCTCGCTGGACATCTGGGTCTACCAGCTCGGCTGGGCGGATGGCCCCTACCCGCCCACCCACTGGGAGACGCTGCACTGGCTGCAGGACATGGGCTTCCGCGTGAACCCCGAGATAGGCCGCTACGAAAGGCTGGAGGACGTGGAGCGCCACTACCATCAGTGGGCGAACCGGCGGCACGACCTGGAGTACGAGATCGATGGGCTGGTGGTGAAGGCCGACCCCTTCCAGTATCACGAACGGCTGGGTGTGGTGGGCCGCGAGCCGCGCTGGGCGATCGCTTACAAGTTCCCGCCCATCCAGGCCACCACCAAGCTCCTGGCGATCGAGATCAATATCGGGCGCACAGGGAGCCTGAATCCGTACGCTGTTCTGGAGCCGGTACAGGTGGGCGGCGTGACCATCAGCAAGGCCACTCTCCACAACGAGGAGGACATCCGGCGCAAGGACGTTCGGGCGGGCGATACGGTGATCGTTCAGCGGGCGGGCGACGTCATCCCCCAGGTGGTGGGGCCGGTGGTGAGCAAGCGGACGGGTCGGGAGAAGGTCTTCGTGATGCCCGAACGCTGTCCGGTCTGCGGCACGAAGGTGGTGCGGCCGGAGGGCGAGGTGATGCGCTACTGCCCGAACCCGGCCTGCCCGGCTCAGGCCTTCCGCTGGCTGACGCACTTCGTCTCGCGGGGCGCGATGGACATCGAAGGGCTGGGCGAATCCTGGTGCTACGTGCTCCTGGAGCAGGGCCTGGTCAAAGACCCCGGCGACATCTACTCCCTGACCAGAGAGCAACTGGTAGGGCTGAAGCACATGGGCGAGAAGAGCGCCGAGAACCTGCTATCGGCCATCGAAGCCAGCAAGAACCGTCCGCTGGGTCGCCTCATCTTCGCGCTGGGCATTCGCCACGTAGGCAGCGAGATAGCGGCGATTCTGGCCAGGCAGTTCGGCAGCATTGACGCCCTGGCGCGGGCCAGTGAGGAGGAACTGGCATCCATTCCCACCGTCGGGCCCAGGATCGCCGAGAGCGTCCATCAATACCTCCGCAACGCCGGCAACCTGCGAGTAATCAAGAAGCTGCGGCGGGCAGGCGTGCGCATGGCCGAAGAGGTGGCGCCCGCCCTAACGGAAGGGCCGCTGGCCGGGCTGACGTTCGTGATCACCGGCACGCTGGCATCCATGCCACGCAGCAAGGCCGAAGAACTCGTCGGGCAACTGGGCGGGGGCACCAGCGACAGCGTGACCAAGAAGACGGACTACCTGGTGGCGGGCGAGTCGCCTGGCTCCAAGCTGCAAAAGGCCCAGCGATACGGCACCAAGCTCCTGAGCGAGCAGGAGTTCCTAGAACTCTTGCGGCAACACGGGGCCATGTGAGAGCCTGTCATCGCGCCCTGGCAACGAATCGATGGCCCTGGCCTGAGGCAAGGAGGAAAGCATGACCTACACTGACATAAAGATGGAGAAGAAAGAGGGCATCGTTCTCCTCACCCTCAACCGGGCCGATAGGCTCAACGCAGTCACATGGGATTGCTGGCGGCAGCTCAGGCAGGCCATGCAGGAACTGGAGGAGGACGACGAGGCCAGGGTGCTGGTAGTCACCGGCAGCGGCCGCGGGTTCTGCTCGGGCACCGACCTCGCTGCTGCCGCCGCGGGCGAGGGCGCGACACCGACAGCGAGCAGTCGCAGCGAGCGGCTTCGCTCACGCTATCTGTCAGCAGCCGCCATCATCGCTTGCCCCAAGCCGTCCATAGCGGCAATCAACGGCGTGGCTGCCGGCGGGGGCCTCTCGCTGTGCCTAGCGTGTGATGTCCGCATCGCCAGCCAGGAGGCACGCTTCTCGGCCATTTGGTCGCGACGAGCGCTGGTGCCGGACTTCGGCTGCTCCTACCTCCTGCCCCGCATTGTCGGGATGAGCAAGGCGCTGGAGCTGATGTACAGCGGCCAGATGATCAACGCACAGGAGGCGCTGGCCATCGGCCTGGTGAGCCAGGTGGTGCCAGCGGAGGAACTCATGCCCACGGCTATGGCCCTGGCCGAACGCATCGTCAAGGGGCCGGCCATCGCCATTGAGCTGACCAAGCGCCTGGCCTATCGGAGCTGGCGGGAGGAGCTGGAAGCCCAGACTGAATACGAAGAGTACCTCCAGCGAGTGTGCATCGAGTCGGAGGATGTCGAGGAGGGCGTTCGCAGCTTTCTGGAGAAGCGGGAGCCCGACTTCAAGGGCCGCTAGAGGCAGAGCAGCCCTTTGCCCGTCGTCAGGTTTCCGGGAGAACGGCCCAGTTCCACGGTTAATCTAGCGCTCCTTGCCCTCTTTTGCTGAGAATAGTAAATGTTCTATAATGCAGCGAGTGCTTGCGCTAAGGGCGGGCAGGTGTGGTGTGGCCTGAGCGAGGTCCTCCACGCTGGGGGTGAGAATGATGAGGGGAAGACTTGTTTAACCCGCTGAATACCCTCTTCGGTCTGTTTTCCCACGACATCGCTGTCGATCTGGGTACGGCCAATACACTCGTGCTGGTGCGCGGCCGCGGCATCATCATCGACGAGCCGTCGGTGGTGGCCATCGACCGCATCAACAAGAAGATCCTGGCCATAGGCAGCGAGGCCAAGCGGATGGTGGGGCGTACCCCCTCTGACATCGTTGCCGTGCGCCCTCTCAAGGACGGCGTCATCTCCGACTTCGCCGTCACCGAGCGCATGGTCCACTACTTTATCCGGGCCGTGCACGACCACTTCAGCCTGGGCCTGCCGCGACCGCGAGTAGCGGTGGGCATACCCAGCGGCGTGACCGAGGTAGAGAAGAGAGCGGTTCACGACGCCATTCTTAACGCTGGCGCCCGTGCTGCCTTCCTGGTGGAGGAGCCCATGGCGGCGGCGATCGGGGCTGGGCTGCCGGTTATGGAGCCCGCTGGGTCGATGATGGTGGACATCGGCGGCGGCACCACCGAGGTGGCCGTCATCTCCCTGGGCGGCATCGTGGTCAGCACGTCCATCCGGGTGGCTGGCGATGAGATGGATCAGGAGATCGTCACCTACGCCCGCCAGGTGCACAACATGCTCATCGGCGATCGCATGGCGGAGGAGGTGAAGATGGAGGTGGGTTCAGCGGCGCCGCTGGAGCGGGAAACGATGATCGTCTTCAAAGGTCGCGACCTGGCCACCGGACTGCCTAAGGCGGTAGAGGTAAGTAGCGTGGAGATCCGCGACGCCATCTCGGGATCGGTGGGCGCCATCGTGGAAGCGGTCCGCTCCTCCATCGAGCTCACGCCGCCGGAGTTGGTGGCGGATATCATGACTAGAGGGATCGTCCTGGCAGGCGGAGGTGCCCTTCTGCGGGGACTGGACCGGCGAGTGGCGAATGAGACGAAGTTCCCTGTCTACGTCGCCGAGGACCCTCTTAGCTGTGTCGTGAGGGGCACTGCCGAGATGCTAGAGGAGGCGGAGATACTGGCTAAGGTTCAGACCCACCTCACCACTCGCCGAGCACCGCACTAACACAACGGCTTTGGCTGGACATGCGGACGCTTGTATGGCTGCTGGTTGTTGGCCTCTTCGCCCTCCTGAGTATTGCGCTCTCGCAGTTGGGGGTTCTCGACCCCGTCAAGAACGGTGCCCTCACTGTGGCGTCACCTCTGGCGCGAGGCCTGCGCGCCGTCGCCTCGCCAGCCGCCGATTTCTTCGACAACGTAGCTGACCGCCAGAACCTGGAGGATGAGAATCGGCTGTTGCGCCAGCAGATCGAAGAGCTGACAGCCGAGATCGCCAGTCTGAAGGAGGACGAGCTCATAGCGGGCGACATGGCGGCGCTGGCCGAGGTTGAGGAGAGCCGACCGGATGACGAGTTCCTGGTGGCCCGTGTCATCGCCAGAGACCCCAGCAACCTGAAGGAGCGTCTGGCCATCGACTGCGGCAGCGACGACGGCATCAGCGAGGGGATGGTGGTGATGAGCGAAGGGGGAAGCCTGGTGGGAGTGGCATCGAAGGTTCTGGACGACTTCGCCTGGGTCACCCTCATCACCGACTCGAACAGCAACGTCAACGCCATGGTGCTGGAATCGCGCGCCCAGGGAGTGGTGAGCGGCAGCCTCCACGGCGGGCTGAGCATGGACCTTATACCCCAGGACGCGGAGGTCGAGCCGGGCAACGCAGTGACTACGTCGGGCCTGGGCGGCACCTTCCCCCAGGCTCTGCTCATCGGGCAGGTGTTATCGGTGCGGGGAGACCCGCAGGACGTTTTCAAGAAGGCCGAGGTCGAGCCCGCGGCCAACCTTTCACGCCTGGAGAACGTGTTAGTTCTGACGAGCTTCACAGCGACCCATCTGACGAGCCCATGAGGTATCTTCTGTTCGTGCCGCTAATCCTCTTCGTCGCCCTGGCTCAGGTGGCGACTGCTCCCTACTTCCCCCTGCTGGGCGTGACAGCCAATCCCCTGCTGGTGCTGCTGATGTGCTGGGCGATGGTGCGCGGACCCAGAGAGACGATGATCCTGATCCCTCTGGCCGGCATCTTTAAGGACCTGATCACCAGTGATCCCGTGGGCGCCTCCGCCCTCGCCCTTCTGCCTATCGTGCCTCTGGCCGCCATGCGTGAGCGGTGGCCGACGGAGAGCGAATTCGTACCCACGCTGGCGGTAGTGGCTGCGGCATCGCTCTCTTATGACGTGCTATACATGATTGTGCTGACCGCCGTAGGCGATGGCCCGCCCTGGCTGCAAAGCCCGCTGCGGGTCCTGCTGCCAGCGGCCCTGTTCAACGCCCTCATCACACCCATCGTCTACTTGCCCGTACGTTGGGCAACGACGCTGTCGGAGATGGTGAGGCCAGGCATGCGCGTGCCGGGCTAGGGGAGAGAGATGGATTTTTTCAGTGGTGAACGGCGCTGGCGCTCGCAGAAGCCCAAACGCAGGGAAGACGCCCACACGCCCGGACGCAAGTTCCTCCTTCTCCACATCCTTATCGTGCTGCTGTTCGGCATTCTGACGATACAACTGGTACGAATGCAGGTCTTCCAAGCCGATGACTACCAGGCCCGGGCCGAGAACAACCGCCTGCGGGAGCTACAGGTCCTGCCGATGCGCGGCCTCATCTACGACCGCAACTACGACCGCGAGCAGCCGCTGGTGGAAAACGTGGCCAGCTACTCAGCGGTTATCGTGCCGGCTGACCTGCCGACGAAGGATGAGGCAGCCGTTTTCGACGAGCTGGAGAGTCTGCTGGGCATGCCGGCCGAGGAGATAGCCAAACTGGTGAGGGAGAGACGAGAGGATGGCGACCCCTACGAAGCGCTGGTTATTAAGGATGAACTGGACAGGGACACGGCCCTGATGCTCAAGGAGTTGAGCTCCCACTTGCCTGGTGTCGACCTTCAGGTGGAGGCGCGACGCAACTACCTCTATAGCGAGCTGACAGCCCACATTCTGGGCTATGTGGGCCGCATCTCAGCCGAAGAATACGCAGCCTCGAAAGACGACGGCTACATCTTCAACGACCAACTAGGCAAAACGGGGATAGAACTCGCCTACGAGGACATCCTGCGGGGAGAGCCAGGAAAGAAACTGGTAGAGGTGGACGCCGGCGGTCGCCAGCAAGACGTTCTGGACTCGCAGGCCAGCCAGCCCGGCCAGAACATAGTGCTGACCATAGACCTGGAGCTCCAGCAGAAGACTACCGACGTCCTGCGCGAGTTCATGGGGGCCTCCGATAACGCGGCGGCTGTGGTGATGGACGTCCACACGGGCGAGATCCTGGCGATGGTGTCGCTGCCCACCTACGACAACAATATCTTCTCGGAGACCCTTGGCGAGGAGGAACTTAACGTCCTGCTAAACGACCCAGCCAAGCCCCTGGTGAACCACGCCATCGCCGAGATGTACCCGCCGGGCAGCAGTTTCAAGCCAATCACCGGCCTGGCCGCCCTCCAGGAGGGCGTGGCGACCCCCAGCACGACCATCGTCAGCCACGGCTACATCACCATCCCAAACCAGTACGACCCCAGCATCGTCTACGTGTTCCAAGACTGGGCCCCCCTGGGTACGCTGGACTTCTACGGCGGCATCTCCTGGTCGTCCGACGTCTATTTCTACTATCTGGCTGGCGGCAAGCAGGACGAGGACTTCCAGGGCTTGGGCGAGGAGAGGCTGGCCCGCTACGCTCGCTCCTTCGGCCTGGGCGAGCCAACGGGTGTGAGCCTGCCCGGGGAATCGGCTGGCCTGGTGCCCGACGCCAAGTGGAAAGAGCGAACCGTCAACGAGATGTGGTACGTAGGCGACACCTACTACTTCGGCATCGGTCAGGGCTATCTGGCAGTGACGCCGCTTCAGCTGCTGGACGCCATCGTGGCCATCGCCAACGGTGGCGAGTTGCTGCGACCGCAGTTGGTGAAAGAGATTCGGGACTCCCACGACCACGTGGTGGCCACCTTCGGCAAGGAGGTGCGACGAATACTGCCGGTGGACCAAGAGTACCTGGCCGTCGTGCGGGAGGCGATGCGCCAATCGGTGAGCACAGGAGTGGCCCAAAGCGCCCAGGTGCCCGGACTGGCGATAGCCGGCAAGACAGGGACAGCCGAGTTCGGGGTGCCAGGAGAGGGCGAAGGCTTCGAGACGCATGGCTGGTTCGTGGGCTTCGCCCCCTATGAGGATCCCGAGATAGCGGTGGTGGTGTTCGTGCAGCGAGGAGGCGGTGGCCAGAACTCCGCCCCCGCCGCCGCTCGCATCTTCGACTACTACTTCAATCAGCGCTATGTAGCCGAGCAGGAGGCGCCCTAGATGATCCAGTGGCGCACGGTTCGGCACCTCGACCCGTGGATCGTGCTGGTTGGCCTGGCCCTGACCGGTTTTGGCGCCCTCGTGATCTATAGCGCCTCTCTTACCAGCTATCCCGAGGGCATCCAGGGGCCATCCCATCCGGCGGTGCGCCACCTCATGTTCGCCGCCATGGGCCTGGTGGTCATCGGGCTGGCGGCGTGGCTAGACTATCGCCTCCTGGGGCAGATAACGCCCACGCTCTACGCTGTGGCGCTGGTCCTGCTGGTGGGCGTCCTGGTGGTGGGAACCGCCACCTATGGCGCCCAGCGATGGCTGAACTTCGCGGGGGTATCGATCCAGGCCTCGGAGGTAGCGAAGCTACTGGTGATCATCGTTCTGGCCAAGTACCTGGCCGACCGCCAGACAGAGATAGGAGAACTGCGCACCTTTCTGGGCTCCCTGGTCATCGTGGCGGTGCCCACAGCGCTGGTCTTTCTTGAGCCCGACCTGGGCACGGCCATCATCTTCGGTGCCGCCTGGCTGGGCATGGCGGCGGTGGCCGGCGTTCGCCCTCAGCACATCATGGCCTTCCTAGCCAGCCTGGTGCTCTCCACTCCCTTCGTGGTGGTGGCGTTGATGGGCGACTACCAGCGAGAGCGCATCGCCACTTTCCTCAATCCAGCCCTCGACCCTCTGGGCGGCGGCTACAACATCATCCAGGCGGAGATCAGCGTGGGCTCGGGCGGCATCTTCGGCAAGGGGCTGACCGAGGGGACGCAGACGCAGCTCGACTACCTGCAAACGCCCAGTCACGACTACATCTTCAGCGTGCTGGGCGAAGAACTGGGACTGTTGGGGGGGCTGCTGCTGTTGGGGCTGTTCGCCTTTCTGCTGTTCCGGGGGCTGCGGACGGCAAGCGTGGCCCGCGACCCGTTCGGCCGCCTCATCGCCACCGGCATCGTGATCATGATCCT
>CAZEJO010000030.1:0-24252 GCA_964512285.1 uncultured Dehalococcoidia bacterium | reverse complement strand
GTAGCCATTCTTGCGTATTGGGGTCGATGTCGTAGGCGACGGCCACCGCCCCTTCACCGCAGGTGGCCAGAGCCTGTTCGGCGTCGGTGCCGTCGTCGCCATCCCACACCGCAATGGCCCACTTGTCGGGCTGCGGGCAGTTGAACATAGCGCCCTGCTGGGCCTCGGAGGAACTCGTCGTCACGGCCCAGACCAGGCCTGTCACCCCTACGGCAACGAGACCCGCTACAAACAAGACGGCAAGTTTTCTCGCCTGGCTAAGCATGGCAAACCTCCGTCGCGTGATCCGCGCTCCGACCGCATGGCGAGTCATTCGCCGCGCGGCCGAGGCGTAGCCTAGGTCAGCGCTCTCACGGGGGATTCAGCGCCGAGACCTCGCATTCGCAAGGACCTATTGGGAGACGCCCAACAAGTTCGTCTCCAGGCGGCTGCGCGCTGTGAGTTGGGAGCCATCTCTGCCTTTGGTTCTACCATGTTGAGACGTTCAAGGGAAGAATCAGTTACAGATTTTTCCCCTGCGGCAGCGGTGCTGCGGGCGTTTTCATCCTACCCGTAGGCGTGAGGCGTGGCGGGATCTGCCACCCAGGGTCTCGACGGCGGTGGACCAGATATCGAGCCCAGCTAGGATTGCCTAGACGAAGTGGTTATCAGTTAGGAACTGAAGCAACTGCTCGGCCACGGCGTCTGGGGGCCCTTGGATGACGTCACCGTGCCGCTCTTCCATCCCGCCGGAGACGATCTGTTGCCAGCGTTCCTCCGGCGAGAGGCTGCTATCGGGGATGAATAGACCTTTGGTGATCGGCTTGGGCGGCGACAGGCTCACTACCTGAGCGCAGGAGCCCGCCTCGCCTACCTCCTCGGCGCGGAGATCCAGGTCGGCGAGGCCACGGCGGGGGATTTCTGCTGCCAGCGACCGAAGAAGGACCCGCAGTTTCGGATAACGAGGGCGATTGATCCCCTCCTCGACGGCGAACAGCGCGGGCAGAGGACAGCGGAGCACCTCTCGCCGGCCTCGTTCCAGCCGGCGGTGAACCAGCGCTTCGCCGTCCCTTACCTCCAGCCGGACGACGCTGGTGACCGCTGGCAGGTCGAGAAGTTCGGCTAGCTGAGCGCTCACCTGTCCTGTATCGCCGTCGCTGGCCCGCTTGCCGCACAGCACTACATCGGCCCCCATCTCCCTGATGGCGGTAGCCAGGATGCGAGCGGTGGCCAGAGTGTCAGAGCCGCGGAAGGCCTCGTCCCACAGGAGCAGCGACTGGTCCACACCCAGGGCCAAGCAGCGGCGCAGAACCGACTCGCTTTCGGGCGGGCCCATGCTTATAGCCGTCACGTCACTATCGGGGAAGCGATCCTTCAGGCATAAGCCCTGCTCCAGGGCATAATCGTCGGCCGGATTCAGCATGTGCCTCAGACTCTCCTCCTCGAGAGCAGCCTGTCCTGTCCTCACCGGCAGCGGCTCGGACGGCTCGATTGTATCTACCACCCTAGCGACACAGACAACCACCTTCATCGAGCTTGTCACCTCACGAGACCTGCCTGGCACCAGGCACGTTGGCCAGCGCCCGCAGAACCTCCTCGTCCTCAGTCGTCCCCCGTTCCTGCCGCAATCGCCGCAGCCGCTCGATCAGCGAGGGCAGCACCTGATGCATATCGCCCACTATCTTTACGTCTGCTAGCTGGAAGATAGGGGCCTGGGGATCCTGGTCTATAGCGACGACCGCCCTAGAATCCTTCATCCCCACGACATGGTGATTGACGCCGGAGATGCCGCAAGCAACGTACAGCCGGGGGGCGACGGTCTTGCCGCTCAGTCCCACCTGTCGCTCATAGGGAGCCCAGCCGGCGTCCACCACCGGTCTGGAGGCGGCCACGGCGGCGCCCATTAAGTGAGCTAACTGCTCCACCAGGTGGAAGCCTTCCTGGCTGCCAGCGCCTCGCCCGCCAGCAACGATGACCTCCGCCTCGGTCACGTCCAGAGCCGCGGGAGGAATCTTGACTATCTTCTCCAGGCGGAGACGCAGGCTCTGGAACGATAGGCTCACATCCACTGCGAGTACCTGTGTCTGACGGTTGGGATCCGGACGCTTGGCGGGCACCGCACCCGGCTGAAGGGTGGCCATCTGCGGCCTGGCCTGAGGGCAGACGACGTTGCAGGATGCCTTGCCGCCGTAGACCGGGCGGGTCATCACCAGCAGGCCGTCTTCGCTCAGGTCGACGCGGGTGCAATTGGAGGCCAGACCTACGCTCAGGCGGGCGGCCACCCGCGGCGCCAGGTCGCGCCCCTGATCGGTGGCACCCCAGAGGAGGATGGAAGGCCGCTCGCGACGGATGAGATCGGCGAGAAGGGGAGTATAGGCGTCGGGGTTGTAGGCGCTCAGAAGAGGGTCTTCGGCTAAATAGACCCTGTCGGCGCCGCACTGACCGAGAAGAGGCGCCAGGCCACCAACGTCATCGCCCAGGAGCACCGCTGCCGCCGGCAGGCCCAGTCGATCGGCCAGCTCGCGGGCCTGCCCCAGGAGCTCCCGGGCAACATCTTCTACCTCGTCGCCGGTATGGTCGACGATAACCCATATGTCACCCGTCGGTTCTGCTCGCATAGCTCGATAAGGCGCGGGGCTGCCACCGCGCGCCCCCATTACTTGTAAGGTCAGGCCGATCTGCGTTATTCTACCAGATGCTCTGCGGGTTGAGACTCCGCCTCGTCATGCAATGCGATCTGCGCACCAAGACCGCCCCGAAAGCCGAGCGAGGGTGCTTCAGTCCAGTGCGTGGATCTGGCGGAGGTTCAGAAAGGAAGATGGAAGCATGAGTCAGCCGCTTCTTAGGGAGTTGCTGACCGAAAAGGACAGGTTGATCCAACAAGCGGTGAGGGCCTTTGTAGATAGAGAGATCATGCCCGTTCGCCAGCAACTGGACGATGATAAAGACCATATTCTCATCGACAGGATATCGGAAAAGCTGAAGGACATCGGGTTTCAGCGCGGCATAGTGCCGGAGAGATACGGCGGCCTGCCACAGAGATCGGCGGTCGGCACCTGCGTCCTCATGGAGGAGATCGCTCGAGGGGACGTCGGGCTGGCTGTGTCACTGGGTTGCACCGGCTGGTTCATTATGCCGGCGATCCTGGCCAACAACGAAGCGGTGCTGCGCGAGGTCGCCGCGGTCTTTTCTGGCGACGAGCTACGCAGAGGATGCTTCGCCATGACGGAGCCCGAAGCAGGGTGCGACGTCGAAAACCCTGCCCTGCATGGGAAAAGCATCTCCACCAGGGCCATCCTGGACGGAGATGAATGGGTTCTGAACGGAAGCAAGAGGTTTCCCAGCAACGCGGGCATCTCTGCCTATTACTGCGTTGTCTGCACCACCGACCCCAATCTGGGGGACGAGGGCATCGCCTTGATCTACGTGCCCCATCCCAGCGAAGGGCTCTCCTTCGGCAAGTTCGAAAACAAGGCAGGCATGCAGGCGGACAGAAACTGCGATATCTATTTGGACAACGTGAGGGTCCCTAAGAAGAACCGCGCGGCAGGCCCCGGAGAGGATGCTAAGCTGCTCCAGATCAATCTGACCGTTGGCCGACTAGGGAGCGGGGCTATGGCTGTGGGCGCGGCTCAGGGTGCTTTTGAGACGGTTCTCGAGTACACCAAGAACAGAATCGTGGCTGGGAAGCCCATCCGGGAGCATTCCATCTGTGCCGGGATGCTGGCCGATATGGTCATCGGCATCGAGACCGCCAGGACGTACTATTTGACCGCGGCTTACATGTTCGACCGCCCGGAGATCTATGGGCCTCGGGAATCGCCTGACCACCTGTCCCGAGCGAGCATCGCTAAGGTCTACGGTACCGAAGTGGCCATTATGGTTACCAACAAGGCTATGGAGTTGATGGGATCCTACGGCTATATGCGCGAGTACGGCGTGGAGAAATATTGGAGGGACTGCAAAGAGATTCAGCTCTGGGAAGGAGGGGCCCAGCTCGGCAGATTCGACGTAGTTCGCGGATACTACGACTTCCAGATGGGCGACCACTGAGCTGAGCGTAACAGTTGCTGGCGCACCGCTAGGGGGTGCTTCGAAGCGGTATTGCTTGAGCGGGCGTCAGCAGCGGCGAAGGAGTACTGCCCATGACCAGCGCATCAGAGAGTTCCCAAGTACAGTTCAAGCACCTCTTCACACCACTGAAGATCGGCACATTTACCGTCCGCAACCGCATCGTGAGTACCGCCCACCTTACCGACTTCGCCGATGGCGGCCTTCCATCGGAACGGCATCTGAACTACTGGGCGTCAAAGGCCAAAGGGGGCATCGGCCTCATCGTCACCGAGGACCAGGCCGTCCACCCCACCGCTGCCACCGAGCCCTTCGTCATCCACGCCTACAAGGACGCATGCATCGAGCCCTTCAGGCGGATCGTCTCTGCGGTGCACGAGCACGGAGCCAAGCTGGTAGCCCAGCTATGGCATCCGGGCAGCCTTTGGTTCGAGGCGCGAGAGGGCAGCCTGCCCCTGTGGTCCTGCTCGGCTGTCCCCGGCTCCTTCCACGCCGAGACCGCTCATGCCATGGAGGTTGAAGAGGTCAAGGAGATAATTCAGGCATTTGGCGACTCGGCTCGGCGAATGCGGGAGGCCGGCCTGGACGGGGTAGAGCTCATGGGCACCCATGGCTTCTTGATCGAGCAGTTCATGTCCCCTCGCACCAACCGGCGTAGCGATGAATACGGCGGAGACGAGGAGAACCGCCTTCGCTTCATCCAGGAGGTGATCGATGCGGTTCGGGCTGCTGTCGGCTCCGACTTTACCGTGGGCTTGCGGATTAGCGGCGACCAGTTCCAGGGAGGTGGCCTAGGACTCCAGGACATGAGAAGGATTATGCCCAAGCTAACGGCCGCAGGCAAGCTGGACTACGTTAGCGTCACCGTTGGCGCCGGCGGGGCGCAGATCCCACCCATGTACATGCCCGCCGCCCCCTTCGTTTACCTGGCGGCCGGGATCAAGGAGGTGGTGGACGTGCCGGTGTTCTGCGTCGGCCGCATCACCGACCCTGTGGTGGCCGAGGACATCCTGGCTAAGAATCAGGCGGACATGGTGGGGATGACCCGCGCCAACCTGTGCGACCCCGAGCTGCCCAACAAGGCGCGGGAAGGAAGGCTGGATGAGATTCGCCGCTGTATCGGTTGCAGCGAGGGCTGCTGGGGCCGTAATGCTGAGACCCTCCCCATCACCTGCGCCCTCAATCCCAGCGTGGGACGGGAAAAGGAGATGGAGATCACCCCCGCACCGGTCAAGAAAAAGGTGATGGTCATCGGCGCAGGCATCGCCGGCATGGAGGCGGCACGGGTGGCCGCGCTGCGGGGTCACTCCGTCTCTCTGTACGAGAAGGATGAGCAGTTGGGCGGCCAGCTCCAGATCGCCGCCAAGGCTCCCGGTAGGCAGGACATGGCGGAGCCGGTTCGCTACTACGAGTACCAGTTCAAGCTACTGGGAGTCGATGTCCACCTGGGCTCTACAGTGGATGAGAAGACCATCGAGGAGGTCAATCCGGATGTGGTCATCGTGGCCGCCGGCGGGCTGCCAGCCGCAGGCACTTTCTCTGGCGCAACGCAACCCAACGTAGTGCAGGCGCGGGACATCCTAACGGGCAAGGCTCAGGCGGGCAAGAAGGTCGTCCTCTTCGCCCTGGATCGTGGAATGGAAGGTCTAACCACGGCCGATTTCCTCTCCGACCGCGGCTGCGAGGTGGAGGTACTCGTACCCTGGGGAGCGATAGCGGGCTTCCAGGTAGAGCCGCTGACCCTCGGCTTCGTGCTATCGCGGCTGTATCGCAAGGGGGTGGTGGTGACCAACAGCATGCGGATAAAGGCCGTTCAGGAGAACACTGTTGTAGCCACTAACATCCTCAGCCGCCAGGGGCGTACCATCGAGGAAGTAGACACCGTTGTGCTGGCCCTGGGCAGCGTGGCCAACGATAGTCTGTACAAGGCCCTCAAGGGCAAGGTGCGCGAACTCTATCTTGTCGGGCAAGCTCTGGCCCCTCGCAAGATGCTGGACTCCACGCTGGACGGACTTCGCGTGGGCCGAATGGTGTAGTCCAGGCGATCTTCCCGCCATGCGGAAGCGTAGCCTGCTTGTGGGCAGGAATATTCTGGCTTTGCCACGTTTACATCAACGCTGAGGGGACGCTTACCTCGGGCTGGGGAAGGAGGAGCAGGCCATGCACAAGAAGATCGGCATCCTCGGCGGCATGAGTCCCGAATCAACGATAGCGTACTATGAGCACATCACCCGCAGGTACACCGAGCGATTTGGCGACTATGGCTACCCGGAGATCATCATCTACAGTGTCAGCTTTCAGCCATATGTAGACTGGCCCCAACAAGAGCGGTGGGATCTGGTAGCACAGGGCTTGGGCGAAGCTGCTCGGAAGCTCGAGGTGGCGGGCGCGGATTTCATCATCATAGCTACCAACACCATGCACCTGGTGTTCGAGGAGGTTCAGGCCTGTGTCCAAGTCCCGATGCTCGGCCTGCTGGACGCCGTCGGCGAGGCCATCCTGGCGGGAGGGATGAAGAGGGTGGGATTGCTCGGCACTCAGTACACGATGGAAAAGAGATTCTACCAGGATGCCTTGGAGAGAAGAGGCATCACCGTCCTTGTGCCGGACGCCAAGGACCGTCACTACGTGAACGCGGTCATCTACGATGAACTGGTCGCTGGTCAGATCCGCGATGAGTCACGCGCTGGATTCACTGGAGTCATCAGGAGGCTGGCGGAACGCGGTGCTCAGGGGGTCATACTGGGGTGCACTGAAATCCCCATGCTGGTCGCAGAGGCAGATGCCGCTATGCCACTCTTCGATACGACAGCCATTCATGCGGAGGCAGCCCTGCGTTATGCGGTGGAAGGATAAGGGCTGGACCTGTGTTACGAATTCTGCGCGTGTGCTGTCCCGCATGTTCACCCTTGGCCCGCTGGGTGATGGAGGACGGCGGCTGCAGCCAGTGATCAAGGTGTTTCTCTTCTTGAGGGATGGAGACTTGCACACAGTGCCCCGAAGATGGTTCGATCCGTAAGCGTCTGGCTGGAGCTTGACCCGCTGGTGCAATGCGCGACGGGGTCAGCCGCTCCGACTGAGGGGAAGCATGAGCGAACGTAAGGGCACCCGAAGCGAGCGTGACTCCATGGGCTCAGTGCAGGTCCCGGAGGAGGCCTACTACGGCGCGTCCACAATGCGCGCCGTCGGCAACTTCCCCATCAGCGGATTGCGATTCTCTCGACGGTTCATCCGCGCTCTGGGGCTTATCAAGCGCAGTGCGGCCGAGGTAAACGCAGACCTCGGTCTTCTGGAGCCGAGGCTCGCCGAGGCCATCGTCCGCGCCGCCGACGAGGTCGCTGAGGGGCGTCTCGACGACCAGTTTGTGGTCGATGTTTTCCAGACGGGATCCGGTACTTCGACCAACATGAACGCCAACGAGGTGATAGCGAACAGGGCGGTGGAGCTTCTGGGAGGCCGGCGGGGATCGAAGCTGGTGCATCCGAACGATCACGTCAACCTCGGGCAGTCGTCCAACGATGTCATCCCTACGGCGATCCACCTCTCGGCGCTGCTGGCCATACGAGAGGATCTGACGCCGGCGCTGAGCGAACTGCGGGCGTCACTGGCGGCCAAAGCAGAGGAGTTCTGGCCGGTGGTCAAGACCGGTCGCACACACTTGCAGGACGCCACGCCCATCCGCCTCGGACAGGAGTTTCAGGGGTACGCCGGGCAGGTGGCGCGAGCGCTGCAGCGGCTGGGAAGGGCGGCGACGGAGCTGGAGGAGGTGGCACTGGGCGGCACCGCGGTGGGCACCGGTCTCAACACTCATCCTCAGTTCGCGGCGCGGGTATGCGAGCGTCTCTCGGCGGCGACCGGCCTGGCGGTGCGCGAGACCGATAATCACTTCCAGGCCCAGAGCAACCTCGATGCGGTCGTGGGGTGCAGTGGGGCGCTGAGAGCAGCCGCCATCGCTCTGCTCAAGATAGCGAACGACATCAGTTGGCTGGGCTCGGGGCCACGAGCCGGCCTCGGGGAGCTGATCCTTCCGGAGGTTCAACCGGGAAGCTCCATCATGCCTGGGAAGGTCAATCCAGTTATTGCCGAGGCGCTCATCCAGGTTTGCGCTCAGGTGATAGGGAACGATGCGACAGTAGCTGTCGCCGGTCAGCGCAGCTTCTTCGAACTGAACACGATGATGCCTGTCGCCGGCTACAATCTTCTCCAGTCGATCGAGCTGCTGGCGGCGGCAGCGAGGAACTTCGCGGAGCGCTGCGTCGATGGTCTTCAGGCTACGGAGAGGGGGCCGGAGCTGGTGGAGAAGGGGCTTGGCATAGCAACGGGGCTGGCGCCCATTATCGGCTACGACGCGGCGGCAGAGATAGCGAAAGAGGCGGCAGGCAGCGGGCGCACCATTCGAGAGGTGGCGCAGGAGCGCACGGAGCTATCGGACGAGGAGCTGCGGCGTGCCCTCGACCCCACCGGGATGACGGAGCCCGGACTGCGGGGGAAAGAAGACTAGGCTGGCAGTCTGCTGCGGCTGAGATTCTTCGCTTCGCTCAGAATGACGCCAGCCATTTCCGTCGCCCTGAGCGTAGCGAAGGGCCTCACCTCGGGCAGCCTGGCGTCGCCATTACGTGGAGACAGTAAAGACTAGGACGGCATCTCCCGGCGGCTGAGAGGAAGCACATCCCTCGTCTTTTCACAGGTCCCTCTTCATCAGGTAGAAATCGGTCTTCTCGTAGTCTGACGCTAGGAGCTCCTCAACCTGCTCCTCGGTCAGGGGTGGTGGTACTATCACCTTCTCTCCCGGACGCCAGTCGGCCGGCGTAGCCACGTGGTGCTGATGGGTGGTCTGCAGGGCATCGACGAGGCGCAGGATCTCGTCGACACTCCTGCCGGTCTGCAAGGGATAGTAGATCGTGGCCTGAATGAAGCCGTCCGGGTCGATGACAAAGAGGGCGCGCACAGCGGCCGTGGTGCTGGCCTCCGGATGGATCATCCCGAATTTGTTGGCGACGTTCATGTCCACGTCCGCTATGACGGGGAAGGGAATCTTGACCCCCAGCTTCTCCTCGATATTCCGCAGCCAGGCGAGGTGGGAATGGATGCTGTCGATGCTCAGGCCGACCAGCTTCACATTGCGCTGGGCGAACTCCTCGGCGCGTCGAGCGAGCGCGACGAACTCGGTGGTGCAGACGGGCGTGAAGTCAGCGGGGTGGGAGAAGAGAATCACCCACTGGCCTCGCAGGTCGTTCATGGTGAGGGGACCATGTGTTGTCAGCGCCTCGAAGTCCGGCGCCCGCTCACCGATCCTGGGCATTCCCGTTGTCTCTGCTCCTTCTTCCGCTCCTGTCACTTCCGCTCCTCCTTCCTATGGCCAACACTCGCCGGTCGTCCGGATCTATTCTCGCTTGACAAGGTCACTTTGGACAACCTACCATGTGGTCACGCTGCCGAACGCCTGAGCTAGCAGAGTTTCTGACGATGCGCTGTCCCTACTGCAATGCGGACAATCCGTCTGATTCGTCGTCCTGCATCTGGTGCGGCAAAGCCCTGTCCACGCCCTCTGTTGAGGGTACATTCACCCTGTTGTTCACCGACATCGAAGGCTGGACCCGTCTCGCCCAGTTGCTCGGAGACCAGCACGCCCACAAGCTCTTGCAGGAACACGATCGTATTCTTGCCGAGTGCGCTGCTCGCCACAGCGGCCGGGTGGTCAAGTACATGGGCGACAGCTTCATGGCTGCCTTCCCAAGCGCCACCAGGGCTCTGCGTTGCGCCGTAGACATCCAGAGGGCCTTCGCTGATCATAACCGAGAGCACCCGGAGACCCCGCTCAAGGTGAGGGTTGGCCTCAATAGCGGCGAGTCGATCGAGGAGAGAAACGATTACTTCGGCACGGCTGTCAATGTGGCCGCTCGCATCACTCACAGGGCGCGGGGTGGCCAAATCCTGGTGGCCGAGGTGGTGCGCGACCTCGCCGGCTCCGTGGCCGAGGTGGCGTTCAGGGACGCCGGTCGCAGGCAGTTGAAGGGCATACCCGGCAGACAACGCCTGTACGAGGTGGTATGGTGAGTTGGCCCACAGAGGCGCAAGCCGAAGAGGAGGTGATCGCGATGACCGCACGCGTAGGACAGGAAGCGCCAGATTTCACCGCCAAAGCCTATCATGAGGGCCTGGCGAAGGAGATCAGAATCTCCGATTATCGAGGCAAGTGGGTGATGCTCTGCTTCTATCCTGCCGACTTCACCTGCGTCTGACCGACAGAGTTGTCGGCAGTTGCCGTCAAGTATGGCGAGTTTCAGGAGTTGGGAGTGGACGTGCTGGCTGTCAGCGTGGATAGCAACTACTCCCACAAGGTTTGGCAAGAGGTGGAGTTGTCCAAAATGGTGGAGGGCGGTGTCCCCTATCCCATGCTCTCGGATCCTGGAGGCAAGATCGGCTCCCTGTATGGAGTGTATGATGAGGGGAAGGGAGTGGATGTCCGTGGTCGCTTCCTTATCGATCCGGATGGAGTGGTCCAGGCCATGGAAATCTTAACCCCACCAGTGGGCCGCAACGTGGTAGAAGTCATACGCCAACTGAAGGCTTTCCAGCACCACCAAGCCACCGGGGAACTGATGCCTTCCGGATGGCAGCCAGGCAGGCCTACTTTGCCGCCGGAGAGCGAGACCCTCAGAATGGCTGGCAAGGTTTGGGAGGTTTGGAAGCCAGAGATGGCCTTTTGAGGACTAGCCAATACGGAAGATAATAGCCGGCGGTGCCCACAGCTATTCGCCAGCCATCTCATCCACCTCTTCGGCGCCCTCCGCCAGGAGCTTGTCCTCATCGTCCGTCAGGATGCTAAGCAGGCGGGCGAATTCGCCAGCATGGACCCGCTCTTCGTCGGCGATGTCAATGAGGACCTTCTTGGCCAGGGGATGATCGGTGGCGTCGGCGTGGGCCATGTAAAGGTGGACCGCCTCGTGCTCGGCGGCGAGGTCCAGGCGGATGGCGCGGATCAGCTCTGCGAGGGTGAGCTTGCGATCGGGCACCATACCAGGAAAGGGATTGAGGAACTCGGGCATTTCGCCACCTCCTGTGATCGTTCTTCCTGCGGTGTCAAGATGCCATCCCTGTACGGGCGCATACGGCTCGGCGATGGCATCACCTCCTCATCATAGCAACGAAGCCGAGAGATGCAACCCAGGAAGCCGGCTCTCTATATCTAGCTAGTCTGGCCGGCGGCCCTCTCTTTCGACTTGAATCCGGCGGTGACATGAGTTCCGTCGCACAAGGGCTTGGTGTTGGAGTTGCCGCAACGGCAGAGGGCAACGGTCTTGCCTGGCACCTGGAACTCATTGCCGTCGGCATCAACGAGCTTCACGGGGCCCTTCACCAGATAAGGGCCGTCATCCAGAGGAGTGATCGTAGCCTCTGTCATGACAAACCTCCTCTTGTGTCTGCCTCCTAGGTCACTAAGGAACCAATGCTGCCGGTCGGCCTGGCCAGTATACTTTACTTGTGAGTAAAATATTAACATAGCCAAGGGCGGAATCAAGCTTATTGAGAAGCCGAGTTGGAATTCTCCCGCAAGTAGATGGCCAGAGGGTACTTGTAGGCTGTAGCTCAAGAACATAAGATATCTCTTATCGGAGCCGAACGCAGGCAAGGAAGGAGGGATGTTGTGGCAGGCACAGTGGTTAATGACATGAGCATCCTGATCGGGGGCGACGCCGGCCAGGGAGTGGAATCGAGCGGAGCGGGCCTGTGCCAGGCGTTCGCACGCGGGGGCCTGCAGGTGTTTGCCATGCAGGACTATCGTTCGCGGATCCGCGGCGGGCACAACTTCTACCAGACCCGCCTGTCGGAGCGGTCACTCTATTCGCACAGCAACTCGGTGCACCTTGTTCTCGCCCTGACGGCGGAGACGGTTACCCTCCACGTGGACAACATCGTCGAGGGGGGCGCCGTGATCTATCCGGAGCGGGTGAAGGTGGACGAGGAGGCCCTGAAGAAGCGAGGCGTGCAGTGCTTCGCGATGCCCCTGACCGCCATCGCCGAGGAGCACGGCAGCCGGATCATGACCAATACGGCGGCGCTGGCTGCCGCCGCCGGCGTCTGCGGCTGGCCGCTCAAATACCTGGAGAGCGTCACACGGGACAACTTCCGGGTGAAAGGCTCCGAGGTGGTGGAGAGCAACCTGGCGGTGGCGAAGACAGCCTATGACCAGGCGCAAGAGCGCTACGCGGCCACTTTCCCTTACAAGCTGAAACCGCTGGAGGTGCCGCCGCGCATGCTGATCAACGGCAACCAGGCCATCAGCCTGGGTGCACTGGCGGGCGGTTGTCGGTTCATGTCGGCCTACCCGATGACGCCGGCCACCTCCATCATCGAGGGGTTATCGGCCTTGCCGCGCGACCTGGGCGTCGTGACCAAGCATGCCGAGGACGAGATCGCCGCCGTCTGCATGGCCATCGGCGCCTCCTACGCGGGGGCTCGGGCGATGACGGCCACCTCTGGCGGCGGCTTCTCGCTGATGGCGGAGGCTCTGGGCCTGGCGGGCATGACCGAGGTGCCGCTGGTGGTGGTGGAGGCCCAGCGGGGTGGGCCGTCGACCGGCCTGCCCACCCGCACCGAGCAGGGAGACCTGCTCTTTGTGATCAACGCCTCGCAGGGAGAGTTCCCGCGCGTCGTGCTGGCGCCGGGCACGGTGGAGGAGTGCTTCGAGGCTGGCTGGCGGGCCTTCAATCTTGCCGAGCGCTATCAGTGTCCGGTGATCATCCTCTCCGACCAGTTTCTGACCAGCTCCCTGCGGAGCCTGGACATGGGGGCCATCGACTTCTCGACGGTGAGCATCGACCGGGGGCAGTTCCTCTCGCCGGAGGAACTGGATGGTATGGAGGATGAGTACCGTCGTTTCGCCTTCACGGATTCGGGCATCTCGCCGCGGGCGGCGCCGGGCCACGCCAAGGCGGTGTGCGCTGTCAGCAGCGACGAGCACGACGAGTACGGCCGCATCACGGAGGAGATCACTAACCGGCGACGGATGATGGACAAGCGCATGCGCAAGCTGTCCGCGGTGGCGGAGGAGATGCGCCCGCCCGAGCGCTACGGTCCCGAGAAGGCGGACCTGACGCTCGTCTGCTGGGGGTCGAGCTATGGGCCCTGCCGAGAGGCGGTGAACCTGCTGAACTCCAACGGTGGCACTGCCAACCTGTTGCACTTCAGCGACCTCTGGCCGTTCCCGGAGGACGAGGCCACCCGTCTGCTGACGGCCTGTCGCCATACGGTAGCGGTGGAGCAAAACTACACGTCGCAGTTGGCCCGCCTGATCCGGATGACGACCGGGATCAGCGTAGACCGGACTATCAACAAGTACGACGGCCGACCCTTCTCGCCCGAGGACATCGTGGCCGAGCTGCGGTAGGAGGTTAGCGATGGTCACAAGGATCGACGCGAAGATCTACGACACTACGGTAGAGGTCACATGGTGCGCCGGCTGCGGCGACTACGCCATCCTCAAGGCGCTGAAGCTGGCCCTGGCCGACCTGGACATTGCCCCTCACCAGGTGCTGCTCGTTTCGGGCATCGGCTGCGGCAGCAAGCTTCCCGACTACATGAACGCCAACGGCTACATGACCATCCACGGCCGGCCGTTGGCGGTGGCCACGGGAGCCAAGCTGGCTAACCCGGACCTGAACGTCATCGTGGTCAACGGCGACGGCGACTCCTACGGCATCGGCGGCAATCACTTTGTGCACACCTGCCGCCGCAACCCCAACATCACCCAGATCGTGGAGAACAATCAGATCTACGGCCTGACCAAGGGCCAGTATTCGCCGACCAGCGATGTCGGCTTCATCACCACCACCTCGCCCGATGGCGCCATCGAAGCGGCCTTCAACCCAGCGGCCATCGCGCTGGCGGCGGGGGCGACCTTCATCGCCCGCTCCTTCTCCGGCGACCCGAAGCACATGGCGGAGGTCATCGCCCAGGGCGTGCGCCACCGAGGCTATGCGCTGATCGACGTGCTGCAGCCGTGCGTCACCTTCAACCGGGTGAACACCTACGCCTGGTATCGCGAGAGGGTCTACCATCTGGAGGAGGAAGAGGGGCACGACCCGAGCGATCGCACGGCAGCGTGGCACAAGGCGCAGGAGTGGGGCGAACGCATTCCGGTGGGCGTCATCTACCGGCTGGAGGGTGCCCCAACCTACGAGGATCAGGTGAAGGCGCTGGCGGGCGGCTCGCCGGTCAGTCGGCTGCTGGAGCTGGCCAGGGCGCCGGCGCTCGAGCAGTACGAGGGCCTGAAGGAGCAGTTCGTCTAGCCCTGGAGGGGAGCGGCAAGATGGAGTACCGAGAGTTCGTAACCCGCGTACAGGAGAAAGGGAAACTGGCGTCCTTCAAGGAGGCTGAGGCGACAACGCTGGCGGTGATGCGGGCGTTGTCCGAGGTGATCTGCCGAGAACGGGCGTTGAGCATACGGCCGTGTCTGCCCTCCGAGCTGTTCTGTGTCCTGGAGATTTGTCGGCCGGAGGCGGACCCCTTCGTCGACAGCCAGACGTTCATCGGATGGGCGTCGGCGGACCTGGATGCGGTGGGCATGCCGGACAAGACCTTGGGCGGCCTCGACCTGTTCTGCGTCGATGCTGGCGAGGAGGCGGTGCGCCGCTGCGGCCTGGTCTTCTGCGTGCTCAAGGCGTGCATGGACAAAAGCCTGCAGGATGCTTTGGCGCGCGAGCTACCGGAGGAGGTCTGCGACTGGTTCCGCGCGGCGTGAGGGGATGGGGGGGGGGGCCGAAGTGTGCGCTAAGCCTTACCGCTGGCCCTCTGCCTTAGCTGGGCAGGACGTAGATCACCAGCGGGGAGTAGTGCAGGGTGCTGCCGAGGAGGCGAGTCGCGCCTCTGCGGAAGCATAAGCTCGTTGCCGCAGAGATATCCGAAAGGCTGAGACATGGATTTGCCCGAGGTCCTTGGCCTCTCTGTCCTCATTGTCCTCGCATACATGGTGGCCATTTGGCTGCTTAGTCTTCTCACTAAGAACGCCAGCATCGTCGACATCTTCTGGGGCCTCGGCTTTGTACTTCTGGCCGCCGTCTACTTCGTCGCTACCGATGGCTTCATCGGCCGCAAGGCTCTCATCACGGCTCTCGTCGCCATCTGGGGCCTTCGACTATCGCTCTACATCCTCTGGCGCAACTGGGGCAAGGGCGAGGACTACCGCTACCGAAAGTGGCGAGAGGAGGCCGGAGGTAAGTTCTGGTGGACAAGCCTTTTCCGAGTTTTCTTGCTGCAGGGTGCGCTCCTCTGGCTGATCTCCGCGCCCATTCTGGCAGCGCAGTTCAGCGATGACCCCGACCACTTCTCCGCTTTTGACCTGCTCGGCGCCCTGGTGTGGAGCGTCGGCTTTTTCTTTGAGGCAGTCGGCGACTGGCAGCTC
The DNA here is from genome assembly GCA_964512285.1 of uncultured Dehalococcoidia bacterium. GTDB lineage: Bacteria > Chloroflexota > Dehalococcoidia > SM23-28-2 > SM23-28-2 > SM23-28-2. The sequence goes on along the minus strand of CAZEJO010000030.1, from coordinate 8,798 downwards.
GCTCGCTTCAAGAGGGACCCCGCCAACAAGGGCAAGGTGATGCGGAGCGGACTGTGGGCCTACACGCGCCATCCGAACTACTTCGGCGAGGCCACTCTGTGGTGGGGCTACTACCTGATTGCCGCTGGCACGGCGGGCGGCTACTGGACATTCTTCAGCCCCATACTGATGACGGTGCTCCTGCTGAGGGTGTCCGGCGTGGCTCTGCTGGAGCGGACTCAGGTGGAGACGAAGCCGCAATACAGAGACTACATCGAGAGCACCAGCGCGTTCTTGCCCTGGTTTCCTCGCAAACAGGGCTGACTCCCAGAGTTCCCTCAGCCTCTTAGAGTGCCGCTGAACACCTGCCACGCCAGGGCGGACTTCGCAAACAGGCTGAGGAGGATATACACCCGCTCTCCGAAGAGGTAGTCTCTCCAAGGCCCGATCTTTCGATACTGAAGAACCATGTTCACGGCGAAGACGTTGAAGAAGACGAAAAGCGAGGCAATTATCCCGTAGACGAAGGTAGGTACCGCATCCTGGGAGTTGGCGACCGCGCTGGAGAAGTACCAGAAGATGATGACCCAGGGTACGATGCCCGCAAACACGCCCAGGTTGAAAGCCGTCCAGTTTGTCTTGTCCGTCGTCTGATTGTGCAGCTCCATCATCAGGCCGAAGAAGATCATCGTTGCGTTCAGCGCGAAGATCAGTACTAGACTCGGGAGGTCAAACATGCCGGACAGCATGGCGATCACGACGATCATCAGCGAGGAACTGAGCGCGTACTCGTACCATCGCACGTAGTTGATGTGCCGCTTGAGGTTCTTCACGTACCACGGGTAGATAGCAGGTGAGGCGAGGAGGTAATGCGCGGCAGCCGAGATCAGCAAGAAGACGGCGACGAGCGGCCCCAGACGGAGGTCGAACACAGTGTTGGTCAGCGTTACGATCTCTTCGCTCTGGGGATCAGAATCCAGGAAGGTGGTTCGGAGGGGGAGAGTGGAATCGTTGCTCAAGAGCAGCATCGCGCCGCCCTGCAACAGATGCAGCGTGCCCATCGCCGCGTTGAAGAGCCTCAGCCTGCCATATACCTGTTCCTCTGACCGCGACATCGACTACTCCTCCCATACTACGCCCACCACTCGCCTGCCGAGATGCACCATGAAGGTGGACGTCATCCTGGTCTCCAAGATCTGCTCCCTGCTGAGGCCCACCCTTTCACGCAGCCCGCTGATGAGCATCTCTCTGAGGTCAGGAGCTATTCCCTCGACTACCCAAACCACGCCTGATTTGTAGGTTCGCTGCACTTCGTCAACGATGCGATCCACAGCCCTTTCCATGCGCCCCGCCACTCTGGCGTACAGGGCCGTAGTCCCATGCTTGGCGGTGATGATTGGTTTGATCCGCAGGACAGTGCCGAGCATGTGCTGAAAGCGGCCGGCCCGTCCGCTCTTCGCTAGGTATTTCGTGGTATCCAGGGCCGCCAAGATGCGCACACGCGCCCTCATCTCCTCCACAAGGCGCTTGGCCTCCTGGAGCGGACAGCCGAGATCGCGCGCACGAGCCGCTTCCAGAACAAGCTTGCCCTCCGCCATCGAGACATTAAGGGAGTCCACCACCTCGATGGCTGAATCGGGATATTCTTCCTTGACGATGCTCGCGGCTTGGACGGCGGCATCATATGTCTTGCTAAGCTTGGAAGAGATGGTGACGGTGAGAATCTGCGATAAGCCTTGCTTCACATGGGACAGGAAAGCCTCCACGAAGCGAGAGGGAGCGGGCGCCGCTGTAGTGGGATATCCTTTGCCTTTCTCGTATCGGTCTAGCAGTTCGGCGAAGTCCTCCAGCGACATAACACCGTCATCGAGGCTGCTGTCCGCGCCGAAGTTAATAGTATAGGGGATCACCGTGAGGCGAAGATTCTTCGCGACCGCCGGCGGCAGGTCGTGGCTACTATCGCAGACGATGGCAAAGGGGTCCACGGCTGTCACCCATTTCTTCGAAGCGTGGCGTGAGTCTCCACGAGCAAACCGGCCTACTACCGCTGGTAGTCACTATCCTGCGTGCCATTTCGGTGGTGCTCAGATCCTAATCGCAAGCGCCAGGTCTGGCAAGGGGTCGCATCCTTCATAGCCTCATTCCGAATCCTCAGAGGGGCCAAGAGAGCGAACGCTGTCAAGTTGTGGAGCGAGCACGTGACCGTGGCTGGGGAGCAGCGCTAAAATCGAAGCAGGACTCTGCCGGACCAGAGGCGCCGGGTGAGGAGTTGACCATGCCTGACTTGCGAGCGGTATTCACAAACCTGAAGGCTCCTATGCCGCTGAGCCGCAAGGTGCAACGCCTCCTCGTCAACAACTGGATTAAGCTTCGCAACCGCAGCACGTGCTGTGGACACCCTGGCGAGCCCGGCTGCTGAGAAGTCGAGGCTGGCTCGGGTGCCGAGCCTGGCCAGAGACAGCATCCGCTGCACTAGTTGTGGCCAAGCCTGAGATCACCCCGATCTCACGCCGGTTTCCCCCCGATTTTCGAATCTAAGGGGCTAGCAACTAGCCCCGTCTCCCGCTCGAGGCCGCGCCGGAGCGCAGGCTATCGTCGACGGCGTCGAAGGAAAACGTTAGGTAGATTCTGCCCCAGTGTTAGGAAATTCTAATGTTTTTCCAATGCGGTTTTAAGGTTGGTGGCTTAACCTCGACAGTAATGGGAAGTGATGGGAAGTGGTGGAGCAAAATTGGGCCGGGCATTTCCTCCGAGAACCTGTCGTACATCTTCGAGCGATCCTATCGGGTAGAAAAGTCCCAAGGAGGCACCCGATGCTGCTCCCTGATTCGAATAGCGAGATTCATTTCGGAAGGAGATAGCCATGCACTTGCGAAGCATACTTACGGCGGCCGTGGTCAGTGCCCTGCTGGGTGCCGGGGTCGCCATCGCGGCAGTTCAGTTCTGGCCGGATGGTGGTGGGGAGGCGCAGCCGGCCGCCGAGGTCTCTGCCGCTGCCAACTCTACACCGACTCCTGCTGCCGGTGAGAGCTCCTCTGGCCAGGCGTCTCTCAGTTCTGCTTGTCTTTCCGCCGCGGAGGTCTATGAGCAGCTCCGGCCGGCGGTAGTCGAGATCACCAGCACGGTGAGTGCCCGAAGCCCTTTCGGGTCGCCAGCGGAGGGGTCGGGCAGCGGGATCATCATCGATGAGCAGGGCTTCATTCTCACCAACTATCACGTCATCGCCGACGCCGACAATCTGGAGGTTAGATTTGCGGATGAGACGACGGTCTCGGCCCAAGTGGTAGGCGGCGATCCCGGCAACGACCTGGCGGTCATCCGGGCCGATGTGTCCGATGAAGAACTCACCCCCGCTCCCCTCGGCGATTCGGACGCCATTCAGGTCGGCGATCCTGTCCTGGCTATCGGCAGCCCCTTCAATCTAGAGGGGACGCTCACCCAGGGGATCGTCAGCGCCCTGGATCGCACGTATGCATCGGAGGATGGTACTCGGCCCATTCGCAACATGATTCAGACCGATACGGCGGTGAACCCTGGCAACTCCGGTGGGCCCTTGCTCGACTGTCGGGGAGAAGTCATCGGCATCAACACCCTGTTGGAGAACCCCACAGGGGATAGGGTCAATGTGGGTGTCGCCTTTGCCGTGCCCATCAATACGGCTGAACAGTTCCTGCAAGACATGCTCGCCGGGGAGACGGTGAGCCACCCCTGGCTGGGGATAGCAGGGCAGGAGATCACGCCGGCTCTGGCTCAGGACATCGACCTGCCAGTGGACGCCGGGGTGTATGTGAGCTTCGTGGCGGCGAATAGCCCTGCCGAGCGTGTCGGCCTGCAGGGGGCGTTCGCTTCGGAGGCCCAGGCGACCCGAAGCTCGTCCCTTCCCGGCGGCGGCGATGTCATCGTCGCGGTTGATGGGCAGAGCGTGGCCAGCGTCGAAGACTTGGCTGGCTATCTGGACAGTCAAAAAAAGCCGGGCGACACGGTGGAACTACAGATCCTCCGCGACGGACGGGAGCTATCGCTGGAGGCCACCCTAGCGGAGTGGCCCGAATAGAGCTTCGATGCGATATAAATAGACCCTCATCTACAAGCGTGGGGCATCATCTGTGGCCTGCTTGACCCGCGAGAAACGAATGGAGAACTGACACACCACAAGGTAAATACAGGGAGGCGGATCGACGATGAGTGAAACAGTGGACGACTACGGTGATCTGCTGGAGGAGAGCGAACATCGTTGGCGCAACCGCGTCATTATCGTAGGGGTGCTCGCAGTGCTGATCGCGGCCGGTGCCTACGCGCTCTGGGCCCTGGTCCTGAGCGACGGGGGTTCGTCAGCGGGGGGAACCCAGACGGCGACGGTGGAGCGAGGCTCCATCACAAAGACGCTCAGCACCAGCGGCACCGCCGTCGCTCAGTCAACGGCAGAGCTTTCGTTCGACGTGTCCGGAGTTGTCACGACCGTGAACGTCACCCTTGAGCAGGAGGTCAAGCAGGGAGACTTGCTCGCCGAGATAGAGCCGGACGAAGACCTTGAGGGCACTTTGTCAACTGCGGAGGTGAACCTTGCCTCCGCTCAGGAAAAGCTGGACGAGCTCCTCGAGGGCGCTAGTGAGTCCGACCTCGCATCGGCCGATCAGAATCTCTTGCAGGCGCAGGCGAACTATGATGAGGCCGAGAGCGCCCTGCAGGATCTGCTGGACGGGTCTTCCGAAAGTGAATTGCTCTCGGCTGAGTTGGCCGTGGCTTCCGCGGAGTCGCAGCTAGCCAAGGCGGAGGAGTCGCGCAGCAACGTGTATTCAGCAAGCGACGATGCGATCGCCGCCGCCGAAGAGGCTGTGGAGAAGGCGAAGGACGCGCTGGCGGACGCCAAGCGTGCGGTCGACAACGCCGCCACTAGCCTTACGTTGGCCGAGGCATCTTTCTTGCAGGCCTTTGATACCTACTGCGACACGGACGGCCACCTCACCGCCGTCTGCAACTACTTGCACGTTCCCTTGACGAACACCCAGTTAAGCAGGCTGAGTGAGTCAATGCTCGACGAGTTCACCGCGGCGGGCGTCGAACGCGACGACGTGCAGGACGGTGCCGACTCGGAGGACGTGTGGCTGTACGCCGCGCAGCAAAACATCGAGCCAGAGCCCACGGCGGAACCCACGGCGGAACCCACGGAGGAGCCCACGGAGGAAGACACTGGGACGAACGCCCAGCAGGAGACCGGCCCAGACATCATCTCAGCCGCCACCTCTCTCATCTCCGCCAACTCTTCCTACAAGAGCGCGCTGGCATCGAAGAACAGCAGCGCTGGCGCTGTTCTCTCAGCGGAAGCGGACATCAAAGCGGCGGAAGATGATCTCGAGGAGGCAAAGAAGGGGCCCAGCAGTGCGGAGATCGCTGCGGCGGATGTTGCGGTGGGAGAAGCGCAGCTCTCGCTCGATGAGGCGGAGGAGAAGCTGGCGGAACTCAAGGCAGGGCCAACGCAGGACGACCTGAAGGAGGCGCAGAGCAAACTCGACCAGGCCGCCGCCGCGCTCGTTGTGGCGCAGGCGAAGTGGGACGACGTTTACGCCGGCACCGACTCGTTGGACATTGAACTCCAGCGCGATCAGGTGAGGCAGGCTGAACTATCGGTTAAGCGAGCGCGCGATAACCTCGAGAGCGTGAAGATCATCGCGCCGTTCGACGGCACCGTGGCGTCACTCGACATCGAGGTAGGCCAAGAGGTTAGCGGAGCCGGTGCAGCAGCAATTGTTCTCCACACGCCGGATGCCCTTGGCCTCGACCTGACGGTCAGCGAATCCGACCGGCCGGACGTTGAGGCCGGCCAGTCGGGCTATGCTACCTTCGACGCGCTGGGGGATAGCCAGTTCCCGTTGGTGATCGACTCGGTCGGGAGCAGTCCGACCACCACCCAGGGTGTCGTTATATACGAGGTGCAGGCTACCATTCAGAGCGTGGGATCCGCCTTCGCTGCCAGAGCGCAGTCGGGCGAGGTGCCGGCTGGCAGCGCGTCGCCGCAGGCTGGCAGCGCGTCGCCGCAGGCTGGCAGCGCGTCGCCGCAGGCTGGCATTCCTGGCACAGAAGACATTCCGGCGGAGGCCCTCAAGCGGTTCGCTGCCCGCATGGAAACTGAAGAAAAACCACTGCCGGGCATGAACGCCTCGGTGACGATCATAGTGGATCAAGCCCAGGACGTGCTCCTAGTTCCCGCCCAGGCTATCCAAAGCGAGGGCTTCCAAAGCGTGGTCGAGGTCCAGAATGACGACGGCTCGACCGAGAGGGTGGTCGTCCAGACGGGACTCACCGATGGGATGAACACGGAGATCACAGAAGGCCTGGAGGAGGGGCAGACGATCATAATCCCCAGCCGGACGGCGACGGCAGCGTCGGAACAGACGACCACGGGCCCCGGGTTCCACATGGAGTTCCGCGAGGGAGGGATCTCTGAGGGCGGCGGCCCAGTCTTCATCGGTCCGGGAGGAAGCGCACCATGATCCGCCTGCGTGGCATCATCAAGGTCTACCGCGCCGGCGACGTGCCCGTCCCCGCGCTCCAGGGCATCGACTTGGACATCGAACGCGGCGAGTTCCTGGCCATCGTGGGAGCGTCTGGGTCCGGCAAGTCAACACTGATGCACATCCTGGGCTGTCTGGACAAGCCCACGCGCGGCTCGTACGAACTGGAAGGGCACGATGTGCGCCGGCTGAGCGAGGCCCAGCTCGCCAGGGTTCGCAGCCGGCGCATCGGCTTCGTGTTCCAGTCGTACAACCTGCTCCCGCGCCTGCCAGCGATTTCCCAGGTTGAGCTGCCGCTCATCTACCGGGGCGCGGACCACCGCCGAAAGCTGGCGGCGCACGCCCTGGCCGAAGTTGGCCTCCTCGATCGCGCCCGTCACCGGCCGACGCAGTTGTCGGGCGGCGAGCAGCAACGCGTCTCCATCGCTCGGGCGCTGGTGACCAATCCCGCCCTGATCCTCGCCGATGAGCCGACTGGCGCCCTCGATACGAAGACCTCGGCGGAGCTGATGGAGATGTTCGCCCGGCTTAACGCCGAGCGCGGCATGACAATCGTCGTGGTGACCCACGAGCCGGAGATAGCTGCCTACACGCGCCGCGTGATCCAGCTGCGCGACGGCCGCATCGTCTCCGACGCGCCACCGGATGGCGCCGGTGTTCTGGGGTTCGCGCCGATCGATGAGCAGAAGGAGGCGCCAGCATGATCATCTTCGACACCATCCAGACGGCGCTTGCCCAGCTCAACGCAAACAAGCTCCGCACCAGCCTCACCATGCTGGGCATCGTCATCGGCGTGGGCGCTGTGATCGCCCTCATGGCCGCCGGCCAGGGTGCGCAGCAGGGCGTGACCAAAGAGGTCAGCGGCCTTGGCAGCAACCTGGTCTTCGTCGAGCCAGGCGTGACCGAGCAGGGTGGCCGCTTCAGCGTCGGCGCGATGACGCTCACCACCGAAGACGCGGACGCGATCGAGAGTCTTCAGTACGTGGATGCGGTGGTCTCCCAGTTCAAGCTAGATATGGAGAACCAGCTCGTCGGCAACGGTCGTAACACCTCAGCGAGCATGATCGCCACCGAGCCAGACTTCACTTACGTTCGTGAGTGGGATGTCGAGGCCGGCAGGTTCCTTATCGATGACGATGTGAGCCGAAAGGCTACGAACGTCGTCCTCGGCGCGCAGGTGGCCGAGGATCTCTTCGACACGCCGGAGAACGCGGTTGGCCAGGAGGTGCGGCTCAACTTCGGGATGTTTTCTCTGAATCTCACCGTGGTCGGTGTTATGGAGAAACGAGGCGCGGCCGGCAGCGGTGACGACGACACGCAGATTATCCTACCGCTGACCACGTTTCAGTCACGGATACCCTTCGGCCGCAACCCGACTGGGGAGGAGAATGTCGGGCAGATCGTCGTCAAGGCTACGCAGGGCAGCAAGGTCGACCAGGCAAAGGACGATATTTACGTCCTCCTGCTCCAGCGCCACGACTACACCGAGGACTTCACTGTGGAAACTCAGGAGGACCTTACGGCGACAGCAAGGGAGGTGAGTCGAACGCTGACGATCCTCCTGGGCGCCATCGCTGGCGTTTCGCTGGTGGTTGGGGGAATCGGCATCATGAACATCATGCTGGTATCCGTCACGGAGCGGACACGTGAGATCGGCATCCGGAAGGCAGTCGGCGCCAACAGGACCCACATCCTCCTGCAGTTCATCATCGAGGCGATTATCGTGACGCTCGTGGGTGGAGCAGCCGGCGTCATTGCTGGAATCGCTGCCGCTCGAGTCGCCAACGGCCAGGACTTCGGCACTGGATCGCCGGTGACGACGGTGGTGGCCCCGTGGAGCATCTTCGTCGCCCTCGGCGTGTCGGCAATCATCGGCCTCTTCTTCGGCATCTATCCGGCGTTCCGGGCCTCTCGTCTCGACCCGATCGAGGCGCTACGGACGGAGTGATCGGAGGATCCGGCGAAGTAATGGCCTGTCGAAGGGAAAAGGAGTTCTCATGATGAACCGAGCGTGGCAAGTGCGTGCTGTGATCGCGTTTGCGGCTGCCATAGGGGCTGTCGTGATACTCGCTCAGGCGTGCGGCGGCGGGTCAGCGGACGTCGATGCGACGCCGACGGCGACGAGCCCGGCGACCTCTATCGCAAATGGAGGTACTCCAGTCACCGGCGATATCACGCCTGGAGCCCGGCCGCAGGGGATGTTCATCGGAGGCGCCAGCGAGGAGTTCGCCGCGTTTCTGGGCATCTCCTTTGAGCAGCTCGAGTCTGAGCTCGCTGCAGAAGGTGCGACGCCCGCAAGCGTCGCCG
>CAZEJO010000029.1:12806-24446 GCA_964512285.1 uncultured Dehalococcoidia bacterium | reverse complement strand
GGCTGAACCTGTCAAGGTCAACGGGGCACGTAGCGGACGCAGCCATCGTCGGTTTCTTGGTAGAAGGGCACGTTCGGGGAGAAGAGGAGGCCGTACTTGCCCTGGCGTGCCGCCTCTTCCAGAGCGCGCAACTCCTCTGCACTTGGCGGGCCGTTAGCCATCTGCTCCTGGCAGTAGCCCCAGTCAGCGAGGGTGCCATCCTTGGCGAAGCAGTAGACGAACTTCGCACAGTGGCTGCATTTGGGCTGGAAGGGATCGTGCATTCCTAACCTTATCTACAAATACGTTCTCGCTCAGCCTGAGCCGAGGTCAGAACCGCGCTCCTGCCGCCGAATCCCTCTAGGTATAGAAGAAGGCGAACTCGCACATGCCGTCCTGAGGCAGGGTCTTCTCTAGCTCCACGCGTAGGTTGTCGCCCGTCTGGTCAGCAGCGGACCGAAAGCTGGCCATGCAGAGAGCCTTGCAGGGCATCCCCTGGAGCTCAAGGCCTGCCTCCTGCAGCTCGCGCTGAACGGCGCAGGCGAGCACCTGCAGCCGTAGTTCCTTCGTGGTGGCCTTAGCGATATTCCAGCGGTCGAGCGGGCGGGAGGCGATGATCGACAGCTCGACGTAACGTTGGAAGCGGTGAGGGAAGGAGATGCCCGTCTGCTTGGCCACTTTCTCGATCATCTCGCCCGTGCGGTCCAGGTACTTGCCGTCGGCGAGGCCGATGGTCATCTCCATGATCTTGCGCCCGAAGGCGGCGCAGGCGTCCTCGATCTCCTTCTCGCTCTTGCCTTTCAGGCGCTGGACGAAGGCCTTGACGTTGCAGACCGCCGAGACGTCGGCCACCAGCCCCTTGTCGGCATCGAACAGAAGGGGCTTGCCGGGATCTTCCAGGGTGATGAGCTTCTCCGGTATAGGCTTGCCGTAGCGATACTTGATGGTCATGCCGGCACACCCCCCTCCACGGTTACCTGGATGGCCCCATTGGGGCAGACTTCCACGCACTTCATGCAGACGGTGCAGAACTGCTCGCGCACGCCCCTGACGATGAAGTGCTCAGAGTCGATCTCTCGATATTTCTGAGGGCCCACATCGGTACCCAGACCAAGCACGCGCGTAGGGCAGACGAGCAAGCACTTGCGGCAGGCCAGAGCGTCAGGGCATTTCGAATCGTCAACAACGATGGTGGGAAGCATGTCGCTACTCCTCCTGCCAGACCTCGGCCAGGGCAGGCAGGGTTGCCCGGTCGGCCAGGCTTATAGCATCGGGCTTGCAGACGTCTCGGCAGAGGCCACAGCCGTAGCACTGCATGGGGTCGATGTAAGCTTTGAGGGTGCTGGGGCTGAAGCTGAGGGCCTTGAACTGGCAGCGGCGGACACAGAGGCCGCAGCCGTTGCAGAGGTCGGGATCGACCTCCGCTATGTAGTGGCCCTTCCAAAGAACCTTGACATCCATGTCAACGCTCGTGCGGATGGCGGCGCAGTCGGGGTAGTCGCAGTTACAGAGGCCGGCCAGGTAGGGGGTGCCGAATGTGAACAAGGTGTGCACCAGACCGCGGCTCCTGAGGGTATTGAGAACCTGCTTGGCCTCGTCTGGAGTCAAGAAGTGGACGCCGCCACGATAGGTATCCGGCCAGCGCTCCCACTTGTACATGCCGGCGCCCATGCCGATGCAGGTGAAGTTCTCCTCGTCGGGCAAGCCCCGCATCGAGCGGCGGCAGGCGCAGGTCATGAGGCCGATGGGGTAGATAATCTCCAGGATCTGCTCCAGTTCCTCCTCGGTAATGACCTGGCCAAAGTGAACGCTCCAGGCAATGTCCTGGGCCTGCTTCTTCATACTCTCCACTGTTTCCAGGTCGCCCCGTTCGCGCGCCTCTAGGAACGCGCGTCCCATCGAGGCCATGCCACCGGCCGCCTGAGGGTTGTCCTCGGCACCGACGGCCTGCGTCTCGTCCTTGCGCACCTTATAGAGACGACGAGCGTAGTTGGCAGGGTTGAGATACCAGCGCTCGTAGCCTTCGCCGTAGCGTTCACACCAGACGCACATAGCAACCCCCTTTGGGTGCGCGAATGAATTCCAAATGCCTCGAGTATGGCTGGGCAGAGGCTCCACGTGTGCTAAGGAGAGTATACACCTAGGGTAATGCCTTTGTTAGTCGACGCAAAGTGGCTGCGCCAGGCGCGGAGAGTCCAGCGCCAATATGCACTCCACGCGGGGCCTATCCCGGCCTGCCGGCGATCGGTTGGAGGAGGGCCTGCCTACGCCTTGGCCACCTCGGCCAGCTTCGCCTCCGCGTCGGCGATGATCTTGCGGGTCTTGTCGATGACGTCGGGCGTGACGGAGATGGAGGTGATGCCCCACTCCACCAGCTTCTCGGCCAGATCCGGGTAGTCGGAGGGGGCCTGGCCGCAGATGGACGCGGTGACGCCTCGCGCCTTGGCCGTCTTGATGAGATGCTCCAGGGCCACCAGCACCGCCTCGTTGCGCTCGTCGAACTCGGCGGCCAAGCGAGCGTTATCGCGGTCGACCCCCAGGACGAGCTGGGTGAGGTCGTTGGAGCCGATGGAGATGCCATCGATGCCGACATCGAGGAACTTGTCCAGGATGAGGGCGTTGGAGGGCACCTCGGCCATCATCCACAGCTTGAAGTCCTGAGACGGCGCCAATCCCTCACGTACCATGACCTCCCTTACGCCAGCCAGCTCTTCGGGAGTGCGCACGAAGGGGATCATCACCCACAGGTTGTTGTAGTCCTTCCGCACCCGCTTAATCGCCTCCAACTCCAGGCGGAAGATGTCTATGTCACGAATGTAGCGAGAGGCGCCTCGATAGCCAATCATGGGGTTCTCTTCGGACCCTTCATACTTCTCGCCACCGCGCAGGTTACGATACTCGTTGGTCTTGAAGTCGTTGGTGCGATAGACGACCGGTCGAGGGTGGAAGGCCTTGGCAAACTTGAGCAGGCTATCGGTCAGCTTGCCGATGTACTCCTCGCTCCGCCCCTCATCGATGGCCAGTTGAGGGTGCTCACCGATCTGGGCGATCATGAACTCGGCCCGCAGGAGCCCCACCCCATCGACATTGCGGGCAGCCACGACGTCTGCCAGCTCCGGCTCCGCCAGATTGACGTAGAGTCTGGTGCGGGTCTCGATAGCCCCTATTTCCGCTTGACGAGCCTTCTCCTGGGCAGCCCAGGCCAGCCGCGCCTCCGCGCGGCCCTCATAGACCTTGCCCTGGCTGCCGTCAACGGTCACGAGCTGGTCATCTCGCAATGCGGTGGTTGCTCCCGCCGCGCCCACGACGCAGGGGATGCCCAACTCGCGGCTGACAATGGCGGCGTGAGCGGTGCGGCCGCCACGGTCGGTGACGATGCCCGCGGCGCGCTTCATGGCTGGCACGAAGTCAGGGGTAGTCATCTCTGCCACCAGGACATCGCCTTGCTTCACCCGGTCGATCTCAGAGGAACTGAGGACGATCCTCACCGGCCCCATCGCCGCGCCGGGGCTGGCCGGCGAGCCGCTGACAATCATCGGCGCCGTCTCTTCTACCTCTTCCCCCTCCACCCCAGCTACCGCCAGAGCGGTTACCGGCCGCGTCTGGAGGATGAATAGCTCGCCTCCCTCTTCTGCCCACTCGATGTCCTGAGGGAAGTCGTAGTGCTTCTCCACCTGCTTGCCAATGGCGGCCAGCGCGACGATCTGCTCATCGGTCAACTTCTGCTGCTCGCGTAGCTCGCCCGGGACGCCGAGCCAGACGTTGGCCCCATCCTCAGCACCCGCCTCGGGATTCCTAACAAACTGGCGCTCCTGGCTCGCCACTCGCTTCTCCAGGATGCGCAGGCTGGCCTTGTCGAGCACGTAGAGGTCGGGCGTGATCTCGCCCGAGACGATGGCCTCGCCCAGGCCGAAGACGGCCTCAATAGCGATCTTGGAACGATCGCCGCTGACCGGCTCCAGGGTGAACATGACCCCCGAGCGGGAAGACTGCACCATGCGCTGCACAGGGACAGCGATGAACACCCTCAGGTGCTCGAACCCCTTGTCGGCGCGGTAGAAGATAGCGCGCGCTTCGAAGAGTGAGGCCCAGCAGGCGCGCACAGCATCCACCACTTCATCCTCGCCCACTACGTTCAGGAAGGTGGCCTGCTGGCCGGCGAAAGAGGCGTCGGCGAGGTCCTCGGCAGTGGCCGAGCTGCGTACAGCTACCGGGCCGCCGCCCAACTGACGATAGGCTTCCTTGATGTCAGTCGCGATCTGCTGAGGCACAGGAGCGCTGCGTATGAGGGATTTTATCTCCTCAGAGACCCGCTGAAGGCGAGCGCTATCGTTATAGTCCAGGTGGGATAGGAGCTTCTCGATAGTGGGGCGGAGACCGGATTGCTCAAGGAACCGGCTATAGGTGCGGGCAGTAACGATGAATCCCGGCGGCACCGGGATCTGGGCCTGAGTTATCTCCCCCAGGTTGGCTCCCTTTCCTCCCACCAGGGGTATGTCTTGCTTACCAACCTCCGTGAACCACAACACCTGTCGCTCGCTAGACGTCATTTGGTTTGCCTCCTTGCGCCTTCAGGCTATATCCTCGTCGGTTCAAGGGCCATCGCACATTATAGCATGGCTCCTCAGCCTGTCCAGATACGATTCAGGCTATTGCATAGCCAGGTACACGAAAGACGATCGGGGCAGCCCCTCGTTACGCTCCGAGCCACCCAAATTTGTGGCGGTTGCGCTCCTGTGCTTACTCCACCGTGACGGTTTTGGCCAGGTTGCGCGGCTGGTCCACATCGCAGCCGCGGCGAACAGCGATGTGATAGGCGAAGAACTGGAGAGGGATAGCGGCCAGGATGGGCATGAGCAGAGGCGAGGCTTGAGGCAGGTGAATGATATGGTCGACCTTCTTGGCCAGTTCTTTGTCTCCTTCGCTGGCGATAGCGATGACCGTCCCTTCCCGCGCCTTCACCTGCTCGATGTTGCTCGTCATCTTGTCGTAGAGCTCATCCCGCAGGGCGATGGCTACCACGGGCATCTCCTCATCGATGAGGGCAATAGGCCCGTGTTTCATCTCTCCCGCCGGATAGCCCTCGGCGTGGATGTAGCTGACCTCCTTCAGCTTGAGGGCTCCCTCCATGGCTATCGGGAACTGAACGCCCCGCGCCAGGTAAAGGAAGTTGTTGTAGCGAGAGAAGCGATAGGCCAACTGCTCGTACTCTTCACCCCGCTGGGTTACCTGCCCCACGAGCGAGGGCATGCGCGCCAGGGGGTCGATGAGGCTGCGCAAGTGCTCTTGATCCTCGACGACGCCTCTCTCCTGAGCCAGATAGCAGGCCAGTAAGTAGAGAGCAGCAATCGCAGCGGTGAAGGTCTTGGTGCTAGCGACACCCACCTCCAGGCCGCAGCGCGTATACACAACCCCATCAGCAATGCGAGTGGCCTGACTGCCCACCACGTTGCAGATCGTGATCTGGAGAGCCCCCTGGCGACGGGCCTCGTCCATGGCTGCCAGGGAGTCCACTGTCTCCCCCGACTGCCCCACAGAGACGACGAGGGTATCCGAACCCAGCAAGGGCTTGCGGTAGCGAAATTCCGAGGCATTGTCCACCTGGGCAGGGATGCGCGCTATCTGCTCGATGTAATGGCGACCAACCATGGCGGCGTGGAGGCTGGTGCCCATCCCCACGAGCACCACTCGCCGAATCTGGCTCAGCCTGCGCTTGGGGATCGCCACGTCTTCCAGAACCACCGCCGGCGGCTCGAACCGCGCCCGCCCACGAATGCTGTCCAGGATGGCCTCCGGCTGCTCGGCGATCTCCTTGAGCATGAAGTGCTTGTAGTTGCCTCTGGCCGCTGATAGCGGGTCATAGGACACGGTCTGGGCCTCTTTGGTCAGGACAGCGCCGTCGACCGAGAGGTATGACACGCTCTCTGATGTCATGGCAGCGATCTCCCCATCGGCCAGGAATGCCACCCGGCGAGTGTGGGGCAGGAGGGCAGGCAAGTCGCTGGCCACGAACATCTCCCCCTGACCGTATCCCACCACAACGCCGCCGGCATTGCCTACGCGAACCGCTACCAGCTTGTCGGGCTCATCCACGCTGAAGACTACCATGGCGTGGGCCCCCTCCATCTGGCCGATGGCTCGGCCCACGGCCAGCTCCAGGCTGCTGCCGTCCTGAAGGTAGTGCTCGATGAGGTGGGGGATTACCTCGGTGTCCGTCTCCGACACGAAAGTGTGGCCCTGATCGATCAGCCTCTCCTTCAGAGCCAGGTAGTTCTCCACTATGCCGTTGTGGATGACCACCACCCGGCCTTGGCAGTCGCGATGGGGGTGGGCGTTGATGTTGCTGGGGCGACCATGGGTGGCCCAGCGGGTATGGCCGATGCCCAGACGACTGTTAGGCCAGCGGCCGCGCATGCCGGAAGCCAGCGTGGCCAGCTTACCCACGCTCTTCTCGACGCACAGTTCACCGTTCTCGGCCAGCACGGCCAGTCCGGCGCTGTCGTATCCCCGATACTGCAGCCGTTGCAGCCCTTCAAGGAGAAGGGGAACGGCCGATCTGTTGCCAACGTAGCCTATGATGCCGCACATGCCGTCAGTCTCCTCCAGATTGGACTCACAGGAAGCCGATCATAGAATACAACGACAATGCAAGCGCTGAGGGCAAAGCACGAAGGCGAAATCCATCCGATCGAAGGCTATCACTTTGGGACCAACCCACGCATGCCACGGACGACCTCCTCCACCGCCCAGTCGGGGGTGGAGGCACCTGCCGTTATGCCCACCCGCTCTCGGCCAGTCAGCCACTGCGCTTCCAGTTCGGCCACCGTCTCGATGTGATGGGTCTCCGTGCCTGCCTCGCGGCACGCCTCCGCCAGGTGGCTGCTGTTGGCGCTGTTGTGGCCACCGATCACCAACACCAGTTCGACCTTCTGGGCCAGATCTCGGGCCGCCGCCTGCTGGCTAGCGGTCACATTGCAGAGCGTATTGACCACTTGCAGCTCGCTGATCTGAGCCAGGCGCTCGCGCAGGAGGCGGCCGATGAAGGCGGCGAAGCGGGCCGGACTTTGGGTAGTCTGGGGAATGATGGCCACTCGCGATGAAAGCTCCTGGGGCAAGGAATCAAGATCCGCCTCGGTCAGAGCGACGCCTTTCCCCTGAGCCCAGCTCAGGACACCCTTTATCTCACGGTGATCGGCGTCGCCGTAGACAATGACGGTGAACCCGTCCTCGGCCATCCTCTTGGCCCACCGCTGGGAGCGGGTGACGATAGGACAGGTGGTGTCGATGATCTCCAAGCCCTTGGACTTCGCCTCCTCCAGCACCTTCGGCCCCACACCATGGGCGGCGATGGCCAACGGGACTCCGCTTACCCCATCGATGCTGCTGGTCACCTGAACGCCCTTCTCGGCCAGAGCAGCCACCACCTGGGGATTATGGACGATAGGCCCCAGGC
Organism: uncultured Dehalococcoidia bacterium; assembly: GCA_964512285.1. GTDB lineage: Bacteria > Chloroflexota > Dehalococcoidia > SM23-28-2 > SM23-28-2 > SM23-28-2. The sequence goes on along the minus strand of CAZEJO010000029.1, from coordinate 17,014 downwards.
TGATGACCGACCCGCGCTCGCTGGCGGCCTTCTCCATCATGCTGACGGCCCGCCGCACGCCCCAGCAGAAGCCCATCTCCTTCGCTAGCAGTATCTCCACAATCGCACCCGCTCTCTAAATTAGACCAATGCCCTCAGGTTGCTCTTTGGGTTGACTGGCTGCCGACCCAGCGTACACGCCGCGGTACTCCTCGGGGAGAAGCGCGGCGATCTCCTTCATGATCCGCTCGGTACATTGTTCGACCAGTTCGGTGCTGAGGCGGCGGTCCTTGGGTAGCTCAAAGGGTTTGCCGAAGACCACGCGCACTCGCGTAAGGCGAAAGAAGGAGCGAGGCACGGCCACCCCCTCGGTGCCAGTGACCGCCACCGGCACGATCGGCGCACCGCTGCGCAGAGCTATGATGGCTGTGCCCGGCTGTCCTTTGCCCAGACCTGGCTTGCGACTGCGAGTGCCCTCGGGGAACATGCCCAGCACCTGGTTCTGCCGCAGGGCCTTCTCCGCCTTGCGGAGGGCTGCCAGATCGCCCTCGAATCGCCGCACCGGAATGAACCCAACCAGCGTGTACAGAGGCCCGATGACAGGCGTCTTCCACAGCTCGATCTTGCCCATGTAGACGATACGTCTGGGCAGCACGATGGCGAGAAGAGGCGGGTCGAGCAGGTTCACATGATTGGAGGCGAGAATGACGGGGCCCCGCTTCGGGACGTTCTTTAGGCCCACCACTTCCTTGCGCGTCCACACAAGCAGGGCGAGGCCAATCATCAACTTAGCGAACCGGTAGAACAGAGCAACCGCCACGGTCCTCACGACTTGCCCTCCACCAGGGCCACAATCTTCTTCACCACCTGCTCCTGGTTCAAGCCGTCGGTACCGATGACGATGGCGTCCTCAGCCGCCATCAAGGGCGAATCCTCCCTCTGCGAATCGATGGCGTCTCGGCGCAGAATCTGCTGGCGAACGTCGCTCTCAGTGAAAGGTCTGCCCAGAGCGACCAGTTCCTCGTGCCGCCGCCGCGCTCGCTCCTCCACGGATGCATCCAGATAGACCTTCAGGTCGGCATTGGGCAGAACCACTGTGCCGATGTCGCGGCCGGCCATCACCACCCTACGCCGACTAGCAAGACGCCGCTGAACAGCCACCAAGGCCCGCCGTACCTGGGGCACGCGGGAAACCAGCGACACCCCCCTCTCCACCTCCGGCTGCCTCAGGACACCGGTCAGGTCCTCACCATCGATCCAAATCGTGCAACGCTCGCTGGATCCGGCTGCTGGCGGGCCCAGATTCATGTCCACCTGAGCGGCCAACCGGACCAATCCCTCCTCGTCCTCCAGATGGACTCCCCGCTGGAGCGCCAGCCAGGTCAGGGCACGGTAGGTGGCACCAGTGTCCAGGAAGAGATAGCCGAGCCTTTCGGCTACCAGATATCCGACGCTGCTCTTGCCTGAGGCGCTGGGGCCATCGATGGCGATGGTTCGGGGAAGCCTTCGCCCCCCTTTGCCTGTCATTGCCATCCGACCTTGAGCCGTTGGCCCCTGTCGGCCTGCCTCTGTCACGCCTATAGATTACCCTAAATCCCCTAAGGAGGGCGAGCCCTCTTCTTCAATCGCCGCCAAACAAAGAAGGCCGCTGCTGCGGTGGTAGCCGCTGTCGCCGCCGCGGCCAAAATCAGCGCGCTGAGCCAGAGACCATCGCCCTCGCCGGCCGCTGCGGCGACGCCTCTCTCCGCCCGGGCAGACCGGACAGACTGGGCAGATCTCCTCTCTCTGTGCAGAACGACCGGTGTCCGCGAGGGCGTCTCCTCTGGCTCCGCCCCGCTCTGAGAAAATCCATTTCGGCTGGAGGCGACGGTCTCGGAGTCGCCCAGCGTGGCGCCCAGCACCGTGGGCGACGGGGGCTCCTCGGCCGGTGGCATAGGCGTCACAGCCAGCAGTGGGAGACCCTGCGGGGCATCAGAGGGAAGCGCGAGAGGCATCTGCGTGGCCGCTGAGGGGGGTGACGGCACAGCCGTCTGCGTGGGGGGCGGCATGACGGTCTCCTCAAGGCTGATGTCGTCAAAGTAGACCTTACCCTCCGCTTCCGAGACGGGGTCGAGCATCAGGCGCACCTTGGCGCTGGCAGCCTCGCTGGGGGCCTCCACGGGATCGGTGGTAAGAAAGCGAAAGTCGGGGGAGTCATCTGCCAAGCGGGTCGTGGAATCGACATTGTCGATGGCCGTGCCGCTCCCGTCGGGGCTGGCATACCAGGAGAGGCGCAGATACGCGCCCTGGACGTTGGCATCGTTCTTCAGAGCATAGCCACTGAGAACATAGGCCTCGCCCCCTTCGACGGTCACGGTCTGGAAAGCCCACTTGGTGGAGGTCGTTCGGCTGGTGAAGGCAGCGGCGAACCACCCCTCCTGCTTAGCGACGGCGCTCCGCCGCAACTCGCCGCCGTACTTCTGCCAGTCAAGGGGCCTTCCCTCACCATCGGCCTCCTCAAAGCCAGCGTTCGCCAGCACAGCGGCTGGGGTCCGCGTGGGCGTCGGGGTGGACGGCACCTCCGTCGCGGTGGGAACGGCGGTGGGCGAAGGGCTGGCTACAGGCGTGGGCGATGCGATCGGCCTAGGCGAAGGCGACGGGCTGGCGGTGGGCGAAGGCGTCTGCGTTTGCGGCGGGGTGGGGCTTGGGGTGGGAGAGGGCGCAGGCGGGCCTGTGAAGCTGAAGTCATCCAGGTAGACGGTAGCAGCACTTTGCACAATTACGATCCGAACACGAGCTGAACGGGTGGCCGGGGGCGATTCAGCGGCGACCGTGGCCAATCGGTACCAAGAGCCAGCCTGCTCAAGAGAAACGGTGTCCCAGTCATTCCACGGCGACGGGAGCTCTGGGCCAAAGCAGTCCGTTTGCTCATACGCAGATATCCACAGGTAGACTGATGGTGGCTCGTCGCCATCGGCCCACGCCAGGTAGCCACTAAACGTGTATTCACTCCCTGGCCAAGCACTGACGCATTGGCTCACTTGATGTTGTGTGGGCGCAGGCCCACTCGTGAAGACGCCCGCCGCCGAACCGCCGCGCCCCAAACCAGCCTCTACCTCCAACTCTCCACCCCGCGTCTTCCAGGGATCCGCAGCGCCGTCCTCAAACCCCCCGTTGACGAGGAGTTCGTCACCCCGAGCGGAGGGCGCCTGGAGGAGCAGCGCCGATAGGGTCGCTGCCAGGAGCCAGGCAAGCGCCCAGGCCTTCCGTCGTCCCATAGTGGGGCTACCTTTCGCCCTGCCACGACAGGCACAGCAGCCCTATTTTAGAAGGGAACGGCTAACAGTCAATAAGGAGAGCGAACGGGGTCGTTAGATCGCTCGATGAAGGCGGGGGTTGGCGATGATGCCGGGGATGCGGCCGCGCTTGGCCACCGGCTTGCCCTCCACCTCTTTGATATCGGCGGTGAAATCGATGGGGCGACCGCCGCTGATGTAGCTGCCCACGCCGAAGCTGTCCACCGGGGCGCCCGCCTCCAGGAACTGGCGAATGCGGGTCGGGGTTATGCCGCCGCTGACCACCAGCTTCACGTGTTGAAAGCCAGCCTGATCCAGGCGGGCCCGCGCCTCTATCACCAGGTCGGGAGTAACGCCCCCGCGCTCGCCGGGGGTGTCCAGGCGCACGCCGTAGAGGCGATCCCTCAGGGCTTTGGCGACCTGCAGGGCCTCCTCCGGCTCGTCATGGAAGGTGTCCACCAGAACGATGCGCGGCACCTCGGGCGGCATGTGCTTGTCGAAGGCTACGGTGGCCCGCACTGTGTCGCCGAAGCAGAGCATCATAGCGTGAGGCATAGTCCCCGAAGGTGTCACCCCCGCCAGTTGGGCGCCCGCGAGAGTCGAGCAGGAGACGCAGCCGCCCACGATGGCAGCGTACTCCATTGCCCCTGCCACTGTCGGATGAACGTGGCGGGCGCCAAAGCTCACTATCGGCACTCCCTGGGCGGCCTCCACGCACTCGCGGGCGGCGGTGGCCCAACCACTTTCGTGGGCCAGGATACCCAGGATCGCCGTCTCATAGACGCCGAAGGAGAGATAAGGGGCGATGACCCGCAGGGCGACCTCCTTGACGCGGAAGGGCTTACCCTCTTCCAGTGCCCAGACCTCGCCGTCGGATGGAAGGGCCTGGCCAAGGAGAGCCAGCACCTCCTTCATGCCGCAGAGGATGCCACCGCCGCTGGGGAAGAACTCCAT
>CAZEJO010000029.1:0-12706 GCA_964512285.1 uncultured Dehalococcoidia bacterium | reverse complement strand
TGATCGAAGGTGGCCACGCAGTCGGCGGGCACCTCCACCGAGTAGTCCCGATTGCGGGCGTCGGCCACCGTGTGCATCACGCAGATATCGGTGCAATCGCCCACGACGATGATCTTGTCGGGCTTCAGCTCGCGCAGTCGCTCGTCCAGGTTGGTGCCGTAGAAGCCACTGAAACGAGTCTTGGCGATGACCTCATCGGCGAACTGCTGCAGCTCGGGGATGATCTCCGCCTCCTCTGTACCGCGAACGCAGTGCGGCGGAAACATCTCGAACTCCTTGTCGTCGGGGTCGTGGCTATCGCAGAGGAAGACGATGCGCGACCCCTTGGCCTTCTCCGCCTCCAGCAGGCGGCAAATCTTGGGGATGATCTGGCGGATAGTCTCCCCTACGTAGAGGGGATAGCCCTTCTCGCAGAAGCCGCGCAGCATGTCCACCACCAGCACCACGTTGGCCATCGGTCCGACCTCACTCTAAGACGAAGGCGCAGCCAGTCAGCCACGCCCCCTCGCACATATCCCTCGCGGTGCTAATCGGCTCCTCAGCGACGCAGGATGATCCTTCTCAGGAACAGCGTCTCCTGAACGGCGTAGGACCCTTCGGGCTGATCCTCCCCATCTTTCTTGGCCGGAAGGCGGTTGCCCTTTTTCTTGGCTGGCCGCCGCTTCACCAACGCGGCAGGCACACTAACAGCCCGCCTGCCTACTATCCGCACCAGCATCTGGATGACAGCGCCCAGAGCGAAGACGGCTGCCCCTCGAGCCACGACCGGCATTGCGCCTCGCCAGGCGACAGGGAGCTGAGAGCCATTGCGGGTGGCCGGCACCCGCACGCTGCGCAAGGAGGCGCCACACTTTCGACAGAAGTTATCGTCCAGGGAGCAGAGATTACCGCAGTTGGAGCAACGCATGACCTGCCTCCTTAGCCCGGGGACCCCAAGCCGGCCCCATTATAGCAGCCCTCGAAAGCAAACGACAACGACGGGGCCCCTCAGTAGCTGGTTCACCACGGTGGGTGAACTCCCTAACCCTGCGGGATGATCCGAAAACCCCTACCCACCAAGAATGATCCAGTCACACCCGCTAACCGAAGTGGTGAGTATGACGGGCCAGCAACGCCTCTCGCGTGGGCATGCCAGATCGACAGCCCATGCTGGTGAGGCAGAACCCGGCAGCCACGTGCCCAAGCGAGGCGCAACGAGGCAGAGGTTCCCCCGCCAGAAAACCCCAGGAGAATCCGGCAGCAAAGGCGTCGCCGGCGCCGGTGGCATCGATGACAGGGCCTTCGTGGGTAGGCAACGCAGGCAGCGCCCAGCGGCTGTCCTCATTGATCAGCCAGCAGACGATGGGCAGTTCCCCTCGCTCCCCTTCGACTGCCTCCGTCCCCATCCAACGTTGGTGCGCGATCCCCCGCCCGAAGGTCACCACAACCGTCTGGCAGCCCAAGTCCAGAAGAGCCTCAGCGGCGGTGGGAAGCTCCAGCCCTGTCAGCTCCTTGAGCTCGTCAGCGTTGGCGAAGACGATGGTACAATGGCTGACCAGCTCTGCCAGGGCATCCAGTCCGCCATGAGCCAGCAGCGAATCAATAGATAGTCCTATAGCGGCGGTCGGCGGCAGAGCCCCGACGGCGGCTCTCTGCACAGCCAAGGGAATGTTACCACCGAAGGAGGCAAAAAGGACGAGCCGGGCGTCGGCGAGGTAGGCCGCGTCCAGGTCCTTTGGCTCGAAGAGGGCGTTCGCCCCCGGTTCGGCGTACATCGCCCGGTTGCCCTCTTCGTCGGCAAAGGCGAGCACCGAGCCGGTGGCGACCCCCGCCTTGCGCACGATGTGACCGGTATCCACCGCCACCTCGCCGAAGGAACGAAGGACGATCTGGGCATCGGCGTCGTCGCCTATCGCGCCCAGAAAGCCGCAGTGGAGACCCAGCTTGGCCAGGGCATAGGCGGTGTTGGCCGAGCAGCCGCCGGCATCCACCGTAACCTCGTCGATCAGTTGGGCGCCGTCGGTGACGACTTGGGGCACAGAGTAGATGCGATCCACATTCAGGGCGCCCAGGCCGATGACGTCGAATTCAGGCATGGCTTACCCCAGCGCCGCCGCCTGCTGGCGCACCAGGCGACGCAGGCGGGTGTGCACCGCCAGCGCCTCGGCGATGTCGACGCCAGCCAGCCAGTGATAATGAGCACCGGGCGCTTCGGCGTCCTTGGCCAACTGCGACACGAAACCGCGCGCGCTCTCCAGTCCGCCGCTCTCCCAGACCCTCAGCAGAGGCAGAATGGCGGCGAGAGACATGGACGCCACTCCCACCGTCCCGCACTCCAGAGCGTACTGGTTGCCGTTGAAGACCACGGCCAGGCCGCCAGCATCGCGAACGGTGGTGAGCATGGCGTTGTCAGTGATGCTATCGCCGACCACCACCCAGCGGGGGGTCTCCGGTTGCGCGCTGGCGGCGAACCTATGCAGCGCCTCAGCCTTGCGCCTGCCACCGACGGGCTTGACCGATGCCACTGCATCCCCCAGAGGCGTGCCAACCAACTCCTTCCAATAGAAGGCGTCGAGAAGAGCCTGAAGGCGTGCGTCGTCCTCCTGGACTTCCCGCTGGCGCAGGGCCAGCTCGACGCGGGTAACCGCTCCGATATCGTCCCAAGTCAGACGAGCGGCCAGTTCTTCCAAGGGGAAGCTGGTGCAGGCCATCCGGTCGGCCGCCAGCCCCAAGCGCTGGGCCAGCCGCCGGGCGTACTGCTCATAGGTGGTGGTGATGCAGAATACCTGATAGCCCTCACCCGCCAGTTGAGCAATAGTGTCTGCCGCCCCCTCCACCAAGGCAGCCGAATCGGCCAACCGCTCAACATGGAAGCGACCCAGGCGATGGTAGAGAAGGAAGGGAACGATAAGGGCTAACGTATCGCCGGGCTCGTAGTCGGGCCTGCCGGACAGGGCTAGGATGTCGTCGTAGCGGCTGATGGCCCGAAATACCTCGTGGCCCCCCGGCACCAGGCCCATGAGCTCGAAGGCAGCGTCCTGGGAGGTGAGAGGCCCCTCCATGTCAAAGGCAACACAGCGAGTCGATTCTTTGGTCATGCTAAGCCTACCAGTCGATCGATCTCCTGGGTCAGGTCATATGCATCGATGGGGAGACCGTCAGCATCCACCACTCGCCTATCTGCGATGCGCACCTTCTCGTCGGCGAAGGCCCGCAGCGTGGCCACCACCAGGGGAAGCTCACGCATCACCCCCTGACGGCGGATCTCCCTGAACAGTTGATTCTCCTCGCCTTCGCTGGCCTGCACCTCGGCCACGCTCCTCCCCACCACCTGCGCCCACAGCCGATCGAAGGCAGGCCCACTAATGCTATAAGTGCAGTAGGTGACGGGCGGCCCCTGATCAAGCTCCTCGGTGGCCAGATGCATCATCACCCCCGCCGTCGATGCCCTCTGCTCCATAAGCTGCCAGATGACCTCCTGCCAGGTGCCAGCCGGCCCGCCCGGCTGCGCCGGATGGAGGTTGAGAAGATTGTACCGCTGACAGGCCTCCTCCGTGAAGATAAGCATGTAGCCAGCGAGGACGCCCAGCTCGAAGGGATGCGCCTCCAGCAGGCGGATCACCGCCCGGTCGTACTCCGCCCGCCAGGCGGGCAGCGGCTCGCCAGCACGGGCGATCTCCCCGCCTCGCTCCTGGCGAAAGCGTTTGGATGACAGACAGACCAGGGGTATGCCGTAGCCTTCCACCAGATCGAAGAAGCGATCGCTGGCCGGATTCTCCCCCCGCTCGCGATTGCTGAACACGAAGGCGATGCGGGCGTCCAGTTCGTCCACCTGGATGGCCTGCCAGGCCGCCTCGAGAAGCTGGCAGGCGGCCTCATCGCGCCCGGTGGAGAACCAGCCGATATGCAGCATGATCGCCCCCTTACTCTGTTGGCCGCCAGCGAAGGCGGCGTCGCAGCCAAGCCCAGCGACTATAAAGGTGCACCAATGGGCTGGACAACCTCCCCACGATGCGCCCCTCTTTGAGAGCCGCCAGGAACTGCCGCGGCCCCTCGAACTCGGGCATCTCCACGCAGGCCCGCCCCAGCTCTCGCGTCGAGTGGGCATCGCTGCCCGCCGACATTGCCAGGCCGTGCTCCTGAGCGAAGCGAGCCGCGCGCTCGTTGTCGCGCCGGAAGATGGTGCGTGCGTTGAACGCCTCGATGATGTCCACCTGGGGCAGGATGCGCATGAGGGCGGCTTCAGCCAGGTGCTCGCCGCGGAACCGGTCGAACGGGTGCGGTATGCAGACCAACCCGCCCTGTTCCTTGATGCGCTGCACCGTCTCCTCAGCGCTGAGTCCAGCCGGGACCTCCTCCTGAAGGAAGAAACCGATGATCTCACCCTCCGAGCTCTCGACCTCCTCCCCCATGATCACCCTGAAGGACGCCAACTTCTCGACGGCGAGAGCACCACCGATACTGCTGTGATCGGTGACGGCCACGCAGTTGATGCTCCGCTCGAGGCAGGTCTGCACGTATTTCTCAGGCGATGTGATGGAGTCGGGCGAGAAGTAGGTGTGCGTGTGGAGGTCAGCCTTCAGCAAGGGGCTCGTCCTCCTCGTCCCCGGGAGCGTAGGTGGGCTCATCCTCGTGCAGCCCTCTCGAGGCCTCCTCCCGGTAGGCGGCGAACGCTTCCTGCAGACGAGTGATACGGAGCTCCGCCTTGTCGAGGAGCTCCTGACAGCTCTGGGCCAAGCGCATGCCCTCCTCGTAGAGGGCCAGGGCCTCCTCCAAAGGCAGACCGCCCTCCTCCAGCTTGGCCACCGTCTCCTCCAGACGGCGGAAGGCCTCCTCGAAGTTCTCGCTGGTCTTAGAAGCCATACTGCTTCGATACCTCCGCCGGGAAGCTGCCATCGGCCACCTGCACGTCCAGGCGCTCGCGGCCCTTGACCTGGCTCACGCTGCGCACCACCTGCCCATCGGCCCGCCGCTGCACGAGAGCGTAGCCGCGAGCGAGCGTGCCCCTCGGCTCGAGGGAGCGAAGCTGCAGAGCATAGGCCTTCAGGCGCTCCCTGTGGACGTTCAGGCTCCGAGCCATCGCTGATTGAGCGCCGTTCAGAAGGAGAGTTAGTCGCTGCCTCTCCATCTCCACGTTGGGAACGCTGCGACGCAGGCGGTGCAGGAGTTGCTCCGCTCCGGCTCGATGACGGGCCACCTGGCCGGCCATCCACCCCTCCATCGTGACTATGGCGCCCCTGATCTGGCGCGAGACCTCGCCTCGATCCGGCACCACCAGCTCGGCTGCCGCCGAGGGGGTGGGAGCCCTCAGGTCGGCCACGTAGTCGGCGATGGTGTAATCGGTCTCGTGTCCCACCGCCGACACTATAGGTATGCGGCTGGCGTAGATGGCCCGCGCCACGGCTTCCTCGTTGAAGGGCCAGAGCTCCTCCAGCGAGCCGCCGCCGCGGCCGACAATGATTACGTCGATATCTGGCTCACTGTTCAGCGCGGATAGCGCCTCCACGATGGCTGGCGCTGCCTCGTCCCCCTGCACGGGGGTAGGTGCCAGCACGATCTCGGTCAGGGGCCAACGCCGTCCGACAATGTTGCAGATGTCGTGGAAGACGGCGCCAGCGGGGGAGGTGACCACGCCGATACGCCGTGGGAAGGCGGGAAGCGGCCGCTTGCGCGAGGGCTCGAACAGCCCCTCCTCCTCGAGCTGAGCCTTCAGGCGTTCGAGCTGGGCCTGCCAGATGCCGACACCCGCCGGCTGGACGAAATCGACGTTCAGTTGCAGTTCGCCCCGCCGCTCGAAGAAGGAGATGCGGCCGTGGGCCGTCACCTGCGTGCCGTCCTCAAGAGGCGTGCCGGCGTGCTGACGGCGAAACATCACGCAGCGAACCTGAGCCGACTCGTCCTTGAGGGTGAAGTAGGTATGGCCGGCCGCCGAGCGAGAGAGGTTAGAGACCTCCCCCTCTATCCAGAGGTCCGCTAGATGGACATCGGTCTCCAGGAGCTCACGAACGTAGGTGGCGACCTGGGCCACCGAATAGACTTCCATCATCGACCGCTGGCCCTCTCCAGATACTCGCCGCTGCGGGTGTCCACCTTTACCACATCGCCGGTGTTGATGAACAGGGGCACCTGCACCATCAGGCCCGTCTCCAAACGGGCAGGCTTGTTGCCGCCCTGAGCCGTATCGCCGCGAACCCAGGGGTCCGTCTGGGCCACCTTCAGCTCGACCGCCGCCGCCAACTCGATACCGATGGCCTCATCGCCGTAGGTGAGGAGCTGGCAGGTAGCGTTCTCGCTGAGATACTGAAGGGCATCGCCTAGCCGCTCTGTGTTGAGGGCAATCTGGTCGTAGGTCTCGGTGTTCATGAAGTGGTGCAGGTCACCGTCGGCGTAGAGGTACTGGGCTGGCTGGCGCTCCACCCGCGCCTGCGAAAACTTGGTGCCGGCCTGCACCACTCGCTCGGTGATGTGACCGGCGCGGACGTCTTTGAGCTTTAGGCGCACCTGGGCGGAGCCTCGCCCCATCTTGATGTGCTGAAAGTCCAACACCTGATACAGCACGCCGTCCACCTCGACGGTTGTCCCCTTGCGGAGGTCGCCACTGTCGATCATCGCTGCCTCACCCCACTTCTACTCGAGTCTGTCTGCCCTCAGGCAGCCGCAGCCTGTCATACGAGCTCGCTTCCCAGAATACCAAGGGCCATCAACCCCCCGAAGACGACGATGAGATTGGCCGTCTGCTGTGGCAGGAAGGCCAGTGCCCGCCCCAGCTCCTCATCGACAGCGTTCAACTGACGGATCATCCTCAGGGGCAGCACGACTGTCGGAAGGGCAAGCAAGACCCAGGGGGTAACGGCTGCCCCGAAGGCTATCACGAAGGCGTAAGGAGTCAGCACCAGGAAGTAATAGACGAACCGCGAGCCGCGCTCGCCCAGGACCTGGGCCAAAGTCCTGGCGCCAGCCCTGCGATCGGCCTGGGCATCGCGATAGTTGTTGGCGTGGACGATGGCAACGATGAGCAGCCCCAGGGGTAGAGAGAAGAGCAGGGGCAACAGATCCAGCTTCTCCGCTTGCACGAAGTAGGAACCCAGCACTAGCAACGGCCCGAAGGAGATGAATATGCCTACATCCCCCAGGACCCGATACTTGTAGCCCAGGGGGTCGGCCGTGTAGAAGAGGCCCAGGAATAGACCAGCGCCGCCCAGCGCCAGGAGCTCCCAGCCGCTCTGGGAGGTCAGATAGCCACCGATCGCCACGCCCGCCAGGAAGAAGAACCCTGTCAGCAAGAGGACGTCTCTGGGCCGCAGCATGTTATCCACCAGCGTCCTGTCATCGGCGTGCTCCACGGTATCGGCGCCTCGTTGGAAGTCGAAGTAGGTGTTGGTGAGGTTAGCGCCGATGTGGAAGAAAAGGCCGCCCACCAGGGTGAGCAAGAAGAGAGGCCAGTTCCAGAAGTCGGCCCGATAGGCCAGAGCGCCTCCGATCAGCATGGGCACGACGGACGCCGGGAAGGACCAGGGGCGCGTGGCCAGCAGCCAGGCCTTAGGGCCGCGAGGCACTGCCGCCTGCTTCGGCAGGCCGCCAGCGGCGTTATGGCTATCAAGAGAGTCTGTCATCGTACCAAATCCTCCTGCCAAAGGGTCATGCCAGCAACACAAGACATTGGTCTCAGCTCCCGCCCTCCTGCGCACCAGCGGCGACACCCAGTTTGGGCGCTCTGGTCAGCACCCGCGCCCGCCCGTCCTCCAGCACCACCATGTCCTCGATGCGGACGCCACCCCAGCCGCTGACGTAGATACCCGGCTCGATGGTGAACACCATGCCGTCGGCCAGCACATCCTTGGAGGCGCGAGTGAGGCGAGGCGACTCGTGGACCTGCAGGCCGACGCCGTGGCCGAGGCCGTGGCCGAAGTTATCGCCGTAGCCGGTCTCGGCGATCACGTTGTGGGCCAGTAGGTGAGCCTGCTCGCCGGTCATGTCCTTGCGGATCAGCGCCTCCGCCGTCAACTGAGCCGTCAAAACTATATCGTAAATCTTCTCGAATTGCTCGTCCGGCTGGCCGAGGAAGAGAGTGCGGCTGAGGTCGGAGCAGTAGCCGCCCAGACGCACCCCCATGTCGATGATGATCGGCTGCCCCTCCTGTATCCTCTCGTCACGAGGGTAGGCATGGGGCATCGCCGACCAGGGCCCGGCGGCCACAATAGTCTCGAACGAAACGCCTTCGCCGCCATGCTCGCGGATGTACTTCTCGATCTCCCAGGCCACCTGCCTCTCCGTCCAGCCAGGCTCGATGCGCTGGGCGACCTCCGCGAAGGCCTCGTCGCCCAGGTCGACGGCCCGCTGGAGGGCCGCCAGCTCGTCGGCGTCCTTGGTGACCCGAAGCTGCTCCACGAGTGGCGGCGCCGCCAGCAACTTCGGCCGCTGGACGGCGGGCATCTCCTTGACAACCTTAGTGATCGTCTGATAGGTGGCGACGGTGATATCGCTCGCCTGGAAGCCCAGCTTCTTGCCCGTCAGCTTCGCCTCGCCCATCAGCGAGGCGAACCACTCGAGCAGAGAGCCGCTGGCGGGGAAGAGGGTGAAGCCGGGGGCCTCCCGCTGGGCCTGTTCGTAGTAGCGGAAGTCTACAGCGATGAAGGCCGCATCCTGGGTGATCAGCAGATGGCCCACAGAGCCGGTGAAGCCGGAAAGATAGCGGCGGTTAGCGCCGACGTTGCCGAAAGTGTCCTCGACGGGGCTGCTGACCAGAAGGCCGTCCAGCCCTGCGTCCGTCATCTTCTGGCGAAGCCTGTCCAGTCGGCTACTCACGACCCTCCTCCCTCACCAGAGCCGCCAGCGCATCCAGGGCGCGCAAGTAGCCCTCCCATCCCTGACCGGCGATCTGCCCCGCGGCGATGTCGGCCATGACCGAGTGGCGGCGGAAGGACTCGCGGGCATGAATGTCGGATAAATGCACCTCGATGAAGGGCAGGCCACAGTCCTCCAGAGCATCTCGCAGGGACAGGCTGTAGTGAGTGAGGGCGCCGGGGTTGATGATGATGCCTTGCGCCTCGCCAGCCTCCGTCTGGATGAAGTCGATGAGGGCGCCCTCGTGATTGGACTGAAAGGAGCGGACCTCGACCCCGCGCTCGGCCGCCCGTTGAGCGACGCGCGCCTCGAGCTCCTTAAGAGTGAGGGTGCCGTAGATCTCGGGCTGGCGCTTGCCCAGGGTGTTCAGGTTAGGCCCGTTGACAAGAAGAAACCTCATTCATCCTCGCTTCGCCTTCGTCGCGACCGCCACACATTGTAGAACGCCTCATCGTACACGCGTCGCTTCTCGGTCTCGCTGACATGGGTGTAGATCTGGGTGCTGCCTACGCTAGCGTGACCCAGGAGCTCCTGCACCACCCGCAGGTCGGCTCCACCGTTCAGCATATGGGTGGCGAAGGTATGACGCAACAGGTGGGGGAACACCCGCTCGTCGAGGCCAGCCTTGAGGGCACAGCGGCGCACCATGATCTGAACCGCTCGCGCCGAGAGCCGATCGCCTTGCTTATTGAGGAAGAGTGCCCTTTCGTGAGGGCGCTGAACCAGGGACGGCCGCCCCTCACGCAGATAGCGCTGCAAGGCATCGGCCGCTGCCCTCCCCATAAGGGCGATGCGTTCCTTGTTGCCCTTGCCCAAGACTCGCACTTCCTGCTCGCCGATATCCACATCGCTGGTATCCAGCGCCACCAGCTCGCTCAAGCGAATGCCAGCGGCGTACAGGAGCTCCAGGATAGCCCGATCGCGCAGGGCCTTGGGGCTGTCACCCTCGACCGCGCCCAGAATGGCCAGAACCTTCCTGGGCGAAAGGAAGCTAGGCAGGCGACGCCCCTTTTTGGGGCTGTGCACGCCCGCCAGCGGATCGTGCTCGATGTGGCCCTCGCGAACCAGGAAGCGATAGAACGAGCGGATGCTGCTCACCTTGCGGACGATGCTGCCCGGAGCCATCTTCTGCTCTCTCAGCCCGGCCAAATAGCCACGTAGAAGATAGCGGTCGACGTCGCAGATGTCCCGACCGGCATCCCCGGCATAGCGGAAGAAGGAACAGAGATCGCTCTCGTAGTTGCGCAGGGTGTAGGGCGACAGGGTGCGCTCAGCTTGAAGGAAGTGCAAATAGGCCTGAAGCAGCTTCTCCATATCGGTCTTGCCTAGACTACTGCCGGCCCGCCGGCGAGCCCGTTGTCGCAGGCGCATCCTGCGACAACGGGCCTTGCCAGCGACACTGGCTGCAGCGACCGCGCCCCTCGCCAGCGGCCAGTAGCAGGCCACCGCACTCGGGGCAGGGCGTAGGCAGCGGACGAGTCCAGGTGGTGAACTGGCACGATGGGTAGTTAGCGCAGCCGTAGAAGACACGACCGCGGCGGCTGCGCTTCTCCACAATGTCGCCGCCGCACAGGGGACAGCTGACGCCCGTCTTTTTCAGCAGGGGTCGCGTGCCCTGGCACTCGGGATAGCGGGAGCAGGCCAGGAATGTCCCGTAGCGGCCCCGCTTGGCAACCATGGGGGCGCCACACTTGGGACAGGTCTCGTCGACGGCGGGCAGAGGCTCCCCTTCACCCTCCAACGGCCGAGTATTTCGACACTTGGGATAACCAGAGCAGGCCAGAAAGCGGCCCCGCTTGCTCCAGCGAATGACCATCGGCTGGCCGCACTGGTCGCACACCTCGCTCGTCTCCTGATGAGCCGGCGGCGCTTCGCTGGCGACGGCCAGTGCCCTCATCAGAGGGGCGTAGAAGTCCTGCACCACTGGCTGCCAGGGCCTTTCGCCGCGGGCGATCTCATCGAGCTCGTTCTCCATCTCGGCGGTGAAGTTGACGTCCACGATGCCGGGGAAGTAGGTGGTCAGCAGATCGCTGACCACGAACCCCAGCCCCTGCGGCTTCAGGCGACCGTTCTCCTTTCCCACGTAGCCTCGTCCCTGGACGGTGGCGATGATCGGCGCGTAGGTGCTGGGACGGCCGATGCCGTTCTCCTCCAGTGCCCTAACCAAGCTGGCCTCGGTGTAGCGAGGAGGCGGCTCGGTGAAGTGCTGCTCAGGGAGGAGCTCAAGGAGACGAAGGATGTCGCCCACCACCAGCTCGGGCAGGGGGTTCTTGCCCAGGTCCTCCTCCTCGCCTTCCTCCTTTGCCTCAGTGTATAGATGGCGGTAGCCGAGGAACGCAAGCTGGGTGTTGACAGCCCGAAAGAGATAGGCATCGCGGCTACGGGAAGGCTTGGCCTCGATGTCCACCGTGGTGACGTCGTAGAGGGCATCGGCCATCTGGCTGGCAACCATACGCTGCCAGATGAGGGTGTACAGACGGCCCTGCTCGCGGTTTAGGTAATGCCGAACCTTCTCCGGCTCGCGATAGGCCGAGGTGGGGCGGATGGCCTCATGGGCCTCCTGCGCCCTCTTCACCCTCTTCCTGTATACGCGGGGCGAGTGAGGCACGTAGGGCTGTCCGAACTTCTCCTTTATATAGGCCCGCGTCTCGTCCTTGGCTGAGTCGGCCACCTGAGTGGAGTCGGTGCGCATGTACGTGATGAGCCCGACCTCGCCTTCGTCGCCGATGACGAGCCCCTCATAGAGCTGCTGGGCGATGCGCATCGTCCGCTGGGCGGTGAAACCCAGGCGACGCCCGGCCTCCTGCTGGAGGGTGCTGGTGATGAAGGGCGGCGAGGGCCGCCGCACCTGCTTCTTCTTCTGGACAGCGGCTACGCTGAACGCCGCCGGCTGGAGAAGCTGCACCAGGTGATCGGCCTCGCTCTGGCTGGCGATCTCCAGCTTCTTCCGCTTACCGGCCAGCCCCGTCAGCTTAGCACGGAAGCCCTGTCGATCGTCTTCCTTTGATAGCTGCGCCTCGATGGTCCAGTATTCCTTGGGCACGAAGCCCTGGACCTCCCTCTCACGCTCCACCACCAGTCGCAGGGCCACCGACTGCACTCGCCCGGCGGAAAGGCCGCGCGCCACCTTCTTCCAGAGAAGCGGGCTCAGGTTGTAGCCGACGAGGCGGTCGAGGATGCGGCGGGCCTGCTGCGCCTCCACAAGCTGCATATCGATGTCGCGGGGGCTACGAAAGGCCTCTTGCACCGCCTGGGCGGTGATCTCGTGGAAGACCACTCGTTTCAGGGCGACCCCGGCGAGATCGGCCGCCTGCACCAGGTGCCAGGCGATGGCTTCGCCCTCGCGGTCGGGGTCGGTGGCCAGGAAGACGGTCTGCGCTCCTTTGCCGGCGGCGGCTATCTCGTTCACCACCCGCCGTTTCTCTTTGGGGACGATGTAGTAGGGCTCGAAGCCGTGCTTGACATCGACCCCCAGCGCCGACTGGGGCAGGTCGCGCACGTGGCCGACTGAGGCCTTCACCTCGTACTGACGGCCGAGGATGTTGGCCACCGTACGAGCCTTGGCGGGCGACTCCACGACCACCAGGCTCTTGCTGTCTCTCTTTGCCACAGGGGTCATGCTCCGTAGATAGCGCCAGCCTCGCGAGTGCGCACGTAGCTCATGGGGCCCATCTGGCGCACAAGGCCCTTCAGCTCCAGCATGGCCAGAGCGCTGCTCACGGCTGAGATAGGCAGGCCGCTAAGGCGACGCACCTCATCGATATGGATGGGCTCCTTAGAGATATGACGCAGGAGGCGTTCTTCCGTATCGGTGGCGGGGACGAGTTCCTTCATCTCCATCTGCTGGGGCACCATCGTCAGGTTCAGCTCCTCTAGGATGTCC
>CAZEJO010000028.1:8070-24559 GCA_964512285.1 uncultured Dehalococcoidia bacterium | reverse complement strand
GATGCGGGGAGCTGGCTGCGCTACGTCCCTGATGACCCGGACATCACCACCTTGATCACCGTCGACCAGTACGACAGCATGCTGGTGCTGATCACCGCCAGTGGGGTGCAGTGCGCAGATATGCCCGTCGAACCCTAGGCAACAAACGACCGATCGTTCCAGATAGCGGAGGGCGGCCTAGCCGCCCTCCGTTCTTATTAGCGTTTTCCCATTTCTGGAGGGAGGCGTGACTAGTTCATTGCTGGTGGCCAAAGGTTCTTGGACCGTCCCGCGGGTTGAAACCCGCGGCTTCCTAGAATCGAGAATCTGGTGCTGCGGGATTTATCCCGCAGGGTTGGGGACTTCACCCACCGGTGGTGAACCAGTTACAGAGAGGCTCGCCGCTTGACAGGCTCCTGCGCCCGTGATAGAAACGGAGCGATATGGCAATCTGGCAAGCAATGGAAGGAGACTGATCATGAAGTGGCTTCGTTCGAGGACAGCGGTGGTGGTGATAGTAGCGGTGGCGGCGGTTCTCACCGTTGCCTTGGGTACCTGGCAGGGCTGGCTGGCCGAGGCCCAGACCGTGCGCTGGGTCAACGACGCCGACGATGCCGGCGAGCCCACCGAATGCTCCACGGCAACGGCCTACGCCGATATTGCCAGCGCTGTGGCCGTCTCCGCCGACGGCGACACCGTACGCGTGTGCGAGGGAGTCTACCCCGGCGGCATAGTCGTGGACAGGAAGATCACCATCGAAGGCCGGGCGGACGCTGACGTCGACGAAATCGTCATCCAGGTCGCAGCGCCTGGCACTGACGGCATCACCGTTAGCGCCGACGACGTTACTATCCGTCACCTGGCGCTGGACGGTCCTACTGGTAGCGATATAGGAATCGTGGTCACCGGTGACGACACGACCATTACCGACGTGGAGGTGGCCGAGTGGGGCGTCGGCGTTTTCGCCAACTGGACCAGCGGCACCGTCATCCAAGGCAGCTACATCCACAACAACGAGCCCGACGGCATACTGCTCGACCGTGCCAACGACAGCCGCGTCGTCGACAACATCATAGTCGACAACGCCCGCAATGGAGTCCGCATTGACACCTCAGACATGGTCGTTGTCCAAGACAACACCATGTCGGGCAGCGTGAACACCCAGTACCAGTTGTACGTCCGCGGCGAGACTCATGTCCAGGTACTGCGCAACACCATTGCCACCCGTGTTGTCGGTACTGAAAGCAATGGCGGCATCGACCTGGACGTGCTGCCCGCCGAGGCTCTGGTGATCATCGGCGGCTCTGACGACAACGCCAATACCTTCGATGGCGACCTGGACCCCGATGAGTACTACATCAGGCTCGCCTGCACCAGCGAGAACACCGTCAATGCCACCCACAACTACTGGAAGGGTGCCCCGGCAGTCTCCCGCGGCGTCGCCGGCGTCATTTTCAACGATGAGGATGATGATCCCGCCAACCCAGGCGCCGATTGCCCGGCTGACGATGATGGAGCCGTTGTCTTTCACCCCGTGGCCACCGGGCCTGCCCCTACCCCCAGTCCCAGCCCCACTCCTACGCCCACGCCCAGCCCCACCCCTAGCCCCACGCCCAGCCCCACCCCTAGCGCCACCCGTACCTTTGACCTGCCGATAGGTTGGAACAACTTTGTCTGGACCGGTGCCGACGGCACGGCTGCGGAGACCGTATTCAGTTGCATCGCCGGCCCGCCCGCCCAGTTCGCTATCGCCTATGCGTTAGACGCGGGGAGCTGGCTGCGCTACGTCCCTGATGACCCGGGCATCACCACCTTGACCACCGTCGACCAGTACGACAGCATGCTGGTCCTGATCATCGCCAGTGGGGTGCAGTGCGCAGATATGCCCGTCGAACCCTAAGGTAACAAACGACCGATCGTTCCAGATAGCGGAGGGCGGCTAGGCCGCCCTCCGCTCTTAGTCCGAATCGCCGTCTTGTGTTGCGGTTGCCTCTTGCTGTTTATATAATTGACTGGCTCTTATGGCAGGTTTACTTGGTTGTGGCTGGGAGGGGCAGACAAACTACGCATGACGCTCAGTAATGTCCTGGTGCCGGTCGATGGCTCGGACGCCAGCATGGAGGCTGTCTACATGGCCTGTACGATGGCCAAACGCAACAAGGGCAAGGTCTACGTCGTCTATGTCATAGAGGTACACCGCTCTCTGCCTCTGGATGCTGACCTTAGCCCTGAGGCTGCGAAAGGCGAAGAGATTCTGAACCGCGCTGAGCAGCGCGCCGAGGAAGTGGACTTTCCGGTGGAAGGAGAGCTTCTTCAGGCGCGAGACGCTGGCCACGCCATCGTCGATGAAGCCATCGAGCGCAGCGTCGACGGCATCATCCTGGGCGTGGGCTACAAGCGCTCCCTCGCGGAAGGCGCAGGCTTGGCCTGGCCCAGGGGAGGCAAGCCGGCGCCGCTGCCCGGGGAGTTCCGACTCGGCAAGATCACCCAGTACGTGCTGGAAAATGCCCCCGGTGAAGTATGGCTTATTCGCCTGCCCATGGTCGAGTGAGATGAAAGTTGTCATCATGGGCTGCGGACGTGTGGGCGCCGAGCTTGCTACTATTCTCGACCGTGAAGGCCAGGAAGTCACCATCCTGGATATCGACCCCGATGCCTTTGGACAGCTTCCCGCCGACTTCAAAGGGAACAGCGTCGTCGGCAACGGCATCGACCAGGATGTCCTCCAGCGCGTCGGCCTCGCCGACGCCGACGCCTTCGTGGCTGTGACCCCCGGCGACAACCGCAACGTCATGGCCAGCCAGGTCGCCAAGCACATCTTCGACGTTCCCAAGGTGGTCTGCCGCATCTTCGACCCCATCCGACAGGAGCTCTATCGCGGCCTCGGCCTGGAGACCATCAGCCCCACCAAGGAAGTCGCGCGACTGCTGAAGCAAGCTTTGGAGAGGGAGCCGGCGGAAACGCCGAAGGGCGAGGGTTAGTCATGTATATCATCATCGTGGGCGGTGGCAAGGTAGGCTACTATCTCGCCAAGCAACTCGTCGAAGACGGTAACGAGGTCCTGGTCATCGAGAAGGAGGCCGCCAAGTGCCAGAAGATCGCCGATGACCTGGGCGATATCGTTCTCCGAGGCGACGGCTGCGAGGGTGTCACCCTTGAGGCCGCTGGCACCGGCCGCGCCGATCTGTTCATCGCCGTCACCGGCGACGACGAGGACAACCTTGTGGCATGTCAGGTAGCCAAGAACAAGTTCAGCGTCCGCCGCACCGTGGCCCTCATCAACAATCCCAAGAACGAGGCCATATTCAAGAAGCTCGGCATCGACACCACCGTCAGCTCCACCGCCCTCGTTCTGGCCAACATCGAGCAGGAGCTTCCCTCCCACCCCCTCATTCCCCTGCTAACCATCAAGGGGAGCGGCTTGGAGATAGTCGAGGCCAAGGTGCCACAGTACTCTGCCATCGTCGGCGAGCATATCGGTGAGTTGCTTCTGCCTCAGCAGTGCCTCATCGTTGTCGTCATCGATGAGGAAGGGGTGCCTCGTGTCCCCAACAGCGACACGCAGGTTCGCGCTGGCGACGAAGTCGTGGCGGTCTGCCGCTGCGAGAGCGAGGACGCCTTGAGGGCCATCCTCACCACCCCCGTCAAAGAGAAGCAATGAGCACCAAGCGCGTCGCCTTTCTCGGGCCGGCCGGTACCTTCAGCGAAGAGGCCGCCATGTGCCACGACCCCGCGGCCCAGCTCTTGCCCTTTGCCAGCGTCGCCGCTGTCGCCGCCGCTGTCGATTCGGGCATGGCCGACGAGGGGGTTGTGGCCATCGAGAACAGCATTGAAGGCTCAGTCACCGACACCCTCGACATCCTCATCCACGAGTCTCGCCTCTCCATCAGACGCGAGCTCGTCCTGCCCGTCGGCCACTGCCTCCTGGTACGCCCGGGCATGCAGGCCGCCGACGTCAAGCTGCTCTTGTCCCACCCCCAGGCCCTCGGCCAGTGTCGACGCTTCGTGGAGCGCTGCTTCCCCAAGGCGGAGATGGTGGCTGCCCTGTCCACGGCCGCTGCCGTAGAGGAGATGATGGCCCGCGAGAACGCCGCCGCTATCGGCACCCGCCGCGCCGCCGAGCTCTACGGCGCCGACATCCTGGCCCACGACATCCAGGACCGCTCCGACAACCTCACCCGCTTCGTCGTCCTCGCCGAAACCGACCATCCCTCCACAGGGAACGACAAGACCTCTCTCGCCTTCTCTTTCGGCGATGACCGGCCCGGCCTTCTGGTGAGCACGCTCGAGGAATTCTCCAGCCGCGACATCAATCTCACCAAGGTGGAATCTCGCCCTACTAAGGAGCGCCTCGGCGAGTACATCTTCCTCCTGGATCTGGCCGGCCATCGCACCGACGACGTGGTGGTTGAGGCCTTGAAGGCCGTCGAGGCCCAGTCCTCTTTCTTCCGCATCTTTGGCTCTTACCCCCGCTACATGGAGAGTGCCTAGTCCTTATGCCCGAACTGCCCGACCTCGAGGCATATCGCGCGTTCTTCAATCGCCGCATCCCCGGCGTCGCCATCGACGAGGTGACCGTCAGGATTCCCATTGTGATACGCGTCCCCAAGGACGACTTCATCTCCACCCTCACCGGCAACGTCTTCGGTGAGGTCGAACGCCGCGGCAAGTTCCTCCTCTTTTCCCTGCGGAGCGGCGACCACCTCGCCATTCACCCCATGCTCACCGGTCGCTTTCAGTACCGCCAGCCCCAGGATAAGCGGCGGCCCAAGACTTGCTTCGTGCTCGCTCTGAGCAACGGCCACGAGCTGCGCTACTTCGACGAAAGGCGGATGGGCAAGGTCTACCTGGTGAAGCAGGGCAACTTCGCTTCGCTGCCTCTCTTCGAGCAGTTGGGCCCCGAGCCCCTGTCAGACGAGTTTACGGAGGAGGCCTTTCGAGAGCACCTTAGGCACTTCCGTGGCCAGATGAAGAGCGTCATTCGCACCGACAGCTTGGTGGCCGCCATCGGCAACGCCTACGCCGACGAGATCCTCTTCGCCGCTGGCATCCACCCCTACCGCAAGCGCGTAGAGCTACCGTCGGAAGCGGAGGGGCGTCTCTATCAGGCCATCCGCTCTGTGCTGGGCGAAGCCGCTGCCATCGTTGCCGACCGCGTGGAGAACGAGGGCCTGCCTGTCGCCGAGTACCGGGACCACCTGAAGGTGCACCGCCGCGGCGGCCAGCCCTGCCCCAAGTGCGGCTCCCCCATCACCGAGATCACCTCCAACCAGCGCATCACCAGCTTCTGTCGCCACTGCCAGAAGTAACCCCGCCGCCCGATTGCAGCACAGAATCATTTTTGCTATCATGCCGCTGTGACAGATACAGCCGTACTTGTTCTTAATCAGAATTACGAGCCGCTCAACGTCTGCAATCCTCGTCGCGCCTTCGTCCTCGTGGATCGAGGTAAAGCCGAGGTGTTGGAGAATGGGCGGGGCTACCTGCGTAGCCTCTCCTTCGTTTTTGAGATACCATCCGTTATTCGCCTCGTCTACATAATCCGACGACCGCGTCCCCGCGGACGCCTCTGCCGCCGCGATGTGTTCCTACGTGACCGCCACACCTGCCAGTACTGCGGACGCCGCACGCGTGACCTAACCCTTGACCACGTGCTCCCCCGCAATCGCGGCGGTCAGCATGCCTGGGACAACGTCGTCGCCGCCTGCAAGGACTGCAACCACCGCAAGGCCGGTCGCACCCCTCGTGAAGCACACATGCACCTCATCCAGAAGCCCACCCGCCCTCCCTTCAACCCCTATCGCCCCTTCTACCACTACTTGGAGGAGCAGGTGGAGTGGCGCAAGTTCATCCCCGGCTGGGAGCCCGACTCAGGCTTCTCCTAGTCGCGCCAAGATTCCCAAAGTCTCCTGTTTGAACTGCCTCAATGTACTTGTTTTCTATGCAAATATCGCTATTTTTATAGCAGTCTTCTGGTGCGTAGGTAACTTTCGGAGCTTACACGGCGTTTTCAAATAGGACAGGGCCGCACCCCCTGTCCTTATAGAGCCACGCGGTCGGGCGGTTTGGTTTCCTCCGGCCGCGTGGTTTTCGTTCTCCCTGCTTCGCCATCCGCTGTGATGGCAGCGAGCTGTGGGTGATGAAGTCTATCCCTTGGGCTGACTAGCCCCCTTCCGCTCCATCGTGAGTAGGCGCACGCCCCTTATCTGGCGAAAGGTAGCCCCCTCGCTCACGCAGCGCAGGGCCAGGCCGGGATCGACCACGCGTGTCCCCGAGATCACGTCCACGCCGTACTCGAACAGAATCGGCGACAGCGGCGTGCTCGGCCCGAGGACGACCACCAGGGTCTCTGGCCGACATAGCTCTAGAAGATGATCCATCGTACGGTTGATGAACGCGCTACCTGTGATGGCAGCGATGTCCACCTCTGGCAAGACGGCCTCCGCCTCTTCTGCGCCCACGTCGCCCGCCTGCGGATGCAGCTCGATCACCCACAGTTGTCCCGCCGCCTCCCGCAGCGCCGGCACGAAGGGGAAGTGCCCCACCAACCCTACCTTCTTGCCCCGGCCCCGCTCCACCAGCAGATCGCCCGCGTTGAGGTCCACGCAGCGCGTCTCATCCACATCGAGCAGCGAGTTGATCGCCGCCAGGCCGATGCCTGCCTCCAGCGTGCTCTCCGAGTGCGCCAGCTCCGTCAGCTCGAGCGCGCTCCTGCCGGCCAGCTTCCCGGCCTCCTCCACGAAAATGGCACCGTGTTTGTGCTCCTCGGGCGCCACCGTCGAGGCCAGGCCACATGCTCGGCTCACAACCGCCGTCCAGAAGGCGCCGATCCGCACCTCCTGCACCGGCGCGTCTTCTGCGAGGGTAGCTATAATATCATCGAGGATCTTCAAGCCGTCGCCTATAGGATAAGCTCGGCGCCGCTGAGGGAGAGTTCCTTGTCTACCACCGTCCTCAGTGGGGGCCGGGCGTTGACATCCATTCCCGGCTCATACTTGAAGATCTGAGCGAGCTCCCTATTGAGCATGAAGATCAGGCGGGAAAGCGGCAGCTCCATAGGACAGGCATCCTGACACTGACCGCAGTTCACGCAGGAATCCATGACGTGCACAGCCCGGATCATCGGGAAGATGGGGTCAGGTGGGATCTCGCCCCCGGGCACTCTGCCTCTGTCTGCCTCCAGATAGCACTCTTTACAGTAGCAGATGGGGCAAGCGTCTCTGCAGCCAAAGCACTTGATGCACTGGCTGAACTGACCGGAGGGTCCGAACCAGTAATCGAAACGCTCTTCAAGACCCATCCCCTGGAACTCGGCGAAATCCTTCTCCTGCCACTGCCGCGCCAGCTCGGTGGCCGCCCTGTCCTGTGCTCCCCTCGATTCGAGGGCCTCGCTGCTCGGCTGCTCCACTTTGATGTGGCCGCCTTCGATTGCTTTGTCGAGAAGCTCGGCTCCTCTCTCGGAACAGACCTCTATGAACGTGGCCTGCTTATCCTCTGCTCCCCACTTCCCGCAGGCGATATCCGCCATGGTCGGGATGTTGATGTCGCATCTGCGGCAGTTCTCCCTACGCCCGAGCCCTTTGGCCTCCAGCTCCGCCAAATCCCTTTCTTTCTCGCTACCGTCCCGCAGCCTTATCTTCAGCTTGCCGTCTTCAAGGTCCTCACTGACGACATCGAAGGGATCCACTTCGAATTCATCTTCCATCATCTGCTGGGCTGTCACCGGCCGCATGGTGCCGGTGCAGTTCAGGCCAATGAGGAGCACGTTCTCGGGATTGATCTGGGTACGCTTGACCAGCTCGATGATCGCCTTGGCGTCACACGGCTTGCAGGGCACGGCCACCCTTAAATCGGAAGCACCATCGAGGAATTCCTTGAGGCAGCGAGCGAGGTTGGGGGAAGCGCAGTGCAATGCTCCTGCGGTTGCCATTAGTTCCTCAGGATCATCGATCAGCACGGGGATGCCATCATACCTGTTGCCATCTCTTGCCTCTACGGCAAGCACAGCATCGACCTGGTTACTCTCCAGAGCGAACTTGAGCAGCGACGTAACCGCGCCCCCGCATTCGGCCTTGTCGGCTATTGCCGGGTCCGAGGACCAGGCCCAGTACATATCCCCCTTCATGCCTACACCTCTTCCTTGACGGCGCACACTTTGAACTCTGGCATCTTGCATTTGGGATCAAGAGCGGGGTTGGTAAGGATGTTGGCGCATGACTCCGAGAAGTGGAAAGGCACGAATACGGTTCCCTGTGGCACCCGTTCGGTCACCTTGGCGGTGGCCTCTATCCTCCCTCGCCTTGTCTCCAGTGTGATCCGCCTGCCGCTCTCGACACCCAGCATCAGGGCGTCCTCGGGGTTGATCTCGACGTACGCTTCAGACACCTCGCTGTTCAGCGTATCTGTCCTGCGGGTCATTGTCCCTGTGTGGTAATGAAAAAGGCTTCTGCCGGTGCTGAGGATGTGCGGATAATCTGCGTCCGGCGATTCTGCCGGAGGCTTGTACTCCACCGCCTGAAAATGACCCAGCTTGTCAGGCGTGCCGAAGGCCTGAACGAACATGGTAGGAGTGCCCGGGTGATCCTCGGAAGGGCAGGGCCAGTGAATGCCTCCCGCCTTCTTCTCCAGTCTCTCGTAGGTGATCCCCTTGTACTGGGGGACGCAACTCCTGATCTCCTCGAATATCTCTGCCGCGGAGGCGTAGTTGAACTTGTCCTTGTAGCCCATCTTCTCCGCCACTCTGCAAATGATCCACCAGTCGGGCATGGCCTCGCCGGGAGGGTCGATGACCTTGTTGATCTTCTGCACCCTCCTGTCCACCCAGGCGTGGATGCCTTCTCTTTCTACCCAACAGGCAGCTGGCAGCACCACGTCGGCGTGCTTGGCTGTCTCGGTCAGGAAGATGTCCTGAACCACGAAGAAGTCGAGGTTATCCAGAGCCCTCTCGACGTTCGTAGAGTCGGGGGCAGCCATGACGGGGTTTGTGCCCACCAGGTAGATAACCCTGCACTTGTGAAGTATGTCCATGTATGTGAGACCAGGCTCAGTGGGTAGATTCTCTACTCCCCAGGCATTCTGGAAGAACTCGGCGGATTCTTGGCCCACTCGCTTGAATCCAGGATAGAAGACATTGAGGCAACCCATGTCCCCCGTGCCCTCACCGTTGATCTGCCCTCTCATGGGGTTCACGCCGGTTCCTGGCTTCCCGATGTGCCCGGTCAGAAGCGCCAGGTCGGCGAGCGCCGTCACGTTGTCTGCGCCGGTGGTGTGCTGAGTGACGCCTTCGTCATACAGGATGCAGCCCTTTTCTGCCTTGGCATAGGCGATGGCCGCTTCTCTGATCTTCTCCGCTGCCACGCCGGTGATATCCGCAGCCTGCTCAGGGGAAGTGGCCGACACAGCAGCCCGAAACTCATCGAACCCCGCAGTCCTCTTCTCTATGAACTCTTTGTTCTCAAGGCCCTCAGCAAGGATAGCGCTCATCATGCCGTTGATGAGCGCTACATCCGTGCCCGCTTGCAGTTGCAGGTGGAGGTCGCCCAGGTAGCTCACGGTCACGGTCCTTCGGGGGTCTATGACGATGACCGTGGCCCCCTTCCTCTTCGCCCGAAGTACCTTCCTGGCTATCATGGGGAAGGTCTCTTTGATGTTGACGCCGGCGATGAGTATGCAGTCGGCCTGCTCGATGTCGAGTTGAGACGTTTCCATGACGCCCGAGCCCACCGTGGGCAGGAGGCCAGCCACCGATGCCGAGTGGCAGAACCTGGCGCAGTATTCGATGCTGTTGGTGCCCATGATCACCCGGACGAACTTCTGGAGGACGTAGCTATCCTCGTTAGTGCCCTTGCCGGAGGCGATGGCACCGAAGGACTCTGGAGGAACGCCCTTCAGCTTCTCGGCGACCAGGCTCAACGCCTCTTCCCAAGAAGCCTCCTTGAGCGTGCCATTCTTCCGGATCAAGGGCTTCTGGAGTCGGTCCTCACTGTAGAGGAACTTGTAGGCATTTTTTCCCTTGGGGCAGTTTGTCCCTTCGTTGACGGGGTGTTCCTTCCAGGGTTCCTCCCCCACTATCCTACCGTCTTTCAGCACAAGGTATATTCCGCAGCCGCAGCCGCAGTAGGGACATATGGTTGGCGCATATTGCAGATTCACGATCCTGCCCTCCTGAACGGGCTCGGCCCGAGCTGCTTGAGGGTCTCGACGAAGCTACTGACGGTTTCCACCACCTTCCGCCCGTCGGAGGTTGAGATCCACTCCAGCCTGAGCCTGTCGCCGCCGATTCCTACGGCCTCGAGGAAGGGCTTCCAGCCCATAACCCTCCTCCTGGCGCTCAGATTGCCTTTCTGGTAATGGCAGTCCCCCGGGTGACAGCCGCAGACCAGGACGCCATCTGCGCCCAGCGCGAACGCCTTGAACACCAGCCGTTCGTCTACTCTGCCAGAGCACATCACCCTGACTATCCTCAGATTCGACGGGTACTGCATTCGCGCTGTGCCTGCCACGTCGGCCCCCGCGTAGGAGCACCAGTTGCAGAAGAACCCCACTATGATCGGCTCAAATCCGTTCCTTCTTGCCTCAGGTTCATCCATGGTTACGCCTTTCAGTTCGATGTCACTTCGTCGGTCTGGCTACCGCGCTCCGGTGGTTTATGGACATATTCCCATAGCATGCTACGAAACGGGGCGCTAAGGGTCAAGCCTCTCGCCGCCCAGCCGACTCGGCCTGACTGAGCGGATTGGCGTCCCCCCCGGTATAATAGAATTCAAAGATTTGGGTGTATTGTGTCGGAAAGGGAGGCCTTATGCAGACTTCCGACCTGGAGCGGGCCAAGCGCTATGAAGCCTGGTTCTCCACTCCTTTCGGTGGACGAGCGGATCGAGTAGAGAAGCTAATCCTGCGAGGGCTTCTGAACGATTTTACTGAATCTCATTCCCTCCTCGACGTGGGTTGCGGCACTGGTCACTTCGCGGACTGGTTCGCTTCCCTCGGACTGTCGATGGTGGGCCTCGACCGGGGTCCCTCTATGGTAACCTTCGCTCGAGGACAGCGGCCCGATCTTCCCCTTGTGCTGGCTGACGCCACGCATCTCCCTTTCGGTGAGGCGACGTTCGACGTCGTGGCCTTGGTCACGGTGCTCGAGTTCTTGGATAGCCCAGAGGCAGCCCTGCAGGAAGCGGCGCGGGTGGCTCGCCACGGGCTAATCCTGGGGGTCCTCAATCGCCTGAGCCCCATAGCCCTGTGGCGTAGGCTTCGGAGGGCGGCGCCTTATCGCCGCGCCCGCTTCTTCTCGCCCGGCCAGCTGGAGCGCCTGCTTCGCACCTCCCTGGGATACCGACCCATTGCGATACGCTGGCGAACAGGCCTCTATCCAACGCACCGGCTCGATCGCTGGACAGCTCTCCCCTTCGGTGCTTTCATCGGCTTGAGCGTGCAATTTGAGGAAGGAGGCTGAAGCATGGAGGCAGCAGCACAGGTTAGCCTGTATCCCCTGCGCCAGCCAGGGCTCTCCTCACAGATCGAGCGCGCCCTTGATATCTTCAGGGAGCACCAGCTACAAGTCACCCCTGGCTCTATGAGTACCGTGGTATCGGGCGACTATGACAGCCTGTTTGAGGCCCTCAAACAGGCATTCCAGGTGGCCGCGGAGCAAGGGGAGATAGTGATGGTGGTCACGCTTTCCAATGCTTGTCCAGTCCCAGGCAGTTGAAGCAGCACTCCATCCGAGAGGCCTGCGCCAAGCGGGTCGCCATGACTACTCAGCGAACCGATCGGCTGCCTATGTGCGGCGGTCTAGGCGGTCAGTTGCTCAACACGGGGAAAGTGTCGCCGACCGTACGACCGGCGCTGAGGGAACTTCCGGCTCTACTGCTCAGCCTCTCCAGGGATGCCGCCCCGCGTGCGCAGCCTTCGATAGTATTGCCGGGACTGGTATAGAGCGGCCAGCGGGTTGTGGCCGAGCAGCCTGTCTTTGACTGCAAACACGGTCGTCGGAGCATTCGCATGCTTCAGAAACAGGGAATCGTGGCCCACGCACAGGCCCATCGCGATGTTGAAGTCGCAGCCCTCGTCATTGAGGATCTCGGCCTGGGATATGGGATTGCACATGGACTCATAGGTTCCCGGGATTATCTTCTCCCCGTCTTTCACGCCGATCTCTTCTTTGGGGATTCCTCCTGTCTTACAACACACTGATACGACCTCGAACCCCCCGCGCTCCAAGAGCGGGACCAGTATCTGCGCTTCTTCCCTGAATCCTACACAATACGCCACTCCCAGTTTCCGGTAGCCCATCCTCTTCGCGAAGCCGATGATCTCCTCTAGCCTCGTGGTAGCAGGCGACGGAGTGCCGGGTGCCCAGGGCACGCGTGCATATGCTGTGCCCTCCACGATTGAAGCGACCCGCGCGAATTCTGCCACCTCGGGATCACTGTATCGGGCCGTAGCCTTCTCGATCACGCCTGCCTTGGTTCTAGTGGGACAGTTGGGCGGGCCCTTCATGAAGGCAGGGCTGTAGCATACGGGCGCCGGACACCTGGCGCAATCTGGGGATTGTTCGTGATCCCCACTTTCGTTAGACATCTCGTTTCTATCCTCTCTGGTCATCCAAGAGACTCCTTACGGCGATAGCCTACCGTGCCCTGGTGAGCGAGAGCAATCCTTCACGTCTGCATTGGGAACTACTCATGCGGATTCCGAAAGCTGCTAAAGACCTACACGCTTCCGGCATCTCCAGCTATCGTCCGGCCTCACTGCGTGTCTTTCTGCGGAGCTTGGAGACTCTGCCTTCTTTGGCCACAAAGGTGAAGAATCCGCCCGCAGTCAGTCGTTCTAGCGGCCGTCTAGCGAAGGTCTGCGCCGTCGCGTTTCTTCGATGTTGAGAGGCGTCACTTCGGGTCTGGGGGCGTCGTAGACGGTGACCACACTCGGAAACTCGTGGAACTCCTCCCGTATCGCAGCGATCTCATCCGCCGGCAAAGGCGCCACCGGGCAGGGGCGCAGCGGGGTGTTGATCTGTATCTCATCGGGGGACAGCCTGCTGGCGATGGCCGCCAATCTGCCTGCGGCCCTCCGATTGGCCTCGATGAACATGATCTGAAGCGCCAGCTTCCCCTTGTACGTCGCCCTGAAGAGTTCGATGGCCTCCAAGGTCTCCGCCAGGGACAACCGCACCAGCGGCCGATTGATCCGCCGGAATAGCGGCTCATCGGGGGCATCCAGCTTGGCAACGACCACGTCGGCACAGGCCAGGTCCTGCCGAACATCTTCCCTTGTCATGAAGGAGGAGTTCGTGAGGACTGCGGTGGGCAGGCCCATCACATCCCGAGCCAATCGTAGGGCGTCCCCCAGGTTGCTGGCCAGCGTTGGTTCGCCCATTCCTGAGAAGGTAACGTAATCAGCTGCCACATTCCTTGCTGCCTCCAGCTCCCGCGCCAGGGCGCTGGAAGCGATGAACTCGTCCCGCACCGTCAGCCGCCGTACTGTTCTGCCCAACTGGCAGTAGGTGCAATCGAAGGTGCAAGTCTTCCCGCCGGCAGGCAACAGATCGACGCCCAGCGACCTTCCCAGTCGCCAGGATGGGACAGGGCCGTACAGAATCGAGCTCATTCCCTTACTCCATGAGGTTTTGTTTCCGGCCCCCTTGGCTCTCGCTCGGCGAGCGCTGGTAAGGGGTCAGTCCACGCGCTCCATAAGGTTGGGCAGGTCGCCCTTCGCGCATCGGAGGGCCGCCTCGCGGATATCACCCACATCGGTGACGATCGGCCGAATGCCGTAGTCCCTGAGGTTCTCGTAGGCTCCCTGGCCCATGCCGCCGACGATGAGCACCTCGCAGTCAGCGATGGCCTCCGCCATACTCTGATGCTTGGCCTGGGAGCCAGCGTCGTAGCCGTGCCTCTCGCCGGGGGCCAGCCTGGGGTGCCCCTGAGCGGCGAAGGTGCGATGACCAGCCTTCGGCCGCGTCTCGCTGTCCACGATCTTGTCCTCTTCAACCGTTAGAATCACATAGTAGGATGCCCTGCCAAAGTGCTGGCTGATATGCACTTCATCGTCAGAAATGGCAGCGATTTTCAATGCACGCCCCCTTTCTCAGACTGTTGACTCACCTTTAGCTCGTACCTAGGTTCCCCCTCGCCCAGATGTAGGACGACCTTGACGTCCCGCCCCTCCGCAAGATACCTTTCAGATTCATCGCGCAGGTTCTGTAGCTCAGGAGACTTCAAAAGGGACACGAGAGCTTCATAAATCGCTTCAAGCTCTTTGTCCTCACTCCCACCCTTCAGAAGTTGCTTAAGGCAATCTCGGGATTGTTCCTCAGCCAAGCACTTGATACACCTGCCCGGTATCTCCCTGGTTGAATATCTTGGCTCAAGCTCCATGCTGGGGGTCATTCTTACCTCCTCCGGCAGACGTCATCTGCGGAGCAAGGAGGACTTTCGCAGCGAGTGTCTCTACCGCAGCAAGTGGTGCCCTCGCTAGACGCGCTCCCCAGCACGCTAAACGTAGAAACTAGTCTCTCCAGCCTTTCGCTGCCACAGCTCGGGCATTTGGCAGGCTTTTCGTCCTGGCTGCGCAGAAAGACCTCACACACCTGGCCGCACTGGCGACACCTGTAGTCGTAGATTGGCATTCCGTCCCCCCGCGCTCAAGGATATGAACCTTTGTCGACAACGGGCCGCCTCACCAGCGAGCGGCCACCACTTTCCAGAGCTCCTCCATTTGCTGCGACACCACGCCGTCGCCGAACTCTACCACCGGCACCCCTTGGGCGATGGCGTCGCTGACCATCGTGTCGAAGGGAATCTTGGCGCCCACGTCTATGCCCGCTTGGCGGCAGTAATCTTCGATGTGCCGCGAGTTCCCTTCATGGAGGTCGTATTTGTTTATGCACACCAGCGCCTTCACGCCAAAATGACGGCACACGGCCAGCACCCGCTCCAAGTCGTGGATGGCGCTGAGGCTGGGTTCGCTGACGATAAGGGCCAGGTTTGCCCCAGAGAGGGACGAGATCACCGGACAGCCGATCCCCGGCGGCCCGTCGCTGAGGATGTAGTCCGAGCCCTCCTCCTTGGCGATGGCCCTGGCCTTCTGCCGCACCGCCGTCACCAGCTTGCCTGAGTTCTCCTGTCCGGCATCCAGGCGGGCGTGAACCAGCGGCCCATATCGGGTATCGGAGACGTACCAGTGACCGGCGAGGGCGTCGACCATCGTCACTGCCTGCTCAGGGCAAACCTGCAGGCAGAAGCCACAGCCCTCACAGGAAAGGGGGTCGACCTGGAACTCCTGAATGGCGTCGAAGCGACAGACATCGAGGCAGAGCCCGCAGCTAGTGCAGGCCTGCTGGTCGATAGCGGCCACCTTCTGGCCCCAGAACTCGTGTGTCTCGCTCACTTTGGGCTGGAGCAACAGGTGGAGGTTGGCGGCATCGACATCGCAGTCGCACAGGACCTTGTTCTCCGCCAGCGCCGCCAATGAGGCGGCCACGACGGTCTTCCCCGTTCCTCCCTTGCCGCTAAGTACAACGATTTCTTGCATCGCTCACCGTTTCACCACTGCCAGGCGTTGGATGCTCTCCAGGAGGTCGCGGAAGGCCTTGCGCCAGGATGGCATGCCAGCCACCAGAGTTTGGCCGCGACAGTACATCTCGGCTATTCGCCTGTCAAGAGGAATCTTGAGGAGAACGGGGATATTCTGCTGGGCACAGTAGCGTTCCACCCCCTGGTCTCCCGAGCCGGCGCGATTGATGACCACCCCGCAGGGGACATTCAGCTTCGTTGCCAACTCCACAGCCAGGGTCAGGTCGTGGAGGCCGAAGGGGGTTGGCTCGGTGACCAGGAGGCAGAAGTCACTGTCCTTTACCGCCTCCACCACAGGGCAGGAGTTACCCGGTGGCACATCGAGGATGACAGTGCTGCTCCGATCGACCCGCTGCTTGACGGCGCGGATCACCGGCGGGGCCATGGCCTCGCCGACGGCCAGTCGCCCCTGGACGAATCGCACTTCGCCGGCGTGTCCCTCTTCGACGACACCTATTTCCCGTCCTTCCTCGCTGATGGCCTTCTCTGGGCACACGTAGGTGCAGACGCCGCAGCCGTGACAGAGCTCTGGGAAGACCAGGACGTTTTCGCCCATCACGGCGATGGCGTTGTAGGGGCAGGCTTCAGAGCAGACCCGGCAGTAGGTGCACTTCTCTTTGTCCACTTTGGGCACGGGCACCAGCACCGCCTGTGAGGAGACAATAGTTGGCTGTAACAATATGTGGGCATTGGGCTCTTCCACATCGCAGTCTAGCAACTGCACCGAGCCCTGTCCTTCCAGGGACAGGGCCAAGCTGGTGGCTACCAGCGTCTTGCCGGTACCGCCCTTGCCGCTGGCGACGGCCAGGATCACCCGCCTTCTCCTCTACCTTGCACTGTCTATCTCAGGCCTAGGGCTGCCATCGCCGGCCGCCGCCCATACCGCCACCGCGACCGCCGCCCATGCCGCCACCGCGACCGCCGCCCATGCCGCCACC
>CAZEJO010000028.1:0-7970 GCA_964512285.1 uncultured Dehalococcoidia bacterium | reverse complement strand
CGCCCATGCCGCCACCGCGACCGCCGCCCATGCCGCCACCGCGACCGCCGCCCATACCGCCGCCCATACCTCGGCCCATGCCGGGTCCCATGCCTGGCCCCATCCCAGGGTCCATGCCCGAATAGGGCCCAGTCGAAGGCCCAGGCGTTGCCCGAAGCCCGCCTCTCTTGTAGACCTCGATGGCCTCGCGCACGCTCCCCGAAGCACCGACGAATATATCGATGCCCGCGGCGGACAGCACCTGATAGGCGTTGGGGCCGCAGTTACCGGTGACCACAGCGCCCACGCCCATACTCGCCACCAGTTGAGCGGCCTGGATGCCGGCGCCGCCAGGCGCCATCACCGCCGGGTTCTCCACAGCCTCGAAATCCAGGCTCTCGCTGTCCACAATGACTAGATACTGGCACCTTCCGAAGCGGGGGTCAATCGGAGAGTCAAGGCTCGGCCCCCCAGCGGAGACGGCGATCTTCATAAAGCACCTCCCGGTCTGGCTCGACTATTCGGGAAAACAGTACACTGCCGCTAGCGGCGAATCAAGCTCTTGCGCCGCTACGGGTGGTATTCTACTCGCTCGGCTTCTGCAGCTCGCTGATGCGGCGCTCGATCCCTTCCAGATAGGTCCTGACGGACTCCGCCTCCTCCTTGAGGAAAGCGGCCTCGTCCTCAACAGTTGGTGCCGCTCCCCAGGGGCCAGCACCGTAGGGGCCAGCACCGTAGGGGTCAGCACCGTACCCGGGGCCAGCGGCGTACGCGGGGCCTGCACCGTATCCCCAGCCGGGACCCCAGCCGCGGCCCCAGCCAGCGCCGGGCCCTCCCCAGCCACGACCTCTCATCCAGCCAGGAAGGCCGGTGGCATGATACATCCAGCGGTATCCTCTACCCATCTTTCGCTACCTCCTCTTCCCAAGATTCGTCAGTTGCCTTGCCACGCGTCGCCCTACCACTGAGGATAGCGCCTGGCAGGCCAGTAGTAGGGCGGCCTTGCCCCTGCAGGATATGGACCGCGGTATGAGACACCTGCGCCATAGGGGCCTGGCCCGTAGGCCCACCACCAGCGGGGCCGCCAGGGGAACCATCGGCAGAAGGGATAAGGATTGCCTCTACCGGCACCCCATCGGCTCCATCCGAACCGACCTCTTCCAAACATCCCATTCACCTCCTATTGCTCCTCCCGGCACAGCACCGAAAGCCACTGCCTAGCCGCAGTGCTCGCCGTGTAAACGCTTTCCACACTTAGGGCAGGTGAACGAACTGCAAGGCACGCCTCGCCTGTGCGGCTGCGTATAGCCACACCCTTTGCAGCGGCAGATCATCGATCCGCCCAGGCCGCGGCCCAGGGGAGCGCCCCTTGTACCTTTTTGGATAGACATCGCCATACCTCCTCGAATTGCTACTTGCGGCCTCTGCCCCGCTGCCTGCGCTGTCGCCCGCCGGAGCCTCGCCCTGCCTGGCTGCCCCGGCCTGGCTCTGCCTGGTCGTCAGTCTTTCTGGCGACGCTTCGCCTCTCCAGCCACCTTTTCGCCAGTCCAACGGCCGCGTCCACGGCCAGAGGGGCCGCCGCTGCCAGAGTAGAGACTATCACTGGCCGAGCCCGACTCAGCGCTGGCTGCTTCGTGACTTGCGCCGGTTTTGCCCTCTCTGCCGCCACCGGTGCAGCCTCCACCTCATAGATAGCTCCCTCGGGGCAGGCGGGCATGCAGGCAGCGCAGCTAGTGCACAGTTCCCGGTTGATGATGGCCTTCTCCTCCTGGAGGGCGATGGCTCCCTCCTCGGGGCACACTTCCAGGCAATCGCCGCAGCCCGTGCACTTGTCCTCATCGATGAAGATCATGGCCTGCCTCCTTGCCAGCGGCCTCCGCCACGCCCCTGCCCCCAGCCGCGGCCCCTCAAGGCGGGGCCAGCGGGCCGCACGGGGAGCACGCTTGGGCTGTCGCATTGCGGGCAGGCCAGGGGAAGCCCGGCCACTATGGCTTCGAAAGGCACGTGCCACTCGTGCCCATCCTGACGACACCTGAAACGTTGGCTGGCCAGGGCGAAGTTGCCGCCCTCGATGCGAACGGCCTTGCCATTAATGAGGGCATCGGCGACCTTCTGACGGGCCGATTCGAGCACGCGGTGGAAAGTGGGGCGGGAGACGCGCATCCTTTGGGCGCACTCCTCCTGCTGCAACCCCTCCAGGTCCTTGAGGCGAATGGCCTCCGTTTCTTCAACGGTCAGACCTACGCTCTCCAGCGTGCTAGCGGGAATCCCCGCCGGCTTGAAGTAAGTCACCTGCGGCATGAAAGCCACTCGTCGCCACTTCGTTGGTCTTGGCATACACTCAGAACTCGATGATAGTTACGGACATATGTCCATAACAATTCTCCCATACATGCTCTCACGTAGTCAAGGGGGAGGCTGAGAACAGCCGTTGATCGTGCTGCCAGGGGGCGCGGTAGTCCAGGGCGCTGTGCTGACGGCAGCGGTTGTAGAAGCGGACGTAGTCTTGCAGCCAGCGTTGCCAACCGTCCAGCGGTCCCGGGCCTATGCCGTCCCAGAACTCCTCGTCGATGGTGCGCTGAGCTCGCTCCACCTTGCCGTTGCCGCGACAGGCCTGTCGGCGGAGGCGGGCGCCTGTGCCGCCGAGGTCGAAGCCGTCGAAGGGGCGGCCAGCGTCGAAGCCGCGGAGGCCGTCGTGGCCGAAGCGGTCGTAGGAGAGGCGGCGCTCAGGGTCGGAGAGGACCTCGTAGGCCTCGTTGACCTCCTTGAAGCGCTCCTCGGCGCCCGCCTGCTTGTTGCGATCGGGGTGATACTGCATAGCGAGGCGGCGGAAGGCCTTCTTGATCTCTTCCGTGCTGGCGTTGCGGGGAACGCCGAGAACGTCGTAGTAGTCGCGCTTGGTGGTAGCCATAGGTAACCAATCTATTTTAGCAGATGGGAGATGGCAAGGGGGAAGAGGGACGGGGGGAGAGGCGATGAGAAATGAAGGTCGCTAATTAAGCGTTTTTCATCAAGCCATCCGGTTACTTAATCGCCAAGGCGCGCCGCTTAACTAACGGGTTCCGCGCGGGGTGTCAAGAACACATTAGTTAAGGAGTTTTTACCAGGGACAGCACTTGATTAAGCGAAGGGAGTTATGCTTAAATAACGGTAGGGAGAGGACAGAGTATCATGACGGACACAGGTCGTGCCGGGACCTATATCCGACAACCCGAGGGCTACCGCGCCTTCATTCCTAAGCCATTGCCAGTTGATCCGCCTTTGGTTATTGATCAAGGGCTCTGGACCAAGTTGTCCGCTGGAGATAGAGCACTGGGTAGGCTGGACGGGACGACGGAGGTTCTGCCAAACCCCAATCTCTTCGTTGCCATGTTCGCTCGTCGCGAGGCGGTACTAAGCTCGCAGATCGAGGGGACGCAGGCCTCCTTGGTTGATGTGCTGGAGTACGAGGCTGACGCAGCACGGAAGGGGTCGCGCAGCGACGTGGCCGAAGTGGTCAACCACGTCCGCGCTATGAACCATGGCTTGGAACGGCTGGAGTCTTTGCCGGTGTCTTTACGCCTTATCAGGGAGATCCATGAGCAACTGTTGGCAAACGTCCGCGGTGGTCGTCGATCGCCAGGCGAATTCCGGAGAACGCAGAACTGGATCGGCCGGCCAGGATGTACCCTCACGGAGGCCGCTTTTGTTCCTCCACCACCCCATGAGATGATGGCAGCCCTGAGCGATCTGGAGGCGTTCCTTCACGCTGACGTTGATCTTCCCGCGCTTGTGAACGTCGGACTGGTTCACGCCCAGTTCGAGACGATTCATCCTTTCATAGATGGCAACGGCCGAGTTGGCCGCCTCCTGATTACGTTCCTGCTGTGCCAGCGCAAGATCTTGCGCCAGCCCCTTCTCTATCTAAGCCTTTACCTTACCCGGCACAAGCCCGAGTACTATGAACGGTTGACGGCGATTCGAGACTACGGCGACTGGGAAGGGTGGCTGAAGTTCTTCTTGCAAGGGGTAGCCGAGGTGGCGAACCAGGCGACGGATACAGCCAGGAGGATTCTTCAGCTACGGGAAGAGCACCGACACTTTGTATCCCAGCACATCCGGGGCAGCGCGAACGGGCTACGGCTGCTTGACCTTCTATACCAGCGGCCGATTGTATCGGTGGGCCTGGTGACCCGTGAACTGGGCGTGAGCAATCCTACGGCGAACAACTTGGCAAATCAGTTTGAGAATGCCAGTTTGTTAACTGAAATGACCGGCCGCCAGCGCAACAGGCTATTTAGCTACGAGAGTTATCTATCTCTGTTCGAGGACGACCTGCCGCAACCCGCTGAGGAACCAGCGGAAGCCGAGCAGCCCGTCACGGCCTCGGATTGACCCCTTAAGCGCACCGCCTCCTACACTGCGCGGAATGCGCGCGCGGCGGTGGGTTGGGTAGGCCAGTCGCTCAGGCGCTGGGCGGGGTGGGGCGGACGCCGGCGGTCTCAAGGAAGTGCCGGCAGGCGTTGTGGTAGGCGTCCTCGGCGGCCTTCAGCGCGAGGTAATGCTCTCGCCACTCCTCGATGTCGCGAACTTGAAGGGTTCGGCCTCTAACACAGCTATCAGCGGACACAAACGGGCCGTGCTCCTCTTGAGCAGTCTCCCAATCCTGAATGGTCTGAACCATATCGTGATAGGCACGCTGGACCGCCTGATTGCCCCAATCGATACCCATAACTCACACTTCCCGGAACTCCCCCTCCACCGTGCCCTCGTCAGCGGGGCCTTCGCCCTCAGGGCCGGGCGGGCCGCCCTCGGGCGGCGGTGGCCCTGCCTGGCCGTAGACGTGGGCACCCATCTTCTGCATGGCCTCCGATAGGGCAGATACGCCGAGGCGAATGGCATCCATGTCGCTGCCCTGGAGAGCGTCGCGCAGCTCCTTCACCTTGGCCTCGACCTCAGTGTGCATGTCGGACGGGACCTTGTCGCCGAGCTCGCGCATGGTCTTTTCGGCCTGGTAGGCCATGCTGTCGGCCTGGTTGCGCAGCTCGATCTCCTCGCGGCGGCGGCGGTCCTCGTCGGCGTAGGTATCGGCCTCCTGCTTCATCTTCTCGATGTCATCCTTGGACAGGCCAGAGCCGGCGACGATGGTGATCTTCTGCTCGCGGCCGGTGCCTTTGTCACGAGCGCTGACGTTGAGGATGCCGTTGGCGTCGATGTCGAAGGTCACGTCGACCTGGGGCATACCGCGAGGGGCCGGCAGGAGGCCATCGAGAAGGAAGCGCCCCAAGGACTTGTTGTCGGCGGCCATAGCGCGCTCGCCCTGGAAGACGTGGACCTCGACGCTGGGCTGGTTGTCGGCGGCGGTGGTGAATGTCTGGCTCTTGGCGGTGGGGATGGTGGTGTTACGGGGGATGACAGGCGTGGCAACGCCGCCCAGGGTCTCGATGCCGAGGGTGAGGGGCGTCACGTCCAGCAGAAGGACGTCCCGCACCTCGCCTTTGAGCACGCCCGCCTGGATGGCGGCGCCAATGGCGACCACCTCGTCGGGGTTGACGCCCTTGTGAGACTCGCGGCCGAAGAACTTCTTGACCGTCTCCTGCACCAGGGGCATGCGGGTCTGGCCGCCCACCAGGATGACCTCGCCTATCTGGGCAGCGGTGACGCCGGCGTCCTCGAGGGCCTGACGGCAGGGGCCGATGGTCTGCTCCACGAGGTCGCCGACAAGCTGCTCGAGCTTGGCGCGGGTGAGAACGATGTTCATGTGCTTGGGGCCACTGGAGTCGGCGGTGACGAAGGGCAGGTTGATCTCGGTCTGCATGACGGTGGACAGCTCGACCTTGGCCTTCTCGGCGGCCTCCTTGAGGCGCTGAAGGGCCATGCGGTCCTGCTTGAGGTCGATGCCCTGGTCGCGCTTGAACTCCTCGCACAGCCACTCGATGACGCGCTGGTCGAAGTCATCGCCGCCGAGGTGGGTGTCGCCGTTGGTGGACTTGACCTGGAACGTACCCTCGCCGATCTCCAGGATGGAGATGTCGAAGGTGCCACCACCAAGGTCGTAGACGGCGATGACCTTCTCCTCCTTCTTGTCCATGCCGTAGGCGAGGGAGGCGGCGGTAGGCTCGTTGATGATGCGCAGGACCTTGAGGCCGGCGATCTCGCCGGCGTCCTTGGTGGCCTGGCGCTGGCTGTCGTTGAAGTAGGCAGGAACGGTGATGACGGCCTCG
This sequence comes from uncultured Dehalococcoidia bacterium, assembly GCA_964512285.1. Lineage (GTDB taxonomy): Bacteria > Chloroflexota > Dehalococcoidia > SM23-28-2 > SM23-28-2 > SM23-28-2. The sequence goes on along the minus strand of CAZEJO010000028.1, from coordinate 1,788 downwards.
GTGACGCTCTCGCCGAGATAGGCCTCGGCGTCGGTCTTCAGCTTCTGAAGGATCATGGCCGAGATCTCGGCGGGAGAGTAGGTGCGATCGCCCATCGAGACGCGGGCATCGCCGTTTTCGGCGGCGTCGAGCTTGTAGGGCAGGACCTTGGTGTCCTTCTGGACCTCGTCGTCCTCGAAGCGCCGGCCCATGAGGCGCTTGATGCTGAAGATGGTGTTATAGGGGTTGGTGATGGCCTGGCGCTTGGCGACCTGGCCGGTGAGGCGCTCGCCGTTCTTGCTCATGGCGACGACGGAGGGCGTGATGCGACCCCCTTCGGCGCTGGGGATGACGACCGGCTCGCCGCCTTCCATAACGGCCACGCAACTGTTGGTTGTTCCCAAGTCGATTCCAATTACTTTAGGCATGGCTTATGCCTCCGCTCTTTTCTTTACTCGTTCGCCATCTATAAGTCCTCGTAGCTGCAGACCTCTAGGTCTGCTGGAGTGATCGGGGCAGGGCTGAAGCCCTGCAGCTACGGCTATTGGTCGTTCCCAAGTCGATTCCGATTACTCCAGGCATGGGGGATCACGCTCCTTCTGCGGTGGTTTGAGCACTGGAACTCGCAGGCATGCCAGGGTTGAGGGAGCCTGCGAGCGGGAAAAACAGCCTTCCCTCCTGAGATGCTTTGTCAGCTTTCAGCTGGAGAGCATCGGGCAGGCTAACACGGCCGTCAAGAACCATCGTTAGGTCGCAGCCGTCCATCAGGATCAAGTTGGCTGAGCCGGCTTGCCGAAGGTACTCGTCCGCATCTTGGCGAAATCCTGACACTGAGATGAAGAGACCGCGAGTACTCTCGATCTTGCGATCCACTTTGCCCTTGAACGCCAGGAGGTCGTCCAGCGTAGCGGGCTCCCGTCGCCAGCGCGTCTCGACCACGTAATCGAATCCGCGAAAGTGAAAGTGCCCATCAATCTGCTCTGTCTCCGTTCGGTAAGGCCTACGGTAGGAGATGCCGTAAAGGGGAAAGAGTTCAGTCAGCAAGCGCTCGAGATCGTAGCCGCGCGCCTGGTAGTCGCTAGCCGAGCACATCTCACCAAATAGCTGGTTCAGCTCTTTCAGACGACGCTCGACTTCAGCGGCCCGCTGAATTGCCGCCCGCGCAGTCGCTGTTGCCCGCTGTCCTCTCACTCGGTCGTCTTCCACACTCAGGTCGTGTTCGACAGCGAGATGTTTGAGTTCCCGCAGTGCGTCCAAACCGGCATCTCGGTCCAACACAGCGTCGTCAGGCAACGTCTTCAACTTGCACAGTTCCGTCAGCAAGCGGCGTTGCAGGAGAAGTCCGTCGTCTCCCATCCGCTCTAGATCGTCGAGCAACTGGCGAGCGATCACAAACTTGGGCTGCTCTTGGTACTCGAGAAACATTCCCTTGGGTATCCCTGCTCGTGCGAAGATGTCAAACAATAGGTGTTTGTAGTAGAATGCGCGCCCGCAGACCGCGATGATCGCTTTCTTAATGTCAAACGGTAGGCATGGGTCCGACATTGGGCTCCTATTGCTCGGCCTCTCCAGGCGGTTTTCCCTCCTCCGTGGGCTTCTCTTCCTTCTTCTCTTTGCCCTTGCCCACCACCACCATGGCCGGGCGGAGGACGCGGTCGTTCAGCTTGTAGCCGCGCTGCACCTCGGCCACTACCTTGCCCTCTTCACCCTCGCCGTACATGACGGCCTCGTGGAAGCGGGGGTCGAAGGGCTGGCCCTCGGCCTCGATCTGGCTGACGCCGGCGCTCTCCAGCACGAGCAGGAGCTTGC
>CAZEJO010000027.1:0-24806 GCA_964512285.1 uncultured Dehalococcoidia bacterium | reverse complement strand
CAGCCCCAGGCCATCGAGAAGCTGGTGGAGGGCCTGGAGAAGGGCTATCGCGCCCAGACGCTGCTGGGGGTGACCGGCAGCGGCAAGACGTTCACCATGGCCAGCGCTATCGCCCGCTGCAATCGGCCCGCGCTGGTCCTTTCGCCCAACAAGACGCTGGCCGCCCAGCTCTACAGCGAGTTCCGCGAGTTCTTCCCCGAGAATGCCGTCGAGTACTTCGTCAGCTACTACGACTACTATCAGCCCGAGGCCTACATCCCTCGCACCGATACCTACATCGCCAAGGACGCCGACATCAACGAGGAGATCGACAAGCTGCGCCACGCCGCCACGCGCGCGCTGTTCGAGCGGCGGGACGTGGTCATCGTGGCCTCGGTGTCCTGCATTTACGGTTTAGGTGAGCCCTCCGAGTACTACAACTTCGTCCTCAGCTTCAAGAAGGGCGAGGCCAGCAATCGCCAGCGCAGCCTTCGCAAGCTGGTCGACATGCAGTACGAGCGCAACGACACGAGCCTCCTGCGCGGCCGCTTCCGCCTGCGCGGCGACAGCCTCACCATCATGCCCTCGTACGAGGAGCTGGCCGTGCGGGTCGACTTCTTGGGCGACGAGGTGGAGCGCATCTGCGAGCTCGATCCGCTCACGGGCGAGGTGTTGGGCGAGATGGAGCGCATCGACGTCTATCCCGCCAAGCACTTCGTGACCTCGCAGGACAAGCTGGAGGCGGCCATCGAGGACGTCCAGGCGGAGCTGGAGGAGCGAGTCGAGTGGTTCAAGGCGCAGGGCAAGCTGCTGGAGGCTCAGCGCCTGTGGGAGCGCACGCGCTACGACATGGAGTGCCTGCGGGAGCAGGGCTACTGCGCCGGCATCGAGAACTACTCTCGCCACCTGGCGCGACGGTCGCCGGGGAGCACGCCCTGGACGCTCCTCGACTACTTCCCCGACGACTTCCTCATGTTCATCGACGAGTCGCACATGGGCGTGCCCCAGATTCGCGGCATGTACCAGGGCGACATCTCGCGCAAGCGGACCCTGGTGGACTACGGCTTTCGCCTGCCCTCGGCGCTGGACAACCGGCCGCTGAACTTCTCTGAGTTCGACAGCCACATCAAGCAGGTGGTCTTCGTCTCAGCTACGCCGGGCCCTTACGAGTACGAGCACAGCGAGCAGGTCGTGGAGCAGATCATCCGCCCCACCGGCCTTCTCGATCCCGCCATCGAGGTTAAGCCCACGCAGGGGCAGGTGGACGACCTCATCGAGCAGATCCGCCAGCGGGTGGAGCGAGGCGAGCGGGTGCTGGTCACCACCCTCACCAAGAAGATGGCCGAGGACCTGGCGGACTACCTGGCGGAGATGGGGGTCAAGACCCACTACCTGCACTCGGAGATCGACACGCTGAACCGGGTGGAGATCCTGCGCGACCTGCGCCTGGGCGTCTACGACGTGGTGGTGGGCATCAACCTCCTGCGGGAGGGCCTGGACCTGCCGGAGGTGAGCCTGGTGGCCATCGTGGACGCTGACAAGGAGGGTTACCTGCGCTCCGAGTGGGCGCTCATCCAGACCATGGGGCGAGCCGCCCGCCACGTGGATGGCCGGGTCATCATGTACGCCGATACCATGACCGAATCGATGCGCAAGGCCATCGACGAGACCGATCGGCGGCGGCGCATCCAGACGAGCTACAACCAGGAGCACGGCATCAAGCCGGAGGGCATCCGCAAGGCCATCCGCGACCTCACCGACCGAGTGCGCAAAGTGGCGGAGGAGCGGGCCGTATATCGTACCGGCCCCATCCCCAAGGACGAGATCGTGCGCCTCATCAAGGACCTGGAGTCGCAGATGAAGAAGGCGGCCCAGAATCTGGAGTTCGAGCGGGCAGCGCTCCTGCGCGATCAGATCATCGACCTGCGGCGGGAGCTCGTGGGCGACGAAGAAGGGCTGAAAGAACTATCGATTATGCGCCGCCGCGGCTGGTAATGTGCTGCTGCTTGGCGTATGATATCTCGTTAGGAATTGTAGGGAAGGAATAATGAAGATACTGTTCGTTAAGCCCGATATATCCGAGTTCTCGGTTGGCTTCACGTCGCTGGCCAGCACGCCTCCGCTTGATCTTCTGACGGTGGCTGCCTCCGTGGCTGACCATGAGTGCCGGATCGTTGACATGCGCCTGGAGAAGGACAGCGCCTTCGAGGAAGAGCTGTCGGAGTTCAAGCCCGACCTGATTGGCCTGACAGCCTATACCGCTGAGGCAGAAGCAGCCAAGATACTGGCTCGTCGAGCGAAGAAGGCGCTGCCTGACGTACCGATCGTCTGGGGCGGATATCACGCCACCATGGCTCTGGACGACGTGCTGGTCGAAGCGTCTATTGACTTCGTCGTTCGCGGGGAGGGCGACATCACCTTCCCAGAGCTGGTGCGGGCAATCGCTCGTGGTGGCCCTTTCGACGCTATTCCTGGAATCGCCTTCAGAGATGGTGAGCATGATGTGGTCACTCCGGCCAGGGCGCAGGTTGACAATCTGGACAGTCTTGCTTTTCTCGACTGGACTCTGGTGGCCCGTTATCAGCCGCACTACTACTTGGGCGTTATGGGAGTGGTCGGCGGCGTCGAGACTACTCGTGGCTGCCCGTACGACTGCGACTTCTGTTCGGTCTGGGTGTTCAATCAGCGTCGATATCGTAAGAAGAGCCCGGCTCGCGTCATCGCCGAGCTAGAGAGGCTGCCAGACGGGATTCAGGTTGCCGCCTTTGTTGATGACGAGTTCTGGGCTGATGCCAGGCGCTCGCTGGAGATCGCTGCCCTCATCAACGAACGTAATCAGGCGGGCTGGAAAGGCAGCGGCTGGAAGTACTGGGCGCAGGTGCGCACCAGCGACATCGCTCGCCGACCGGAGCTGGTGGAGCAATGGGCGAAGGTTGGCCTAAAGGTCTTGCTTGTTGGCATTGAGTCGCACAAGGATCAGGAGATCGCAGAGCTGCATCACAAACGCAGCAGCACCGTCAGTCAGGCAACGCAGGCCATACGGACGATGCGCCAGCACGGAGTGGAAGCCTGGGGCTGCTTTGTCGTGAACCCTGCCTGGGAAGAGCACGACTTCTATGACCTGGCGGAGTTTGTCAGCGAGAACGAGATCGCTTTTCCCCAGTATACTGTGCTCACGCCTCTTCCCGGCACAGTACTGACCAACAAATTGGTTAATGCGGGGGAAGTGCGGGCGTCTGACATCCCTCATAGTCTCCTTGACTTCCTGCACGTAACATATCCGAAGACACGGCTGCCTTTGAGGCAGTTCTATGAGTTGCTGGCCTACTTGTACCAGCAGACTTCGATGGGAGCCAACATCCGCATGTACCGCAGACTGGTTCGCAACGGCGTGATCGCGAGAGGTTGGCTGCACTCGGAGATGGGGCGAAAGGTCACCAGTTTCCTCGATCAGCTAACAAATGCGGAGGCTTACCTCAAGGCGCATCGGCTTCTGGGAGAGAACGTCTAGCCGCTGGTGGGAGCGGTTGGCAACCGGGATGATAGAACAAGGCTCACAGGCGGGAGGACGCTGAAGGCGAGTTCGTGACGGGAGGGTGTCATGAACCTTCGGGACAGACTGACGGCGTTTGTCAAGGGAATCCGGACTCGTTATCTGCGTCGGGGGAGGGGAGCGCCGCTCCTTGTTCTCCCCGGCTTGCTGGGAAGGCGAGCTGATTCGGTGGTTGAGGCCACCGAGTCCACCCACGAAGGCTACGTGCCGGACCCGCCGGGATTCTGGGAGTCCGAGGCGCCCAGGGAGGCGTTGACCGTACCCTGGCTCGGTGAGTGGTCGGGCGAGTTCCATGATGGAGTGATCGGCCGGCGACCGGTGACCGCTCTGGCTTTCTCCGCGGGAGCCACCTCTCTAATCCGCTACGCTGCCACCCACCCCGGGGCGATAGAGCGGCTGGTGCTCTTCGAGCCGGTCATAAGGGGGAGGGAGCTGCCCGCTTGGCTGAAGGCGTTCATTGCCGCCTCCGCTATCCCCGGCGGCCCCCAGTTGATTCTGAGGTGGGCGCCTCAACTGGTTCCCCTGTTGCCCGGGCTAAGCCATATCGGCTGGAAGAAGCGCACTCGCCTGGTGGAGGGGATAAGCTCGCCGCGGAGCGCTTGTGAGCTGGCCCGTTCTCTCCGGCGGTGGGATGCTACGGATGAGCTAAGCTCTCTGGACATTCCCGTGTTGATGGTGAGGGGGGCGCAGGAGAGCCTTGTGCCCCATGATACGATTGTTTCCTTCCGCCGCCCGAATATCTCCCACCTCGAACTGGCCGGCGTTGGTCATTTCCTCAACCGTGCAGGGCAGGAGCAGGTAGTCGAGGCGGTGAGGGACTTCATTAAGCCGCGCCGATTCTCCTGGAGTTGGTGATCGCGCTGGCGGGGAAGCCAGCTTGATCAGATCAGCGGCTCTTCCTCTCGGGGGGTCAACACGCGCCGCGACTGTCCCCCTTCGGCTGCATTGACGACTCCCTCCGCCTCCAGTTGGTCGATGAGGCGGGCCGCCCGCGGATAGCCGATGTGCAGTCGCCGCTGCAAGAGGGATGTCGAGATGCGGCTGTGCTCCTGGGCAAGCTCTCGTGCCTGCTCCAGCAGGGGGTCTGCCTCTTCGTCCACGTCTGACACCCCCTTCGTCTCTTGAAGGAGGTGATCGGCCACCTCCGGCCGTATGTGGCGGAAGCGGTCGTCCGTCCAGAAGCGGACGATGCTCTCAATCTCCTGGTCGGAGACGTAGGAGCCCTGGATGCGCTTGGGCTTGGCGGCGTCGGTGGGCTGGAAGAGCATGTCGCCGCGCCCCAGCAGCTTCTCGGCGCCCGCCCCGTCCAGAATGGTGCGGGAGTCCACCTGGGAGCTGACGGCGAAGGCGATGCGGGTGGGGAAGTTGGCCTTGATGAGGCCGGTCACCACGTCCACCGATGGCCGCTGAGTGGCGATGATGAGGTGGATGCCGGTGGCCCGGGATAGCTGGGCCAGGCGGCAGATCTGGCGCTCCACGTGGTAGGGGGCGGCGAGCATCAGGTCAGCCAGCTCGTCGATGATCACCACCCAGTAGGGAATCTTATGGACGACCCGTGGGCTGCGGTTGTAGGCCTCGATGTTGCGCACACTCACGGCAGCAAAGCGCCGATAGCGGCTTTCCATCTCGTGGATGACGGCCTGGAGGGTGCTGACCACATCCTCTGGATCGATCACGATGCGTGAGAAGGCCAGGTGGGGGATGGGTGCGAACGCGGCCAGTTCCACCCGCTTGGGGTCGACGAGCACGAAGCGCAAGTCCTCGGCGGTGTTGTGCATCAGCAGGCAGGAGATGATGGAGTTGATGCAGACGCTCTTGCCGCTGCCGGTGGCGCCAGCGACTAGGAGGTGGGGCATGCGGCTCAGGTCGGCGGCCACTGTCTCGCCGGAGACGCCCTTGCCCAGGGCCAGGGCCAGCTTGGAGCGAGCGGCGATGCGCTGGAAGGCGGTGGTCTCGATGACGCTGCGTAGGGTCACCAGCGAGGGCGTGCTGTTGGGCACCTCGATGCCTACCACCGGCTTGCCGGGCACCGGCGCCTCGATGCGGATGGTGGGGGCAGCCAGGGCCAGGGCCACGTCGTTGGCGAGAGAGGTGATCTGGCTTACGCGCACCCGTGTCTTGGAGACGACCTCCGTCTTGTGCTTGGGGTTGCCATCCTTATCGTAGACCGGCCGCCCGCGGCTGTCCCGGTCGATGACTGTGCGGGTCTTCACCTCCCAGCCGGGCTCTATGCCGAACTGGGTGATGGTGGGCCCCTGGTTTATCTGGATAACGCGGGCGTCGACGCCGAAGCTGGTCAGGGTCTCCTCGATGAGCTGGGCCCGCGCCGTGTTGTCTATCTGCTTGACATCGATCTCTTGCGGTGGCTGAAGGATGTCCAGGAGGGGCAACTCCCAGCCGTGAGCGGCCGGCCGCCCAGTCGCAGTCGGCGCGGCAGCGGCAGCCGCTGGCTCCTTGGGCGAGGCGCCCTCCTCTGCCTCCTGGACGGGAAGCTCTTCCTCCACGACGGTCTCCGGCGTCGCGGCGGTTGGCTCCTCGTCCCAGCCCTCGGGCAGGGCCGGGAAAGGCTCTGAGCTGCTGGGCTCCGCTGTGGGCAAGAAAACCGAGCTCAACGATCGCAGGGCGGTCGCGATCTCTTCAGGCAGACGCATTTGCACCAGCGATCGCCAGAGGTCAGGCAGGTGCTGTATTAACCAGGTCACCTGGCGCGGCCAGAGTAGAACGATTCCCAGGGAGGTAAGGCCTAGCCAGGCGAGGATGCCGATGGGGCTGCCCATCAGGGCGTGGCCCAAGTCGCCGCCAGCGGTGACCTCGGACAGAGAGGTGCTGCCCACCGACCAGTCGGGGCGGAAGAGGGCCATGAGCCCGCAGGCGCTTACGGCCAGGAGGACGCTGCCCGCCCAGCGGCGCCAGAAGGTGCGCGATAGAGCGAAGCGGCGAGTCGCCGCCAGGCAGCCGTTCACCGCCAGGCCGATCACCAGCAGGAGTACGGCCAGCCCCAGCAGGGTCACCATGGCGTCGCGGAAGTCCAGGATGGCCTCGCCGATGATGGGGCCCACGAAAGGAATGAGGATGAGGACGAAGACGATAGCAGCGACGATCAGCCAGCGGCTAATCTTTCGCCTGTCGGTCAGGCGCGGGTAGCCCGAGGCGCCACGACGGCCCGCCGCCGAGCGGCTGTAGGTGGGACGTCTCGCCTTTGCCCTGGCCATGGTTACCCTATACCTCCACTATTAGGGGCAGGATCATCGGCCGTGTGCGGGTCTCCTTATAGAGGTACTTGGCCAACGTATCCCTGACGCGGGCATTCACATCGGCCGACTCAGAGTGGTGGTCGGCGCCTTTCAGGGCTTGCGTCACTCGTTTTCGGGAGTTGGCCAGTATCTCCTCGACCTCCTTGGTGTCCATGAATCCCTTGGCCACCACATCCGGCTGGCCTACCAGGCGGCCGGTGTGGTTGTCCACGGTCAGGATGACCACGATGATGCCGTCGCTGGCCAGGCGCTGGCGGTCGCGCAGCACCACCTGGTTCACCCCCACGGCTAGGCCGTCCACGTAGACGTGGTCGGCCGCCGTCCGACCGACCACTTTGCCGCCCTTGCGGTCCAGCTCCAGGATGTCGCCGTCTTCCAGGATGAAGACATTTTCCTGGGCTAGGCCCATGGCCTGGGCCAGGCGGGCGTGGCTCATGAGGTGGCGGTATTCCCCATGGACGGGGATGAAGAAGCGGGGGTTCACTAGGCTCAGGAGCATCTTCAGCTCTTCCTGGGCAGCGTGCCCGTGCACGTGAACATCGGCGATGCGGCTATATAGGATGTGGGCCCCCAGGCGACCAAGGTTGTCGATGGTACGGTTGATGAGCATCTCGTTGCCCGGGATGGGGCTGGACGACAGGACCACGGTATCGCCGGGGGCGATCTGGACGTGGCGGTGGTCGCGGCTGGCCATGCGTACCAGGGCGGAGGTGGGCTCCCCCTGGGAGCCGGTGCTGATGATGACAACTTTCTGGGGTCGCATGCGGGAAAGCTGGTCGATGGGAGCCAGTACATTTTCGGGCGCGCTGAGGTAGCCTAGCTCCAGAGCCATCTGCACGTTGTCCACCATGCTGCGGCCGGTGACGAACACGCGGCGGCCGTTGCGATGGGCGGCGTCGATGACCTGCTGCACACGCGAGATGAGTGAGGCGAAGGTGGCCACGATGACACGTCCGGGTGCGGTGGCCATGATGCGGTTCAGAGACTCGCCCACCACTTGCTCGGAGGGGGTGTAGCCAGGACTCTCCGCGTAGGTGGAGTCGGATAGGAGGAGGAGGACGCCCTCGTTGCCCAGCTCGGCCCAGCGGGGCAGGTCGGTGGGCTCGCCCATCACCGGCGTGTGGTCCAGCTTGAAGTCGCCGCTGTGGATTACGGTGCCTATGGGTGTGCGGATGGCCAGGCCGCAGGAGTCGGGGATGCTGTGGGTGACCCGGACGAACTCCACCTGGAAGGGCCCCAGGCGGATCTTATCGCCGGGGCTCACCATCCGCAGGTCGGCCTCCTTGAGGAGCTTGTGCTCCTTGAGCTTGACGGATATGAGGCCGTGGGTGAGCCTGGTGCAGTAGATGGGCGCTCGTAGCTCGCGCAGGACATAGGGCAGGGCACCCGTGTGGTCCTCGTGGCCGTGGGTGATGATGATGGCCCGCAGCTTCTTCCGCCGCTCGCGGACGTAGGAGATGTCGGGGATCACGAGGTCGACTCCCAGCATCTCTTCCTTGGGGAACATGAGGCCGGCGTCGATGAGGATCATGTCATTGGGGAGCTCCATCACCATCATGTTCTTGCCGATCTCCCCCAGGCCGCCCAGAGGGACTATCCGTAGTTTGTCTCTAGCCATGGCTCAGCAAACTAGAAGAGGCGCATCTGTTGGGGCTCCGGCACTTCTTCCTTGGGCCCTTTGCGGGCCTCCTCGAGGACAGGCGGGAGCTTGTGGAAGTCTTCCTCTATGGACCGGCGCATATTGGCGGCGTGCAGGGCGGCTGCAGGGTGGTACATGGGCAGATAATAGATGCCATCGCGGCAGCGGGCCTGGCCGTGCGTCCGACCGATGGACTCGTTGGGGAAGAACCAGCCCAGGGAGAAGCGTCCCAGGGGCACAACAACCTTGGGCTTGATCAGCTCGATCTGGCGCGTAAGCCACTTGCGACAGGCCTCGATCTCCTTCGGCAGGGGGTCGCGATTCTCGGGTGGGCGGCACTTGATGACGTTGCCGATGTAGACTTGGTCGCGGCTAAGGCCGACGGAGGCCAGCAACTCTTCCAGGAGGCGACCGGCGGCACCGACGAAGGGACGGCCCTGCTGGTCCTCGTAGAAGCCCGGCGCCTCCCCGACAAACATGATCTCGGCGTCCTCCGGCCCCTCACCGGGGACAGCGCGATTGCGGCCGCGGCTCAGGTCACAGTCGGGGCAGACGGCTATCTTATCGTAGAGCTCTGTGAGAGCCGACATTTTCTAAGCCGTAAACGGTAAAGCACTCCCCAAATACACAATTGCCCGCACCCTGGAAGGAGCGGTCAAGAACAACCTTTCGAATGGATATTAGCACGAAGGGGCAAGGCCGTCAAATGCGCTTGGCTAGGCTCGCCGTGGCTCCACCAGGCGGGCGAGGACAACGCCCAGCCCGTACAGCACGATGATCGGGCCGGCCACGAACGACTGGGTGACGGGGTCGATGCTGGGGGTGACGATGGCCGCCACGACGAAGGCCCCGACGATGGCATAGCGCCAGAAGCGCAGAAGCTGGCGGGAGCTGACCACGCCGAAGCGGGCCAGGCCCATGATCAGGAGGGGCGTCTCGAAAACGATGCCCGTCCAGAGGAGGAGGCGAGTCACGAAATCGACGTAGCTGCCGATCTTGATGTGGGGCTCGGCGACGTCTTCAGGGTAGTTGAGGAGGAAGTCAAGAGCGGGCGGCAGGGCGATGTAGAAGGCGAAGGCCACGCCGGCAGCGAAGGCCAGGGTGGCAGCGAAGACGATGGAGTACACCCAGCGCTTCTCCTTGCTGGTGAGGGCGGGGGTGACGAACATCAGCGCTTGGTAGATGAGCATGGGCATGGCAAAGGTGATGCCGGCCATGAGGGCGATTCGGAAGTGGGCAACCAGGCCCTCCATGGGTTCGGTGAATATCAGGAAGAACGCGTCGCTGCGGTCCTCGGCGGGCTGCTTGAGGAAGTTGAGCATGCGGCCGGCGAAATAGATGGAGGCGCCAGTGGTGGCAACGACGGTGAGAGCCGAGACGATGAGGCGGTAGCGGAGCTCGCCGAGGTGGTCCATTATCGTCATGTACTTGCCCTCCTTGGCCTCGTCCTCAGGCTGGCTGGAGGGCTCCTCGGCGGTGGGTCTAGTACTCATCGTTGGGGTGAAGGGGTGGGCTCAAGGGGGTGCTAGCTTTTCCCCTCGGAGGGCGGCTTTTCCTTGCCGGTGGCCTTCTCGACAGACTCCTTGGCTGCCTTGAGGTCGGCCTTGGCGGCGTCCAACTCGTCCTGAAGGGGCTTGGCCTGCTGGGTCAACTCCTGCCGAAGCTGTTGCAGCTCGCGGCGCAGGTCTTCGTAGTCCTGGGTGACGTCGCCCAGCTCGTACTTGAGCTGGCTGGTAACCTGGCCAGCGTAACGGCGGGTCTGGCGCACCAGGCGAGCGAGCTGTGCGGCCAGCTCGGGAAGACGCTGGGGGCCGACCACAATGAGAGTCAGCACCAGGATGAGAATGATCTCAGGCAGGCCAACGCCGTAAAAGTTCATGCTCCCCCCGTGGCTTCGCGTAGACAAATCGAACGGCAAGAACCATTATAAACGATAAAGGAGCCAGGCGCGGCCCCTGGCTCCTGGGGTAAGAACAGTACAGTCTAGCTAGGTCTGGCTGGCCTTAGCCAGGCTCGTCCTCGGCGATGCCGTGGTCCGTGATGTAGCTCACGGCATCCTGCACGGTGACGATCTTCTCGGCGTCCTCGTCAGAAATCTCGAAGCCCTTGCTCCCCTGGCCGAACTCCTCCTCCAAGGACATGATGAGCTCCACCAGGTCCAGGGAGTCGGCGTTGAGGTCCTCCACAAAGGAAGTCTTGGGGGCAATGTTGGCTTCGTCGACGCCCAACTGTTCGGCGATGATCTTCCTTACTCTTTCGAAGACGGTGGCCATGACTCACCTCCTGATGCTGCTCTCTAACCAGTTGTCATGATGCTAATCGAGCCCAAGACGCCGTTGACGAACTTGGGAGAGCTTTCGCCGCCGAAGGACTTGGCCAGCTCCACCGCCTCGTTAATGGCAGCCCGCACTGGCACCCTATTATCAATCAAGATCTCATAGATGGCAAGTCTAAGGATGTTGCGATCGATGACTGCCACCTGATCCAGGGGCCAGGCCGGCGCCTTCTGGCGAATCACCTCGTCGATCTCCTCCCTGTGATCCAGCACGCCCGACACCAGCTCCTGGGCGAAGGCAACCACATCGGCAGGAGCGGGGTTCTCCTCCAGCAGGCGTGAGAGGCTCTCCCGCGGCTCGTGGCCCACGCTGTCCAGCTCGTAGAGGGTCTTAAGGGCGATGATGCGTGCCTTGCGTCTCTTGCCTGGCATTTGGGCTACATCCCCAAGCCGCCGTCCACGGCCAACACCTGTCCTGTGATGTAGGATGCCTCATCGGAGGCCAGAAAAGCTACCGCCCCGGCCACATCCTCGGGCTTCCCTGAGCGCCCCAGGATGATGCGGTGGAGGGCCTCGTCCTTTAGAGATTGCGGTAGGTCCTTGGTCATATCCGTCTCGATGAAGCCGGGGGCGAGGGCGTTCACGGTGATACCTCGCGAGCCCATCTCGCGGGCCACGGCCTTGGTCAGGCCAATGAGGCCAGCCTTGGCCGCCGAGTAGTTGGCCTGGCCTGCGTTGCCCAGAAGCCCTGCCAGGCTGCTGATGTTGATGATCCGTCCCCAGCGCTCGCGCATCATAGAGCGCAGGGCGGCCTTGGTGCAGAGGAAGGCTCCCCGCAGGTCGGTGCTCATAACCTCGTCCCAGTCATCCTCAGACATGCGCAGTATCAGCGTATCGCGGTTGATGCTGGCGTTGTTCACCAGTATATCGATTTTGCCGAAGCTCTGCTGAGCGGCCTGGAAGACTCGCTCCACATCGGCAGCCAGGGAGACATCGCCCTGCACCGTCAGGCATTGGCCGTTCTGGCTGCGGATCTGCTCAGCGGCCGTTTCCGCTTGGGCGGCGCTCTGCTTGTAGTTTATCACTATCTTGGCCCCGCACTCAGCCAGCTTTAGGGCCACTGCCCGGCCGATGCCGCGGGAAGCGCCGGTCACCAGGGCCACTCTATTCGTTAGATCGATCACTACATTCAGCCTCCTTACGAATGGAGGGGGCGTCGCTGATGTTCTTCGTATTGGCGTTGCCATCGATGCGGCGGATGAGGGCGGTGAGGACGCGTCCCGGCCCTATCTCCACGAAGGTGGTGACGCCGTTTTCGATCATGTACTCCACCGAGCGCTGCCAGAGAACGGGCCGGCGGAACTGCTCCAAGAGCTCTCGTTTGATGTCCTCGGCGCTGGTTATCGCTTGGGCAGTGCTGTTGGCGACGATGGGCGGCTGGGCGTCGGCGAAGGGCGTGCGAGCGACGGCCCTGGTCATACCCTCGGCGGCCGGTCGCATGAGGGAGGAGTGGAAGGCGCCGCTGACGTTGAGGCGAATGGCCTGACGGGCACCACGGGCCTTGGCTTCCTCTATCGCTCGCGCCACCGCCTCGCGGGTGCCGCCGATGACCGCCTGGCCAGGCGAGTTCAGGTTGCAGACCTCGGCCCGCGTGTGATAGCAGAGCTCGGCCAGCTTGTCCTCTGGCAGGCCGATGATCGCCGCCATGGCGCCGGGGATTCTGTCGCCGGCCTCCTGCATCAGGCGACCGCGCTCTCGCACGAGGCGCAGGCCGTCGGGGAGGGTCAGAGCGCCGGTGGCCACCAGGGCTGTGTACTCGCCCAGGCTGTGGCCGGCCATGAAGGCCGCCGGCTGTTCCTGGAGGCAGCCGGCTTCCAGGGCGGCCTGGAGGCAGGCGAGGCTGACGGTCATGATCGCTGCCTGGGCATTGATTGTCTGGCGAAGGGTGTCCTCGGGTCCTTCAAAGCAGAGACGACTCAGGAGCAGGCCAAGCGCTTCGTCGGCTTCCTGGAAGACGCGGCGAGCGGCGGGAAAGGACTGGTGCAGGTCGAGGCCCATTCCCACCTGCTGCGAGCCCTGGCCGGGGAAGACCCACGCCAGAGCGCCGGCTGTGTCCTCCTCAGGGCTAGGACGAGATATCATCGCTATCACTCCATGTCCCGCTCGCTGGGCAGCAGGCAGGACAGGCGAAGTATAGCAAAAAAGCGGTGAAGGCGGGAAAGGCTAGCGCTGGCCAGGCAGGCGGTGCGGTTCCTCTACCTTTAGCACGGTTCGTCCGCGGTAGGTGCCACAGACGGGGCAGGCCCGATGAGGCAGGCGCAGGGTGTGGCACTGAGGGCAGGGCACCAGATGGGGCAGGTTGAGTATGATGTGGCTGCGGCGCTGTCGCTGTCGGGCTTTGGGGTATTTCTTCTTTGGCAGTGGTGGCACGCTAGGACTCCTGTTCCTGCTCGATATTGGCGGTCAGCTCCGCCAGAGCCGCCCAGCGGGCATCGGTCTCTTGGCTAGAGCAGCCGCAAGGGCCTCGGTTGAGATTATAACCGCAATGAGGGCAAAAGCCAAGGCAGTCGGGTTTGCAGAGGGGCTGCATGGGCTCAGCCGTCAACCGGTACTGGCGCACCGCCTCTGTCAGGTCGAGAACCTGGTGCTTGTCGATGAGGAAGGCGTCGGGGTCGTCGGGCAAGGGCAAGAGCTCGCCGGTTGAGGCGTTCACCGTGGGTAGGTATTCCTCTTGGAACGTAATGGTGAGAGGAAAGGATATGTCGCTCAGACAGCGGCTGCACTTGGCGGCGACAGTGCAGTGAAGGGTGGCAGAGACCAGTATCCCCTCGTCCGTGCGCAGGAAATCGACGCTGCCCGTTAGCTCGCTGATGGAGGCGTCTCCCTGGGGTAGGGGTTTGCTCTCCCTAATATCGTAGTGGGCGACGCTGCCCACGGGCTCGCGCAGTTGTGGGCCTACGACGAATTGCATGAAAATCCGTCCCCAAAAAACGTGGTGGAATACTGCACCAGATTGGCCGCCGCCTTGTCAGGGGCCTCTCTCTAAGTCTATAATCCTGCTACGAGCATTGTCTACCCCGTACTTCGTTCGGTAGCCTCATGCCCTCGCTAGTAATGACGATAGCGGCCGACCTTTACGCTCTTCAGGAGATCGATTCGGCTGTCGAGGCCACCAAGGCTTCCCTGACAGCGGTGGAGGAGCAATTGGGAGAGAGCGAGGAGCTCATCGCCGCCCGCCAGGCGGTCGAAGAGGGGCGAGATGCCCTTGAGGATGTCAGCAAGCAGCAGCGAGAGTTGGAGTGGCAGGTGGACGACCTTCGCTCACGCCTCTCGGACGTGGAGGGCAAGCTGTACGGGGGCTCGGTGCGCAACCCCAAGGAACTAGGAGGCATGCAGGATGAGGCGAACATCCTAAGGGGTCAATTGCGGCGGCGAGAGGATGAGCTTCTGGATCTGATGGTGCGAGTGGAAGAGGGCCAGACGGCTCTACGAGAGGCGGGGGAATCCCTGACCGAGGTGGAGGAGAGGTGGCGGCAGGACCAGAAGGATCTGACCAGCGAGAAGGAGAAGCTGGAAGGCGAGTTGGCTGGGCTGGAGGAGAGGCGGGGGCAGCAGTCGGACCTGATAGATGCGAGGGTGTTGACCCTCTATGAAAACTTGTGGGAGAGACGGCAGGGTAGGGCTGTGGTCAAGGTGGAGCGAGGCATGTGCGGGGGTTGCCGGATCAGCCTGCCCATGACCGTACTGCAAAAGGCTCGCTCTGGCATGGACGTGGTGCAATGCGTTAGCTGCGAGCGGATTCTGTATGTGAGCTAAGCTGTGAGAGCGGCAGGCTACTTCCGGGAGACAAGCGGCAGCCAGCCATTGGCTGAGCAGAGCCGTGCCTTCCTGGATTTCTGCCGTCAGAATGGCTATGAAGCGGCGGCTACCTTCCTGGATCCCGCCGCCGGTGACGACTGCACTGGCTACCGTCAACTCATCGAGTTCCTCAAGCAGCGGCCCGACCGTGGATTCACTGTGGTCGTCATTCCTTCCCTGACCAGCCTGGGGAGTGACCTGTGGGAGGCAGCCAGGCGCTACTTCCAACTGGCCAGCCTGGGTGTGAAGGTGATGTGTCTGGAGGACGGCACCGATCCCGAGTCCACGCTGCTTTCCCTCTGGGCGGAAAAGAAGGGCGAGCGGCTGGGACAGAAGGTGCAGGCGGCCATGAGGCGCAAGGCTGTCAAAGGTGAGGTGCTTGGGCGGCCGCCTTTCGGCTATCGAGTGGGCCCACGGAGGCGTTTGGAGATAGTGCCCGAGGAAGCCGCTGTCGTGCGCTACATCTTTCGTCTCTATCTGCGGGACGGTCTGGGCATTCGCCTCATCGCTCGTCGTCTCAACGAGGAGGGGATGCGCACCCACCGCGATGGCCTCTGGAGCATGGTGACCGTGCGCGATATCCTGCGGAATCGCAGCTACCTGGGCACCTACAGTCGATTCGGAGTACGCGTCCCTGCCAGCCATCCCGCCCTTATCTCAAGCGATGACTTCCGGCGGGTGCAGGAGCGCCTGAGCTCTCGCCGTCAGGAGAAGGCCAAGCGGCAGACCTCGCTCTTTCTGCTATCGGGGCTGGCCTATTGCGGATACTGCGACAACAAGATGATCGGGGTGAGCCGTCGCCAGCGCTGGCGACGGCGCGATGGCTCCGAGAAGTGGGCGGAGTACCGCTACTACCAGTGCGAGTCGCGCACCAACCGTAGCTTGTGCGACTACCACACGCGCCGAGCAGCGCAGTTGGAGGAAGAGGTGCGGCAGGCCCTTCTGGGCAACAACTCGTCGGCCGTGGTGGCCGTCCCCAAAGCGGGCGATGATGCGGCGCTGCTGAAGGAGGCGGAGGCGCGCTGTCGTCGCCTGCGCGGTCGTCTACGCCGTCTGGACAAGCGTTTGGAAGAGTACATGAATGAGGCGGCCCGGGGGCGTCTCAGTGGCGAGCGGATGCGGTCCCTTGGCGTGGACGTCGCGGCGGAGGGGCTGTCGCTGGAGGAGAGCCTGGCGGAGGCGGAGCGATTCGTCAAGCAGCAGGCGTCGGCGGCTGAGAGGCAACAGCAGAAGGAACGGGCGCTGGCTCGCTTGAAGGATGAGTGGGATCATCTCGCCCCACTCGAGCAGCAATCGCTGTTGGGGGAGCTGGTGGAGCGGGTGGTGGTGTGGGACGATCGCATCCGCGTTCTGCTGCATCTGTAAGGAGAGTTGTCACGGCCGAAGGATGCTGGGTGGTCTACGCCGATGGCGCTTCGCGGGGTAATCCCGGGCCGGCAGCTATCGGCGCGGTCATTTTTGACGATAAGAATAGGGAGTGCCACCGTATCTCTGAGGCTATCGGCCGGGCGACCAACAACCAGGCCGAATACCGAGCGGCCATCGCTGGTCTGGAGGCGGCTCTTGCCCTTGGGGCGCAACACGTCGAGCTGCGGACGGACTCGGAGTTGGTCGTACGGCAGATGGACAGCCGCTACAAGGTACGTAACCCTGGCCTGAAGCGCCTGTTCGGGCGCGTGAAAGACCTGCGGTGGCGCTTCGCTTCCTTGAAGGCGACCGCCATCCCTCGTGGAGACAATGCGCTGGCCGACAAGCTAGCGAACCAGGCCCTGGATCGGGCGGGCGCTTAGCTTGGCAGGCGGGCCGTCCCGTCTTACAATAGAGTTGGCTCAGCGGGCTGGGTGATCGCGCCTTGGCATGTAAGGTGCCGGGGTGAGGAAAGTCCGAGCTCTACCGGGCAGCGTGCTGGGTAACGCCCAGGCGGGGTAACCCGACGGAAAGTGCCACAGAAACACACCGCCCCGATTTCTGCGATTTCGGGGTAAGGGTGAAATGGTGAGGTAAGAGCTCACCAGCGGCCGGGTGACCGGTCGGCTGGGCAAACCCCACGCGGAGCAAGGCCAAATAGGAGGACATAAGGACGCCCGGCCTGTCCTCGGGTTGGCCGCTGGAGGTGGTGGGCAACCGCCATCCTAGATTGATGGTCACCGCCCCGACCTCGGTCGGGGGCACAGAACTCGGCTTACAGGCCTGCTGGGCCGTTACTGCTTGTCACGGCTAGGTTGGCGCGCCAACGCGCCTTAGCAGAATCCCTCTCGATATGGAACTCCACTCATCTTGAGCATGTCGTCTGGCTTTAATGTCCACCCTCAGCTAGGAAGTGCTCGTTCCCGCTAGACATATAATGTTGCGCGCATCGCTGTAACAATGGCGCTCGACCCGCGTCCTATTCAACAAAGGACGCGGGGCCCTGGTGCCTGCATCAGGGTGGTACGCCTCTCCTAATCCGTTCGTCGGACCCCGCTAGCGCAGAGGGGCAGGAACCGAAGCGCTGCGGTCAGTTCGATGATTACTGTCGACGCCAGCATGCCTGGCGGCTGGTAAGAGCGTAGCGGTATCAGCCGCGGGATGTTTCGGCACGATAGGGAGGGTCGAGAGGGAGAAAAGGAGATGCCATGCTGGATCACGTAGACGTAGGACCGAGATCGCTGGGTGCCTATACCCACATTATCGGCGAGGAGGTTGTGGAGGAAATAAGAGAACTGGCGGCGCCTCTGAGGGGGGCCCGCATAGCTCACATCAACGCCACCACTTACGGTGGCGGGGTCTCTGAACTGCTGAGGTCGATCGTGCCTCTGTACCGTGGCCTGGGCATTCAGGCCGACTGGAAGCTTATCTCAGCCCGCCCTGAGTTCTTCGACGTTACCAAGGACGTTCACAATGCCCTGCAAGGTGGATCCTGTAAGCTGACGCGGGCCGCTCGCGAAACGTACCTCAAGTACAACACCCGCAACGCTCAGCTTCTGGATGAGGAGTACGACTTCATCGTTGTGCATGACCCTCAGCCCGCCGCCATCCGCCACTTCCGGGGGGCAAACGGGGCGAAGTGGATCTGGCGCTGCCACATCGACACTTCTGAACCGAATGAGAGCGTCTTGGAGTTCATGTTGCCATTCGTGGCCGAGTATGACGCTCTGGTATTCACGTTGGATGCTTTTGTGCCGCCGGGGCTGGAGCACCAGCGGGTGGTTACGATGACCCCGGCCATCGATCCTCTGAGCCCGAAGAATGTGGGGCTTTCAAAGGAAATATGCCAGGAGATTCGGGCCTGGCGGGGCATAGACCCCCGCCAGCCCCTCGTGACCCAGGTATCCCGCTTCGATCCCTGGAAGGACCCGCTGGGCGTGGTTCAGGTGTACCGCATGGTGCGAGAGGAGGTGCCTGGCCTCCAGCTAGCCCTGCTCAGTTCCATGGCCTCAGATGACCCCGAGGTGTGGGAGATGTATTCCGAGATCGTCGCCGAGACGCAGGGCGACGATGACATCCACGTGCTGACGAACTTGATCGGTGTAGGGGACATGGAGGTGTGCGCCTTCCAGACCTCGTCCGACGTGGTGATTCAGAAGTCGATCCGAGAGGGCTTTGGCCTGGTGGTCTCTGAGACGATGTGGAAAGGGACGCCTGTGGTGGCCAATCGCTCGGGCGGCATCCCGATCCAGATGGAGGACGGCGCGGGAGGCTTCCTTGTGGACGACACCGAGCAGTGCGCCGAGCGGGTGCTGTTCCTTCTGAAGAATCGCGAGGAGGCCCGGAAACGGGGACTGGCTGGGCGGGAGAGGGTACGCCAGCGCTTTCTCATCACTCGCCTGCTGGCTGATGAGATGCGTTTGCTGACAAGCCTGGCTCGGGAGACGAGGACTCCAGTTGCGTCTGCATCCGCCACTTCGGGCGCTGCCACGTCTGTGCCGATGCCATAGGACCGATAGCGCATCTAGCGCCGCATGCTATCTAGGACCCCGGGGCTGAACCGGCTCCGGGGTCTCTGTTTGGGCAGGGGTTTGAGTTCGCTGCTGACCGGCCAGCGCCATCCTCGAGCGGGGGCGCGGGACTCGCCCCACGGCCATGTCGCCGCATCAGGGTGCTCTGGTAGAATCTCTGGTGAATCCAGTTGGAGGTAGCAGTATGTACAGACTTGCCATCGCCGCACTCGTTGGCGCTCTCGTCGGAGCCATCGTAGCTGCCGGTGTCTCCCTCCTGGCCTTCACCTACCCGGTGCAAGTGGAGGTCAGCAACATTCCCCTGGATGATAGTGGCAGCATCAGGATCGGCGGCAGCATCGAGACGGTGATAGGCGTCGGGACGGCAGGGGAGCCTCAAACGAGCATCAGCGAGCTGGTTGGCTGGCGCGACACCCAAGTGCTTCAGTGCGTCTGCTCAGAGATAAGGTAGACTGACTCGCCAGCAGCCCGAGTCTGCCTGCCGTGGCTCTCTTGCGTTACTAGGCAGCCCAGGGGTCGATGAGCACCTTGCCGTGGCTGCGGGCGTCGTGCAGCTCGCGCAGGTAGGCCTCGGTTTCCGCCAGCGGGGCGATGCGGGTGATGATGTCCTGGCAGTGGACCTTGCCGGCGGCCAGCAGGTCGAGGGCGGCAGGGAAGCAGTTGCCGCTGCCGAATACGCCCTCGATGCGTAGCTCGCGCGCCATGACCATGAGGCTGGACAGGGTGTATGACTTCTCGCTGTGGCCCACCACCAGCATCGCGCCGCCGGGGCGCAGGAGCCCCAGCGCAGCGTTAGCGGCCTCCGGCACGCCCGTGCACTCGAACACGGCGTGCGCGCCCAGGCCGGTCTCGGACCGCACGAGGTCGGCCAGGCTGGCGGCGCTAGGGTCGACCACGTGGTCAGGCCCCAGCTTGGCGGCCAGTGTTCGGCGCGGCTCAGAGGGTTCGCTGACGATGATCGGCTGTACACCGCGGGCCCTGAGCACCTCGGTGACGAGCAGGCCGATGGGGCCCGCTCCGGTGACGACGGCCGACTGACCGGCCTCGATGCCCGATACGTCGGCGGCGTGCACGGCGACGGCCAGCGGCTCGGCCAGGGCGGCGTGGGCTATGTCGAGGCCCGGCGGCACTCGCAGGAGGGTGCTGTGGTGAGAGACCAGCAGCTCGGCGAATGCTCCCCGCCGGATGCCCATGCCGAAGCCCTCGGGCTGGAGGCAGAGCTCAGGCCGGCCGGCCAGGCAGTATTCGCACTGACCGCAGTTCCTGTGCTTGACCACCACCTGATCGCCGGGCTGCCAGCCGCTGACGTCGGCGCCGAGGCTGAGCACCTCGGCCGACACCTCGTGGCCGGGAGTGGTGCCGAGGAAGAAGATCCCCATGGCGAAGAGATGGACGTCGCTGCCGCAGATGCCGCAGTAGCGAACCTTCATCAGCACCTCGTCCGGGGCAGGCTGGGGGTCGTCCACCTCTTCCACCACCAGCCCCTCTTGCTGGCCGCGATACACTAGCGCCTTCAACGGCTTGTCTCCTTCTGAACTGGCCCTCCGATTGGCAGTCGGCGAGAGGCATTGTATAATCCTGCCGCATCCTGAACAAGCCAGCGATGGGCAGAGAGCGTCTCGAAGGGGAGGAAAAGATATGGCCAAGATTGACGGTGGCGAGATGGTGGCCCGCATCCTGGAACGAGAGGGCATCCGCGAGATTTTCACCCTCCCTGGCGATGTCGACCTGATCCTCCACGCCGCCGAGAGCCGCGGCTTCCGCATCATCGACACCCGCCACGAGCAGGCGGCGGGGCACATGGCCGACGCCTGGGCGCGGGTGACCGGTCGTCCTGGGGTGGCGGCGGTCACCTCCGGGCCGGGCGTCACCGACGTGGTGACGGCTGTGGCCAATGCCTACGTAGATGCTATCCCCATGCTGGTGCTCGCAGGGCGCAGTGCCCTGGTGGAGGACGAGACTGCGGCTCAGCAGTCGCTGCCCCAGGTGGAGATGATGAGGCCGATCACCAAGTGGGCCTATACGATCACTCGCCCCCAGCGTATCGCCGAGTTCACGGCCATGGCTTTGCGCCAGGCCACAACGGGGCGTCCGGGGCCGGTGTTCCTGGACATTCCCGACGATGTGATGAAAGCCCAGGTGGACGAGGAGAAGGTGTTTTTCCCCCAGGAGTATCGCCCCAAGGCGCCGCCGGCGGCTCAGCCCGAGGCCATCGCCAAGGTGGTGGATTTCCTGGAGAGCGCTCAGCGGCCGGTCATCCTGGCTGGAGGGGGCGTGTGGTTCGCTCAGGCGACGGACGAGCTGAGGGAGTTCGCTGAGCTGACCCAGGTGCCGGTTCTCATGAACAACAAGTCCAGGGGTTGTGTGTCTGAGGACACGCCCCTGGGGTTCGGTGACTTCGTGCCCCTGGCGGCCGGCCGGCCGGACGTGGTCCTCGTTCTGGGCGCCCGCCTGGGGCTGTTCACGGGCGGCCGCTACCTCTCTCTGATTCCGGCCGATGCCAAGGTGATCCAGGTGGACATCGAGGGCGAGGAGATCGGTCGGAACCGGGACGTCCAGTTGGGCATCGTGGGCGACTGCCGCGAGGTGCTTCGCCAGTTGCTGGGCAGTGCCCGCCAGCGCCCCTGGCCTCAGCGAGACGCCTGGCTAGAGGTTCTCGGCAGGACGCGGCAAGGGCGCTCACAAGCGTTCGCCGCTGCCCTGGCGTCCAGCGAGCCGCCCATCCATCCCTTCCGGCTGGCCAGCGAAGTCGCTGGCTTCCTCCCCGACGATGCCATTATCGTGGCTGATGGCGGCGAGGCCTGGGACTGGATGAACAGTGCTGCGGTGGTGAAGAGGCCGGGGCATTGGCTATCGCACGGCTATCTGGGCTGCCTGGGGGTTGGCCTTAGCTTCGGCATGGCGGCCAAGCTGGCTCATCCAGATAAGCCCGTGCTGGTCACCACCGGCGACGGGTCGGTCGGGCTCAACTTCGCGGAGTTCAATACCGCCGCCAAGCACAACCTGCCCGTCGTGGTAGTGGTGTTCAACGACAAGGCCTGGGGCATGTGCAAGCACGGCCAGGAGATGACTCGCGGCAAGGGACAAACGGTAGCCACCGAGTTGGGCCTGGTGCACTACGAGAAGGCCGCCGAGGGCCTGGGGGCCTACGGCGAACTGGTGGAGAAGCCTGCCGACATTGTGCCGGCCCTAGAGCGAGCTTTCAAGAGCGGAAAGCCCGCCTGCCTGAACGTTCTTATCGACCCTGACGTCGTCTCGCCGGCCACCATAGGCGGCGCGGCGATGAGCAGCGCCATAATGGCTGCCGCTACCTAGGACCTCGCTGATGCCGCAGCCTGCGATGGCCAACTACGGTCTCCGTGGCAGGTTGCCCTGCCTCCGCGCAGGCAGTAGATTGTGAGCAAGCGACATGTTTGGTAGACGGCTGGTCAAACGAGCGGAATCGCAGGCGGAGGTTCGACTGGCGGCGGCTGAGGATTGGCAGGCCTTTCTTGTCCTGGCCGAGGCGCTCTACCAGGAACTCGATGAGGAAAGGCCGCCCGCGCACCGCCTGGCGAAACTGTTCGACGATGCTGTAGCGCCTGCCTCGCCCTTCTATCTGTTCCTCGCTGTCGAGGGGGGCGAGCTGTGCGGCATGCTGTCGCTGGCTATTGTGCCCACCACCCAGGGGGCAGGGTGCTTCAGCTATCTCGACGACGTCTTCGTCCTGGAGCAGCACCGCGGTCAGGGTATAGGGGCCAAGTTGATGCGAGAGGCGTTGAACCACGCTCGCAAGAGCGGCTGCGTTCGGGTGGAGCTTGGTACGCGGCGGGACAACGTCCAGGCGCGCCGTCTGTACGAGCGGCTGGGGTTCCAGGAATTGGACGGTGTCAGGTATTGGCTGATGCTGCGCTAGAGGCGCGGCGGTGGGGCCTCTTATCCTTTCTTTCTCATGCATCTGCATCAGTTAGCCGGCGAACTGGACGAAAAGGAGATCCTGGGCGGCGACGTCCCCATATCGGCCATCTGCAGTGATTCTCGCCGGGTCGCGCAGGGGGCTCTGTTCGTGGCCGTGCCGGGCTTCCGGGTCGATGGGCACGACTACATAGGCGAGGCGATGGCTGGCGGCGCCGTGGCGGTGGTCGTTCAAGCCGACCGGCGGGCGAAGTGGCAGGCTGCCGTCGAGGGAGGTCGCCTGCCCGCCATCGTGGTGCCCGACAGTCGCCGGGCTCTGGCGGCCCTGGCGGCCGCCTTCTACGGCCATCCGGGAAGACGGCTGCGGGTCGTCGGCGTCACCGGCACGGATGGCAAGACCACCACCATCCACCTTATCAGCGCCTTCTTGGAGGCAGGGGGCTATCGCACGGGGATGCTGAGCACCGTCCATTCCAAGGTGGGCGACCGCCTGTTGCCCAACGAGTATCGCTTCACCACACCCGAGGCGCTCCAGGTGCAGGCACTACTGGCCGAGATGGCGAGCGCTGGGGTCGACTACGCTATCCTGGAATCGACCTCCCACGGCTTGGCCCTGCACCGCCTGGACGGTTGCGAATACGATGTGGCGGTGGTGACCAACGTCACCGCCGATCACCTGGACTTCCACGGCTCGCGGGAGGAATACCTGGCGGCCAAGGGTCGCCTATTCGCCATGCTGGACGAGGCGGCGGACAAAGGGGTGGACAAGGTGGCCGTGCTCAACGCGGACGAGCCCGCCGTCGCCCGCTTCGCCGGCCTCACGCGGGCTCGAATCGTGACGTATGGTGTGGAGAAGGCGGCCGATGTCCAGGCGGCGGATATCGCTCCTAGCGAGTGGGGCTCACGCTTTCGTCTGCGGGCGGAAGGGAGCGAGATGGAGGTAAGCGTCGGTCTTCCCGGCCTATTCAACGTCTACAACAGCCTGGCGGCGGCGGCGGTAGCGCTCTCTCAGGGCATGTCGCTGGCTGCCGTCAGGGAGGCTCTGGGGTCTTTCCCTGGCGTGCCGGGCCGCCTGGAGCGTATCGACGAGGGGCAGCCCTTCACGGTGGTGGTGGACTTTGCCCATGCACCCGAGGCCCTGCGGCGCGTTCTGACGTTCCTGCACGAGCGATGCCGGGGGCGGCTCATCGTCGTCTTCGGCTGCATCGGCGGAAGGGAGAGGCCGCGCCGGTCGGGCATGGGGCTGGCGGCGGGCGAGCTGGCCGACTTCGCCGTCCTCACCAACGATAACCCTTTCCAGGAGGATCCCCAGGCCATCCTGGCGGAGATCGCTCAGGGCTTGGAGAAAGCCGGCCGACACGAGGGGCATCATTTCATTCGTATCGCTGACCGGCGTGAGGCCATCGCTCACGCCTTGGCCATGGCGGTCGATGGGGACATTGTGCTCCTGGCTGGCAAGGGGCATGAGCAGTCCATCACCATCGGCGATACGGTCATCCCCTGGGACGAGCGGCGGGTGGCGCGCGAGCTTCTGCGGGAGATGTTTTCCTAGGCCCACTGGCCTCGATCGATGACGGCGGTCGATTGACCTCCTACCTGGAAAGCTGTTAGTATTGATTATAGGAAAGGAGGTGATGTGGATGGACGATCATAGTAGCGAGGGCCTCAGGCCCGTCCACCCGCACCGCCATTCCTTGGAGGTGATGGCGGGCTAGGCCCTGAGGCCTAGCGCGAAAGCCAGCCCGCTACGGCGGGCTGGCTTTTTGTTTGGGGGCGGTATATCCTTCCCTTGCCATGACCGCCAGATTTTCCGCCAAGGTCCTGAGGGGAAGCCTCACGACCGGCTTTGTCGGGCGGCGTCTGGAGTATCGGGCGGCTCTCGGTTCCACCCAGGACCTGGCCCGCGAGCTGGCCCGGGCGGGTGCAGCCGAGGGCACGGTGGTTCTGGCTGGTCGCCAGACAGCGGGCCGGGGCCGTCTGGCGCGCTCCTGGACCTCGCCAAGGGGCGGCCTCTACCTCACCGTCGTCCTCCGCCCAGCGGCTCAGCACCTGAAGGCGCTGGTCATCATCGCCGCTCTGGCAGTGGCCCGCGCCATCGAGCGGCTGGCGGGTCTGCAGACGAGCCTGAAGTGGCCCAACGATGTGCTGGTGGCCGGACGAAAGCTCTCTGGCATTCTCAGCGAGTCGGAGCTGGTGGGCGAAGGTGTGAGCTATGCCCTGGTGGGCATCGGCGTGAACGTCAACGCCGACATGGCTGCCTATGGCGAGGCGACCCCCCTGGCCACCAGCGTCATGACCGAGCTTGGGCGGGAGGTGTCGCGAGAGGCGCTGGCGGCAGGTATCCTCAACGAGTTCGAGGCGCTCTATCTGGCCGCTCAGGCGGGCGAGCCGATCCACAAGGAGTGGCGCGCTCGTC
>CAZEJO010000026.1:0-25065 GCA_964512285.1 uncultured Dehalococcoidia bacterium | reverse complement strand
CCCTCGGCCTCGATCTGGCTGACGCCGGCGCTCTCCAGCACGAGCAGGAGCTTGCGGTAGATGAGGCGGATGCCGTCGAACCAGGTGAGGCCGATGAGCTGGATGTCCAGGCTGGCGAGCGCCCGCTCCAGGTCATCGAGGACGGGCAGGACGTTGATGATAAGGGCAGCGTTGGCTAAGCGCGTCGCATCGGCGCGCTCCTGCTCCGCGCGGCGCTTGTAGTTGACGAAATCGGCCTCCGCCCGCTGCCAGTTGGCGAGAAAGCGCTGGGCTTCCTCCTTCTCCTTCTGGAGCAGGGTCTTGACATCTTCGAGGGTCTGCGGCTCCGCTGGAGCCTCCGCCGGGTCTCCGCCCGGGGCGCCTTCGCCGCCGTTTTCCTTCTCTTGCTCGTTAACCATCGTCTCTGCCGAAAGCCTCCTAAGAATAATACAGATTCACCAGCTCACCCAGGAGCGAGCCCATGTAGCGCACCATGGAGGTGGCGCGCTGGTACGGGAGGCGAGTCGGGCCCAGCACGCCGAGGGCGCCGGTCACGCCGCCGAGCCGACCGTAGCGAGCGACGACCAGGCTGCACTGACGCATGGCGTCCTGCGGGTTCTCGGCGCCGATGATGATGGTGACACCACCAGGAACCGCCCAGTGGAAGGGGATAAGCCTGGGTAGGCTGTGCTCGTCCAAGACGTCCAGGAACTCCAGCATCGTCCGGGGCTGGGCGAACTCGGGCTGGCTGAGGACGTTGCGCAGGCCGTCCAGGTAGGCAGGCTCGTAGCTGGACGCGTCCTCCGTCTCAAGGACACGAACAACGGCCTGGGTGACCTCGTCTTCGAAGGGAGACAGCTCTATAATCTGCTGCTCGACCTCCGCTGCCGATAGGCCAGTGAACAAGGAGCTGAGCCTTTGGGCCGTTCGGGTGAGCTCTTCCTGGGAGCGGTTTCGATCGAGGGCAATGGTCTCCTCACGAAGATACCCTTCCTGAAGCACAACGATAAGGAGGGCCAGGACATCGCCCGCCTTCACCAGCTCCAAGCGGTGCAGACGGGCGTGGGCAGGATGGGGAGCGGTGACCAGGGCCAGGTTCTCGACCGAGCGAGCGAGGATGGCCGCGGCGAGCTGGGCCCAGGCCTCGAGGGCCGGCCCCACCTGGTAGAACTGGTGGCGGATGGTGCGCTTGAACTCGTCCGACAGCTCCTCCTCTTCCATCAGGCTCTCTACATACTGGCGATAGCCCATATCGGATGGGATTCGCCCGGCCGAGGTGTGAGGCTGGGTGAGATAGCCCTCCTCCTCGAGCCGCACCATCTCGCTACGGATGGTGGCGGGCGAAGCCTTGAGGCCATACTTGCGCACTATGGTGCGCGAGCCGACAGGGGTAGCGCTGTCAACGTATTCCCTGACGACGACATCGAGAATGCGCGCCCTTCTATCGCTAAGCATGTCTGTCTCTCCAGAGGGAAATTGGCACTCTAAGGTTGAGAGTGCTAACTCCTATTCCACCATAACATCGGCCTGGAGATCGTGTCAAGTGTTGACCGCTTGCCTGCGCCTTTGCTATACTCGCCGCGCATCTGCTTGGCGGTAGCCAGGTGGGTGCTGGTTGGGGATCTAACAAACAAGCGGGAAGGAGATGACCGCGATGGCAGAAGAGGAGACCACTGAAGGCGAGGAGGAGCGTGGCGGAGGGCATCCTCTACGCAAGCTGATGGCTCTGCTCGCCGGCCTGGGCGCAGCCTTGGCAGCGCTCATGTGGTGGCGTCGCCGCGGTGGCGGCGAAGAAGAAGAGGAGGAAGGCGAACCGCCTTCCGAATAGTTTTCCTTCCCCAGCGCCTAGAGGCGCGTTCCTCGGTCGAAGAGGAGGTCGAGTAGCGCCGTCGCCTGATGGAGATCACCTGGCTCGGTCATTCTTGCTTTCGCCTGCGCAGCCGCGAGGCTACGGTCGTCACTGATCCTTGTCCGCCTACCACCGGCCACTCCATCGGTAAACTCACGGCTGACATCGTCACCATAAGCCACGACCACCCCGGGCACAGCTACCTGAAAGCGATAACCGGTAAACCCGTGGTCATCACAGCCCCCGGCGAATATGAAATAGGCGGCGTCTTCATTGCCGGCATACACACCTACCACGAGGGAAAGAAGAGCCCACAGCGAAGCAAGAACACGGCCTATATGATCGAGATGGACAACATTCGCCTCTGCCACCTGGGGGACCTGGGCCATCTGCCCACGGTGGAGCAGGCGGAGGACATGAGCGGCGTGGACGTGCTGCTCATTCCTGTGGGCGGCAAGAACACGATCGACGGCGCCACAGCAGCCGAGGTGGTGGGCCTGCTAGAACCGTCGGTGGTGATCCCGATGCACTACAAGACGGCGCATTCAGGAGCTCATCTGGACCCGCTTCAGCGCTTCCTCACGCAAATGGGCCTGCCGCAGGTGGAACCACTGCCGAAGGTCTCGTATAACGCCAGCAACCTGCCCGACGAGACGCAGGTGATAGTGCTGGACTACAAGCGCTAGACGAGACGGCCGAAGGGTGGTCCCGGCCTCTAGGGTAGATAGTACAGGGGATCGACGGGAGCACCACCCACCCTAACCTCGAAGTGGAGGTGCGGGCCAGTGGCCCAACCGGTGGCGCCGACTGCGCCGACGCTCTCGCCCTGGGTCACCCACTGCCCCTGTACCACCCATACCTCCGAGAGGTGGGCGTAGAGCGTCTCGGTGCCGTCATCGTGGCGAACGACGACGTAGTTTCCGTAGCCACCGCCCGCGGATACCAGCACTATCTGGCCGGAAGCCGCCGCAGCGATGGGAGTGCCGGTGGGCGCAACGACATCAAGGCCCGAATGGTAGGTACCGCCGCCCCTGGGCGTGCCGAAGTAGTCACTGATGGTACCCACAATCGGCCATATTAAGCCGCTGGCTCCGGCTGAAGCAGCGGGCGGGGCAGACGAATAGTCGTCGGCAGGATAGGCTTCCTCTGGAGCAGCGGCGGCGTAGAAGGGCTCGGGCTCCACAACCGGCGGCGGAGGAGGCGGCACCGCCCCAGGAAGCAAGAGAACGGATCCCTCAAGAACGCTATCGGCGTCGCCGATCTGGTTGGAGCTTAAGCCAACAATGTTCTCCACATCCGCCTGGTAGATATCAGCGACGTCGAGCAGGGTATCGCCCAGCCTAACGGTGTAGAGGATGCCGTCCCTGGTGGGGATAGTCAGTTCCTCGCCGAGGATAAGAAGATTGGGGTCGGTTCGCAGTTCAGAGTTGTTCCAGAGGAGGGAGTCGAGCTGGAGGCCATAGCGAGCGGCAATGGAGGCGGCCGTATCACCCTGCTGGACGACGTAGGTGAAGTAGGCCTCCTCCGGCACAGGGATTGCCTCTACTACGGGTTCGGGCGTCTCTACCGCCTGGACGGGCTCCTCCACTGGCGGTATCTGCGGGGATGCGCTGGCCGCCAGCACATCGATAGGTCCCAGACCAGTGTCGGTAATGAGCAGAACAGTGGCACGCAGGTAACCGTCTCTGTAGGAATCGCTGGTAACCTGCTCGGACGGGGTAACTGGGCAAACCGGCAACTCAGCAGCGAAATTGCCCTGGATGATAGCCCGTGAGCCTGGCCACGCCGCCAGGAGGGTGGCAGCGATTAGAGTGACCAGTAGTATGGTGTGTCGATAGTATCTTCGGTTTATGGTTTTTGTAAGCGTGGGAGCCGCTATTTTGGCCCGATTGCCTCGGCCCGTCGTATCAGGAGAATCCTGGCGACGGGCGATAAGCATATGCTTAATAATAAACCTCCACCGTCAAAAGGCCTCTTAGTAGCTTGCCACTACCTCTACAGCTTTGTCGTGCCTATCTCCAAACAGGCAATACTAAGATGCCCAAAAATCTGTGCTATTATACACGATTTGTCAAGCCCTGCGCCAATTTACATATCTGAGGCTAGTCACGCGGCGAGTTATGATTTCCGTGAAAATCGAAGGAACGCTATCTAGGCTCATGCTAGAAGGCACCGACGGCGTCATCAAACTCGCCAGGCAGGAGCTTCAGCAGGATGGGACCGCCGTCCAGGAAGAGGGGAGCAATGGCTGAACCTCGGATAGTGCTGTCCAGGCCAAGGTAGGGGAAGGTGGTGAACAGAATAAGGAACACCTCGACGAGGATGAGCCCCTTGAGAAGCCCGAAGACGGCGCCTGCCAGGTGATCGAGCCAGCCCAGGCGGAGCAAGCTCACCATATGCTTGAGCAGAATGGCAGCCAACTGCCCGCCTAAGGCTACCGATCCGAACAGCACTACAAAGGCCGCTACGTTGGCGGCGATGTCGTCGTTGATGAAGAGGAGCACATTCTCGGCAAGGTCGTCGTAGTAGAAGCCGGTGGCCAGGACCGCCACCACAAAGGCGATGACAGTGATCACCTCGCGGATGATGCCGGCCCCGTAGGCGGCGAAGGTGAACCAGGCGATGACGAGCACGATGGCCACATCCAGCCAGTTCATCGTTCTTTGCCTGTTCTAGCGAAGAGCCATGTGCCCACCATAAGAGGGCGGAGACGGTGGTGGCTCCAGATCAGAAACGATAGGACAAGGCCACCGAACATCAGGCCTCCCAGAACATCACTGGGCCAGTGGACGCCTACGTACACTCTTTGCAGTGCTGTCAGCACGATGATGACGAGGCAAGACGCCTGAACCAGAAGGCGCCAGGGCCTGGCGGGGATCAGGACGGCGGCCAGGTAGAAGATGAAGCCGTATACCAGGACGGCGGCGGTGACGTGGCCGCTGGGGAAGGAAAGGCCCGAGGCCTTGTCGCTCACGTCCACCAGGTCATCCGACGGGCGCGGCCTGTCCACCAGGACCTTGACGCCCCTGTCCGACAGGGACACTACAAGGGCCGCCACCAGCCATATCGCTCCGAGGCGGCTGGCCAACAGCGCCAGGCCTAAAGCGCCGCCAAGGGCAACGACTGCCACGAGGGGCAACCCAGCCAGGCGGCTGGCCCAGTCCAGGGCATCGCTGAAGGCGGCGGAGTCGATATCCTGAAGGCGATGGGCCAGCCAGAGGTCGGCCGGGAAGTAATCGGTGGCGGCAGCGAAGCCGGCCACGATGACGAAGCCCAAGGCCGCAAGGAGCCAAGAGAGCCAAAATACGCGCTCCCAGGTTTCGCTGACCAAGCGTCTGGCGGTCGCCTTCGGCTTCATCCTCGCGCCATTATGTGACGGCGGTCAGGTTTACGCAAGCTGGGGCCAATGCTATGATCCGTCCTGCTTGAGGCAGGCGGGTAGGAGGTGGAGCATCGACGACGCCAGGCTGCGAGAGCTACTCATCGCGCTTCAAACGGGAACCCTGTCCATTGATGAAACGCTGGAACGTCTTAGGCGATTCCCCTACGAGGATCTGGGCTTCGCCGAGGTAGACCATCACCGGACGCTGCGCAAGGGCTTCCCGGAGGTGATCCTCGGCGAGGGGAAGACAGACGAGCAGATCATCGCCATCGCCGAGGGGCTTCTTGGCCAGGGTGATCGTGTGCTGGTGACGCGAGTGGATGCCTCGACCTATGCTGCCCTCAAGAAGCGCATCCCCGACGCGGCCTACCACGCCACGGCGCGGGCGATCAGCGTCAACCGGCGCGATGAGCCGCTGCTGACGGGCGTGGCCATCGTCTGCGCCGGCACCTCCGACCTGGCGGTGGCCGAAGAGGCGGCAGTCACCGCGGAACTCGTGGGCAGTCAGGCGGAGCGCATATACGATGTGGGAGTGGCGGGCCTGCACCGCCTGCTGGACCATCTGGCCGTGCTTCAAGAATCGAAGGCGGTGGTGGCGGTAGCAGGCATGGAGGGGGCGCTACCCAGCGTGGTGGGCGGTCTGGTGGCGGCGCCGGTCATCGCCGTGCCGACATCGATAGGCTATGGGGCAAGCTTCCAGGGCCTGGCCCCCCTGCTAGCCATGCTCAATAGCTGCGTTCCGGGCGTGGCGGTGGTGAACATCGATAACGGGTTCGGGGCGGGCTATCTGGCGGCGATGATCAACCGCCTGGCCTGGCAGAAGCGCCAGGATTGAAGGAGGGCATAGCGTGGTGAGAAAGCTTCAGTTGGTGGTAGGCGGTCTGACGGTTCTGATAGCCTTCCTGCTTGTTACTGCTATGGGCTGCGACGGTGACGATGGTGAGGTGACGCCCACTCCTGCTTCCACCTCCACTCCCGAGACCTCCGAGGTGCAAGATCAGCTCAGGCAGTTGGTGCTCCAGTTGGAGGATCTGCCGTCAGGCGTCATCCTGGCGGAGCAGTTCTTCGTGACCGCTGAAGAATCGGCCGCCGGGGGTGAGAACCGCGAAGAGCGGCTGGTGAAACTGCAGGAGTGGGGGTACATCCTGGGCCACGACGTGACCTATCAGGCTAACCCCCAGGTCCAGAGCGAGGTAGGGCTCATCCTGGCCAACAGCACGGCCAGCCTTTACAGCAGCGAGGAAGGCGCCAGCGCCTCGTTCGCCGATGCGGTGGAGACGACGCGTACCACCGACTGGGCCGGTCTGTTCGCTGGTGCCGAGGATGTGGAGGTGAAGGAGATAGACAGCCCTGCGCTGACGGATGAGATGCTGTGGTTGCGCGTCACGGCCAAAGCCGCGCCGGAGGTGGGAATCGGCGAGGAGACCTTCGCCAACGATTTCGTCCTCTTCAGGCAGGGGCCAGCTCGGGCCAGCCTGATGGCCGTTTGGGCTATGGGGGACGGAAGCGGCGCTTTCATCCAGCAGCTCGCCGAGGCACAGGCCCAGAGCATGAAGGATGCCCTCCCCTAGGGAGAGCCTTGTCCCCTTCTGATTGTCCGAACGATGACTAGGATTGGCTATCTGGACTGCTTCTCCGGCGCCAGCGGCGACATGATCCTGGGCGCCCTGGTGGATGCCGGCCTTTCCCTGGAGAGCCTGAGGGCGGAGCTAGCCAAGCTGCCGCTGACGGGTTATCGGCTGAGCGCCCGCAAGGTGCGCCGGTCGGTCCTGGCCGCCAGCCAGGTCAGGGTGACGGTGGCCAAGAAGCAACCGCCAAGAAGACTGGCCGACATCCTGAACATCATTGAGGGCGGTTCTCTGCCTCACGACGATAAGGAGAAGGGGACGGCCATCTTCCGCCGCCTGGCCGAGGCAGAGGCCAAGGTACACGGCCTGCCTCTGGCGAAGGCGCACCTCCACGAGGTGGGGGCGGTGGACGCCATCGTGGACGTGATGGGGGCCGTAGTCGGCCTGCGCCTGCTGGGGGTGCAAGAGCTGTTCGCGTCGGCTCTGGCGCTGGGCGGCGGCACGACGGAGAGCGCACATGGCGCGCTACCCCTGCCAGCGCCGGCCACGCTGGAGATTGTGGCCTCGGTTGGGGCGCCGACTGCTACCCAGCGAGGTGGAGAAGAGCAAGAACTCCTGACGCCCACGGGCGCTGCCATCATCACCACCCTTGCTCGCTTCCAGCGTCCGGCGATGAACGTGGATTGCCTGGGCTACGGCGCCGGCAGCCGAGACGTGCCCGGCTGGCCCAACGTGCTGCGCCTGTGGCTGGGTACGACCGTCGAGGAGGGCGGGCGGCTCATGCTCCTGGCGGAGACGAACATCGATGACATGAGCCCGGAGATCCTAGGCTACGTGCAGGAGCGGCTGTTCGCCAGCGGTGCCGCCGACGTGTGGCTCACGCCCATTCAGATGAAAAAGAGTCGCCCCGGAGTCGTCCTCTCCGTAATCTGCCCGCTGGAGGTGGAGGACGCCATCGTCTCGCTGATCCTGCGGGAGACGTCGACGCTGGGGGTGCGACTGCGGGAGGTGCGACGGCAGGAGGCGGAACGGGAGGTGCTGGCGTTCGAGTCCAGCTTGGGGCCGGCGGTGGTGAAGGTGAAGCGCCTGCCCGGAGAGCGACCGCAAGCGGCGCCCGAGTACGAGGCCTGTCGGCGGTTGGCCGAGGCCAGCGGCAGGCCACTGGCCGAGGTCTATCGCATCGTGCAGGCGGAGGCACAGTCACTTCTGGACTAGCTACTGGCGTCGACCCGCAACGTCCAGGTGGGGTTAGCGTATCTCTGCCGCTCCAGCCGCTGAGCTAACTGCTCCTCTTCAGCAATGAGGCGGCCGCGGCGAAACTGCACACCCCAGGCGCGGCGGAAGCCCTCCACCAGAGCCGAGGCGATCTCGCGGCGGGACAGGCGGCGGCCCAGCGCTTCCTCCAGGGATGCCGCTGGCGGGGGCTCCCCGTTGGGATGCGCCAGGCGGATGCTCCCCTGCTGAAGGAGAACGCCGTCGCGCCGCAACTGGGCGCTCCCCACCAGCTTAGCGCCATCGAGGGCGAGCTCATGGGGCGCTAACGCCTCGAAACACCAGTCAGCCTCGGGCAGGCGGCCCTGGGCGGCGGCCTCTTCCAGCGACGGCAGGCCGAGAATGGCGAGGGCCTCGGCCAGGGCGCGGGCGATCTTGGCGTACGATTCGTGAATGCTTCCCGCCACCAATGGATGATCGGCGGGAGCGATGACGCTGTAGCAGATGTCGCCCCGGTGGAGGACAGCCCGACCGCCGGTGGGCCGTCTCACTACCTCCAGGCCGAGCTCTCGGGAGACCTCGGGCGAGGCGGGCTGAAAGCGGCCCAGCGAGAGGCAGGGAGGACGAAAACTGAACAGGCGCAGGCTGGGCGGCGACTCGCCTCGGCCGCAGAGGGTGAGGAGGGCATCGTCCACGGCCATCTGGCGAGCGCCGCTAGCCGGGCCGCTATCGATGAAGCGCCAGGTGGCGGATGGGGAAAGCGTCACGTCCTAGCCTCGTGCCTCCTACTTCTTCCGCGAGCCGCCGTCCCCCGTTGCCTGGCCGCCGACGAGCGAGGTGAAAGGGCGGAGGAAGTTGGTGAACTCGAGGGGGAAGACGTACTTGGTGGCGGGGCTCTCGCCGATGGACTTCAAGGTCTCGAAGTACTGGAGGCTGAGGGTCTTGTCGTCGATGTTCTTGGCCACGGAGAAGATCTTGTCCAGGGCGAGGCTGAAACCCTCGGCGCGCAGGATCTCGGCCTGCTTCTCGCCCTCAGCGCGCAGGATGTCGGCCTGTCTTTCGCCCTCGGCGCTGAGGATAGCGGCCTGCTTGTTGCCCTCGGCCACCTTGATCGCCGCCTCTCGCTGGCCATCGGCCTCCAGAACGACCGCTCGCCGGTTGCGCTCGGCCGACATCTGGCGGCTCATGGCGTCCTGAATATCGCGCGGGGGCAGGATCTCGCGGATCTCGACGGCCGTCACCTTGACGCCCCAGCGGTCGGTCACCTCGTCGAGCTTCGCCTGCATGATCTGGTTGATCTGGTCGCGCTTGGCCAGGACGTCATCCAGGACGATGTCACCAACGACCGCCCTGAGGGTGGTGATGGCCATGCCGCGGGCGGCCCCGATGAAGTTGCCAACCTTCAGGACGGTCTGCTCCGGATTGACGACCCGCATGTAGACCAGCATGTCGACGGACACGGGGGCGTTGTCCTTGGTGATGCAGGTCTGGGGCTCGACGTCGAGGTAGATCTCACGCAGGTCGACCTCTTCTACCGAATCGATGATGGGCCAGAGGGGGAAGATGAAACCGGGACCCTTCACGCCCACGTACTTGCCCCAGCGGAAGTGCACCAAGCGACGATACTCAGTCACAACGCTGAAGAAGAACGGCATGTTGCTTCTCCTTTCCTGCTACGGCCGGGCGGCGGGGGTCGCCCCATCGTCGCGGGGATTGTCGCCCACGAGGGCGCACATGTCAACGGTTCGACCAGCGCAGGACGCTAGAGCTTGAGGACGCGCTGAGCGTTTTCGTAGAAGATGAGGCGTTTCTCCTCGGCGCTGAGGGGGAGGCTGTCGATGCGCTGGGCGTCCTTGATGGGATGGAACCAGGGCCAGTCGGAGCCGAAGAGGACGCGGTCGCAGCCGACGCGGCGGATGATCGCGACGGCCTCCTCGTCCGACAGCATGGGGGAGGGTATTGTCCCCTCGATGGTAGCACTGGAGTCGAGGTAGACGTTGGGGTAGGTCTGCACGATCTCCACGGTCTCGTCCAGATAGCCGCGGCCCATGTGGGCGAGGACAAGGGTGAGGCCGGGGAAGTTGCGAATGACGCCGACAAAGTTGGCCGGGCGGGCGTACTCCTCGTCGTTCTGGGGGAAGTTGCCGGAGTGGGAGATGATAGGCAGACCCAGCTCCTCGATCTTGTGATAGGCGGGGTAGAGGCGGCCGTCGTCGGGGAAGTAACGCTGGCTGACCGGATGGAGCTTGATGCCCCTGGCTCCCTCTTTGACCCGGTCGTTAATCTCCTGAACGATGGTGACGCCGTCCATGCTGGGGTCGAGGCTGATGTAGGGCACGAGGGCGGGGTTCTCACGGGCCACGGCGCAGGTCCAGGCGTTGCGCCTCTGCAAGCGGCCGACGAGGTCGAGGCGGATCTGCTCCTCGGCGCCTGCGCGGTGGGCGGCGGGCAGGTCAGGCGGGAGCTTGGCGAGGGCGACCTGGCGCATATCGAACACGGGCGTCATGTTCACCATTACCGCCTTGGCGATGTTGCCCTCGCGCATGAGGGGGAGAAGCTCCTCGATCGTGCCGGCGTGGCCACTTTGGCCGACTCCACCCTGGGCCTGCCAGCCGATCTCCGGGCTGGGGTAGGTGTGAAGGTGGGCGTCGATGATGGGATAGTCAGGCATAAGCAGTCTCCATTCAGGCTAGGCCTTGGGGAACCCCAGGCCGCGCTCGCGCAGGCTGACGAAGCTCTGGCGGCCGATGACGATGTGGTCGAGGACTTCGATGCCCAGGAGCCGGCCGGCGTCCACCATCTGGCGGGTCATCTCCACGTCGTCGCGGCTGGGGGTGGGGTCGCCGGAGGGGTGGTTGTGGACGACGATGAGGGCGGGGCAGCCCTCGCGGACAGCCTCTCGGAAGAGCTCGGCTGACCGCACGAGGGTGGAGTTAACGTTGCCCTTGTAGACCTCGGGCATGGCCAGCACCTGGTTCTTGGTGTTCAGGAGGAGGACTCGCAGGTGCTCCTGATCGAGGAGGCACATCTCGGCCATGACCAGATTGGCCACGTCCTGGGGCGCTTGCACTGTCGCTCGCTCCTGGGGCTGGGTGGAGAGGAGGCGGCGGCCCAGCTCCAGGGCGGCCTTCACCTGAGCCGCCTTAGCCTCGCCCACGCCCCGCTCGCCGCAGAGCTCGCCGAAGCTGGCCCTGGCCAGGCCGGCCAGGCCGCCGAAGCGGGCCAGGGCGCGACCGGCGAGGGCAAGGACATTCTCGGAGGGAGCGCCAGTGCGCAGGATGATGGCCAAGAGCTCGGCACTGCTGAGAGCGGCAGCTCCCCGCTCGCGGAGCCTCTCGCGGGGGCGCTCGGAGGCGGGCAGGTCGCGGATGGTTGGCCGATATTCCACCGCCTCAGACGAGCTCATGGCCTTGGTCGCTCCTAAGGCGCTTCGGCCGCCGGATTAGGCACCAGAAGCTGCTGGCCCACCGAGATAATCACGTCCTGGCTTGCGAGGCCGTTGATGCTGACAATGTCATCGATGGTGGCGCCGTAAGCCTGGGCGATGGAGGACAGGGTATCGCCGGACTGAACCTCGTACTCGATGAAGGGAGACGGCTCGGGAGTGGGGGTGGGCACGGACGTCGGCGTAGCCTCAGGAGTGGCGCTGGCCGTCGGCGAGGTAGTGGCCTCGGACGTAGGGCTGGCCGTCGGCGAAGGAGTGGCCGTGGCTGTCGCCGTGGGCGTTGCCGAAGGGGTTGGCGTAGGACTGGCCACGGCGACCGGCGTGACTGTCGGCAGGGGAAGGACGGCCTCCTCGCCGGCCTCGCCACCGGGCAGGCCGGGCGGTTGTATGAGGAGCCAGAGGGCGAGGACAGAGGCCACCAGAAGAGCTAAGAGGGAGCCACGGAAGACGGTGCCCGAAGGGATGGCGCTGGCCGGGTCCTGACAGGCAGCGCACAGCTCACCGCCGTGCTCATCGCAGTAGGGCTTGGCACAGCGGGGGCAGCGACGGGTAGCCTCTTTGCCGCAAACGTAGCAGGTCATGATTCCGTCACGGATCACGAACCCTCGGCCCGCGACCCCTCAGCTTCCTCTATTCTACTGCATTTCGACCGTAGCGCCTGCCTCTTCCAGCTTTTTCACGACGGTTTCGGCCTCGGCCTTGGGTATGGCCTCCTTGACAGTAGCCGGGGCGCTTTCCACCAGGTCTTTGGCCTCCTTGAGACCAAGGGTTGTCACCTGCCGGATGGCCTTGATGACGTTGATCTTGTTGGCGCCAAAGTCCTTGAGCCTAACCGTCCACTCGGTCTTCTCCTCCTCGGCCTCAGGCGCGGCGGCGGGGGCTCCGGGATCTGCGGCAGGGGCAACGGCGGCGACGGGGGCAGCGGCGGTAATGCCGAACTCATCCTGGAGCCTCTGATTCAGGTCGCGCAGCTCCAGGATGGTCATCTCCTTGATGAGGTCGAGTACCTTGTCTACTCGTTCAGCCATGCTCTTTTCCTCCCTCCATTACCTAACGAATGATTGCCTTGGGAGAACCGTGCTAGGCGGTCTCCATCTGACGGGCGCGCGTCTCTAACAGCCCTACAAGTTCCTGCTGGGTTGCCTGCATCAGGCCCACGAAGGTGACCAGAGGCGCCTCCAGCAGCGTGACGAAAGTCACGAGGGGCGACTGCAGCTTGCCGGCCACCTGGGCCAGGAACACCTCCTTGGGCGGTAGCTTTGCCAGCTCCACGAGATCACGAGCGGGCAGGATCTGCCCCTCCAGGTAGAAGCCACGGACGGAGAAGGCGGCGGGCGCCTTCGGCAGGTACTCGCCGAAGGCACGGGCGACGTCCATGATGTCGCCGTAGCCGAAGGCGAGGGCAGTGGGACCCTCGATCAGCTCATTGAGGAGCGGCTTCTCCGCTCCCTCAGCGGCCAGGCGGGTGAGGGTGTTCTTCACCACCTTCAGCTCGACGCCGGCGCTGCGCATCTTTCGCCGTAGCTGGACCATCTCCGGCACGGTCAGGCCTCGATAGTCAGCCCCGACGGCGATGGTGCTGCGAGCGATGCGCTCTCGCAGCTCCTCGACCATCCGCTCCTTCTTAGGTGTGGGCATGATCGCTCCTTAAACAAGCCTAAACTTTAAAGCCCCTGCCACAGCAAGGCAAGGGCTTTCATTTTCCCTTTCGAGGGCGGTAGCGCGGTTTCAGGCCGCGATACTGCCTCGTTGCCTCGGCGGGCATCGTCCGGGACGTTTAAGGGCCGTGGGGCCCGCCCGCTGTCTGTGGCTTATCTCTTTATTCGATTATAGACCCTAACCGGTGGTAAGGGATAGGGTGGGCTGGAGGTCCAGCTTTATCCCTGGGCCCATGGTGGTGGTCAGGGTTGCGCTCTTGATGTACTGGCCTTTGGCGCCCGTCGGCCTGGACTTGACGATGGCTTCCACTAGGGTGGCCACGTTCTCCAGAAGCTGCTCTTCGTCCAGGCTTACCTTACCTACGGCTGCATGCACGAGGGCAGTGCGGTCCAGGCGAAACTCGACGCGGCCCGCCTTGGCGTCGCGGATGGCCTTGGGCATGTCCTCGGGCTCCACGACTGTGCCGGAGCGAGGGTTGGGCATGAGCCCGCGCGGGCCGAGGATGCGGCCGAGGCGAGTGACCTTGCTCATCGTCTCCTTGGTGGCCAGGGCCACATCGAAGTCGGTCCAGCCGTCCTCGACCTTCTTCACCAGGTCATCGCTGCCCACGTAATCGGCGCCCGCCTCCTCCGCCAGCTTGGCTCCTTCCCCTTCGGCGAACACAACGACGTGCACGTCCTTGCCCAGGCCGTGGGGCAATACCACCGTCCCGCGCAACTGCTGGTCGGCGTTGCGGGGGTCAAGCGCGGTGCGCAGATGCAACTCGACCGTCTCATCGAACTTGGCGAAGGAGACATCCTTGACCAGCTTCACCGCCTCGGTGGGGTGATAGCGCTGGCTGCGGTCTATCTTCGCCAGGGCTTCCAGATACTTCTTGCCGTGTTTGGGCATGGTTAGCCTGCCGTCTCCACCACTTCTACGCCCATGCTGCGAGCGGTGCCCTCGACCATGCGCATGGCCGCCTCGATGTCATCAGCGTTTAGGTCCTTCATCTTGATCTCGGCGATCTCCCGCAGCTTCTGGCGGGGGATCTCCCCCACCTTCTCCCGCACCTGGGTAGGGCTTCCCTTTTCCAGCCCCAACGCCTGCTTGATCAGCTCCGAGGTAGGGGGCGTCTTGAGAATAAAAGTGAACGAGCGGTCTTCGAAGATAGTGATCTCCGCCGGGACGATGGAGCCCGCCTGGGAGGCAGTGCGTTCGTTGTAGTCCTTGCAGAAGGCCATGATGTTGGCCCCGTGCTGACCCAAGGCCGGGCCCACAGGCGGGGCAGGGGTGGCCTTGCCCGCCTCGAGCTGGATCTTGAGGACGGCGCGAATTTTCTTAGCCAATCTACAGCCTCTCTACTTGAAGGAAGTCCAGCTCCACGGGCGTCTCCCGCCCGAAGAAGGAGACCAGAACCTTCACTTTGCCCTTGTCGACGTTGATATCGTCCACGGTGCCGATGAAGTCGATGAAGGGGCCGTCGATGATGCGCACGCTCTGACCCATGGTGAAGCCGACCTTGACCCTGGGCTCCTCGGCACGCATCTGACGCAGGATGGAGCTGACCTCGGTCTCGTCGAGGGGAGTGGGATGCTGGCCAGAGCCGACGAAGCCGGTGACGCCTGGGGTGTTGCGGACGACATACCAGGCACGGCTGGAGCGTACTCGCTCGTCA
Organism: uncultured Dehalococcoidia bacterium; assembly: GCA_964512285.1. Taxonomy (GTDB): domain Bacteria; phylum Chloroflexota; class Dehalococcoidia; order SM23-28-2; family SM23-28-2; genus SM23-28-2. Next base: position 10,314 of record CAZEJO010000026.1, on the reverse strand, counting down.
CTGGAGACCGAGGTGTCATCCTCCTGCTTCAGCTCTATCATCTGCACGAGCACGTAGCCAGGGAAAATCTTGCGGGGGACGGTGCGCCGCTGGCCATCGCGGATCTCGATCTCGTCCACGCAGGGGACGATAACCTCAAAAATGAGGTCCGCTACGTCCATGTTCTGGACGCGGTGCTCGAGGTTGGCTTTGACCTTGTCCTCGTAGCCGGAGTAGGTATGGATGACATACCAGCGGCGGTCGTCGTCTGGCCGCTGCTCTTCTTCCTGACGCTGCTCCTCCTCAGCCGCAGGAGCCTCTGGCACCGACTCCTCGGGAGGGGTGGCGTCTTTGACCGCCGGGGTTTTCTTCCTACGTGCCGCCACTTATCGCACCGCCTATCGTAAGAGGACGTGCTCTGCCAGCCAGGCAAAGCCCAGATCGAGGCCGCCCAGGGCGATGCCGATGAGGGTGGCCACTATCAGGACGACAACGGTCAGGTGGAGGGTGTCCTGGCGGGTGGGCCACACGACCTTGCGCAACTCTGTGATGATATCGGTGATCCAGCGAGGACGCCAGGAGAGAAGCCCTCCCTTGGCCCTGCCGGGCGCCGCCCGCGCTGCCGCGCGGGGGATGGCACTCCGGCCCCGCTTGGGGCCTCCGGCGCCCACCGGATGGCGTCTCATCTCGCGACTCATCTCAGCACACTCTCTCCCCTGAGCCCTACCTAGCGACAGACAGGATCGCCTGGCGCTAGCGTACCTCCCGATGCAGACGATGGCCGCGGCAGCGAGGGCAGAACTTGCGGAACTCCAACCGGTCGGGGTCGTTGCGGCGGTTCTTGGTCGTCGTGTAGTTACGCGAGCGACAATCTGTACAAGCCAGATGGATTACCACCCGGTCTTCTTTCTTAGCCATAAAGTAGAGAAGAGCCTCCTCTTTACCCCAGTACCTTGGTAAGAACGCCAGCGCCCACTGTGTTGCCGCCCTCGCGGATGGCGAAGCGGACGCCTTCCTCCAGGGCCACGGGCTGGATCAGTTCAATGGATAGCTTGACGTTGTCGCCGGGCATCACCATCTCCACGCCTTCCTGGAGGGTGACGACGCCTGTGACGTCGGTGGTGCGGATGTAGAACTGGGGCCGGTAGCCAGCGAAGAAGGGAGTGTGGCGGCCGCCTTCGTCCTTGGAGAGGATGTAGACCTCGCCTTCGAACTTGGTGTGGGGCTTGATGGAGCCAGGAGCGGCCAGAACCATCCCCCTCTCCACGTCGTCTCGCTCCATGCCCCTCAGGAGGCAGCCTACGTTGTCACCGGCCTCGCCGCTGTCCAGAATCTTGCGGAACATCTCCACGCTAGTGCACACCGTCTCGCGGGTATCGCGGATGCCGACGATCTCCACCGGTTCCCCTGGCTTTATCACCCCGCGCTCGATGCGGCCGGTGGCCACCGTGCCCCGCCCCTTGATGCCGAATACATCCTCGACGGGCATGAGGAAGGGCTTGTCGCGTGGCCGCTCGGGGGCTGGGATGTAACTATCGACGGCGTCCAGGATCTCCCAGATGCACTGGTACTCTGGCGCGTTGGGGTCGGTGCTTTCGCTCTCCATGGCCTTAAGAGCACTACCGCGCACGATCGGCATCTCATCGCCCGGGAAGTTGTAGCTATTCAGAAGCTCCCGCACCTCCAGTTCGATGAGGTCGAGCAGCTCTGGGTCCTCCATCATGTCTGTCTTGTTGAGGAAGACGACCATGGCCGGCACTTCGACCTGACGGGCGAGCAGCACGTGCTCGCGGGTCTGAGGCATGGCACCATCGTTGGCTGCCACCACGAGGATGGCGCCGTCCATCTGGGCGGCACCGGTGATCATGTTCTTGATGTAGTCGCGATGGCCTGGGCAGTCGATGTGGGCGTAGTGGCGCTTCTCGGTCTGGTACTCGATGTGGGCGACGGCGATGGTGATGCCGCGCGCCTTCTCCTCGGGCGCCTTGTCGATGCTCCAGAAGTCAGCATATTCGGCTAGGCCTTTGAGTGCGAGGGCCTTGGTTATAGCGGATGTTAAGGTAGTCTTGCCATGATCGATGTGACCGATGGTGCCCACGTTTACGTGGGTCTTGGTCCTCTCAAACTTCTTCTTGGCCATGCCGGCATACCTCCTTGACAATTGGAGCCCACAGCCGGATTCGAACCGGCGACCTCGCCCTTACCAAGGGCGTGCTCTACCTACTGAGCTATGTGGGCAGGCTTGTGACCGATAGGGGCCCAGGCTTATCGCCTCCAGCCTTCCCTTGAATTTTCGCTTTTCTGGTGGCGGGGGGAGGATTCGAACCTCCGTAGCCATTTCAGGCAACAGGTTTACAGCCTGTCGGTTTTAACCACTCACCCACCCCGCCATTATCTCACATCATCACTGGAGCCCAAGGGGGGATTCGAACCCCCAACCTACCGATTACAAATCGGTTGCGCTACCATTGCGCCACTCGGGCGTTGCCACGTAAAGACAAAATGAGCGAGTGTCCCGCCCAAGAAACACTAAGGTTCGCCCCAGAGAGGCGACACCACAGGTAGTATATGCACCGCGTCTCAGCAAAGTCAAGGTGATGGGCATGTCGGCAACGTCTCAGCGGCTCGTGCTTCTCTCAGGAGCAGAAGACCGCTGCGTCCTTCTCTAGTTCCCCTCGACGGGCATGAAACGCTACTGATGGGCGAATGGCTCCCTGCTGGCCTGCCTCAGTCGCTGTCTGGGTCTTCCGCCACGGCGGGGCCCTCAGCGCGCGCTAGGCGACGTCTCTCGGAGCGGGCAGGCGCGCGACGAGTAAGAATGAAGGCAACGGCAAGAGGCGCGAGGACCATTATCGCCAGGGCGATGAGCTGAGCGACGCGCAGGCCCCCAAGGACGAGATCGTCCCCGTACCAATAACCGCCGATGTCCGTTCCCCGCAGGAAGCTGATGCCGAAGCGCATGGCGGCGTAGAGGAAGGCCCAGGCAAAGAAGATCATGCCGTCACGCTTGAAGAGCCGCCGCAGGACGAATAGAAGCAGGGCAAAGATGACGAGGTCACCCGCTATCTCGTAGGCAGTAACCGGCTGCTGAGCCAACTGTGGGGCCACAGCGGAGTAGATGGGATAGGCGGGGCTATCGGAGTTGGTGTAGACGACGCCGATGGGCCAGTCGGTGACCCTACCGTAGATGTCGCCATTGACGAGACAGCCGACGCGACCGACGGCCATGCCCAGAATAGCCCCAATAGCGGCCACATCGGCCATCATCCCCCAGCGGGGCAGCCGGCGCCAGGCGGCGTAGGCCACCGCCCCAAGGGTGCCGCCGATCAGGGCGCCGTAGATGGAGATGCCGCCGGTCTGGATGGCGAAAATCTCTGGAGGGTCGTCCTGGAAATCGCCGAGGTGCTCCAGAACGTAGAGGGTGCGAGCGCCGATGATGCCGCCGATGACAAGGAAGAGGGCCATGTTGTAGATAGTGTCCTCGTCGATGCCGGCACGCCGGGCCAGGAAGGCCGACATCAGGACGCCAACCACCACTCCCAGAGCAGTGAACAGCCCATGCCAGGTGATCTCCAGGCCGGCGACCTCGAAAAGCTGGGGGTCGATGCCGATCTTGATCACCATAGGCGCCAGGGCGTTAAGAGCTTCCATCCTGCTCCTCTCCTTCTATCGAATCGAGCTTCGCCCCGATGCAACCAGCGCGACCATCGCCGGGGATAGCCACCCTCGTGCCGTAGACCGATCCGATAAGGTCAGTATGCACCAGAGTCTCGTTCAAAAGGAGCCGACTGCCGCCATCGCTGATCACCACGCGCGGGCCGCGCATCGTGCCGGCGAGAGCTAGCACCTCTCTGTATACCACATTTCCAGCGGCTAGATCACGCGCCTGGCGCTGGGCCCCAAGATCGAAACAGGCCACCCGCAACGGATTCCACGGGGCCAGGCGGCTAACCCAATCAGTCATTGGCGAAGTCTAGGGGGAGAATGCCTTCTCGCAGACGCGGCGCGTCTGGGCGACGGAGAGGCCTTCCCCCAGATAAGTGGGGCCTACACGGATCTCGAAGTGCAGATGGTTCTCAAGGTTGGGATCGCTGATGCCTTCGGGCGTTCCCGAGTTTCCGACGTATCCCACGACCTGCCCAACCTCCACCACCATGCCCTCTTCAATCCCCACCTCTACGTCCAGGAGGTGAGCATAGCGGGTGACGATGCCGTTGCCGTGGTCGAGCCAGACCTGCTGGCCGCGCAGGCGATCCAGGTCCGCTTCATCCGTGTAGCCCTGCTGCTGGCAGCGGGCCAGCAAAGCGTCCATCTCCTCGGCCGTGATGGCCTGATAGTCGTGGTCGATGCGGATGACTATACCTGTCTTGGCGGCCAGCACGGGCGTCCCGCGCTCGATGGGCACGCAGTTGTAGCCAGGGTAGAAATCGATCCCCTCGTGAATGCCCCAGCGATACTCGCGGGGGGCGTTGGGCATAAGCTCCTCGCGAGAGGGGAGGCAGGCACCAGCGATGGGGTATTGGAAGCCGTGGACGACGGCCTCCACAATGGGGGGCGCTGTGGGCACAGTGGTGGGGGTGGGGGTCGGCGAGGGGACGTTCTCGGTGGTGGGGGTCGGACTCGAGCGGACGATGCTGATATCCGTGTCGACATCCTCAGACGAGGACGTGAAAACTAGGCCCAGGGCGACGGCCGCTGCTGCCGCCAGCACCACCAGGCCGAGGCCGGCCAGGTTACCTAGCAGGCGGATAGCCTTCCTCCTTCATGGCCTTCTCGATGGCCGTCAGTCGCACCACAGACGGATCATACCGAATTGTGACCTGTTTTGTCTGGAGGTTGCCGTCGAAGAACTGCACCCCCAACAGATTGGACAGAGCCTTGCGAATGGCGGCGATGCAGTGGTCGCAAGAGATATCGGGCGCGGTCAGAGTTACTTCCTCCACGATCTCACCTTCTCCCGAAGATCGGCTTCTTCTTTGCCAGGCGAACCGCCTCGGCATGGGCGCGCTCCTCGATGGCATCGTCCAGGGGCGCCAGCTCGACCTCGCCGTGCCTGCGCCTGAGCGCCTGGGCGATCAGATGATCGGCGAAGCGGGGGTTCTTTGGCAAGAGCGAGCCGTGGAGGTACGTACCGAAGGCGTTCTCGCCCTGCACCACCCCTTCGCTGCCGTCGCTGCCGTTGTTGCCGAAGCCTGCAATAACCTTCGCCAGTGGCCGAGCGCTCGGCCCCAGATAGGTGCGGCCGCCGTGGTTCTCGAAGCCGACCAGGGTCCCGCCCTGCCAGCGCACAACCACGTTGCCAATGAACCGCTTAGCCGTCGGGCCGGGGTGGACGGTCCAGGCATCGAAGATGCCGACGCCCGCCAACTCCTCGCCGGCGGCAGGGCGATAGTGACGTCCCAGAAGCTGATAGCCGCCGCACACGGCCAGGAGCACCACGCCCTGCTCCACAGCCTGGTGTAGGGCCTCGGCCTTGGTCTCGAGCAGGTCGGCCGCCACGCGCTGCTGCTCGCGGTCCTGGGCGCCGCCGATGAAAATCAGGTCGTAGGCGGCAGGATCGAGGGCGTCGCCCAGCGCCAGCTCGTCCACCGCCAGGGTGATGCCTCGCTGCTGACAGCGGCGGCGGAGGGAGATGATGTTGCCGCGGTCGCCGTAGAGGTTCATCAGCTTGGGGTAGAGGTGGGCCAGGCGAAGAGCGGCTTCCACAGCCTCAGCTCTCCTCCCAGAAAGGCGGACGCTGGCCCCAGCGGGCGAGGAGCTTGCGCACACGGAGCATGGCAGTGTAGGTGGGAATGACGTACAGCCGCTCGCCCTCCGGCGTGAGCGCGAGGGCCATCTTCAGGGCGCTCTCCGTATCCTCTTCGATGGCGGGAGCGGCGTCGATATCAGCGTATTTCAGGCGGAGAGCCATGTCGGCTGCCCGCCGGCCGGAAGCGAGGAGAAGGGCCGCCTGGCCGTCCAGCATCTCGAAGTCCACGTCCCAGATCCAGGAGACATCCCGCCCATCGGCGATGTCATCGTTGAGGAGGAACAGCAGGTTCTTCGGCCCTTCCTCGGCGCTGATCGCTCGCAGCACCTGGTTCAGGCCGGCGGGGTTCTTAGCGAGGATAGTGTGCACCTCGCGCCCGCGGACGATCATCCTCTCCTGACGACCGAAGGCAGCAGTGAAGGAAGCGACGCCCTCTCGGATGGCGTCGGCGGGGACGCCCAGAGCAACGCCGACGCCCACCGCCGCCAGGGCATTGTAGACGTTATAGAGCCCCATGAGGGGCAACGACAGATCGAACTGGCCCGAGGGAGTGGACAGAGCCAGGCGCAGGGGCTGGTCAGGGCTTTGCTCGACCCTGGTGGCCTCGATGTCGACGGGCGGCCGGGCCCTGCCACAGCCGGGGCAGACCCAGTGGCCCACGTGACCGTAGAAGACGGCGCTGTATGTGTACTCGCGGCCGCAGGAGGGGCACCAGCGAGCGTCAGCGGCGTGCTCGATCTGCTCCACGGCGCAGGAGGTGTCGCCGACAGCGTAGAACAGGACGGGCCCGCGGCAGGCGTCGGCCAAGCCGGCCACACCGGGGTCGTCGGCGTTGAGGACGACGGTGGTGGCAGGGGGAAGAGAGTCCACGGTTGGCCGCCAGAGGGCAGCCACGCTGTCGACCTCGCCGTAGCGGTCGAGCTGATCGCGGAAGAGGTTGGTGAAGGCGACGACGCGGGGAGAGAGCGCGGCGGCCGCCTCTGGCAGTGTCGCCTCGTCCACCTCGAAGATGCCCAGGCGTCGTTCGGGCTGAGGGAGCTGGCCGCGGGCATCCGTCGCCTCGATGAGGCAGGCGGTGATGCCCCGCATGAGATTGGAGCCGCTGTGGTTGTGGACGGGGCGGTAGTCGGCGGCCTTAGCGATGTTCCTGACCAGGCGAGCGGTGGTCGTCTTGCCGTTGGTGCCGGTGATGAGGACGGAGCCGTGGCCTAGCCGGGCCGCCAGGCGAGCCGCCAGGCCTGGGACGACGGCGTCGGCGACCAGGCCGGGGAGAGCGGTGCCACCACCGAAGCCCAGGCGGCGGCTGAGGGCGCCCACCAGCTTGGCCGTCGTCACTGCTGCTGTCGTGCGCAGGCCCAGGACAGCGCTCACTGGCTCTCCTTGCGTGCCTCGATCACCTTCACCAGACCACCCAAGAGGCTGTCGACCGCCACCACCTGAAAGCCCGCCCTCTGCACGTTGGCCACGGTGTCGCGGTTGATGTTATCCCCCGACAGGCGCAGCCAGGGCGGGTTCAAGAAGTCCATGAGCCGGCCAAGGAGACGGTTGCCCAGGCGAACGTGCTCCAGAAGGATAAAACGGCCGCCCGGCTTGAGCACTCGCCGCACCTCCGCCAGACCAGCAACGGGGTCGGGCACCGAGCAAAAGACGAAGGAGGTGGCAGCGTAGTCGAAGGAGTCATCGGCAAAGGCCAGCCGCCGGACATCCATGACGCCGAGTCCCGCCGCCTTTCCGTTCTTGCGAGCCCTGTTTGCAGCCCAGGTCAGAAAGCTCGGGCTGGGGTCTACCGCCACCACCGCAGCCTCGGGCGGATAGTAGGCCATGTTCATCCCTGTTCCCACGCCTACCTCCAAGACGCGACCGCCCCCTACTTTCGACCAGAGGAAGCGCCTCCATCTGCCAGGCACTAACTCTAGGATGACATCCTGTACGTCGTAGCGATGCTGCGCCACCTTGGTCGGCTTCCGATCCTGCCCCTGGCTCGTTTCCGGGGACATGCCCCCCGTAGCCTCCTCACCAGTCAAGCTCACGCTGGCACCTTGAATCGGCGCAAGCGGAGGGAATTAGTCATCACCGTTAGCGAGCTGAAAGCCATAGCCACCGCCGCGAGGATCGGGTTCAGGAAGCCGAACTCGCCGAAGAAGGGCTGGAGGCCACCCGGCACGCCCGTCCTCGAGAACAAAGGATACAGAATACCAGCCGCAATGGGAATAAGGGCAACGTTGTAGAAGAAGGCCCAGAACAGGTTCTGGCGGATGATCTGAATGGTCTTCTTGCTGAGAGCGATGGCGGTTGCCACCCCACGCAGGTCGCCGCGGATGAGGGTGATGTCCGAGGCCTCCATGGCCACGTCGGTGCCGGTGCCGATGGCGATGCCTACGTCGGCCTGAACCAGAGCGGGGGCGTCGTTGATGCCGTCGCCGACCATGGCCACCACCTTGTGCTCGCTCTGGAGATCGCGCACCTGCCTGGCCTTGTCCTCGGGCAGAACCTCCGCCAGCACGCGGTCGACGCCAACCTGGCGGGCAATGGCCTCGGCGGTGCGGCGATTGTCGCCGGTGAGCATGATGACCTCGATGCCCATCGCCTTGAGGCCGGCGATGGCCTCGTGGGCGCCCTCCTTGACCGTATCGGCCACGGCGATGACGCCCAGCACCTGGCCGTCGGCGGCCACGAACATCGCTGTCTTGCCCTGGGCCAGCAGTTCGTCGGCCGCTGTCTCCAGGCCGTTCAGCTTGGCGGCCCGTTGCTGCATCAAACTAAGGTTGCCCAGAAGAACCTGGCGTCCGTCCACCCGAGCCTGAACGCCCAGGCCGGGCACGGCGACGAAGTCCTGCGCCTCGGCGAGGGCCAGGCCCCGCTCCTTAGCCTCGGACACGATGGCCTCGCCCAGAGGGTGCTCCGAGCCACGCTCGGCGCTGGCAGCCAGACGCAGCACCTCCTCCGCCTGGCCGTCGCCGGCCAGCACGTCGGTCACCCGCGGCCTGCCCTCGGTGATGGTGCCCGTCTTGTCCATGACGGCCGCCTGCACCTTGTGGCCCGTCTCCAGGGCCTCGCCGCCGCGGATGAGGACGCCGCTCTCCGCGCCCTTGCCGGTGCCGACCATGATCGCCGTGGGGGTGGCGAGGCCGAGGGCGCAGGGGCAGGCGATAATGAGCACAGCCACGGCGCTCAGTAGGGCGTAGGTCAACGCAGGCGACGGCCCGAGAATGAGCCACACAACGAAGGTAGCGCCGGCCACGGCCATGACCGCCGGCACGAAGTAGGAGGCGACCACGTCGGCGAGGCGCTGGATGGGCGCCTTGGAGCCCTGGGCTTCCTCGACGAGGCGGATAATCTGGGCGAGGACGGTCTCCTCGCCGATCTTGGTGGCGCGGAAGCGGAAGGAGCCCACCTTGTTGATGGTGGCGCCGATAACCTGATCGCCGGGGCCCTTCTCCAGCGGGATGCTCTCGCCGCTGATCATCGACTCGTCGACCGCCGAGCGGCCCGCGAGGACGACGCCATCGACGGGGATCTTCTCGCCCGGGCGCACGACCACGACATCGCCGGGGGCCACCTGCTCGATGGGTATGTCGGTCTCCTGGCCGTCGCGGACGACGCGCGCCGTCTTCGCACGCAGGCCCATGAGGCGCTTGATGGCCGCCGAGGTGCGGCTCTTGGCGCGGGCTTCGAGCCAGCGGCCGAGCAGGATGAGGGCGATGATGAGTGCGGATGTCTCGAAGTAGACGCTGGTCTCGATGGCGGCCGCCTCGAACAGGCCGGGGCCGAAGGTGGCGGCGATGCTGTAGCCGTAGGCGGCGCTGGTGCCCACGGCGATGAGGGTGTTCATGTCAGCGGTGAGGTGCCTGGCGGTCTTCCAGGTGCCCACGTAGAACTGCCAGCCAGCCCAGAACTGCACCGGCGTGGCCAGCAGGAAGGAGCCAACGTTGATCCAGCGAACGGGGATGTCGGCCAAGAGGGGGATGTGCTGATGCTGAGCGCCGAGCATGAGGAGAGCGCCAATAGTGCCGGCGAAGAGGAGCTTGGCCAGGAGAGTGCGCTGCTCCTTGGCGCGCGCCTCGGCCTCAGCGTCCGGCGCCTCCGCCGCGAGCTCGCCCAGGCGGTAGCCGGCGTCGTCCACGGCGCGGCGGAGGTCGGCGATGGCTACCTGGCCGGGCAGGAACTCCACCGTCGCCCGCTCTGTGGCGAGATTGACCGTGGCTTGGCTAACGCCGGGCACCTTCTTCAGGGCGCGCTCCACGCGCGCCACGCAGGAGGCGCAGGTCATGCCCTCGACGGGAAGGCTCACCTGCCGCTTGTCTTCTGCCTTAGCCTCGGCCATCTCCTATCCGTCCTGTTCTGGGCCAACCTGCGTCAGCGATTGGCGAGGGTGTATAGCTCCAGCATCTCCTGGACCATCTGCTCCTCGCGGCCGTTCTTGACGCCATCGATGACGCAGGTGTGCAGGTGGCCTTCGAGGATGATGGCCTCCATCTTCTCGATGGCGCGGCGGACGGCGAAGGTCTGCTTGAGGACGTCGGGGCAGTACTTGTCCTCCTCGATCATGCGGCGCACGCCGGCCAGATGGCCATCGATGTAGTTCA
>CAZEJO010000025.1:0-27732 GCA_964512285.1 uncultured Dehalococcoidia bacterium | reverse complement strand
AACGCCCACCTCGTCCTGGAGCGGCGCTATCTGGCCAAGGACGACGCCGGCAAGCCCATCGAGACGCCGGAGCAGATGTTTGCCCGCGTGGCCCACAGCGTCGCCCAGGCCGAGCTCCGCTACAAGGCCCTGCGCGACCCCCTGGACGTCGCCCTGTGGGAGGAGCGCTTCTACGACCTCATGGCCTCCCTCGAGTTCCTCCCCAACTCCCCCACCCTGATGAACGCCGGCCGCGAGCTCCAGCAGCTCTCCGCCTGCTTCGTCCTGCCGGTGACCGACTCCATCGACGGCATCTTCGAAAGCATCAGACACACCGCCCTCATCCATAAATCCGGCGGCGGCACCGGCTTCTCCTTCAGCCGCCTCCGACCCGAGGGCGACCGCGTCCAGAGCACCATGGGCGTCGCTTCCGGGCCCGTCTCCTTCATGAAGGTCTTCGACGCCGCCACCGAGGCCATCAAGCAGGGCGGAACCCGCCGCGGCGCCAACATGGCCATCCTCTCCGTCACCCACCCCGACATCGAGCGCTTCATCACCATGAAGGCGGATATGGTCACCCTCACCAACTTCAACATCTCCGTCGCCGTCACCGAGGGGTTCATGGAAGCGGTTGAGAACGACCGCGACTACGAGCTGCTCACCCCTCGCACCGGCCAGGTGATGGGCAAGCGCAGCGCCCGCCGCATCTTCCAGATGATGGTGGAGAACGCCTGGGTCAACGGCGACCCCGGTATCGTCTTCATCGACCGCATCAACCGCGACAACCCAACCCCCAACCTGGGCATGATCGAGGCCACCAACCCCTGCGGCGAGCAGCCCCTCCTGCCCTACGAGTCCTGCAACCTCGGCTCGATCAACCTCTCCAAGTTCGTCAAGGAAGACGACGGCCGCCGGGCGCTCGACTGGGATCGCCTGGCCAAGACAGTGCCCCTCTGCGTCCGCTTCCTCGACAACGTCATCGATGTCAACCGCTACCCCATCCCCGAGATCGAGGAGGCCACCAGGCTCACCCGCAAGGTGGGCCTCGGCGTGATGGGCTTCCACGACCTCCTCCTCCAGCTTCGCATACCCTACGACTCCGAGCAGGCCCTCAAGCTGGGCGAGCAGATCATGGAGTTCATTCAGGAGAAGGCCGACCAGGCCTCCATCGCCCTCGGCGTCGAGCGAGGCGTCTTCCACGCCTGGGAGGGCAGCGTCTACCACCGCTCGTCCGACGACGGCGGCGGCGCCCCCTACCGCAACGCCTCTCGCACCACCGTCGCCCCCACCGGCACCCTCTCCATCATCTCCGATTGCTCGTCCGGCATTGAGCCGCTGTACGCCCTCGCCTTCCAGCGGACGCACTACCTCGACCCCAAGCAGCCCAGCACCGGCACCAGCCTGATCGAGGTCAACCGCCACTTCACCCAGGTGGCCAAGGACGAGGGCTTCTACTCCGATGACCTGATCGAGCACCTGGCGGCCGGTGGTCGCCTGACCGAGCGGGAGGAGGTCCCCGAGTGGGTGAAGAGGGTGTTCGTCACCGCCCACGACATCGTCCCCCAGTGGCACGTGCGCATGCAGGCCGCCTTCCAGCATCACACCAACAACGCCGTGTCCAAGACCATCAACTTCCCCTTCGAGGCCACCCAGCAGGACGTGGCCGACGCCTACTGGCTCGCCTACCGCGAGGGCTGCAAGGGCATCACCGTCTACCGCGACGGCTGCCGCGAGATGCAGGTCCTGGCCCACACCACCCTCAACCTGAAGGGCCCTGAGCAGGAGCCCGAGGACGGCGAGCCGTCCGCCCCCGCCGAACGCCGCCCCGGCCCCTACCGCGAGCGCCTGCCCGACGAGCGCCACTCCATCACCCACAAGTTCGCCGTCGGCGAGCAGGAGGGCTACCTGACCGTCGGCCTGTACGAGGACGGCCGCCCGGGCGAGATATTCGTCAATATCTCCAAGGAGGGCTCGACAGTCTCCGGCCTGGTGGACGCCGTGGCTCTGCTGACGTCGGTCTCCATGCAGTACGGCGTACCGCTGGAGGACATCGCCCGCAAGCTGAAGAAGACCCGCTTCGAGCCCTACGGCCGCACCAACAACCGCGACATCCCCCAGGCGACATCGCTGCTGGACTACATCTTCCGCTGGCTGGAGCTGAAGTTCGTGCCGGGCGCCCTGGCCAGCAGCCACAACCCCGTGCTCAAGAAGGACGACAACGGCCTGCCGGTGACGCCCGAGAGCTCCGGCCTGGGCTGCCCCGACTGCGGCGCCGTGCTGATCTACCAGGAGGGCTGCCTCGTCTGCCGTGCTTGCGGCTACACGAAGTGTGGCTAATTGACATCGCGAACGCGATAGTTTATTATATAGATGAGCGGCGGCGGGTGCCGGCCCCCCCCGGCGCTCGCCCCTTCTTGACCACTCCCACCACCTCTCCTCTTCCCTCCGTTGCGCGCCTAGCGCAAAGTGCACGTGCTTGACAAAGCCGGTTGCTATGGTACGCTGGGATCGAATGCATGTTTCGAAAGAAGGTTCGTATACGACGAACAACAGCGCGTACATCAAGTTCTTCGCTGGGGTGAACGAGGCCTCGGTCAACGCTCTCATGAGCGCCGTTGAGCAGAAGCTCCGAGAGGGCGCGAATGAGATCGTTCTGCTCATATCCTCGCCAGGAGGCTCCGTGTTCCACGGCCTTTCGGCATACAACTTCCTGAAGGGAATCCCAGCCCACGTGGTCACCCACAACTTTGGAAGCGTCGACTCAATGGGTGTGGTGCTGTTGTGCGCAGGTGACCGAAGGTTGAGCGTCCCGCACGCAAGGTTTCTGCTGCACGCTGTCAGCGCTGCCTTCCCGCAGCCTGCCAGCCTCGAGGAACAGCAACTGGAGGAGCGTCTCAAGGGCCTCAGAATCGACATCGAGAACATAGCCGGGGTTATCGCGGCCACCACTGGCAGATCAGAGGAACAGGTAACCAAGGACATGCTCAACAGGACGACTCTCAATCCCGAGCAGGCAGTGCAGTACGGGCTGATCCACGAGATCAAGGAGGAACTGTTGCCCGCGGGCGCCGAGCTGCTGTCGATAGTGCAGAGCCAGAGCCCGCCCCCGCGGCCAGGCACGCCCTAGCTCCCCTTCACCCTCGCGATACCATGTGTCCTATCACCCTCCACACGCAGACCTGAAGGTCTGCAACTACAGGGCGGCAAGCAGATACAGCCGTAGCTGCAGGGCTTCAGCCCTCCCCTCGCCCCATGGGCCACCGGGTAGGGGTCGACGGCCGTCGACCCCTACGACCCTCCCCCCTTCCCTCCTCACCCCCTTCGCGATACCATGTGCATGGAGGCCTGCCCATAGCCATGTATCAGCGACCTAAGCTCCCCTCCCTCTGGACCGAGTTCTGGACGCTTACCCGCATCGTCTACGGCATCCTCTTCTGGCCCCTCCTCGCTCTCTTCGCCGTCCTTCTCGCCATGTTCGGCGTCTTCATCTTGTACACCATCCACCCGGCCTTCGCCCTGCTGGCCATCCTCGCCGCCGCCGCCGTCATCGCCGCCCTAGCCTGGTGGGAGACCCGCCGCGTTCCACCTTCCGGAGTGTAGACCTATGCCCGTCAGCACCATCGCCCAAAGAATCGCCCTCATCCGCGAGCGCGTCGCCCGCGCGGCAGAGCGGGCCGGCCGCTCCCCCGCCGAGGTGACTATCGTGGCCGTGAGCAAGACATTCCCCACCCAGGCCATCGAGGAGGCGGTAGCCGCCGGCATCGCCCACATCGGCGAGAACCGCGTGCAGAAGGCGGCCGCCAAGATCACCTCCCTGCGGCACCTGCCCGTCACCTGGCATATGTTGGGCCACCTCCAGACCAACAAGGCAAAGACAGCCCTTGAGCTCTTTGATATAATCCAGAGCGTGGATTCGCTGCGTCTCGCCGAAGCACTCAGCCGTCGCACCGAGCGGGCTATCCCCGTCCTGCTCGAAGTGAACGTGGCCGGCGAGGCCAGCAAGTTCGGCCTCTCTCCCCAGCAAGTCGCTGAAACCGCCGAAGCCATCGCCCGCCTGCCTCACCTCGACCTGCGCGGCCTGATGACGATAGCCCCCTGGGTCAGCGACCCGGAGGAGGTGCGACCCATCTTTCGAGATCTGCGCCGACTGCGCGACGCCCTCGGCCTAGCCGAGCTCTCGATGGGCATGACCGACGACTTCGAAGTGGCGATCGAGGAGGGAGCCACCCTGGTGCGCATTGGCCGCGCCATCTTCGGCGAGAGGTTACATCCTGAGTGAAATCGAAGGAATGCTTGAGATGAAGCTGGCCTTCATCGGCGGCGGCGTCATGGGCGAGGCCATCATCAGCGCCCTGCTGGACAAGGGCGTCGCCCAGCCGGCCGATATCACCGTCTGCGACATCGTCGCCCGCCGCCGCCAGCACCTCGAGCGCACCTACAGCATCAAGGCCATGGACAGCAGCGCAGCCGCCATCAAAGGCAGCGACATCGTCGTCCTGGCGGTGAAGCCCCAGGAGTTTCCCACCGCAGCTCAGGGGATAGGCGATCACCTCAAGGCCGACCAGACAGTCCTGTCCATCATGGCCGGCATCAGCACCGCCGCCATCCGCGATACCCTCGGCCACGAGGCCATCGTGCGGGCCATGCCCAACACCCCCGCCCAGATCGGCGAGGCAATGACCGTCTGGACGGCCACGGAGGCCGTGAGCCGCCGGCGCCGTCAGTCAGTGCGGAAAGTTCTGGGCGCTCTCGGGCAGGAGCTCTACGCCGAGGACGAGAAGTACATCGACATGGCAACCGCCGTCAGCGGCAGCGGTCCGGCCTTCGTATTCCTGGTGATGGAGGCCCTCACCGACGCCGCCGTCCATATCGGCATGCGCCGCGAGATGGCCGCCCCCATAGTCCTCCAGACGTTGCTGGGCTCGGCCCGCTACGCCCAGGCCAGCGGCAAGCACCCGGCCGACCTGCGCAACATGGTCACCTCTCCCGGCGGCACCACCGCCGAAGGGTTGCTCGCCCTGGAGGAGGCCGGCATCCGCGCGGCCTTCGCCGAGGCGATCATGGCCGCCTACCAGAAAGCCAAGCAACTGGGAGGATAGGGATCGAAACTCTCTCCCTCTTCGTCCAGATTCTAGCGCGCGTCCTGATGGGAGCCATCTTTCTGAGGATCATTCTCTCCTGGGCTGCTCTGGCCTTCCCCATCGATCCCCGTAATCCGCTCGTGGCCACCCTGTACGAGATCACCGAGCCCATCCTGGCGCCTTTGCGCAGCATCATCCCCCGCTTTGGGATGATCGATTTCAGCCCCTTCGTCGCCATCATCCTCCTGGAGTTCATCGCCCGGGCCGCTGAGCGAGCCCTAGCCTAGACAGTAGCAACCCCCACGGCCTTAGCGAATTCCTCCTACGACCCCGGCAAGCCCTGCTATGTTCCTGAGAGTGCCACTCTCCTCTTGTTTTGCCCCCTACCCCATGCTATGATCCGCTCGCCCATCATAGCCCAGCAAATGCTGGCAAGGAGGAAGGCGACACGACTACGGATGACAAGCATCGGGCCTTAGATCTAGCGATAGGCCAGATCGAGAAGCAGTTTGGACGGGGGGCTATCATGCGCTTGGGGCAGGCCTCCCATCGTCTTGTAGTAGAGGTGGTGTCCACAGGCTCCCTTGCCCTGGATATGGCCCTGGGAGTGGGTGGCATCCCCCGCGGCCGCGTCACCGAGATCTTCGGCCCGGAGATGACCGGAAAGTCCACCCTTGCCCTACATGTCATCGCCGCGGCCCAGAAAACTGGCGGACAGGCCGCCTATATCGACGTGGAGCATGCCCTCGACCCCACCTATGCTCTCCAGTTGGGCGTCAAGGTGGACGAGCTGCTGATCTCCCAGCCGGACACCGGCGAGCAGGCCATGGAGATCACCGAGGCCCTCGTGCGCAGCAACGCCGTGGACGTCATCGTCGTCGATAGTGTGGCCGCCCTGGTGCCGCGGGCAGAGATCGAGGGCGAAATGGGCGACTCCCTTCCCGGCCTCCAGGCCCGCCTCATGTCCCAGGCTCTGCGCAAGCTAACTCACGCTATCAACCGCTCCCGCACCGCCGTCATCTTCATCAACCAGCTTCGGGAGAAGATCGGCGTCTTCTTCGGCAACCCGGAGGTAACGCCCGGCGGCCGCGCCCTCAAGTTCTACAGCTCGGTGCGCATCGACCTGCGGCGAGCGGAGACCATCAAGCAGAGCAACCAGATCATAGGCAGCCGCGTGCGGGCCAAGGTCGTCAAGAACAAGGTAGCGCCCCCCTTCCGCACCGCCGAGTTCGACATGATGTTCGCCGGCAAGAGCATGGGCATCAGCCGCGAGGGCGGCATCATCGACCTGGGCGTAGAGAAGGGGATCGTCAGCAAGCAGGGAGCCTTCTTCAGCTACGGCAACCAGCGCCTCGGCCAGGGACGGGAGAACGCCAAGGACTTCCTGCGCGACAACCCTGAGCTGGCCGAAGAGATCGAGGCGGAGATCCGCCGCAAAGCCGAAGCCGCCTCCCCCGCCGTCGCCCCAGCACCGGAGCAGCCGCCGGACGTAGAGTAGGCTGACCGCCCTCCGGGCAGCGCTGGAGGCCGCCCATCTCCACCGCCATGCAGATCACAGCCATCGAAAAGCAACGGCGGCGCCGGCGGGCCAACGTCTACCTCGATGGCCGCTTCGCCCTCTCCCTCAACCTTGGGCTACTGGCCGAGGCAGGGCTCCACGAAGGCGATGCCCTCACCCCCCAGCAGGTGGACTCCCTGCGCCAGGCCGACGTCAAGCACCAGGCCCACGAGTCTGCCCTTCGCCTCCTGGCCTATCGCCCCCGCAGCGAGGCGGAGATACGCCAGCGACTGGCCCGCCGCGGCCTACCGCCGCAGGTCGTCCAGGAGACCATCGCCCGCCTGCGCGACCAGGGCCTCCTGAGCGACGCCGCCTTCGCCCGCTTCTGGGTGGAGACGCGCGACCAGACCAGCCCTCGCGGCCGCCGTCTCCTCTGGCAGGAGCTTTCGGCCAAAGGCATCGAGCGAGAGGTCGCCCGCCAGGCCATCGCTCCCGTGGCAGAGGAAGACGCCGCCCTGCGCGCCGCCCAGAGGAAGGCCCGCCACCTTCAGAGCCAGGACTACTCCACCTTCCGTCGCCGCCTGGGCGACTTCCTTCTCCGCCGCGGTTTCCCCTACCCCACCGTTCACACCATTGTCGAAAGGCTCTGGCGCGAACGGCAGCAAGACTCAGAACGCTCCTAGCCGAAAGACACGCCCCCCTTCATGATTTCCTATTCCATGTATTGAGTTCGCCTATCCGCCCCGCTGCCAAATATAACCGAAGCTGCCCTTTCCTTGACACCTCAATACGGCCAGACGTATCATGAAAATGGTAGCCTAACTAAACTTGAAATCTGCCCCGAATTGTCAGCAGGAAGTGAGGTGAAGATGCCTGAGGGCTTAGAATTCCTTGTCCCCATCGTCGGCCTCATTGCTCTGATTGGCGGCATTTTTGGCGGTGCCTGGATCCAGCAGCGAATACAAGACCGCCGCGCCGCCGGCGCTGAGATGAAGGCTAGCCGTATCATTGGTGAGGCCGAACGACGACAAAAAGAGCTACTCCTGGAAGCCAAAGAAGAAGCCATCCGCCTGCGCGGCCAGGCAGAGGGAGAGCTACGAGACAGACGTAATGAGGTACAGCGCTTAGAACGGCGCCTGATCCACAAAGAGGAAACCCTCGACCGAAAGCTGGAGTCCCTGGAGCGTCGCGAGCGCTCCTTGACCAATAAGGAGAAAAACCTCGACAATATCAGGGCCCAGCTGACCGACCTGGAGCAACAGCGCCGCCAAGAAATCGAGCACCTGTCCAACCTGACCACCCAGGAGGCACGAGAGGTCCTCCTGGCTGAGATCGAGCACGAGGTCCGCGATGAGGCCAACCGGCGGGTGCGCGAGATCGAGGCTGAGCTCAAGGAGGACGCCTCTCAGCGCGCACGCGACATCCTCTCCACCGCCATGCAGCGCATATCCTCCGATGTCATCTCCGAGGCTACCGTCTCGGTGGTGCCCTTGCCCAGCGACGATATGAAGGGCCGGATCATCGGCCGCGAGGGCCGTAACATCCGCACCCTCGAGCACCTCACCGGCGTGGACGTCATCATCGACGACACCCCCGATGCCGTAACCCTCTCCACCTTCGACCCCGTCCGCCGCGAGATCGCCCGGGTGGCCCTCACCAAGCTCATCACCGACGGCCGCATCCATCCCGCTCGCATCGAGGACATGGTGGAGAAGGCCCAAAAAGAGGTCGATGCCGCCACCAGAGAGGCAGGCGAAGAGGCTGTCGCCGAGGCAGGTGTGCCTGGCCTCCACCCAGAGATCGTGAAGACGCTGGGACGCCTCAAGTATCGCTACAGCTACGGCCAGAACCAGCTCAAGCACGCCGTCGAGTCGGCCCACATCGCCGGCATGCTCGCCAGTGAGCTCGGCGCCGATGTCAACATTGCCCGTCGCGGCGGCCTCCTTCACGACCTGGGCAAGGCCATCGACCAAGAGGTCGAGGGAACACACGCGCTTATCGGCGCCGAGATGGCTCGCCGCCATGGCGTGAGCGCGGCAGTGGTCCACTGCATCGAGGCCCACCACGAAGAAGTGGAGCCTAGCACCGTCGAGGCCGTGATTACCATCATCGCCGACGCTATCAGCGGCAGCCGGCCTGGTGCCCGTCGCGAATCTCTGGAGAACTACATCAAGCGGCTGCGCGCCCTAGAGGAAGTGGCTAACGGCTTCCAAGGAGTCGACAAGTGCTATGCCATCCAGGCTGGCCGCGAGATTCGCATTATCGTCAAGCCGGAAGACGTCGACGACCTGGAGGCACTGCGCCTAGCTAAAGACATCAGCAAGAAGATCGAGGATACACTGGAGTATCCGGGGCAGATCAAGGTTACCGTGATCCGTGAGAAGCGCGCGATCGAGTACGCTAAATAGCAGAGGAGGGGGAGCGGCGGTCCACTTGACCCAACGTCGACGCTCCCCCCTTTGCTGCCCTCAGTAGCGCTAATGAAAGTTCTCTTCATCGGTGATGTGGTAGGTCGCCTGGGCCGCAGGACACTGCAGGCCCTTCTGCCTACCCTCAAGCAAGAGACCCAGGCCAACCTGGTCGTCGCCAACGGCGAGAACGCCGCCGGCGGCCGCGGCCTCACCTTGGCCACCGCCGACGAACTCCTCGCTGCTGGCGTAGACGTTATCACCTCCGGCAACCACGTCTGGGAGATCCGCGAGATCTACCCCATCCTGGACAGCGAATCTCCCATCCTGCGGCCTCTAAACTACCCGCCCGGTGTCCCTGGGCGCGGCCTGCTCATTGCCCACGGCGCAGCCTTCATCAATCTGCAAGGCCGTACCTTCATGGGTGCCGACACAGACTGCCCCTTTCGCGCCGCCGACAACGCCCTGGAGGGCCTCCAGGACGTCCCCGTGATCATCGTCGACATCCATGCCGAGGCCACCAGCGAGAAGGCGGCCCTCGCCTGGTACCTGGACGGTCGAGTCAGCGCCGTCATCGGCACCCATACCCACGTCGCCACCGCCGATGGCCGTGTCCTGCCCAAGGGCACTGCTTTCGTCAGCGACGCGGGCATGGTGGGGCCACGCGACTCCATCATCGGCGTGGGGATCAAGCCGATCATCGAGCGTTTCCTCACCCAGCTTCCCACCCGCTTCTCGCCGGTGGAGCGGGGACCTGCCATCTTCAACTCCGTCCTCATAGACATCGACGAAGCCAGCGGCCGCGCCCAAAGCATTGTCCGCATCGACCGGGAGACCAGCAAACATGACCAGTAGAGCCGATCTCCACACTCACAGCACCTACTCCGACGGCAAACTCACCCCCACTGAACTCATCGAACGGGCAGTTGGCAGAGGCCTGGAGGTGTTCGCCCTCACCGACCACGACTGCACCGATGGCATCGCCGAGGCTCTGGAAGCAGCCCAGAAGCACCCCCAACTGCTCTTCATCCCCGGCATAGAGCTGAGCACCGATCTGCCCCGGGAAGAGGTGCACGTGCTGGGCTACTTCCTCGACTGGCAGAACCCGCGCTTCCAAGGCCATCTCGATCGCCTGCGCCGTTCACGCATGGAGCGCGGCCAGAAGATGCTGACGAAGCTTAAGCACCTGGGCATCGACATCTCCTGGCAGCGAGTGAAAGAGATCGCCGGCGATGGCACCGTAGGTCGCCCTCACATCGCCCTGGCCATGCTGGAGGCCGGCCACATCTCCTCCCTGGAAGAGGCCTTCGATCGCTACCTCGGCCGCAACGGCCCCGCTTACGTGGCACGCGAGAAGATGCCCCCCGCCGAGGCGGTGCAACTCGTCACCGACGCATCCGGCCTGCCCGTCCTGGCTCACCCCCGCGACCTTCAGAACATAGAGCCCCTGCTGGCGGAGCTCAAAGCAAGCGGCCTCATCGGCATGGAGGTCTATTATCAAGATTACGACCAACAGGCCATCGAACGCCTCCTGGCAATCGCCCACCAACACGATCTATTGCCCCTGGGAGGCAGCGATTTCCACGGCATCGGCAGCGCCCACGAGCGCGACCTAGGCGATATCCCTCTCCCCTTCGAGCCGGTTGAGCAGCTCATCGCCCTAGCCCGTCAACGCCAGCCCCAGCAGGCACCGCCTTAGCCACCGGCCCTCTTGCCCATCACCACCAACCCCTGAACCACCACGGCTGAGCCATCTCCGCCATAATGGCAACGTGATCGCCTCGGGGCCGCCGGTCAGGCGATAGTCGCTTCTGCTGTGACGATATGGCCGATCCTGCACCCACTAGCGCTAGCTGCCAAAAAGCGCTACAGTATCGACAGGCGTATTTGCCGACGGTCGCCAGAGCGGGCTCGTTCACAGCGAGTGGTGAGTCGTCATGGTTATTCGAGACGAGAATCGCGACACCGAGCGAAAGGTCATCGCAATTCTCAAAGTCCTCAGCGAATCCTCAGAGCCAGTTGGCTCCACTTTCATTGCTCGGGCGCTGGAATCCCACGGCGTGCATCTGAGCGAAAGAACCGTCAGGTATCACCTCAAGATCACTGACGAGCGCGGCTTCACCGAACCTCGGGGAAGAGACGGAAGGGTGCTCACGCCCGAAGGCCTGGCCGAGCTGAGAAGCGCCCTCGTGCCCGACCAGGTTGGTTTCGTGATCGAGAGGATCGAGCTGCTGGCCTTTCAGACCACATTCGACCCGATCCGACGTACCGGCCAGGTGCCAGTGAATACATCCCTGTTCGCCGAACACAGATTCAGGGAGGCCCTGACAGCCATGCGCGACGCCTTTAATGCTGGCCTGTGCGTTAGCGAACTGGTGGCTGTGGCCTCCCAGGGAGAGAAGTTGGGCGACCTGATCGTCCCTGAGGGTATGGTTGGCTTCGCCACCGTTTGCAGCGCCGTCGTAAACGGACTCCTGTTGAAGATTGGCGTCCCCACCGACTCCAGGTTCGGAGGGGTGCTGGAGATGCGTAACTCGCGCCCCAAGCGATTCCTGGCCATAATCACCTATGCCGGCTCCTCGCTGGACCCCTCCGAAGCCTACATCAGGGCCAGAATGACACGGGTACGAGACGCCGCAACCACAGGCAACGGAACAATACTGGCTAACTTCCGAGAGATCCCGGCCGCAGCAAAACCATTGGTGGAGAGCACCATAGCAGCGCTCCAGCAGGTCGGCATCCACGGAATACTGCTCATGGGCGAAGCCAGCGAGCCCGTGTGCCAGATCCCCGTCGGCCTGAACAAGATAGGAATCGTGCTGCTGGGCGGAATGAACCCTATTGCTGCTGCCGAAGAAGCCGGAATACAGGCCGACAATTTCTCGGAAAGCGGCACCGTCGACTTCGAGCGCCTGATCAACTTTCGAGATCTGTAGGCCGCCCTCGGCAACCGAGGCGCATGCCGACCCCACCACAAACCATCTCTAACAATCCCCGTTAACGCTATCCAGGACAATCTGACACAGCACCGCTTCAAGCACTGCCCATCATCTCCCCTCCTTGAAAGAAACCTCACGCTTCCCATGCCCTGTGTCTAGTCGCCGTTGAAGTGTGGTTAAGACTGACAACCCGCCTCCAAGACCTCCCAGCTCGGGGCTTGACAAATGTCTATAACTAGTCCACTATTGGGACATCGCCGGTTGGCGGTCGGCAACCGGCAGCCGTTAACCGCAATCACAGGAGGAGGGGAGCAACATGGTTGAGCCGAGTCGAGAGCTCCTGGCGCCTGGCGAGGTAGTGGACCCGTATGTCACTGCTCTAGCCCAGTTCGATGCGGCCGCTGACTACCTTGGCCTAGCCGACTCAACGCGTCAGTACCTGCGCAACAACCGGCGTGAGTTGCTGGTCCGCCTGCCCGTACGCATGGACGACGGCTCCATAGCGGTGTTCTGGGGATGCCGCGTCCAGCACAGCTGGGCGCGTGGCCCGAGCAAAGGGGGCATCCGCTATCACCCCCTCGTCAGTCTGGACGAGGTAAGGGCCTTGGCGATGTGGATGAGCTGGAAGTGCGCCGTTGCGAACATCCCCTTTGGGGGAGCCAAGGGCGGCGTGCGGGTGGAGTACAAGAAGCTATCAAGCCGCGAGCTAGAGAGTCTCACCCGCCGCTATGCCATCGCCATAGGCCCAGTGATCGGCCCTGACCAGGACGTACCCGCTCCTGACGTGGGAACCACTCCCCAAACCATGGCCTGGATTATGGACGTCTACGGCTCCATGACGAGAAGCTGGACGCCAGCGGTGGTCACCGGCAAGCCCATCAGCGTTGGCGGCACCATAGGCAGGGATGAGGCCACCGGCGCCGGCATCATGTACGTAGTCAAGGAAGCCGCCCGCCGCAACCACCTCACACCGGCTGAAACAACCGTAGCCATCCAAGGCTTTGGCAACGCCGGCCAATGGTCCGCTCGCCTCCTGACAAACCTCGGATACCAAGTGGTGGCCGTCAGTGACACATCGGGCGGCATCCACAACGGCCATGGTATCGATGTCGCAGCAGCCCTTGCTCAAAAACTGGAGAGCGGGCGCGTCACTGACTACAAGAACGGCGACCGCATCACCAACGAGGAGCTTCTGACCCTTCCCGTGGACATCCTGGTGCCAGCCGCTTTCGAGAATCAGATCACCTCAGCCAATGCCGCCGACGTCAAGGCCAAGATCATCGCCGAGGCGGCCAACGGCCCCACAACGCCCGAGGCCGATCACATCCTGAATGACGCAGGGCGCCTTGTCATTCCCGACATCCTGGCCAGTGCCGGCGGCGTGGTCGTCTCCTACTTCGAGTGGGCCCAGAATCGGAGCGGTGTCTACTGGACGGAAGAAGATGTCAGCAGCCGCCTGGATCAGATAATGACCAGGGCCTATGGAGAGGTGGCCGCTGTATCCGAGAACGAGAACCTAACAATGCGAGAGGCAGCCACAGTCCTGGGGATCCGCCGCGTGGTGGAGACCACCGAAATCCGTGGCATGCGCCCGTAGGTGGCTATTGGCGACTGGTCTATCGCGCTAGCGCAGAGCGACCGCAGCAGCGATCAGCCCCGCCACAATGACGAGCACAATAATACCGATGCGTCTTAGCTCGCCGAAGACGTAGCTGTAGTCCCTAGCAATGTGGCGAGCCGCCGGCTTAGCCGAAGTGGTGGTCACAGGAGAGCTGCGCGCAGGGACGTCGGCACGGCGAGGGGCCTCAGGGGTCTCCCTGGGCGTCACAGCAGCCGACGGGGCCGACTGGCTCGCTGTTGGTCGTTTCCGCTCCTTGCGGCGCTGCCTGCTCCCTGGGCGAGGTCGTTTCGGCAAGTTTCCTCTCCTGAGACTAATCTCGCTCTCTCTGTCTCCAGCATTATACGACAGGTCTAGGTTCAGGCCAACGCCTAGCCGGGCAAAAAAACGATTGACAAGAAAACCCCCGCTCATCTAGAATAGAGTCTGGAATGAGCTACGGATAGCCGTAGCGTGGGCGGCCCCGTGGTGTAGTGGCCTAACATACCAGCTTGTCACGCTGGAGATCGGGGGTTCGAATCCCCTCGGGGTCGCCAATAGTTAACTGGTGGTCGTTGGCCAAACAGGTCAACGGCTCTGCTATCTCGGTTCCCTCGAAGACGCAACGAAACCCCGGCTTGGGAACTGTCTCCAGGGCCTGCCCCGTCTTGAAGTTCACGTAGAGGCTTTCGAGCATGTGCCCAAGCAGCTCGGCTCTCTCCTCAGGTATGGCTGCATCCCAGACATCGGGGAACCGCTCGAAGTCAGCGATGGAAAGTTCAGCGAGAGTGACATCAGCCGGAGCTGTGGTCTTAAGCTGATTTTGGATGATCTGAATCTCACGGTCGA
The DNA here is from genome assembly GCA_964512285.1 of uncultured Dehalococcoidia bacterium. GTDB lineage: Bacteria > Chloroflexota > Dehalococcoidia > SM23-28-2 > SM23-28-2 > SM23-28-2. The sequence continues at coordinate 13,381 of CAZEJO010000025.1, read as the reverse complement.
ATTCCGCCCGATCGATTACCCCATCCTTGTACAGCTCAACGATACGCCGGCGGCGTCCCTCAAGCGGAAGCCGGTGAAGCCTCAGGTCGAGCACGCTGTTCTCGGCACTCGCCAAGCGGGAACCGTACGTCAGCCGTTGGCTTGGCCATTAGCCTGATCGACGAATTCTGTAGGTCCTCCACCTACCGAACGCCCCAAGCGTCGATGCTCCCCGCCATGGCTCTTCTTTCGCCAACGAAAGCCCCTAAAACAAAAAGCGCCTACCTCAGCCCGAGCCCGCTCTGGGGCGATTTGTGGACCGCTTGGTAGGCGCTCTAGCCTCAGTATGCAGTTTTACTGTCTGACTATTTCACACTTCACCGCAGACTGCAACTGGCGTGTGACTCCTGGCACCAGCCCTACGGGACCCACGCACCTCCTCAGGTATCTGAATGCCCTGTGGCATCTCCTCGATCGCCACACGGGGTTTCTATCCCTCTCTCCAAGGAGAGCACAATTCACTCAAGATCGCAACCTATCTGCGACCCGCCCAACCTCAGCCCTGCGGCGCAAATCGCTGTCGGTCTCCCGTTCCCATGCTCTCTGCCAACTCGTCAAGCCGCTTGACGGTGACCGGAACGAGCACTAGAATGGCGAGCGGCAGGTTATGCTGGTGTCAGCATGACGCACAACCTTTGGCATCTTCAAGGGTAGTCGAGAGTCATGTCGGCAAGACAATGCTAACGGAAGGAGAAGGTGGGATGGATGGGAAGGGTGGATGACGAGACCTCGCACGACAATGGTGCATTCAATGACGAGGTCGCCGATGCGGGATACGAGGTGCAGCTCATCGCTGCTGACGAGTATACAGTCAAGCTAGGCAGCGCTGAGGTGAAGAGAAACGACGATCTTATCGTGGCGTACAAGGTGAATGGTACGCCTCTACCCGAGAAGAACTGGCCGCTCAGGCTGGTAGGACCTGGGCTTGACAAGCAAAACCAGGTCGGGCAGATACAAACGATCAAGCTGGTCTTTGCTGAGTAGGCTGATTGATCGATGCTGGATACCCTAACAGGGGACATAGCCGGCAGATGAGCCGGGTGGCTTCGTACGCCAGTCTGCTCTTGGCCCTTCTCTCAACGATCTCGAGCTGCACTTTCGGCGGAACGGAGAAGGTAGATCTTGTCGTCTTGGAAGCAGGCAGCCTCGTCATCCCATTCGCAGAGATCGAGAAAGAGTTCGAGAAAGGGCATCCCAACATCGATGTGAAACTCGAGGGCCACGGGAGCATTCAAGTGATAAGGCACATCACCGAGATCCACGATGAGGTGGATGTGGCCGCAGTTGCCGATTATTCCTTGCTCCCGCTCCTGATGTATCCAGTGGAACTGCCCGACGGTAGCGGGCCCTATGCGGATTGGGCCATTAGGTTCGCGAGCAACAGGCTAGGCATTGCATACACATCTCGCAGTGCGTATGGAGATGAGATCAATGAGGACAACTGGTACGAAATCCTGTCGCGCTCAGATGTGAGTTTGGGCCTTTCGGACCCTCGCCTGGATGCCTGTGGCTACAGAGCCCTGATGCTGATCCAACTCGCTGAGTCGTATTACGGAAACACGAACATCTTCGCAGATCTCATATCCGAAAGCTTCAGCGCACCGATAGGTGTGCGTGAGGAAGAAGGCATCACCACTATCACAGTGCCGGAGGTGCTGCAACCGGACGACGAAAGGATCCACTTGCGAGGGTACAGCGTGCAACTGTTGAACCTGCTGGAGGCTCACGAAATCGACTACGCCTTCCAGTATGAGAGCGTGGCCAAACAGCATGGATTGAGATTCCTGGAGCTGCCCCCGCAGATCGACTTGAGTGCGGAAGACCTCGCTGATGTGTACAACCAGGTCAGGGTGAAGCTCGAGTTTCGGCGGTTCAAGTCGGTGACACCCGAGTTCGAAGGTCGGCCCATCTTCTACGGCGTGACGATTCCTCGTAACGCCCCGCACCCAGGGGAAGCTATCGAGTTTCTTGAGTTCTTGCTCGGCCCAGAAGGTCAGCGTGTGCTTCTTGAGAACGATCAGCCGCCATTAGTGCCACCAGAATGCGATCATAAAGAGGAAGTGCCCGCCGAACTGAGGCCGCTCTTGAAGTAGTGCCGTCGGTGTTCTGACCTCACGATTGTGCCCGGAGCACGCTGCGCGTTACTCGACTAGTCAGCGTGCTCCGAGGTTATTGAAAGCGCTGCGGGCGTGCCGCTGGCCGAGGCGTGGTGGACTGCTGCCCAGCCGTATGGGCGTTGGTTGTTGGAGGACAGGTCTGATGATTCGAGTAGGCGTCGGTACTGTATGGATGAAAGCACTCTTTGCTCTACTGGGGCTCGCAATTCTTCTGTTCATCGTTCTACCGCCAGCGAAGATGGTTTTCCAGTCAGATCCCGACTTGCTGATAGACACCTTGTCTGACTCAACAGTGCTCGAGTCCATCTGGCTCACTCTCTACGCCGCTTTGCTTGCGACTGTGGTTGGCTTCGTTCTCGGGGTACCTCTGGCCTACTTGCTTGCTAGGTCAAGCTTTCCGGGCAAGAGTCTAGTCGAGGGGCTGATCAATGTACCGATCGTGGTACCCCATTCTGTGGCAGGTATCGCCCTACTGTTTGTCTTCGGGCGCAGCTACTTCGCCGGAAAGGTCTTCGGAGCGGTCGGCTTGAAGTTCGTCGATTCCCTGGCCGGCATCGTAATCGCAATGCTCTTTGTGAGTGTCCCATTCTTGATAGAATCCGCCAAGGATGGATTCGAGAAGGTGGATGTGAGGTTGGAGAGGGTGGCGCGGACTCTCGGCGCCTCACCGTGGCAAACCTTTCGTAGAGTTTCATTCCCACTTGCGTGGCGCAGCATCCTCACAGGGAGCATCATGATGTGGGCTCGGGGCGTAAGCGAGTTTGGGGCCATTATCATCCTATCCTACCACCCGATGGTGGCGCCGATACTCGTGTTCGAGCGGTTCGAGACCAGAGGGTTAGACTATGCTCAACCGGTTGCTGTATTGCTGATAGTAGTGTGTCTCGCCGCTCTTGTTGCGCTGAGGACTCTGGTGTATCGAGGGAAGCGGCCTTGATTGACATCAATGATCTCTGCGCGCTCGTGGGGGACTTCGCGTTGCATCACATCGATCTCCGGGTGGATGAGGGCGAGTACTTTGTGATCGTAGGTCCTACCGGCGCAGGCAAGACCGTGCTTCTGGAAGCGATAGCCGGCTTAGTCCCGGTAAGAAGTGGCAAGATATGGTTGCGTGGGAGAGAGATAACCAGGCTTGAGCCGGAGGAGCGAGCGGTTAGCATAGTCTACCAGGACTACACTCTGTTCCCCCACCTTTCGGTTCAGGAGAACATAGTATTTGGTCTCACGGTTCGGGGTGGGACGCGGGAGAACACTAGGCAGGCGCTGGATTGGGTCGTGGAGTTGCTGGGTATTCGCTCCTTGCTTCCTCGCGAGCCTAGAACCTTGAGTGGCGGGGAGCGCCAGCGTGTGGCGCTCGGCAGGGCGCTTATCACCAAACCAGATGTGCTTCTCCTGGATGAGCCGCTCAGCGCGCTGGATCCGGGTGCCAGGGAAGGCGTGCAAGGCGAGCTTCGCCAACTTCACAGGCATCTCAGGGCCACTGTATTGCACGTTACCCATGATTTTGAGGAGGCGGTAGCGCTGGGTGATCGCATTGGCGTGATGGGAGAGGGGAGACTCAGACAGGTAGGGACGCCTGAGCAGGTATTTCGCCATCCGAATTCGGAGTTCGTGGCTCGCTTCGCGATGACACGCAATATCTTTGATGGTGAGGTGACTCGCGAGGCTGGCGGGCGCGCCCTATTCAGAACAGGCAATTTCGACCTAGTCGTGATGCCAGGGAGTGAGAGTGCTCATCACGCCTGCATCCGGCCCGAGGACATCTTGATACTGACGGAGCCGCCTGTACCCGCTCCGGAGAATCTCCTTTCGGGTCCCATCACTGGAGTGATCGACAAAGGCTCCATCCTCCATGTCACGATAGGTGTACAATCCAGTTTCTGCTGCCTTGTGACCCGCCGCGAGTTCCAGGACCTGGAATTGAGGGAAGGCAAGCAGGTCTATGTGACCTTCAAGGCGTCCTCAATCCATCTCTTCTGAAGTCGGGAAAGCTATCCAGATGACGCGCCATCAACCCGCAGGTCAGAGTGGGTGAAGCTATTTCTGACATCAGTAGATGATGGCCGTGGTTGTCGCGGCCGTATCCAGCACGACTGACCTTCCCCCCTTTTCGCGAGGCCAGCATCCCCCGTCTGAGACTAGCGTTGGATTTGGAGTCGTTTTCGGGGGCAGGCCAGCTAGTGGCTTGCGTCCAAATGCCGCGGGACAGTGCCTCGCGCCGTGTGCCAAGTTCGGCGGCGATGCTAGTGAGGGTGTCTCCAGACGATGCCCTTTCTAGAACGAGGCGCAGCGGAGCTGGCCTGAGAAGGAAAGGCAGACAAGCCCCATCACCACAAGTGCCGCTGGGAAGGCAACAAGCTTCACGAGTCCATCGTCCTCGTCAGTCTATTGTCCACTCTCGGTCATCTTGAGTACTTCTATCCTGTTCACCCATTTGACCCAGTAGCTGCCCTCAGTCAAGAGCCCTTTCTTAGTCCCGACAATAGCAATTCGCAACGGCTTACCGTCTTCATGTGACAATGGCTTGCCATCCTGGCGGTACATGAGAATAATCTCAAGCTCATCGTGTGGTGTCTCTTTGAGGCCTTCGCTGCTATAAGTAATGAAGTCTCCCATGATCTGTTCATAGTCGAAGACAGCTGAATAGCCGTCTGTTGCGGATACCATAACCAGGTCAGACGGCGTTACTCCTCCGACCAATTTGCAGAGCTCACCCAGGGTTACCCCCTTTGCCATGTATGGCCCATAGACAACACCAACCGAAGTGAAGAACCCACCATTACCCTCATAAGACGGAAGTGACGTTATGTCGCCGTAGGACAGTATTCTTTCAGCGCCCTCCCGACCCACCAAAGTCACCTTCCACGCCTCTGTCTCGGCGTCTGCTTGCCCTTCCCATGGATGAACAGCTACCAGCGCTAACGCCACTAACGCCAGTGCCAGAGGGACACCGACTACCAGTAGGACCTTGATCTTGGTATCCTTCATCTTTGTCCTTTCCAAATATAAAGAGACGAGCCAATCAATACTATCAATAATCCCCCAACCAGTCCTGAAGCAATCGGTATCCAGGGCATTGCGCCTTCCGATTCTGCGGAAGAAGACTGGTCTTTCAATTCAAGCTTCAATCCGGCAGGAATTCCGCTGCTGTATACTCTAATCTCTGTAATCCACTTGCCGGACAGTCCATTGGTGCTGGGATACTGCCCTTCGAAGAAGTGCTGGTACTTCTCTTGAGGCAGAGCTACTTTCATATCGCTGTTGCCGAAGACATACTTGCCTTCGCTATTGGTAGTATTCGCCATGAACACTATTTGCAGAGCAGTGCGGTAGGCGTTATTCGCGGGGTAACCCGACCCATAACGTTCCCCTTCCAGAGCATCCTCTCCGTTGAACCAGCAGAGAGCTATCTGGCCTTGTATGTCCAAAGGCTCATAGATATTGGTGTAAGCAAACTCTGCATGCCATTTGTCAACTGCGATAAGCATCACTTCATCCCCGGCAGCCATTCCACCTATCTGGTCGACAAGGTCCTTAACCGAAGTGCCTTTCACCGCCCCTTTGTCTTTGAGGTTATTGACTTCGCCTGGGTCCCACAGGTCACCCTCAAATATGGGACCTTGATGGTAATAGTGAGTTTTCCCATCCCCATAGACCTTGAGGTTCTGCTCCATCCATTTGTAATCAACCGTCTTCTCCGCTAACACGGTTACTCCGTCAGCATCGTATTTCACCAGATGTACTGAAGTAGTGGCTCCGGCCGCCAACACCGTGGAAACCAGGGAGAGCTGTGCAACAAGAACCGACAGCACGATGGCAATACACAGAATCCCTGACAGCGCCCTTTTTGTCACACCCATACTCCTTCGAAGCAAGACACGGAGCATATACTCAACTTACGTTCTTCTCGATCTTCGACCGATCAAGATACCAACAAGAAGTGTTGCGAGTGCTGCCACCACCGATATGGCGATAGCGACGGAATCCCGTCCGGTAAGCTGGTCAATGAACCCCTTTGAGGAGCCCTCACCGCCGATTTGTGTGATGAGGATATCCACCTTAATGCCATAGGCAACATCATTGCCAGCGTAGGCAAGGAAGGTCAACTTGCCGGGGTACTCACCTCCTTCTGTGGAAGGGTTCCCATAGATCGACAGTTCCACTTTGCGGTCACGGTCTGTACTGTTGACCGCTATGCTCTCAGGACCGACGCGAAAAGGGATTCCTTCCGTAGCGATGATGAGATCGCCACTGAAATATGAGGTAATATAGACATAAGCGAGGCTGCTGTCGCCTTCAGCAACGGTTACTTCCAACTTGGCTGGAGCCACCGAGAAACCGCTAGCGGCCTGTGCCGCCGTTGCCCAGAAGGTGAACGTCGCCCGTTGTTCCCCAGTTCCATTCCACGACGCCGGAACCTTGAGCTGTGTGTCAACACTCTGTGAACCGCCTGTCAGGATGCTGGCAATCACGTCATCGATACCATAGAGGTCGTTGTTCACATATAGGGACTGCTCATAGAACCTCTGGGCGGCAGCATTCTCACCGGCAACCTCCAGGGTAACGTTGATGTTCGCACTACCTGCATTGGTGACGTCAACCGGCTCGACAGCCGAGTTCTGCCCAGGCTCTACGTCACCAAAGTCTATTGAGCCGCGATCCAAGGCTATACCTATAGACCTCAGGGTTACGTTAGCCCTGGCGGTAAGGGAGCTACTGGCCCTCTCTCCGTCTGAGCCCTCAGCCGACAGTCTTACCGTCTCAAAAACGGTACCTGGCGGATAGACATTGATGACTTCCCGGTTATCGACTGACAAGTCAGCGACCTTGATTACTTCCATAGAAGCCTCATCGCCATCAATGGTAATTCTGGCGTAGCCGAGGGTATGCTCAAGACTGTTGCGATAACCGTCGATCTTCTCATCGGCTAGCTCGTAACTAGGTGCGCCTCCAATCCCCAGAACCACGTAATGGATGCCGTTTTCCCAGTATCTTTCGTACGCGTGCATATGGGCACTAAAGACCGCGTTCACCCCGTTTTCCATAAACACCTGTTCCCAGTGGTCTCTGAGGTCTGGGTCACCACCCCAGTGGTTCCTATCCGAGGTATAGAGCGGGTGGTGACAGACGGCGAGTTTCCAGTCAGCATCTCCGGATAGATCATTAGCCAACCACGCTGCTTCCACGTCTAGGTCGGCTCCATCATTACTGTCCAGCATGGAAAAATGGGCATTGGCGCTGTCAAAGGAATACCATTGCGGTACACCGAATATCTCATAGTAGTTGGGAGAGTAATTCTCGTGGTTGCCGGCTACCGGAAAGATGGGTATCCCATCCAGCATTCGCCGGCCCGCTTCGAAGAAACGCCCCCACTCTTCGAGGTCATCGCCATCGCAGACAAGATCTCCGGTGTGAATAACGAATGAGACATCCTCTTCTTCAGCTATGCGGTCAGCCACCAGCTTGTGCCTCTCCAGTTGCGTAAACATGGGGGCTTGCTCACGGGTATCGCCATACACCACGAAAGTAAAGCGGTCGGCGCCCAGGGTAGTGAATGTGTGGTCAGCGGTGTAATCCTCACCAGCACGTACGCGGTAATGATAGGTCGTGTTGGCCTGGAGCCCTGTCAGCATGACCTGGTGCAATTCCTTGACGGAATCAGGGACCGAACTGCTGTAGGTGCTGTTTGCACTGTAAAAAGCTTCCGAGGCATACTCTACCGATCCCCAAGTCTCCCCTTCCGTTTTCCAGTTCACCGAGATGCCGGTTTCACTGACGCCGGTGAGATAGGGCCCCCAGAGTGGCACTACCTCTGATGGCTGCCCACACGTCGCCATCGGTGCACGAACCAGCAGCGTCACGATGACCAGGCTGATTACAGCCACAGTTACTATGCATTGACACGCATGCTTTTTCATTGGTTCCCAAGCGCTTCCCACCGCCGGTTAGGAGTCAAGCTCAATCGGAGGCCGTTGCCCAGAAGGTGAACGTCGCCCGTTGTTCCCCAGTTCCATTCCACGACGCCGGAACCTTGAGCTGTGTGTCAACACTCTGTGAACCGCCTGTCAGGATGCTGGCAATCACGTCATCGATACCATAGAGGTCGTTGTTCACATATAGGGACTGCTCATAGAACCTCTGGGCGGCAGCATTCTCACCGGCAACCTCCAGGGTAACGTTGATGTTCGCACTACCTGCATTGGTGACGTCAACCGGCTCGACAGCCGAGTTCTGCCCAGGCTCTACGTCACCAAAGTCTATTGAGCCGCGATCCAAGGCTATACCTATAGACCTCAGGGTTACGTTAGCCCTGGCGGTAAGGGAGCTACTGGCCCTCCCTCCGCCCGAAGTAGGGGTGAATGTAGGCATGGGCGTTGATTTGGGCGTGGGCGTGAGCGTTGGTTTGGGCGTTGGCGTGGGCGTAGCTTTGGGCGTGGGCGTAGGTTTGGGCGTGGGCGTGGGCGTGGGCGTGGGTTTGGGCGTGGGCGTAGGTTTGGGCGTGGGCGTGGGCGTGCTGCCAGCCGCGCTATATATCTCAATGTAATTGACCCATTTGACCGACAGTCCACTTGAGGAAGGCCAGTACTTCCCATCGTAGTAGTAGTGCCAGCGGGACTCGGCCAGAGTCTCATGCATGTCCCAGTCCCCGAAGACATGCCAGCCCCACGGATTGGTGCTGTTGTCGGCGAAGAAGATCAGGCGCATGCCGGTAGCATAGTCCGGCACGTAACCACCAACACCGTCCCCGGTGTCAGCGGTGTACCAAGTGACTACCATCTTGCCTTGCTCAGGCTCAGGAGCGTAAACATCTTCATAGTCGAACCACTTACTGAAGTTGTCGGAAGCCTTGATCTTGATCGTATCGCCCGGTGAGGCTCCGCCAACGAGGTTACACAGGTCCTTCACATCGGTTCCCATGGCGGCACCATAGTCACGGCTGTCTATGTTGACCGTTTCGCCGGGGTCCCAAAGCGTCTCTAGCGTGGAATCGTCGAAGGTCGGGCCTTGATGATAGTAGTGAGTCGTACCATCACCCTGCACAGGAAGGTTGTCTCGCATCCATTCCCAAGTCACAGTAGTCTGATCAAGGATGGTCGTGCCGTCCGCAGCAAACTTGATTATGGTGACCGACGTCGTCGGGTCGGCGGCCGTAGCGGTATTCGGCGATGCCACTAGGAGCACAAGAGCGATGCTGAGCGCGAAAACAATTATTCGTCTCATCATTGTTGCACCTGCTTCCACCAGAGATACGCCCTGTTCCAGACTACGATGTTGACCTTCCCGTACTTCGCTTCATGACAACCTCCTCTTGGCATACCAGCCCCCAGCGGTGAGGGCGAGCAGGGCCGCCGCTGCCCCTCCAGCCAGAAGGACGTAATTGGGGGCCGAGGAACCAGGCTGCTGAGCGGACTGGGCGGAACTTAGAACTGCTATGCCGCCGACGCTGCCGGGTGTTGGTGTAACGGTGGGTGCTTCTGTAACAGCGAAGCCCTGGAAGCCAGGAGAATCGATGAAGTCTTTGGGAGAAGTGCTGCCGGCGGTATAGACGTCATAACTTCCAACCGTTCCAGAGGCCTGACTATCGGCGACGATGTCGTATTTCTCAACGGCGGGCAATGAGCCAATGGTCCAGATCGCGACAGGGCCGAAATCGCCATTGTCATCCGTGACAACCGTCTCCTGAGCGTCAGAGGGGTCATCGGCTGAACTCAGGACATACGCTGAGGGCGGTATAGGATCTTGGCCATCAACAATAGTTATCTTGTTGTTGGACACAGGCTCAGGCTGAATCCACAGACTGTAACTACTATTCTCGGCCATACCAAGACCCTTGACGTACACGGTTTCACCGGGGGTGAAGATTTCCCTCGCATTCCCAGCGGCGTCGGTTGAAATCAGGTTAGGCTGGTAGATGCCTATATTGTAGACAACCTGCACGGAAAGCCCGCTCGAGGAAGGCCAAGTTCCAGAATAGTAGTGCCACCGTGCCTCCGGCATGGTCTCGTGCATATCCCAGTCCCCGAAGGCGTGCCAGCCCCAAGGACTGGTACTGTCGTCGGCGAAGAAGAGAAGTCGCATGCCGGTACTATATGACGGTACATAGCCGCCAAAGTCGTTGTTGTACCACGCGACGACCAGCTTGCCCTGGCGAGCTGCAGGATTGTAGATGGTTTCGTAGTCAAACCACTTGGAGAAGTTGTCGGATGCTTTGATCCGTATCGTATCGCCCGGTGCAGCCCCACCGACGAGGTTGGCTAGGTCTTTGACGTCGGTCCCTTTGGCTGCCCCGTAGAACCGGCTGTCCACATTAACGTTCTCTTCAGGGTTCCAGACGGTGTTGAAATTGGTGTTGTCGAAAGTAGGCCCCTGGCAGTAGTAAGGGGTTACGCCGTCACCCTGTACCGGCAGGTTATCTTTCATCCACTGGTAGGTTACGGTCTCGGGGCTACCGATGACGACGCCATAAGGATCGTACTTCGTAACCGTGAGCCCGGTGGTCGTAGCCGACGTTGTGAACACTGCGCTGGCTTCGACGGGCGTCCCAGAGGGTATATCGGCCCTCACCCAGTAGTTCTTGTTAGGCTCCAGTAGCGGAGTCTCCAGAGTGGTGCCTGCGGGAATATCACCACTATCGGTTACCGTCACCCAGAGCTGGGGTTCAGACGGGTCTACGGTACTGTCACCGTCGGTATCAAACCAGACATACCCCGAGGCATTTGGCTCAAAGCCACCGCCGGTAACCGTAATGGTTATTGCCGTATTCATTACCCCGGAGGTGGGGCTTATCGTCAGAGTTGCGGCCGCCAGTGCCGGTACTGACGCTGCCATCGAGGCCAGGACCGAGAACACCACCGCCAGGCTCAGCAGCGTGCCCAGGTAGGCCTTCCTTATTGCTCTCTCGTACATGTCTCCTTGCCCTCCTCAGTCAAGAACGTAAGCCTTAACCGGGCGTATGAAGGAGCCAATCGGTACGCTTCGCTCTATGACAACCTCCTCTTGGCATACCAGCCCCCAGCGGTGAGGGCGAGCAGGGCCGCCGCTGCCCCTCCAGCCAGAAGGACGTAATTGGGGGCCGAGGAACCAGGCTGGTGAGCGGACAGAGGGGACGGGTCGCGTTCTAGCTCTACTATCCCGCCGACGGTCGATCTGACGGCGAAGCCCTGGAAGCCGGGAGAATCGATGAAGTCTTCGGGAGAAGCGCTGCCGGCGGTATAGACGTCATACTCTCCCACCGTTCCAGAGGTCTGACTATCGGTGACGATGTCGTATTTCTCAACGGCGGGCAATGAGTCAACGGTCCAGATCGCGACAGGACCGAAATCGCCATTGTCATCCGTGACAACCGTCTCCTGAACGCCAGAGGGGTCATCGGCTGAACTCAGGACATACGCTGAGGGCGGTATAGGATCTTCGCCATCAACAATAGTTATCTTATTGTTGGACACAGGCTCAGGCTGAATCCACAGACTGTAACTACTATTCTCGGCCATACCAAGACCCTTGACGTACACGGTTTCACCGGGGGTGAAGATTTCCCTCGCATTCCCAGCGGCGTCGGTTGAAATCAGGTTAGGCTGGTAGATGCCTATATTGTAGACAACCTGCACGGAAAGCCCGCTCGAGGAAGGCCAAGTTCCAGAATAGTAGTGCCACCGTGCCTCCGGCATGGTCTCGTGCATATCCCAGTCCCCGAAGGCGTGCCAGCCCCAAGGACTGGTACTGTCGTCGGCGAAGAAGAGAAGTCGCATGCCGGTACTATATGACGGTACATAGCCGCCAAAGTCGTTGTTGTACCACGCGACGACCAGCTTGCCCTGGCGAGCTGCGGGATTGTAGATGGTTTCCCAGTCAAACCACTTGGAGAAGCCGTCGGATGCTTCAATTTCTATTGTATCGCCAGGTGCAGCCCCGCCGACGAGGTTGGCTAGGTCTTTGACGTCGGTCCCTTTGGCTGCCCCATAGAACCGGCTGTCCACGTTAACGTCCTCTTCAGGGTTCCAGACGGTATCGAAATTGGTGTTGTCGAAAGTAGGCCCCTGGCAGTAGTAAGAGGTTACGCCGTCACCCTGTACCGGCAGGTTAGTTTCCATCCACTGGTAGGTTACGGTCTGACTACTGATGACAGCGCCATAAGGATCGTACTTCGTAACTGTGAGCTGGGTGGTCGTAGCCAGCGCCGGTGCTGACGATGCCATCGAGGCCAGGACCAATAACACCACCGCCAGGCTCAGCAGCGTGCCCAGATAAGCCTTCCTTATTGTTCTCTCGTACATGTCTCCTTGCCCTCCTCAGTCAAGAACGTAAGCCCGAAAGTGTTGGGCATCCCGTGCTCCCTGATGGGATATGTCGTTCATTTCTCATCACGGAGCTGAGGGTGCGGCGTGTGCTTGCCTTTGCCTGCGAGTAGAAGGGACTAACCGCGGGCTGGCATTACCACCGGAAAAAGTTATGTTCGGCCACCTCCTTCTGCGAACGATCAAGGGGACGGAGATCGCTACCGGCACGACGATGGACCCGCACCCCCCATGTCGGTCGACGTTATGCTGGGTATAGCATAACCATTCATCTGTTGCAACCCCATGAAGGGTCAAGTTCTGAATTTCCTCTAGAGCGCCTGTTGAAGCAGCTTGGCAACTTGGCACGTGCCACTGCAGACGAGGCTACCTTCTATGTGACTCGTACAGGCACCATCTGCTGTGATAGAGCCATGTTCCCTATCCACGGCAGTACCGTCTCCGGCGCCGGCGGCCGGTACCCCAGCGCCAGCTCCACCATCCGCCGCACCAACCTTGCCTCGTCGGAAGGCGGTGGCCGTTCCCTCCTCCGGGTCGAACGCACCTGGTTCAACACCAGAGCTGAAAGCGCTCAGACGAGTGCAGTTGTCCCCAGGGGCGCTGTTCCAGGCATTGGACACTGTACCCAGTCTTAGGTTGACGCGGTTCCGTTTCAGTCGCTAGGTCTGGCCGCAGTTGGGGGCACACGACGAGATGATCGTGTCCACTCGTCCCGCCGCGGCCTCAGCGACCTCGGCGGCTCTCTCACCGGCACAGCCGACTACGACGTCTTCGGCGAGCTGCGCGCCAGCTCCGGCGCGAGCAGCGTCTTCGGCTTCACGGGCGAGCAGTTCGATGCCGAGACGGGCTTCACCTTCCTGCGCGCCCGCTACCTAGACCCGCGCCTGGGCCGCTTCCTCTCCGCCGATAGCATCCAGCCCAACGCCCCCG
>CAZEJO010000024.1:14977-28060 GCA_964512285.1 uncultured Dehalococcoidia bacterium | reverse complement strand
AACGGCGGCACCTCCAGGCCCACGCGATCGCAGGCGTCGGCAGCAGCGACGCTGACACCACCCCCTCCACCAACCACCCCCACCCGCCGGCCAGTGGCAACCGGCAGATGGAGTAGGCCGAGGACGGTATCGGCCAGTTCTTCCAGGCTGCGGACGGGGATGGCAGCGGTCTGCTTGAAGAGGGCGTCCCAGACGGCCTCCTCGCCTCCTAGAGATGCGGTATGAGAGTGCACCGCCCTTTCCCCTGCCCGCGTGAGCCCCGCCTTCCAGATGATGATCGGCTTCCTCGGGGCCAGCTCCTTGACGAGCTGCGCGAACCGCCTCCCCTCGCGCGGGCCTTCGACGTACATGGCCACTATCTTCGTCTCGTCATCCTCCGCCATGTACTCAAGGAGGTCCGCCTCATTCAGGTCGCAGCCATTGCCGTAGCTTATGACCTTGCTGAAGGAGAACCCTCGCCCCCTGACATCCCAGGCGAGCTCGACGGCGTGACCGCCGCTCTGAGTGATGAAGGCCACGGGGCCGCTCTCACTGGGGAAGTTGCCGCCCGGGAGAAGGGTGAGGCCGCTGCCCGGACAGTAGATGCCGAAGCAGTTAGGCCCGATGATCCGGATGCCTCGCCGGGCGATGAGCGTGATCTCCCGCTCGAGAGCCCTCGCCCGCTCGTCTCCGGTCTCCGCGAACCCTGAGGTGAACACCTCAGCACCCTTCACGCCCTTGGCAAGGCAATCCTCGAGCGCCGCGGGGACAAGGGGCGCCGGAACCATGATGGCGGCAAGGTCGACAGGCCCAGGGATGTCCCGAACGCTCGGATACGTCTTCAGCCCGAGGATCTCCCCGCCCGCTGGATTGACCGGGTAGACCTTCCCCTTGAAGCCGAAGTCCAGCAGGGCCTGCAAGAAGAGGCCGCCAAACTTCCTCTGATCCCTCGATACGCCCACCACCGCCAGCGCCCGTGGATAGAAGATGGGGCGCAGTTCGTTCAACTTGTCCATGCTGACTCCTGGCTTGCCGCCCTACGAGCGCCCGGGGCGCTGGAGCTTGCCCATGACCTGCTGGGCGGCGATCTGTATGGCTTCCCAGGCGGGGGCAAAAGGCGGCGCGTAGCTCAGGTCGAGCGCGGTGATGGCTTCCACGTCCATCCGAGCGTGCAGCGCGGCGGCCAGCACGTCTATGCGCTTGGCTGCCGCCTCCCTGCCCACGATCTGGCCCCCCAGCAGCCGGCCATCCTGCCGCTCGGCCACCAGCTTCAGGCGCAAGGTGGCCGCTCCGGGATAGTAGCTAGCGCGGCTGCGATGCTCTACGCTCACCCCGATCGGATCGAACCCGGCCTCTCGAGCCTGAGCTTCGGTCAGCCCAGTGCGAGCCACCTCCAGCCCGAACACCTTCACCGCCGCCGTCCCCACAATTCCCTGGAATACAGCATCACCGCCGGCTGCGTTTTCCCCCGCCACTCGTCCTTGCTTGTTGGCGGTCGTGCCCAGGGGAACCCAGGCCGCTTTGTCGTTCACCAAGTGATGCGCCTCAGCCACGTCGCCGACGGCATACACGCCCGATAAGTTCGTCTCCATCCGCTCGTTGGTAGCGACCGCGCCCGTGGGGCCAAGCGCCACGCCGGCCTGCTGCAGCAGCCCGACGGCCGGCCGCGCCCCCACCGAGACGATGACGATCTCCGCAGGGTATCGCCCTCCGGAAGCAACGACCCCCTCCACGCGCTCGCTGCCCTCCAGTTGCTCCGCCATCTCCTCCTTGTGCACGCTCACACCGTGGTCAGCCAGCTCCCGCTCCACCACCTCGCCGATCTCGGGCCCGATGCCGGGGAGAACGTTCGCCGTAGCCTCGATGAGGACGGTCTCGAGCCCGGCCTCGGTCAGCGCTTCCGCCATCTCCACGCCTATGTAGCCGGCGCCGATGACGACGCCGTGGCGGAGATCGCCTTGCTGCAGGGCGGCCTTTATCTTCCTGCCGTCGTCGATAGTGCGCACGACGAAGACATTGCCCAGGTCGATTCCTTCCAGCCTCGGACGAATCGCCTCCGCCCCCGTGGACACGACGAGCTTGCCGTAGCCCCAGGTGAACGTCCGGCCTGAGCCGACGTCCGTCACCTCCAGCAACCGCCGCTCATGGTCGATGCGCCGCACCTCGTGCCCGGTGCGCACCTCGATGCGGCGCTCCTTCTCGAAGAACTCCGGCGTGTAGACGATGAGCGACTCGTGCGAGGCGATGACATCGTCCACGTAGTAGGGAAGGCCACAGAGGATGAACGATACGTAGTCGCCGCGCTCGAAGACCGTTATCCGCCAGTCCGGCTGGCGGCGGCGAGCGCGAGAGGCGGCGGTCATCCCTGCGGCGCCCCCACCAATGACGACAAGATCGCTGGCGGACTCTGCTTCGGCGGTCATGCTGGCCTCCTTCTCCCGCCCAGTATAAGCCACGAGCCGCCTACGGGAGAAGCGTTCTGGGTGCGGGCGACATCTACCGCCGCCCTAGCATCGAGACCGTGCACCGCTTCGTGCGCGAGGGCATACCAGCCTTCCGGTGGGGGACCGAAGCACCGCTTCAGGGCGTTTCCGGTGTACCCTCTGTGATGCCCAGCTTCTCTCTGCAGATGGCCACTTCGTCCACGAGACCCTGGAACACAACGGAACCGCTGCCCTCCAGGCGTCTGGCCCAGTATCCCGCCAGCCGACACGTCTCGTCCGCTGGATAGACGCCCCAGTCATGGTTGATATCCAGCTTGTAGGCCACTGGGTTCCCGTCATCCAGCCGAACGAAGCCCGTCACCCCCTCGTACTCATGGGCTTCCTCAACGACGGTGCCGGAGAAGAGAATGGTGCCGTCCGCTCGGCTGACCGTCCAGGGGTCACCTGGCTCAAAGCGCCACAGGTAACCCTCATCGCTCAGAGAGACGCGGAGCTCCTCCCCGTCCTCGGTGACTACGACCCCTGGCTCGGCTACCTTCACCTTGCCGGAGAGCATGGCCTGCGGTGCCGGTGGCGGGCTGGCGATAGGCGTGGGCGTGGCCGTGATCGTTGGAGTGAAGGCTGGTGTAGGAGTTGCTTTCGGGGTAGCAGTCACAGCAGGAACCGTGGTCGGCGTCGCCTCTTCTTCCTCCGTGCAAGCAACAAGAGCGACGCCAGGCAGCAGGATCACGAGGAACAGCAGCAATGTGAGCAACCTTTTCACAGCGCCCCCATTCTACTCGCAAGCGCGAGGGTCAGCAAGATCGCTACCTCACAGGGGAACGGCGGTTACGTCACCCCTCCGCCCAGTGCGGCTCCGGCTCCACCCCCAGCGCGTCCGCCATGCGCGCGTAGTAGTTGAAGAACCCGAGGACGCCGCTAGCCTCCTCAGAGGATGCTCCTTATCCTGAGATCTCGGCCTCCAGCCATTCGAGGCAGCGCCCTGTCCCCGCAAACGCCCGTAATTATGACAAGCGGCTTGGCGAGAGGGTGACCCCGCTGGGCATCAGTCGAACACCACAGTCTTGTTGCCGTAGACCAGAATCCTGTGGCTCAAGTGCAGCGACACCGCCCGCGCCAGCACAACCTTCTCCAGGTCCTTGCCCTTCCTGATGAGGTCCTGCACAGAGTCCCGATGGCTGACCCGCACCACGTCCTGTTCGATTATTGGGCCCTGGTCCAGCTCCTCGGTCGCGTAGTGGCTGGTGGCACCGATTATCTTCACGCCCCGTTCGTGCGCCTGATGATAAGGGCGACCGCCGGGGAAGGCCGGGAGGAAAGAGTGGTGGATGTTGATGATCCGGTTCGGGAAGTGCCTCACGAACTGCCCGCTCAGTATCTGCATATACCTGGCGAGGACCACCAGGTCTATCCCTCGCGCTTCGAGCAATTCGATCTGCTTCCTCTCCTGCTCAGCCTTCATCTCCTTCGTGATGGGAAAGAAGTGGTACTCAGGCCCGAAGGGTTCGACGAACTGCTGCAGGTCCGGATGGTTGCTGATCACAAGAGGAACCTCAGCCTCGTATTCCCCCATCCGCTGTCTCAGCAGAAGGTCGGAAAGGCAGTGCTCCAGCTTGGACACGAGGATGGCTACTCGGGGAACGTTGTCCGAGAAGTGCAGCTCCCACTGCATACGGAACTTCTCGGCGATAGGCCTGAACGCGTCGGCAAGCTCATCGCGGTCGATACGAAAGCCTTCCAGCTCCCACTCTATCCGTTGCAGAAACAGGCCAGCCTCAGCATCGACATGCTGGTCCGCGTGGACTATGTTGCCGTCGTTGCGATAGATGAAGTCCGAAGTCGCTGCCACCAGGCCCTTCTGGTCCTGGCAGGACAAAAGTAGAACGGCGCTGGTCGTGTTTCTTGTCATCATTCAGCCAGAGCAACGATTGCCGAGCATACTACGCTTTCCCCAGCAACTCATTATATTCACCCTAGCATTGGCTGTCATCAGACGCGGAGGTGATGTGCGATAAGCGGGGTTTTTCGGCGAGTCCTGCCCTGTCCCATTGCAGCGGATGAAGGGCTTCAACACCTGCGCTTCGCTCCAGGTGCCTGCTCGCTAAGCGCGGCAAACTAGCTACTGGCCGGCCTCGGCTGCTCTCAGTCCCCCATCTCTGGCCACCGCCAATCGACCCAGAGGGCAAGCTCCACCATTGCGAATACCCCAAGGCCAAATCCTGCCCACCCAATCACGCCACCAAATCTAAAGGCCATCATCGCCGCTAGGCACCCCAAGGCAAAGCCAAGCGCCTTTACCAGCCCCTTCACATACCACGGAACATAAGACTTGCCGGCCATTTTGCAATATACTCCAGTGGCCGGCAAGCATAAGCTAGCATGGTTATGTAATGTTGTCAATTAAATTCCGGTGTCAAAAGGTGTACACTGCGGGCTGCGCGTTCCCAACGCCGCCCCCACGACGAACCACAGGAGAGCGTTGGCGTGCAGCAAAGGGCAAGCAGAGAACCGACGGGGATGCAGCCGGACGCAGCGGGGAAGGTCTAGCTGAGCCAGCGCTTCCTGGCGTACCAGGCACCCGCGGTAAGAGCGGCCAGTGTCACCGCCGCGCGGCCGCCATTGACGTATCGACCGTGCCACCCGCCGTTGCGAGCACGGTACCGCTCCTCCAGTTCCTCCTCGAAGAAGAACCGCTTGTCGCCAAAAGCCGGCCGCAGGTCGCTCAGCCAGGTGGCCTTCTCATCGTACTCTGCGAAGAATGGGCGCATCACCCAGTCAGGGTTACGGCCCTGGAGCATTCGCAGGGCAATGACCTTCTTCCCGGCCACCTTTGTGACTCCCAGTATCTCCACCTTGCCGGGGTCCGCGGACATGCTCGGTCCCCGCACAGTACGGGCGAGGCCACTCACGCGCTGGTAGGCGTCCCGGAAGATCTCCCAGGAGCGCACCAGCGGCACGCTGAAGTAATGCTGCGCTCCGGTGTCGCGTGCAACGAACATGTAGTACGGAATGCACCCCAGCTCCACCTGACGCTGCCACATCTCGCTCCAGACCTCAGGCCGGTCATTGATGTTGTGCAGAAGCGGCGACTGCGTCCTGATCTCCGCGCCGGTCTCCCTGATGCGCGCGATGGCTTCTTCAACGGCATCGGTGCTCAGCTCCCGAGGATGGTTGAAGTGCGCCATGAAAGCGAGGTGGATGCCAGAACCAACGATTCGCCTGAACAGGTCGAGCACGTCGTCGGCGTCATCGTCAGTCAGGAAACGATACGGCCAGTAGCTGAGGGATTTGGTGCCAATCCGAATCGTGCGCAGGTTCGGAGGTCGCGCCTCCAGGATGGGCTCGAGATAGCCCACCAGTTTCCGCGCGCACATGGTCATCGGGTCGCCGCCCGTGAACAGTATGTCGGTCACCTCGGGATGCGCATGTACGTACTCCAGCAGCAGCTCCGTCTCCCGCATCGCGAACTTCAGTTCCTCCATGTGAACGAACTGCGGCCAGCGGAAGCAGAATGTGCAGTAGGCGTGACACGTCTGGCCCTCGCTCGGGAAGAAGAGTACTGTCTCCTCATACTTGTGTTGCATCCCCGTGAGCCTGGTGTCGCCGAGCGTGGGAACGTTGTGGCCCAACTGCCCGGCGGGATGCGGATTAAGCTCCAGGCGGATCCGGTTGGCCACCTGCCCGATCTCCTCCTTGTCTGCCCCTCTGCGCAGCAGGTCCGCCATCTCGTCGAAATGGCGTGGCAGGAGCATCTCGCGCTGCGGGAAGTTCAGCAAGAATATCGGATCCTGCGGGACGTCATCCCAGTTGATGAGCTCTTCCACAACATAGCTGTTCGTCTTGAAAGGTAGAACCTGGGCAACTACCTCGATGGCAAATTGCTCCTCAGAAGAGAGCAGCTGAATCTGTGGGAGATCGCGGAAATTGTAGCGTCTGTAGGCGTGGTACTTTCGGCCACCTCCAACCGCCTCGCGGCCTGACCACGCCAGCGCTGGATTGCTCATCTCGGTCCGCCCCAGATCCATCTGGTCTCCGAAGCGGCCGATGCCTCTTGCGGTGTCTCGTTGCTCTTGCTGCCACTGCCTTGCCATCTTCACCTCTCCTTTGGCACCAGGAGTGACAGCCCCACTGTTCTCAGGCATATGAAAAGGCCCGAGGCATAGCCCGGACCTTTCATCCACAAGACTACCCTCTCCCTAGTGCCTACGGGGTTAGCTGACGGGTTCGGCGAAGGGAGATTGCCTACTCCGAATTACTCGGAGATTCACCCCACTGGTCTGGTTCCCCCGTCCCCGGCGCCTCGCACCGGAGTTAGGCCGTATTCTTTTTCATGTATTATACATCATCCGAGGGTTTTCATCAAGAGGATGAGAGGCCTGCACTTCCCGTGAACTGGCCGCAGCAGCCCTGACGACGGCATGCCATGCTATGCGGATTGATCGCCGACTGGCCGCACGAGCACCTTCAAGGGAGATTCGTGGATGGATCGCCTGTACAGCATGTACAGAAGCAAACCACCGACCATCCACGCCAAGCCAAGATATCGGCTAAGCGGCTGGTTGACCGCGACCACCGTCCAGGCGGACGCTGTGCCCATGAGGCCAATGATTGGGATTACCGGAATGTCCCGTCCCCACAGGCGCAGGTTCAGCGGAATCTTGAACGGCCTCGCCATGTTGGGCTCTTTGATCCTCAAGGTGATTATGGAGATGTGGGCGAAAGAAAACGTTAGCATAGCCCCGAAGCTGTATACACCGGCCAGCAGATCCAGCCTTCCGGGAATCACCAGCAGGCTGGCGAACCCAGTGAACGCAATGATCGCGACAGCAGGTGTCCCCCGCAACGGGTTCACCCGGCTGAACAAGGCCGGCAACTGACGGTGTCGCCCCATCGAGTAGGCGAGCCGAGACATTCCCAGCATCCCAGCGTTGGTGGCGATGAGCAGGATGGTCGCCGCCAATATGCCCACCCAGACCGCAAAAATGGGCTCGAAGGCGCCCGGCAGGTGCCCGACAATCCCTAGCACCGGATCCTCGATGAACTTGCCCACCAAATCCGTAGTGAACTCACCCTTTCCGGCATCGAAGAACACTGGCATCGCACTTAGCGCCACCAGGGGAATCAGCGTGTACATGGCGAGTATAGTGACAAAAACCGAAAGGACCGCTCTGGGTACGTTCTTTGACGGATTGCGTGTCTCCTCCGATAGGTTCGACACGGTCTCAATGCCGGTGAAGGCGATCATCGCGATCGCTACGCCGACCGCCAACCGGTCCCACTCCGGCGCCTGGCCGAAATGGATGTTGTTAGCTATCGTCCTGAAGCTGAGCAGAAAGATGATGCCCACCAGAACCAGCATCGCCTGTGTGATCACGTCCAGCGCGGCCAGGGCGATGTTCACCCGTGCCGATTCGCGGACGCCCAAAATGTTAATCGTTGCCAATACAGCCAGAATGCTAACCGCCGCAATGCTGCTGGCTGGCCACTCGCCGAGTCCCGGGAAAAACACGGCCAGGTAGTGCGGAATGGCGAAGGCCGATATCGCCATCGTGACCACATAGTTCAAAGCCAGGGCCCAGCCAGCGATGAAGCTTACTAGATCGTTGAAGCTTCGCCGTGCGAAGGAGCTTGCGCCGCCCGCTTCCGGCATTGCCGCTGTTCCCTCGGCATAGGTGAGAGCCAGCGCCCCGAATAGCAGCCCAGCGATGACGAAGGCCAGCGGCGTGAGGCCCAGCGCAAACATCGCCGTGACGCCCAGTGCGTAGTAGATAGAAGAGCCGACATCGCCGTAGGCGGTACTGAAGAGTGCAGGAGCACCCAGGACACGGCGGAGCGCCACGCGGCGCGGCCGAGGCCGTCGTAGGAAAACGTCTCCCGGTCGCCGGCCGTGATGCAGTTCGGGGTGGGCTGATTCTCCGTTACCCTGACGCAAGCGCGGGTTCCTCTCCCTGCGCCCTCTAATCTACAGCGTCAGGCCCCGCGAGGATCCAGAGAAATCGGGAGGAGTTCAACAACCGGATAGAGTAGAGACGAGCGGCAGTAGCCCATCTCGTCATCCCTTTCCTTCTTCCTTCCTATCTTCCAGTCGAAAGGTGCGCCGCCATAAGTGCGCACGTGTTCGCGCGCCGCTCCCTGATTATACCGCCAGAGCCTCCTCGGCAGCACAAGGGCGCTGAATTGCTCCTTCCAGTGCGGCACCGAAGGCGTCAGCGGCAAAGTCGATCTCCGCCTCCGTGTGGGCGAGCGAGATGTAGAATCTGGTCTGCAACTGGACAAGCACACCGTGAAGGATCAGCTCTCGGTTCACGGCCTCTCTGAGAGCGAGACCGGATCCTGGCCCCGCTGGGTCTGAGAATTCGACGGCCGCGATCGGGCCGCTCCCTATTACAGACCCTCCAACGCCATGGTCACTCAACTGTCCCGTCAGACCGCTGCGAAGCCGCTCACCCAGCTTGTGGAGGCGCTCGTAAACGCCTGGTTCCTCCAGCTCGGCAAGCGTCGCGAGGCCCGCCACCGCAGACACTGGGTTCCCGCTCAGCGTCCCGCTCACGTGAACGAAGTTGGCGGCGGACGCCAGCGCGGGATCGGCCAGACGCATGATCTCGCGACGGCCCCCAACCGCCGACAGAGCAAAGCCGCCGCCCAGGATCTTGCCGTAGCACACTAGGTCCGGCTCGACGCCGTAGTATTCCTGAGCCCCGCCGAATGCCAGGCGGAATCCTGTCAGCACCTCATCGAATATCAATACGGCGCCTGCGGATCGGCACAACTGAGCCAGGCGCGGCAGGAACTCGGGCGACGGATCGAGGGAACGTTGCTGGGGCTCAACGACGACCGCCGCCAGGGAGCTGCCGTGAACGGCGAAGCTCGCCTCGATGCTGCTGATGTCATTGAACCTGGCAACGACTGCATCCTCTATGGCGCTGCGTGGCACCCCACCGCTTTCCGCTCTTACTGCGCCGCGGTGGCCGATGATCGACAAGTCATGACTGCCGTGGTATGAGCCAGCGAAGATGAGCACCTTGTCGCGGCCGGTGTAGGCCCGCGCCAGTCGCACTGCGTGCAGAGTCGCCTCTGTCCCTGTAGAGGCAAACCGAACCATCTCCACGCAGCCGGGGATCTCTACGAGCCGACTTGCAAGCTCCAGGGCCGGACGGTTTAGCGTGTAGAAGGTGGAACCTTTGGAGAGCTGACGCGCAACAGCCTCGCACACTCGTGGGTGCGCATGCCCCAGGATCAGAGGCCCAGACGCGAGCAGGAAGTCGACGTACTCGCGCCCGCTTTCGTCCCAAACTCGGCTTCCGGAGCCTCGTTCCAGGCAGACTTTCGTCGGAAGGGCGAAGGCAGAGTTGGAGCCGCCGACCAACACATCATCGGCGCGCACCGCAGGTGAATGCGCCATCGGCGTAGACTTCGGTCTTGAGCCTTCCAGGCAGTCGGTGTCTGAAGCAACCTGCAGCATGCGCCACCTCCGCATCCTGAGGGGAGAGGCATCAAAAAAACCCCACTCCCCCTGGAATGTGAGGCCTTTCTACGCCTGCGGGCTTAGCTATCGGTTCGGGCTGAAAGGCTTGCCCTACTCGTTTAGCCGAGATTCACCGACTGGTTTGGTCCGCCCGCTCCCCCGAAGAGGGACTTGGCGACTGCATCTCTATTCCATTCTAACCATAGAAACGCGCCGAGGGCAATAAGGTTAGTGGTGTATACATCGAGAACAGTTGACCAATTATTACCCCCGTCTCGATGGCCTCGATCCGATCTGAGCAGCCCCCTTTAACCAGCTTTCTACCGATTTTCACCCTGCTGTCATGTAACATACCAAGCTCGGGTGCTAGCCTCACGCTAGGGGGTGCGGCCCTTGCTCACTCTCTTGGCGATGGCTAATCGGCATCGCCATAGGACATGATGAGAGTTGCATAGTTGTGATGCGCTTGCTCAAAAGAATACGAGACCTCGTTACATCCCCGTTGGGCAGACCCCAGCTCGAACTGCAGGAGTCACTGGCATCGAACTGGGTCGCAATCAAGCTGCGCGTCGAGCGCGGCGACATCGACCCCGGCGCCTCCATCTATGTCCCCGAACTTCAACCAGGCAGGGGCTCCGGCTACATGACAGTGCAATCGGTCCTGAAGACCGTACAGCGTGACTGGGGGCAATGGGACCGCAAGACAATCGCCTGGTGGTGCGAAGTCCTCGACCGAACGAACAAGCGCTTCGGCCGCTGACGCACAGGCCCAAGCCGCGAGTGCGCCCAAGGAGGCATGCCTCGCTCTGTCTCTTGAGCACTGCAGTACCTCCAACCCAATGTAAACGTTATGTCACCTAGCGTTTACTGAAGATCGTGTCCTAGCCGTGCTATCCTGAATAGCGAAGTAGGACGGAGGACGCAGGATGAACGAAGAGGAGCGCGCCAAAAGACTCAGTGACGCCATAGACGTCATGCTCCAGGGCGGCCAGCCGGAGCAGGATCTGGACGATGATGACCTCATCGAGCTCCTGCGCATAGCGCGGCTCCGCCATAAGGCCAGCCGGAAGCGCGCCGCCAACGCTGTCGCCTCTCGAGAGCTGGTGTGGCGCGTGCTCAAGGCCCGCATGGCAGCCCGCCAGATGAAGCAGGACCCGGAGGCGGAGGACGACCTGCCCCTCTAGCAGCGCACGACCCCTCAGAACCGAACCGGCGACCTACCCCCACAACCGCCACAAACCACACGATGGCGTTAGCCACCATCCTTGGAACTGGCAAAAGGAGAGAGAGCCTCTGGAAGGACAGCCACAGAAGCTCTCTCAGTGCTCGGAGCGCGGAACTCCAAGTCCCGAAGGTAGACTAGGGCAACACCGATGGGTTTGTAAACCGTATCATCGCTTATCTGCTATCGGCAAAAATGCTTAGACGAGGTCTCGTCCCACTCTCAGGCAAGGGAAGAAGGTGACAGCCAGTCTGCACACTGCCCAGCCGCTCGCTAGCCGCTCCCCCGCTGTCGATACTGGAGCGCCTCCGCCACGTGGGGCGTCGTGATGGCCTCCGAGCCAGCCAGGTCAGCGACGGTCCGCGCCAGCTTCAGCACGCGATGGAATGAGCGAGCCGATAGCGCCAGTTGGTTCATGGCTAGCCGCAGCAGCGACTTGGCGCCATCCTCCAGAGCTACCTGACAGTACTCTCTGACCTCCACCGGCGTCATCTCCGCGTTGCACACCAGCCTGGTGCCGGCAAAGCGCTCCTGCTGGCGTGCCCGCGCTTTCTCCACCCGCTGGCGCACCTGCTCCGACGCTTCGCCGACGGCCTCGTCGGCCAGCTTCTCGTACTCCACCCGCGGCACGTCGGCAAAGATGTCGATGCGGTCCAGCAACGGGCCCGACATCCGCTTCTGGTAGCGGATGATGGCCGACGGCGAGCAGGTGCACTCCTTCGTGGGGTCGCCCCAGAACCCGCACGGACAGGGATTCATGGCACCCACCAGCATGAAGTTCGCCGGGAAGGTAACGTTGCCCTGAGCACGACTGATGGTGACCACACGATCCTCCAGCGGCTGGCGTATGGCCTCCAGCACCGAGTGCCCGAACTCCGGCAGCTCGTCCAGGAAGAGCACACCCCGATGACCTAGGCTTATCTCCCCCGGTCGCGGCTGACGCCCTCCCCCTACCAGACCGGCGTGCGAGATAGTGTGGTGAGGTGCCCGAAACGGTCGCTGCGTGATCAACGGCCGGTCGGATGGCAGAAGGCCGCTCACACTGTAGACCTTGGTCACCTCCAGCGACTCCTCGCTCGCCATGGATGGCAGGATGGAGGGCAAGGCCCGAGCGAGGAGCGTCTTTCCCGCGCCGGGCGGCCCGCTCATCAGCACGTTGTGGCCACCGGCCGCCGCCACCTCCAGCGCCCGCTTCACGTGCTCCTGCCCCTTGATGTGGCAGAAGTCCACCCCCTCCCACAAGGCCTCCGCCGTGGGCGCGGCCGCCGTCTCGCGGTCGAAGGCAGCGATGAGAACCAGCCCCTGAAGATGAGCCGCCAGTTGCCCCAGGCTGGCCACCGGCGTGATCTCCACCCCATCGATGAGAGCCGCCTCGCAGCCATCGACCTCGGGGACGAAGATGCTGCCGATGCCTCGGGCTCTGGCCAGAGCCGCCATAGGCAGTATGCCGTGCGTATGGCGCACCTGCCCATCCAGCGATAGCTCCCCCAGGAAGAGACTGCTGGAAGCGTCCGCCGTCACCTGCTCGGACGCCATGAGGATGCCGATAGCGATGGGCAGATCGTACGCCGGGCCCTCTTTGCGGATATCCGCCGGCGCGAGGTTGACCGTGATGCGCTTCTGGGGGAAAGTCAGCCCGCAGTTCCGGATAGCCGAGCGTACCCGCTCCTTGGCCTCCTGAACGGCGGTGTCAGGCAGGCCAACGATAGTGAAGGCGGGGAGCCCGCTGGAGATATCGACCTCCACCTCCACCAGCTCCCCGTCCAACCCGATGACGGCGCAACTGCTTACCTTAGCCAGCATCCGTGTGCCTACGAGCGTAGGCGGAAGGTCTCCTGCGCGCCTAGCCCTTTTCGTAAAAGCTGGGGGTGGCCTTCAGCCGTTCGGCGTACTTGAAGATGTCATCAACATCTTCGATAGGAACGCGCTCCTCATGCTTCTGTTCATCGAATAGCCCGAGCTGCTTCCGCGGC
>CAZEJO010000024.1:0-14877 GCA_964512285.1 uncultured Dehalococcoidia bacterium | reverse complement strand
CGATCACTAACAAACTGGTGAAACGCCGACTTCGTTATTGGATGAAATTGTTGCATCACAGCCTGAGTCTTCATCCCCGAATATACCTGCGATGCAAAGAATCTCACAAAGCGGTCAGAGGGATTGCTCCACTCCTCCGCTAGTATTTTCTTTATTTCCCTTGTGTACTTTAGCTCGCTCGCAGTGGTCAGGATCTCTTCGAGATCAAAAGACGATTTCGAAAACTTCTTGAGCTCCTCGACAAGAGCCTCCTCAAGGGCAAGGATGTTGAACTCGAGAAACGGTTTGACGTCCATCTTATTCGGCTGATCTAGGTCAGAGTAAAAACGATAAATCACGCCATCCGTAAGGACAGCGAATCTCGCCTCGGTCACAGAAAAATACCGGTAAAGCTGGGATGCTTCCTCTTTGTCGAGATCCCAGCCGTACCGCTTACACTCGAACAGCATTATCGGCTTTCCATCTTTCAGGATGGCGTAGTCAACTTTTTCTCCCTTTTTGGTGCCGACGTCTGCCGTAAATTCAGGCACAACCTCAGCCGGGTCGAACACGTTATACTCCAACACATTGTTAATGAAAGGCATCACTAGCGAATTCTTTGTGGCTTCTTCGGTTTGGACATGGGCAACCCGCTTTTCAATGCGTGCAGCCATTTCACGAACTCGGTCTATGAAGTCCATTCTTGCCCTCCCCCACGGCGCTACGGAAAGTGACAAGCGTTAGTTTACCACTCCTGGATGTTTGCAGCACCCGACCGTCTTATTCGCTGCCGCTGCTCTCCAGGCGGCGGCTGACCGAGATGACGCCCCGCACCGATGTCAGCCTGCTCAGCAGGCGGGCGAGTTGCTCGATGCCGGTGGTCTCCAGAGTGACGAACACGGACATGGTGCCATCCTCATTCTCCTGAGTGTGCACGCCCGCCATGTTCACCTTCTCCTCAGCTACCAGGGCGCTAACGTCTCGCAGCAGTCCCACCCGATCCCACGCCACAATATGCACCGCCACCGGGTAGAACTGGCCACTCCGCCCCCATTCCACCTCGACAAGCCGCTCTTTTTCCACCACGTGCAGCATGTTGCTGCAGTCGGAGCGATGCACCGTCACCCCTTCGCCGCGGGTCACATAGCCGATAATCTCATCGCCCGGCACAGGGTTGCAGCATCGGGCCGTACGCGTCAGCAGATCGCCAGTGCCAAGCACGCGTATGCCCGGAGTCACGACAGATGGCGGCGGACCCGTCGTCGCGAGGGGGGGAGCCTCTTCCAGCGGCTGCAGGAGAGGGACAAGCCTGAGAATCATGTGGTGAGTGCTGATGCCTCCATAGCCCACCGCCTCCAGAAAACTGTCCAGATCGTCGTACTTGAAGACGCCCAGAAGCTCATCTTGTACCTGTGCCAATGATACCCCCAGGCGACGCAGTTCCTTTTCCACCAGCTCACGCCCGCGGCTAATGTTATCGGCCCGCTCTTGCTTCTTGAACCACTGGCGGATCTTCCCACGAGCATTGCTGGTGCGAATGTAGGCCATGCTGGGACCGAGCCAGTCGCGCGAGGGGCCCCGCGAGCTCTTGCTGGTCATGATGTCCACGGCATCGCCGTTCTGCAGCTGGTAGTTGAGCGGCACCAGGCGGCCGTTCACCTTAGCGCCGACGCAGGTGTGCCCCAGGTCTGTGTGGATGCGATAGGCGAAGTCGATGGGCGTTGAACCCACAGGCAGATCCTTGACCTCTCCCTTGGGAGTGAAGACGAAGACCTGATCGCCGAAGAGATCCGTCTTAACCGCTTCCACCAGTTCTTCCGCCTGCGACATCTCTCGCTGCCACTCCAATAGTTGGCGCAGCCAAGCCAGGCGCTCCTCGTAGCGTATGTCCCGCTTGCCGCCCTCCTTGTATCGCCAGTGGGCGGCCACTCCATATTCGTCCATCTGGTGCATCTGGTAGGTCCGAATCTGTATCTCCAGAGGACGCTGTCCCAGGCACATCACGATCGTATGCAGCGACTGATACATACTCTCCTTGGGATTGGCGATGTAGTCATCGAAGGTGCCTGGAAGAGGCCGCCAGAGCTGGTGGACCGTCCCCAGAGCGTTATAGCAGTCGGTCACCGTGTCCACCAGAATACGCACCGCCAGCCGGTCGTAGATCTCGTGGAAACTCTTGCCCTGAGCGGCGTACTTCTCCAGCTTCTGATAGAGGCTATAGATATGCTTGGCCCGTCCCCGTACCTCCGCTTTGATCCCCTGCTTGGCCAACTCTTCCCGAATGACCTCCTCCACATGGCCAATGTAGCGTTCCCGCATCTCGCGACGAGCGTCCAGCATCTCCGCTATTCGGCGATAGGCCTCGGGCTCCAGATAGCGAAATGCCAGGTCCTCCAGTTGCCACTTGAGCTGGTAGATGCCCAGCCGACCGGCCAGAGGAGCGTATATCTCCATCGTCTCCCGCGAGATGCGATCCTGGTCGGCAGGAGGCAAGGGATGCAAGGTTCGCATGTTGTGGAGCCGATCGGCCAGCTTGATTATCACCACCCGCAGATCCTCAGCCATGGCCAGGAACATCTTGCGCAGGTTCTCCGCCTGCATCTCCTGCTCTCCCACAGGCTCGCTGGGGGCTTGCAGGGGGATCCGGCCGAGCTTGGTGACGCCGTCCACCAGCTTGGCTACCTCCCGCCCGAACTGCTTCTGGATAGTGCCATTTTCGACGCCGCAATCCTCCTGCACATCGTGCAGAAGAGCGGCGGCGACGGCGACGGCATCTAGCTGGAGTTCGGCAACAGTCAGAGCTGTATGAAGGGGATGAGTGATAACTGGGTCGCCGGAGAGGCGCATTTGCCCGGCGTGACGCTCGGCAGCGAACTGGTAAGCCTCCTTGACCAGGGAGATCCCCTTGGCGGGGAGATACTTCCCTGCCCTAGCGAAGAACTCCTCTGCGTCCACGGGCGCCTGAACACCACCCCTACGCATACCTTAAGTCTAGCACCTTTGCTCAGCTTCACGCCACGCCCACCTTTACAGAGCGAGTGCCTCTTTTGTATGCTCACGTCGATGAGTCCTCTTTACAGAGCACCACGGGGAACGGTCGACGTCCTGCCCCAGGAGCAGCCCTACTGGGGGCACGTCTACCAAACGGCTACTCGTCTCGCCAAACTCTACGGCTACTCTCGCATCGACACGCCCATATTCGAGGATGCCAGCCTGTTTGTCCGCGGCGTCGGCCAGACCACCGACATCGTCCAGAAGGAGATGTACGTCTTCCAGGATCGCGGCGGCGAGATGATGGCCCTGCGACCCGAGGGCACAGCCAACGTCTGCCGAGCCTACATCCAGCACGGCATGCACAACCTGCCCCAGCCCGTCCGCTTGTACTACTGGGGCCCGGCCTTCCGCTACGACCGGCCCCAGGCGGGCCGACAGCGCCAGTTCACCCACTTCGGCTATGAGGCCATCGGCGTGGACGACCCCGCCCTGGACGCCGAGGTCATCGAGTTGGCCTGGCGTTTCTATCAAGAGCTCGGCCTCACCGACCTCTCCCTCCAGCTCAACAGCATCGGCGACCCCAATTGCCGCCCCCGCTATCTGGAGGCTCTCAAGGCCTACTACGAGGACAAGCTGGGCAGCCTTTGCCCCGATTGCCGCGCCCGCTTCCAGAAGAACCCCCTGCGCCTGCTGGACTGCAAGGTCGAGGGCTGCCAGCCGATCATCGCCGCCGCGCCCCCTTTCATCGACTACCTCTGCGAGCCGTGCGCTCAGCACTTCCAGGAGCTGCGCTCCTACCTGGAGGCCCTGGCCATCCCCTACACCCTCAACCCCCGCCTGGTGCGAGGGCTGGACTACTACACCCGCACCGTCTTCGAAATCCAGCCGCCCGAAGAGGGAGCCCAGAACACCGTCGGCGCTGGCGGCCGCTACGACGGCCTCATCGAGGAGCTAGGCGGCAAGCCCACGCCGGCCATCGGCCTCGCCACCGGCGTCGAGCGCATCATCGCCAACCTCAAGCGGGCCAAGGTGCCCATCGCCGCCCCTGCCAGGCCCGCAGTCTTCGTCGTCTACCAGACGGCCGCCGCTCGTTCGACCGCCGCCAAGCTGGCCAGCGATCTGCGCCACGCGGGCATCGCCGCCGTCATGGCCGTAGGCGGCCGCAGCCTTAAGGCCCAGATGCGCCAGGCCGACGCCGCCGACGCGCTCTACGCTGCCATCCTGGGCAAAGAAGAGCTGGCCACCGGCACTGTGAACCTCCGCCGCATGGAGGACGGCCAGCAGGAGCAGGTCCCCATGAAGGACGTTCGTCGCCTGATTGCCAAGGCCCTTCGCCAAGCTAGATAGCGTCCTTCCTCGCCCAGGAGCGTTTGTGCTATAATCCACTAGTGGAAGGCCCCCAAGGGGGCTTTATGTATGTTGGTGGCGGATATGTGGGACAAGCTGGAAGGCATCGAAGCGCGATACGAAGAGTTGGCCCAGGAAATGGCCCGCCCCGAGGTGGCGGCCGATTTCCAGCAGTTGCAGGCCCTGGCCAAGGAGCACGCCTCCCTCGAGAGCATCGTCTCTCTCTATCGCGAGTACAAGCGCGTTGACGCGGCCCTGACCGAGGCCCAGTCCCTGGCCGACGAAAGCCCCGACCCCGAGATGGCGGCCATGGCCCGCGACGAGGCGGCTCAGCTCAGCGACCAGCGCCAGCGCCTGAACGACGAGATTCGCCGTGCTCTCGTCCCCAAGGACCCCTACGACGAACGACCCGTGATCATGGAGATACGTGCAGCCGCCGGCGGCGGCGAGGCCGCTCTCTTCGCCGCTGACCTCTTCCGCATGTACAGCCGCTACGCCGAGCGCCACGGATGGCCCGTAGAAATTATGTCGAGTCACCCCAGCGATCTCGGCGGCTTCAAGGAGATCATCTACGAGGTGCGCGGCCGCGGCGCCTACTCCCGCCTGAAGTACGAGGGCGGCGCCCATCGCGTGCAGCGCATCCCCGTCACCGAGGCCAGCGGTCGCATCCACACCTCCACCGCCACTGTAGCCGTCCTGCCCGAAGCCGAGGAGGTCGACCTGGAGATCGCCGAGGACGACCTGCGCATCGACATCTTCCGCGCCGGCGGCCATGGCGGTCAGAACGTGAACAAGCTGTCCACCGCCGTTCGCATCACCCACATCCCTTCCGGCATAACTGCTGTCTGCCAGGACGAGCGCTCGCAGCTCAAGAACAAGCTCAAGGCTCTCACTGTCCTGCGGGCCCGCCTCCTAGCCATAGAGCAGAAGCGCCAGCACCAGGAGATCAGCCAGGCTCGCCGTGCCCAGGTGGGAAGCGGCGAGCGAGCGGAGAAAGTCCGCACTTACAACTTCCCCCAGGATCGCGTCACCGACCATCGAGTTAGCCTCACCGTCCACAGTCTGCCCTCCATTCTCGATGGCGAGATCGACGAGATCATCGACGCCCTGGCCACCGAGGAGCAGACCAAACGTCTCCAAGAGACCCTGGCGTGACGCTGGCGGAAGCCCTGCGCTGCGCGGCCAAACACTTCGCCGCCCTCGAAATCCTCGAAACCTCCAATCCCCACCTGGAAGCGGAGCTTCTGTTACAGCACGCCCTCGGCCTCAATCGAACTCAGCTCTACCAGCGCCTCCGCGACGAGATGCCGCCCGACAAAGAGACGGCCTATCATGACCTTGTCTGGCGGCGGCTATGCGGCGAGCCCACGCCCTACATCACTGGACGGGCGCACTTTTTCGACATCGAGCTGGCCGTGACCCCCGCCGCTGCTATCCCTCGCCCGGAGACGGAGCTTCTGGTGGAGAAGGCCTCGGCTCTGGCCGGCAAGCGCCTGCAAGACACCTCCTCCCTTACCATCGTGGATGTTGGCACCGGCTGCGGTGCCATCGCTCTGGCCCTTGCCACTCGTCTGCCCTCAGTGCAGATCATCGCCACCGATATCTCCCCAGCGGCCCTCGCCCTGGCCCAACGCAACGCTGAAAGGCTCGGCCTGGCGTCGTCGGTGCGCTTCCTCTGCAGCGATCTTCTAGCGCCCCTTGAGCAGCCAGTGGACATCGTTGTTGCCAACCTTCCCTACGTCAGGTCAACCGAGTGGGAAACTCTGCCCGTCGAAATCCGCTGCTATGAGCCGCGAGAGGCCCTCGACGGCGGCCCCGACGGCCTGCGGGTCATCGAGCGGCTGCTGCATCAGGCGCCGCCCCTTCTGCGCCCCGGCGCTGCCCTTCTTCTGGAGATAGGCTACGACCAGGGACCACCGGTGGCGGCACTCGCCTCAGAGGTCTTCTCCGAGTCGACGGTCGAGGTCAAGAAGGACCTGGCCTCGTTGGACCGCCTGGTAGTGATTCGGCTCTAGCGTTCCGCCTGTTTGCAGAGCTGCCTAACGCAATCCAGCGAAGCATCGCAAACATGCTGTTAGCCGCCGTTTTCATCCTGGCTTTCTGCGTCGCACCAGACGTATGACTCCAGCCAGGAGGTTTATACCCGGCACAGATTGCATGTAGCGTTCATAGGCATCGCCAAACCTCTCGACGAGGTACTTATCTTCTTCTCGTGTGTCTAGATAAGCCAGCACCATCGACGCAACGCCAATAACTCCGATCAACCAATGTTGTGCAATCAGAGGCAGCGCAAGGTTCAGCAATATCCAAGCCAGCCCAGATTGCGGATGTCGAACAACGGCGTAGATTCCAGTGTCAACAAGAAGTGTGGTATGAACGTAGCTTTTTCCTTCTGGCACTCCACCTTTTCTGCGCAGAATGAAGATGGGCATCCAGCCAAAGAACCCTGAGACTGCCAGGATTGCCCATCCCACCCACCTTAGTACTTCAAGACCAGCCTCGTTGTAGAGAAAAAAGCACAATATGATTTGCAGAACCGTCAAGACACTCCCGACGGACACGAAGAAATACCTCTTCCATCGTCTCATGCTTGATCCTCTCACCTCTGAAAACCACACCTAGCATCTCATAAGCGTATCCCAGAGGCATCTTCGACGTTGTGATCATTGTCAGCGGCCGCTGGGAGAGATAAGGTCGAGGGGACACAACGGAGGTGCGTGCTGCTGGCGCTTCTGGCCGGCCTGCTGCTGGTCGCCGTTTGCAGTAGGGAGAAGCAAGCGACGACAGACCACAGAAGCAGCCTCCAGAAGCCTCTGATGGGTGGGTGAACCCTCACCCCCGGTCCAGCGGCCGCTGGACCGCGATCACGCCCCCCGCGTACAGCGAGGCCTGAGCACTGGTGGCGTGGTGATCCATCGGGCCAGCGACTGGCCTCAATCACCAGCCATTTCGTCCACTTCCTGGGCACCCTCCGCCAGGAGCTTGTCCTCATCCTCCGTCAGGATGCTAAGCAGGCGGGCGAATTCGCCAGCATGAACCCGCTCTTCATCGGCGATATCAATGAGAACCTTCTTGGCCAGGGGATGGTCGGTGGCATCGGCGTGGGCCATGTAGAGGTGAACCGCCTCGTGCTCGGCAGCAAGGTCCAGACGAATCGCTCGGATGAGCTCTCCCAGGGTGAGCTTGCGTTCGGGCACCTTACCGCTGAAGGGATTGAGAAACTCGGGCATTTCTTCCGCCTCCTAAGGTGATCCTGCTACCGCTGAGCAGATCAACTCCGCAAGAGCTCGATCGATTCCTTCCAGGCTCTGATGTGCTCTTTCTCGTCGGCCATATTCCTTTCCATGATATCCCGTGACTCGTCGTCGAAGTCGACTCTATTCAGGAACCCTTGGTAGTCCTTTACCGCTCGCTCTTCTACCAGGATGTCCACCTTCAGAGCGGGCACCTTGCCTACCACAGCAGGCAAGAACCCCATGATCCATCCGGCGACCGCGAAGAGAGGGCTGAGCCTGGAGGGAGTGCCACCAAGGTCTCGCACCCGCGAGGCCAAATCAGCGAAATGCTTCCGTTCATTGTCCGTGGCATCGACTAGCTTCTGAGCTATCTCCTGCTTTCCTCGGAATCTCCACATCTGGGCACGGTATATCTGTATTGCCATGGCTTCCACCTTAACCACAGCGTTGAGTGCTCGGATGACCTTCTTGTCCTGCATTTCTGACCCCTCGCGATTCTATGGCTGTGTCTCACCGCCACCGGCTACTGCAGCCGCCCTTCGACTGCCTCCCGCTTGATGTTCTTGAAGAACGCCCCGATGTAGTCAGCGCGCTTCAGGCCGTAATCTAGCATAAAGGCGTGCTCGAAGACATCCATGACCAGAATGGGAAGACACCCCGCCAGATGGCCGGTCTCGTGCTCGTTGATCCACTGGTTGATCAGCCTGCCGGTCAGGTTGTCCTGGTAGAGTATGGCCCAGCCGATTCCTCGCATGGCGCCGGTGCCCTTGAAATCGGCCTCCCAGGCTTCGTAGCTGCCAAAGTCGCTGGCTAGCTTGTCGCGCAGCTTGGCCGACTGGCCCAGGTCTCCCTTGCCGCCCAGGTTTTCGAAGTAGTACTCGTGCAACCGCATGCCGTCGAACTCGAAGCCCATTCGCCGCTTCAGTTCAGCGTATTCAGGCATGGCGAACTTGCCCTCCTTGGCCATCTGGCCAAGAAGGTCGAGCACCTTGTTGGTATTGGTAACGTAGCCCTGGTAAAGGGTAAAGTGATTCCTCAGCAGTGTCTCGCTGAAGCCCTCCATCCCTATCAGACGGCTGTAGTCCTTTGCCTCGTAAGCCATGTCGAGACCTCCTTTCCTATTGCTCCGCCACTGTGAGCAACGAGTCTAGACCCCCTCAGCCAAACAGATTATTCAGAGTCATCATCAGCCCAGATGGGAAGCGACCCGAAGGCCCGCTGCACCACCTCCGGTAACGCCGGGTGTACGTAGATGGATTGGGTGATGGCGTCCGTGGTCAGGCGCATCCGAACGGCGTTAGCGACCTCTTGAATCAAGATGGACGCCTCGCTGCCGATGATGTGGCAGCCCAGAATCTCCCCCGTCTCCCGATGCGCCACGGCCTTCACGAAGCCATCCCTGTCCTCGATGGACGAGCCGTAGGCGGTATCGTAGTACCTGTAGGTGCTGGCAACGTAGGGCAGGCCTTCCTCTTTGGCCTGCCGCTCCGTTAGACCAACGCTGGCCACCTGCGGCGAGGCGAAGATGGCATGGGGCATGGCGTGGTAGTCCACGGGCACCCTGTTTTCAGGATTGAAGATGTTGTGGGCCACGTGGTCAGCCTCCAGGTTGGCGCTGTGCTTCAGCAGGTATCGGCCCACGATGTCGCCGAGGGCCCAGACGCCCGGCACGTCTGTCTCCAGGTGCTCGTCAACCTTGATGAAGCCTCGCTCGTCCACCACCACCCCCGTCTGCGCCACGTCCAGCAGGTCAGTGTTCGGCACGCGGCCCACCGCCAGGAGAAGCGCGTCCGCGCGCAGGGTCCGCTTCTGCCCGTCCGAAGCCACCTCCAGCTCGATCTCCTCGCCGTCGCGATACGCCCGCCTGACGACGCTGTTCAGCAGCACGGCGAACCGGCGCTGATAGACCTCCGTGAAGCGAGCGGACACGTCGTCATCCTCCAGCCGGAGCAGCCGTGGCCCCCGGTGAACGATGATGACCTCGGTCCCCAGAGCGCCGAAAAAATGGGCCAGCTCGGCCGCGATGTACCCTCCCCCAACGATGACCAGCCTTCGCGGCTGCTTCGGCAGACGGAGCGCCTCATCGGAGGTTATGAACGGAACGTCGCTCAGCCCATCGATGTCCAGGATCCGCGGCCGCGTTCCTGCGGCGATGACGATGGTCTCCGCAGCAATGCGCTCGTTGCCCACTTCCAGAACCTTGTGCCCCACGAACCTGCCGGTACCCTTGAAAACGGTGATGTTCGGCTGCTGGCGGTTGCCTTCCTCTATGTCCTGAACGTCGTCGTCGATGATGCTGATCACCCGCTTCACGATGGCGTCCCAGTCCACAGCGGACACCTGGGCGGTGATGCCGAACAGCTCTGCTCGGCGGATCGTCTCCATGACATCGGCGCTGTGGATAAGCATCTTGGAGGGGATACAGCCACGATTCAGACAGGTGCCGCCGAAGGGCCCATGCTCAACCACCGCGACTGAGAGGCCGCGGTCGGCCGCTTCCGATGAGACATCCAGGCCGGAGCCCGAACCGATGACTATCAGGTCGAACGACTGCATGCCATGCCTTTCAGATGTGCGCCACTCCGTCAGGCATCAGCCCGCGCAGTCTCAGCCCCCGCTCAGGATCTGGTCATCGTACTCAATTTCGAACCGTAGCTTGTGCTTCGCTTCCTCCTGAGCGAGCGCGAGTAGAGTCGCGCGCAGCCCTCTATCGTCCGTCGCCGCGGCGAGCTCAGTGTAAAGCTTGAACGCCGCCTTCTCCTCCTTCATCGCGAAGATGAGTGCATCCTGGTAGTCGAGATCCGGGCTTGCCTCAACGTCCATCACGTAGTCCGCGATCTTCAGGTCCATCACCTTCTCCGCCGCAGGCAGCAAGAGCTTACCTCGTTTGACTGCCTCCAGCTTCGCCTTGTGCCCCCATTCCTCATTGGCGAACTCCTCGAAGACCCGGCGCATCCACGATTTCTCCGTCTGGCGGCCCAGCCTGGTGTAGAGTTGCGCCGCTTCCTCCTCCTTCCCGATCGCGAAGTCCAGGATCTCGTCAACCGAACCGAATGCCTTCATTGACCTATCCTCCTGTTATCCACTCAACTGCTTGAGTCGCTCCGCGACAACCGTTCCTAAGGAATAGCACTGAGCAAGGGCGTCATCGTCCGGCACATACTTGGCCTTGACGCCCTCCCCCACCAATTCGACTTTCATCCCTCTCAGCACGTCCTCCACCTGGCCAACCGCCTCGCCGCTCCAGCCGTATGAGCCGAAGGCAGCCCCAATCAGATTCCGCGGCTTCAGCCCTTTGAGATAGGTGAGAGCATCTGCAACCGTAGGAAAGATGTTGTTGTTGAAGGTTGGGGAGCCTACCAACAGCGCGCCGACATCGAGCATCTCTGTGGCTACGTCGGTGCGGTGGCACGCCCGCAACGGCAACAGTTTGGCGTCCGCTCCACCAGCCCTGATCCCCTCAGCGATCGCTCGCGCCATAGTAGCAGTGCTTTCGTACATCGTGTCATACACGATCGCAGCCTTTTTCGTCGGCTTCTGAGCGGCCCATCTGGCATAGAGCGCGAGTATCTTGCTGAAGTGTTTCCGCCAGATCGGACCGTGAGCCGTTGCCACAATCCCCTTCGTAAGATCGAGGCCGCCTACCTTCTCCAGAAGCCTGCTGACAGGGGTAGAAAGCGGCAGCAGGATATTGGCGAAGTACTTGGCAGCCTCGTCCTCCAGGATGTCATCATCGATCTCATCGTCAAACCTTTCCGTCGAGGCTAAGTGCATCGAGAACACATCCTGCGAGAAGAGCACTCCATCCTCGGCCAGATAGGTGAACATGCTGTCCGGCCAGTGGAGCATCCGCGTCTCCATGAAGGACAGGTCCATATTGCCCAGGCTAACGCTCTCCCCGTCCTTCACAGCCACGATTTCCCGGTCCAGATGGAAATGCTCGGCCAGAGCGTTGGCCCCCATCGTGGAGGCAAACACCTTCTCCGGCTTCACCGCCTGTATCACCTCGGGCAGGCAGCCGGAGTGGTCCATCTCCGAGTGATTCGAGATGATGTACGTGATGTCCCCGGGATCGATGACCGAGGCGATCCGGGAGAGCATCTCCTCCCTGAACGGGTGCTTGACCGTATCCACGAGGGTGATCTTGTCCGCCAGAACGAGATAGGCGTTGTAGGTTGTGCCTCGGCTGGTCAGATGACCATGGAATTCGCGGAGTGCCCAGTCAATCGCCCCCACCCAGTAGACATGGTCGGTTACTTTTGCCGCCTTGAAATGTGCGTTCATCGTGCTGCCTCTTACGTCCCTAGAGCCGTCATCTCTTCGCTCAGGACAGCGATATGTCCCATCTCCTCCTTGATGATGTCGTCGATTCTTTGCTTGCTCAGCCTCTCCGGAACTATCTCCTTTATCCCCAAGTAGAAAACAATGGAGTCCTTTTCAAGCCCGATAGCCGTCCTGAGGATCTCTTCCATCGTCTCCTTGCCCGTCAGCCGTTCGGACGGATCCTTGCTCACATCGAAGACATGTCCGTCCGCCATTCCCCGCACATACAGGATCGCTTCGCCATAGGGATCGGGGGTCCTCGGCTCCCGTTCTGACTGCAGCAGCTCGGTTCTCATGGCAGCGAAAGTCTTCTCGTGCTGTTCTTCCATGGCGGCTAGGTCAAGCAACCGCCGACCGGCACGCGAATCGCTAAACCCCTGCGCCGCCCGGCGATAGAAGCGAACCCCGTTCCGCTCTATCTGTTCCGCCATCTCGAAGATCTCGTCCGCTGTTGGCGACACGCTCATTCTGTACCTCCTTCCGTTGTGACAGCAGGCGCAACGAAGACGCCGCATCGGCAGCCCGCACTCTCAGCACAAGCTGCCAGGCTCATTTCGCCGTAGCCTTGGCTCGCTCCTCATGAGACATGTTGGCCAACCGTTCGACTTCCTTGACGTCCAGCCCGAGCCCCTCCGCCACGCGTGTGCCATACTCAGGGTCGGCCTTGTAGAACAGCGCCGTCTGCCGCAACTGGATGCGCTTCTGCGCGCCGCCCAGATGGCCAACGATGTTGCCGATCAGGTGCTCCCTGTCCTGGTCAGTCATCACCTTGCGGTACAGGATCCCGGGCTGCACGAAATCGTCGTTGGGGTGAGTGTACGGCTGGCGCGCAGCCTTCCCCGAGACCTCGAAGGCAGGCTCGGCCGCCTGTGGCTCAGGCACAGGGCCACCGAAGCTGTTGGGGTAATAGTTGGGGCTGCCGCCGCCGTTGGCGTCAAACCGCATAGACCCGTCGCGCTGGTAGTTGTTCACCGGAACGGCCTTGGCCGCGTTCACCGGCAGCAGTTGGTAGTTAGGCCCCAGCCGGTGGCGATGGGTGTCGTGATAGCTGAAGAGGCGCCCCTGGAGCATCTTGTCCGGCGAGGCGGCTATCCCGGGCACGAGGTTGCCGGGGGAGAAAGCGGCCTGCTCGACCTCGGCGAAGTAGTTCTCCGGGTTGCGGTTGAGGACCATGCGACCCACCGGGTTCAGCGGAGCGTCGCCCTGATGCCAGACCTTGCTGATGTCGAAGGAGTCGAAGCGGTAGCTCTCGACCTGCTCGGGGGTCATGATCTGCGCGTAGACCTTCCAGGCCGGGTACTCGCCCCGCTCGATCGCCTGGAACAGGTCACGAGTGGCATGATCAGGGTCCACGCCCTTCATGCGCTCAGCCTCTTGCCGGGTCAGGGTCTGGACACCCTGCTCAGTCTTGAAGTGGATCTTCACCCAGAAGTACTCGCCCTTCTCGTTGTACCACTTGAAGGTATGCCCGCTGTAGCCGTTCATGTAGCGGTAGGCCTTGGGCGTGCCGCGATCGGAGAAGAGGACAGTAACCTGGTGGATGGACTCGGGCGTGAGCGACAGGAAGTCCCAGAACATGTCCGGATCCTTGAGGTTGGTGACCGGGTTCCGCTTCTGGGTATGGATGAAATCGGCGAACTTCAGTGGGTCCCTGATGAAGAAGACCGGCGTATTGTTCCCCACGAAATCGTAGTTGCCCTCCTCCGTGTAGAACTTCACCGCAAACCCGCGCGGGTCGCGCTCGGCGTCGGCCGAGCCCTTCTCGCCGCCCACGGTGGAGAAGCGCGCGAAGACCTCGGTGCGCTTACCCACCTCGGACAGGAACTTAGCCTTGGTGTACCGAGTCACGTCGTGGGTGACCTCGAAGTAGCCATGGGCGCCCGCCCCCTTGGCGTGCACCACACGCTCGGGGATGCGTTCGCGGTCGAAGTGGGCCAGCTTATCGACCAGGTGAACGTCCTGCAGCAGGGCAGGGCCCGGGCTGCCGGCGGTCATAGTGTTCTGATCGTCGTCGACCGGCGCGCCAGAGCTGGTAGTCAGAATCTTCTTGTCCTCCGCCATCGTTCTCCTACCTCCTTCGGTCTTCTCCTTCTAGTATTCGCTGTTTCGTTGACTCATCCATCTCGGCAACGGAAGGAGACGCTCACTCCGTACCTCCCTTCTTTGCCGCAGTTGGTGCCACGAACACCCGCTGGACCAGCTCGCGGTCAATCATAAACAGCCCGCTGGCGTCATCGCCCACGAGCTTGAGCTTCTGCACCACCTCATCGGCGGACGCCTCCTCCTCCACCTGC
This sequence comes from uncultured Dehalococcoidia bacterium, assembly GCA_964512285.1. Lineage (GTDB taxonomy): Bacteria > Chloroflexota > Dehalococcoidia > SM23-28-2 > SM23-28-2 > SM23-28-2. The sequence continues at coordinate 704 of CAZEJO010000024.1, read as the reverse complement.
TCAGAGACGAACCACTGAAGGAAATTGTTCGTCGCGTGGTCCTTCGTTTCAACCGCCAGGTCGACCAGCTTGTTGATCATGCCGGTGACCTTCTGCTCGTGCCGGTACACATCCTCAAAGAGAGCCAGCGGCGAGTCCCATTCGGAGGGCGGCGCTTCCACCGGCTGGAGGACGACCCTGCCGCCGCGCTCGTTGACGTAGTCGTAGAACTTCAGCCCGTGCGCCAGCTCCTCCTGCCACTGCACGCGCATCCAGTTCGCGAAGCCGTCCAGATTGATCGAGTGGAAGTACGCGGACATCGACAGGTAAAGGTAGGCCGAGTAGATCTCTGCGTTGAGCTGCTTGTTAAGGGCTTCTTGCATTTTCTTGTCCATCGTGGCAAACACCTCCTTCGTTTGTTCTAGCTATTCGCCATTTCCTTGGCTCACACCCCTCTTTTGGCAGCGAGGACACACCCCGTACAACCCGAGGCGATGGTGGACATTCGCGTAGCCTCTCCTGGCAGCCACCTCCTCTGCCGCCGACCCCAGGTCGATGTCCAGGTCCTCGATGGCGCCGCAGACGGTGCAGCGGAGGTGGGGGTGAGAGTGAGGGTTCAGACCATCGTAGCGGCTGCCGCCACTGCAGGGAAGCTCTAGAACCTCCCCAACCTCCTTCAGGCGCTCCAGCGTATTGTAGACAGTGGCCAGGCTGGTGGTAGGGAA
>CAZEJO010000023.1:0-28192 GCA_964512285.1 uncultured Dehalococcoidia bacterium | reverse complement strand
TTTGGGCCCCTGGAGGGCCGGGTGGGATTCGAACCCACGACTCCCGGATTAAAAGTCCGTCGCTCGTAGGGTCCGACTTTAGGACCCTCACCAGATTCGGAGAGGTCACCCCTTAGGGGGCGCTCAAACGCCAAGTCCCCCCGTCGCCATCCGACGCTGGCTGACGGGGGGATTCTACGTGGTCTCTTAATCGCCGCTGCACTACTACGGGGTGGTGAGCTTCTTGGCGCTTCCGCCTGGAACCGGCCCGGCGTCGGGGAGACCATCAGTCTTGACACGCCTTCTGCTCGGTGATACCCTCGCTGTCGAGCCGAGTCCCGCTGGACGGGAACGGGGGACCCAAATCTGGGGGTGAATCCTGCCGATAGGCAGGTAGGCCAGCTTCCGTGGGCCGAACCCGTCAGCTAACCCCGTAGGCTTCCACGGAGGGTGCGGCGGGCAGCCGCGCTGACTCAAGGACGGCCGTATTTCGCGCCCTCCTAGCGAGGAGGGCGTGTCTGTATTTGATGGAAGAAGAATCATTCTATCAGCTACTGCTCATATCCGGGCTTGCAGTTCTTGTCCCCATTATCGCCGCCCGCGCCCCTGGCAGAGTTCTGCCGGCGCTTGTTGGGGAGATCATCGCCGGCATCATCATCGGCACCAGCAGTCTGGACCTCATCGAGCCGACGCCGGTCTTGGATTTTCTCGCCGAATTTGGCTTCGCCTACCTGATGTTCCTCTCAGGCCTGGAGCTGGACCCACGCCTCCTGACTGCGCCAGGCGACGCTTCCTACCGCGGCTCCAAGGCTTTGCTCAGTTCCCCTCTTGGCTCAGGTCTCCTAATCCTGGGAGGCACCCTGGCCATTGCCTTCCTCGGCGTGGTCATCCTGGAAGTGAGCGGTCTGGCGCCAGACTTGTGGCTCACCACCCTAATCCTCTCCACCACCTCTGTTGGAGTGGTGGTGCCCACCCTGAAGGAGAGAGGCCTCACTGCCAGACCGTACGGCCAGGTCCTTCTTGTGGCCGCTTTCCTCGCCGATCTTGTCACCCTTATCCTCATCGGCGCCTTTGCCGCCGTGAAGCGCGAGGGGCCCGATGTGGAGTTGGCTCTCATCCTCGCTCTCCCTATCGCTTTTCTTCTGGTGTATCGCTTGGGATCCGCCATCGGTGGCTATCGCATAGTGTCCCGAACCGTCGAAGAGCTCGCCCACGCCACGGCCCAGGTCCAAGTGCGCGGTGCCCTAGCGCTCATGCTGGCCTTCGTTGTCTTCGCCAAGACCATCGGCTCTGAGCTCATCCTCGGCTCCTTCGTAGCTGGCGTCATCGTCTCGCTTCTATCCCCTGAGGAAGGTACGTCTCTGCGCATGAAGCTCGATGCTATCGGCTATGGTTTCTTCATCCCCATCTTCTTCATCAACGTTGGCGCCAGCCTAGACCTGGGGGCCCTATCCGGTTCCGGCAAGGAACTGAGCCTGCTGCCCATCTTCCTGGCTATAAGCTACATATCCAAGATCGTGCCTTCCCTCGTTCTACGGCTCCGCTTCTCGTGGCAGGAAACCCTCGCGGGCGGTTTCCTTCTCAGCTCCCGCCTCAGCCTGATTATCGCAGCCTCCCTCATCGGCCAGGAGTTGGGCATTATCACTGCGGGCGTCAACTCGGCCATCGTGATCGTAGCCGTGGTCACTTCGTCTCTGTCTCCGGTGGTCTTCTCTCGGCTCATGCAGGTGCCAACTCAAGAGGTAGGCGCCGTTATCATCGTTGGTGCCGGGGAGACCGGCCGCTCCCTTGCTTCTCGCCTCTCCGCCCACGGTTCTCGTGTCGTGCTCGTCGATCCGGAAGGCGAGGCGGTTGAAGAGGCCAGTCGCGACGGCTTAGCCGTCGTCCAGGGGCGTGGTGATACGCTTTCTGTCCTCCGCAAGGCCGGTGCCGCTTCCAACTCGGCGCTGGTCGCTGTCACCCCTGACGATGCGTACAACCTCAGGGTCTGCAAACTGGCCAGGGAGAGGTTCGGCATCTCTCAACTGATCGCCCGAGTAAATGATCCAACCCACCGAAAGGACTTCATCAAGGCAGGCATACGGGGCGTCACTGTTCCGCTGTCCACCTCAGGCGCCCTCGAAAACGCTATCCTACGCCCCAATCTATTCCAGATCCTCACAGACCGACCCAAGGAGTACGATGTGTTGGAGGTCACCCTCCATAACCGTGCTCTGGTGGGCAGACGCCTTAGCGATGTCCGGCTTCCGGGCAATTGCCTGGTGCTGCTCATTCGCCGCGAGGGAGAACTGGTGACTCCCCGCGGCTCTACTGTCCTTCAGGATTGGGATAGTCTCACCGTGGCCGGCGATCGCGATTCGGTGCTGGAAACGGCTCGACTTCTTCAGTATCGACGTGGTGATTGAGCCATGCTAAGGTCTGTGAGGAGAGGTTGCTGAGAATGGCGACGGAAGGCGGCCGAACACGGGTGGTCATCGAGGGCGTGCGGCCTGAGGTCGATGGCGGCCGTTTCCCCATCAAGCGCACTGTGGACGAGAAGGTGGTTGTTGAGGCGGACGTCCTGGCGGACGGCCATGAGGCGCTCTCCTGCGTTTTACTATATCGCAAGGAAGGTGCTCGGCAGTGGATCGAGGTGCCGATGGAGGCCTTGGTGAATGACCGCTGGCGTGGGGAGTTCATCGTCAAAGAGCTCGGACGATACCACTATACTCTCCAGGCATGGATCGATCCGTTCCAGTCATGGCGAAAGGACCTGCAGAAAAAGGTCGACGCTGGGCAGGACGTTTCAGTTGAGCTTCAGGTCGGGGCAGGCCTGGTGCGAGAGGCGAGAAGCAGAGCTTCCGGCGACGACAAGAAGCGACTGCAATCGACAGCGACTGCTCTAGCGCGCAAGGCGGTCTCGGCCCGCAAGCTAAGCATCGCCCTGGATGAGGGGCTGGCCAGGTTAGTGAGCCGCTATTCTGAGAGGCGCTTCGCCACCACCTACGAGCGGGAGCTGACGGTGGTGGTCGACCGCGAACGGGCCCGCTTCAGCACCTGGTACGAGATGTTCCCTCACTCCTGTGCCCCCAAGCCTGGCCGCCATGGCACGTTCAAGGACTGCGAGGAGCGTCTACCCTACATCGCGGCTATGGGCTTCGATGTGCTCTACCTGCCTCCCATCCACCCCGTCGGCCACACCCACCGAAAAGGGAAGAACAACGCTGCGGTGGCGGGCCCTCAGGACCCCGGCAGCCCTTGGGCCATCGGGTCCGAGGAGGGGGGGCATAAGGCCGTGCATCCTATGCTAGGGACGCTCAAGGACTTCCGTCGGCTCATGGATAAGGCCAAGGAGTTTGACATCGAGATCGCCCTGGACATTGCCTTCCACTGCTCGCCCGATCACCCCTACGTCAAGGAGCACCCCACTTGGTTCCGCTGGCGTCCGGATGGCACGATCCAGTACGCCGAAAACCCACCCAAGAAGTACGAGGACACCTACCCGTTCGAGTTCGAAACGGAGGACTGGCGGGAGCTGTGGCAGGAACTGAAGAGCATTGTCCTGTTCTGGATCGAGCAGGGGGTGCGCATATTTCGTGTCGACAATCCCCACACCAAGCCTTTCGCCTTCTGGAAGTGGCTGATCGAGGAGGTCAGGCGGGATTATCCGGAGGTGATCCTATTGTCGGAGGCGTTCACCCGCCCGAAGATCATGTACCGACTGGCCAAGCTCGGCTTCAGCCAGTCCTATACCTACTTCGCCTGGCGCAACATGCAGTGGGAGCTCACTCAGTACTTCACGGAACTGACCCAAACGGACGTCCGCGAGTACTTCCGGCCCAATCTCTGGCCCAACACACCGGATATCCTGACCGAATACCTCCAGTCCGGCGGACGACCCGCCTTCATGACGCGCCTGGTGCTCGCGGCCACTCTCGGGGCCAGCTGTGGGATCTACGGACCAGCCTTCGAGCTCTGCGAAAATCAGCCACGGGAGCGCGGGAGCGAAGAATATCTGAATTCAGAAAAGTACGAAATCAAGCAGTGGGAACTTGACAGACCGGATAGCCTGAAAGACTTCATCGCTCAGGTGAATGGGATCCGCAGGGAAAACCCGGCTCTGCAGAGCGACTGGAGCCTGTCGTTCCATCAGGTGGACAATGAGCAGCTCATCTGCTACAGCAAGGGAACAGATGACCTCAGCAACGTCATTGTGGTCGTGGTCAATCTGGACCCCCACCACACGCAGTCCGGCTGGGTGGAACTCGACTTGGATAAGTTGGGAGTCGACCCTCACCAGCCCTACCAGGTGCACGACCTGCTGACCGATGCTCGCCACCTCTGGCAGGGGCGCCGCAACTATGTTGAACTCAATCCGCACGTGATGCCAGCGCACATCTTCCGTATTGCGGAGGCGAGTTCGTAGGAAAGAGGACTTCGAATACCATGCGGGACGAGTGAGGTGAACGGACGGTGCGTCGGAGTGACACGGACTACAGGTTGGAGGACGATCCGCTCTGGTACAAGGACGCCATTATCTACGAGCTCCACGTGCGGGCGTTCTCCGATAGCGACGCCGACGGCGTGGGCGACTTCCGCGGCCTGACACAGAAGCTGGACTACCTTCAGGACCTAGGAGTCACGGCGATCTGGCTCCTGCCATTCTACCCGTCACCCTTGAAGGACGACGGGTACGACATCTCTGACTACACCGGTGTGCACCCGGACTATGGCACCCTGCGCGACTTTCAGGCATTCCTGCGGGCGGCACACCGAAGGGGCCTGCGCGTGATCACCGAGATCGTCCTTAACCATACCTCTGACCAACACCGGTGGTTCCAGTCGTCGCGCCGAGCCCCGGCTGGCAGCAGCCGCCGCAATTCCTACGTTTGGAGCGATGGCCCCGACAAGTACAGGGAGGCGCGGATAGTATTCAAGGACTTCGAGTCTTCCAACTGGGCCTGGGATCCGGTCGCCAGGGCCTACTATTGGCATCGATTTTACGCTCATCAGCCCGACCTCAACTACGACAGCCCCCGCGTTCGACGGGCCATTCTCAGCGTGGTGAACTTCTGGCTGAGGATGGGGGTGGACGGTGTGCGGTTAGACGCCGTGCCTTACCTCTACGAGCGGAGAGGCACCAGCTGCGAGAACTTGCCGGAGACGCACCAGTTCTTGAGGGAACTGCGGCTTCGTGTTGACGAGAGGTTCAGGAACCGTATGCTGCTGGCCGAGGCCAACCAGTGGCCTGATGACGCCGCCGCCTACTTCGGGAATGGAGACGAGGCTCATGTGGCGTTCCATTTCCCCGTCATGCCGCGCCTGTTCATGGCGATACGCATGGAGGATCGTTTCCCCATCATCGAGATTCTTGAGCAGACCCCTGAGATACCTGAGACCTGCCAATGGGCACTCTTTCTACGCAACCATGATGAGATGACCTTGGAGATGGTCACGGACGAAGAGCGGGACTACATGAACCGAGTCTATGCTCAGGACCCTCAGATGCGGCTTAACCTTGGGATCCGCCGCCGGCTCGCTCCGCTCCTGGGGAACAACCGGCGACAGATCGAACTCATGAAGGCCTTGCTCTTCTGCATGCCCGGGACGCCGGTCATCTACTACGGAGACGAGATCAGGATGGGGGACAACGTCTACCTGGGCGACCGCAATGGCGTACGCACTCCTATGCAGTGGAGCGGCGATCGGAACGCGGGCTTCTCTCGGGCCAACCCACAGAAGCTATATCTGCCCGTCATTATCGACCCCGAGTACCACTACGAGGCCGTCAACGTGGAGGCCCAGCAGAACAATCCCCACTCGCTCCTCTGGTGGATGAAGCGCCTCATTGCTCTTAGGAAGCGCTACAAAGCCTTCGGTAGGGGGAGCATTGAGTTCCTTTACCCGGAGAATCGAAAGATCCTGGCCTTCGTCCGGCGCTACCAAGACGAGTGTATCCTCGTGGTTGCCAACCTTTCCCGTTTTGTTCAGGGAGTGGAGCTGGACCTCTCCGACTTTCATGGCACGGCCCCCGTTGAGCTTTTCGGTAGGACGGAGTTTCCAGCAATAGGGGAGGAGCCGTACTTCCTGTCCCTTGGGCCCCACGCCTTCTACTGGTTCGCCCTGGAGCCACAGCGTCTCGAAACGCCTCTGGCGATCACTGCCCCTGAGAGCACAGTGCCAACTCTTACGGTAGCGGGTTCCTGGCACAGCGCCTTCCGGGGGAAGGGCAAGGCTGCTCTTGAGACTGTCCTGCCTTACTACCTGAAGGCGCGACGCTGGTTCGGCGGCAAGGCGCGGCCTATCCGCTCTGTCGGTATCTTGGAGGCCATCCCTATCGTCCAGGCCCGCAAGCGTCCGGAGTTCTATATCACCCTCCTCAGGGTTCGCTATTTCGAGGGCGAGTCAGAGACGTACGTGCTCCCCCTTGCCTTCGCTACCGGAAAGCGGGCCGATGATCTGCTGAGCGACTTCCCCCAAGCGGCCGTTGTCCGTCTCCAGGTGGAAGGCGAGGCGGAAGGTGGATTGCTGTTCGATGCCCTGTGGGAGGGAGCCTTCTGTGAGGCGCTTCTGGAGGCGATCGCCCGCCGTCAGCGCTTCAAGGGAGCAGCGGGCGAAATGGCGGCCCGCTCAACACGGGTGTTCCGGCGGATGCGCGGGCCTGCCGACGAGGTGCTGGAGCCTTCCGTCCTGAAAGCCGAGCAAAGCAATACCTCGGTCATCTATGGCGACCGGTTCATTCTCAAGCTCTTCCGGCGCCTTGACGAGGGGATAAACCCCGAGCTGGAGATTGGACGCTTTCTCACCGAGAAGACAACCCTGGCTCACATCCCTCCCGTGGCTGGCTCCATCGAGTACGGTAGGGGCCGCCGGGAGCCCCTCACCGTGGCCATTCTTCAAGGGCTTGTACCAAATGAGGGGGATGCCTGGCAATACACTTTGGATGAACTGGAACGGTACTTCGAACGCGTCTTGACGACCCAACCAGAGGTGGAAGAGATGCCCGTAGCGACTGAGAGCCTGCTGGACCTGACCGAGGAGGAGCCTCCACCGTTAGCCACCGACCTGATCGGTCCCTATCTGGAATCGGCGCGCCTCCTGGGCGAGCGCACCGCTGATCTCCACGTCGCCCTGGCCTCCGCCCTTGACGACCCGAATTTCGTCCCGGAGCAGATATCCCCCTTCTACCAGCGCTCGCTTCAGCAGTCCATGCGCCGCCTCACTCGCCAGGTCTTCCAACTGCTTCGCAAGCGTCTCCCGGATGTTCCGCAGGCACTGCAGGACAAATCTCGACAACTCCTCGACCTTGAAGGCAAGATCCTGGGGAGGTTCCAGTCTATCCTTGGCCAGAAGAGCAGGGCCATGCGGATCCGCTGCCACGGTGACTATCATCTTGGCCAGGTGCTCTACACCGGTAAGGACTTCGTGATCATCGACTTCGAGGGAGAGCCGGCCCGCCCCCTGAGCGAGCGGCGGATAAAGCGCTGTGCCCTTCGCGACGTGGCTGGCATGCTCCGTTCTTTCCACTACGCCGCCCACTCTGCTCTCTTGAACCAGGAAGCTAGTGGCGCCGTGGGGCCTGAGGGCATCTCCACTTTGGAGCCCTGGGCCCGCTTCTGGTACGTCTGGGTCAGCGCCGTCTTTCTTAGGGCCTACCTCGCCCAGGCGGCGCAGGTTCCCTTTCTACCTGAAGGAAGGGATGATCTCCAAGCACTGTTGGACGCCCTCATCCTAGAGAAGGCCATCTACGAGCTGGGCTACGAACTGAATAATCGCCCCGATTGGATAGGAATCCCTCTCCAGGGGATCCTAGATCTGGTTGCTGGCCAAGCAGAGCATGGCTAGAGCTCGTGTCCCCGGCCTCAGCAGCCTGGCACGCATGTACGGCGTTCAGACCTCCTTCTACGACGTTGAGGATCGACGCCAGCAGGCCTCGCCGGAGGCCGTCCTGTCGGTCTTGCGGGCACTCGACGCGCCCGTCGGAGGAGTCGCGGATGTTAGTGATGCTCTGCGCGTGCGCCGGCGCGAGCTCTGGGGCCGCGGGGTCGAGCCTGTCACCGTCGCTTGGGACGGCGAGCCTGCTGGAATCGACCTGCGTCTCCCCGCCGCATCGGCGGATGGCACACTGCGCTGCAATCTCGAGCTGGAGACGGGGGAAAGCCACGCTTGGACTTGCGATGTGGCGGATTTGCCCGTCGTTGAGTCCGCGATGCTGGAGGGCATCCGCCACCAGGCTATGAGACTGGCATTGCCCTTTCGCTTACCGTTGGGATACCATCGGCTCACGTTGGAATGGGGGGCCAGGCAGTTCGAGACCCTGGTCATCTCTGCGTCACTGAGGGCGCACGCATCCCGGCAGGGGCCCGCGGGCAGGTGCTGGGGCGTGTTTCTCCCGCTATATGCCCTGCACTCGCGCAGGAGCTGGGGCGGCGGCGACCTTGCCGATCTTGAGGCTCTGCTGGAGTGGGTGGCTGAGCTAGGCGGCAGTGTGATCGCGACGCTTCCCTTGCTGGCCGCCTTTCTCGACGAGCCCCTGGATCCAAGCCCGTACGCTCCAGCGAGCCGTCTGTTCTGGAATGAGTTCTACATCGACGTCACCCGCGTACCGGAGCTGGAGAGATGCCCCTCAGCGCAGGCCATCGTGGGCTCGCCCGAAGTCCAGCAGGAGCTTGAAGAGCTGCGCTCCCTGCCCTTGGTCGACTATCGACGCGAGATGGCGCTCAAGCGGAAAGTCCTGGAGGAACTCGCGCAGTCCTTCTTCGCCGAGAGGTCAGAACGGCACACTGCCTTGGCTCAGTTCGTCGAGGCGCATCCGGCGCTGGAGGACTATGCTTGCTTCCGGGCCACGGTAGAGCGGCGGCGCAGCCCCTGGCGGACATGGCCCCAGCCCCTTCGGGACGGTGTCCTGAAAGCGGGAGATTACGATGAAGCGGCGAAGCACTATCACCTCTACGTCCAGTGGCTGGCCCAGGAGCAGATGCAGGCGCTGTGCGAAAGAGGCCGGTTGGCAGGAGCGGAGCTGCGCCTCGACCTCCCGCTGGGGGTGCATCCGGAGAGCTATGACGTTTGGCGCGAGCGTGGTGTGTTCGCCCTAGACGCCTCGGTAGGGTCTCCCCCAGACACCTTCTTCACCAAGGGTCAGAACTGGGGGTTCCCACCCCTCCACCCTCAGGCGATAAGGAAGCAGGGCTACCGATACTTCATCGACTGTCTGCGCCACCACCTACAGCATGCCGGCATACTTCGGCTCGACCATATCATGAGCCTCCACCGCCTCTACTGGATACCCAGCGGGATGGAAGCACCTGATGGGGTCTATGTGCGCTATCCATCGGAGGAGCTCTATGCCATCCTGAGCGTCGAGTCCCACAGGCACGGGGCCTTGATCGTGGGGGAGGATCTTGGTACCGTGCCCGGCTACGTCAGGAGGGCGATGGCCAGGCACAACATCCACCGCACCTACGTGGTGCAGTTCGAGCTCAGGCCCGACCGGCGACGCCCTCTGGGAGCCGTGCCCGCCGCCTCTGTGGCGAGCATCAATACCCACGACATGCCGCCCTTGGCCGCTTTCTGGCGGGGTCTGGACATCGACGACCGCCTGAAGCGCGGTCTTCTAGATGATAGAGGCGCTCGGAGAGAGCGGAGAGCGCGCCAGGCGCTGAAGCAGTCTTTCCTGGCTTTGCTCAAGCGCCGCGGGCTGCTCAAGAAAGCATCCCGTGGCGAGCGTGCGGTTGTCCTGGCCTGTCTGGCGCTCCTGAGCACCAGCCGCGCCCGGGGTGTTATGGCCAACCTGGAGGACCTGTGGTTGGAAAGGCAGCCCCAGAATATTCCAGGCACCTCGGAGGAGCGCCCCAACTGGCGGAGGAAAGCACGCTACACCTTTGAGGCGTTTTCCCAGATGCCTGAAGTGCTTGACACACTTCGGAGGGTAGATCGCCTCCGAAAGCAGAGAAGAAACCTATGATGACGCGGGCGCTTGCTTTTTCTCTATTACTTCTTGGCGCGGTGGCTGCGCGTGCGTGTCTTTGGCGTCCTGGGCGCCTTGGGACGCTTCTGACCCGCCTCTTGCTCTTCCAGAGTCTGCTTGGCAGCCAGGTAATGCTCCACATCCCTACCCGCGGGTCGCCCCTCCTGCTCCCAAAGGTTATGAGCCAGTTGCTTTATCTGCTCTTCCGTGGGCATGGCTACCTCCCTCACGAGGAGCTTATGAGGGAAGGCCAGGTACTGTCAAGGTTTTGGGCAGCTTTTGCAAGCTATTTTTCTCGTTGGCAAGGGGGCCAGTTCGGGGCCCGCAAGACGTTATGGTGGTGAGCAACAGTGAGGAAAGCCCTGCGAGTGGCGGGGTTACCCGCTTGATGGGACAATAGTTGTGAGCAGTTACTAGGGAGGCAGCCGTTGGACTCCAAAGTGACCCTTTTAACCCAAGACGACCTCTACCTCTTCAATGAGGGGAGCCACTTGCGGCTCTACGAGAAGCTGGGCGCCCACCCGATGACTGTGGACGGGAAGGAAGGCACGTACTTCGCAGTGTGGGCGCCCGACGCGGAGCACGTCTTCGTGGTGGGCGATTTCAATGGCTGGAACAAGAAGAGCCATCCCCTCCAGCCGAGGGAGCAGTCCGGGATATGGGAGGGCTTCGTCGAAGGCGTCGGAAAGGGTGCGGTGTACAAGTACCATGTCGCATCGAGATACAAGCGGTATCGGGTGGACAAGGCCGACCCCTTCGCCTTTCGCGCTGAAGTCCCACCCAAGACAGCGTCCGTAGTTTGGGAACTGGACTACAGTTGGAGCGATCAGGACTGGATGGCGGGACGGGGCGGACACAACGCCCTGGATGCCCCCATCGCCACATACGAGATTCATCTGGGGTCATGGATGCGCGTATCTGAAGAGGGAGGCCGCTCTCTTTCATACCGGGAGATGGCCCCCAAGCTGGCGGATCACGTGAAGCGGATGGGCTTCACTCACGTGGAGTTTCTGCCGGTCATGGAGCACCCCTTCTTCGGTTCTTGGGGCTATCAGACCACCGGATACTTCGCACCCACCAGCCGCTATGGCGACCCTCAGGACTTCATGTACCTGGTGGACTATCTGCACCAGCAGGGGATAGGGGTGATCCTGGACTGGGTGCCCTCTCACTTCCCCACGGACGAGCACGCGCTCGGCTTCTTCGACGGAACACACCTCTACGAGCACGCCTATCCGCAGAAAGGGTTCCACCCGGACTGGGACAGCTTCATCTTCAACTACGGCCGGGACGAGGTGCGCAGCTTCCTGCTCAGCAGCGCCCTCTTCTGGCTGGACAAGTACCACGCCGATGGCCTGCGAGTCGACGCCGTCGCTTCCATGCTCTATCTAGACTACTCGCGCAAGAAGGGAGAATGGATGCCGAACGTGTATGGAGGGCGCGAGAATCTGGAGGCTATCGGGTTTCTACGGCGCCTCAACGAGGAAGTCTATAAGGCTCATCCAGACGTGCAGACGGTCGCTGAGGAGTCCACCGCCTGGCCGATGGTCTCCCGGCCGACCTACGTAGGAGGCCTGGGCTTCGGGCTCAAGTGGGACATGGGCTGGATGCACGACACCCTTGAGTACATAGCGCACGAACCCATCCATCGCAAGTACCACCACAACGAACTGACTTTCAGGATGATCTACGCTTTCCACGAGAATTTTGTGCTCCCACTCTCCCACGATGAGGTCGTGCACGGTAAGGGCTCCCTCCTGGGCAAGATGCCCGGAGACGATTGGCAGAAGTTCGCCAACCTGAGGCTGCTCTTGGCGTACATGTACGGCCAACCCGGCAAGAAGCTTCTCTTCATGGGAGACGAATTCGGTCAGTGGCAGGAATGGCACCACGATGAGAGCCTCGACTGGCACCTGGCGCAATACGACCGCCACGCTGGCCTGCAGCGCTTGGTGGAGGACCTTAACCGGCTGTACAGAAGTGAGCCAGCTTTGCATGAACTGGACTGCGACCCCGCGGGCTTCGAGTGGATCGATGCCAGCGACAGCCAGTCGAGCGCCCTCAGCTTCATCCGCAAAGGGCGATCAAGGGATGATATCGTGCTGGTCGTCTGCAACTTCACTCCGGTCCCTCGCCACAGCTACCGAATGGGCGTTCCTCGGGGAGGCTTCTGGCGGGAGGTTCTAAACAGCGACTCCGAGGATTACTGGGGCAGCGGACAGGGCAACTTCGGGGGCCTAGAGGCGGCAAAGGTCTCCTTTCACGGCCGCCCGTATTCCTTGAAGCTCACCCTTCCTCCCCTGTCTGTCTTGTTCCTCAAAAGCGAGGAGCAGATGAAGTGAACGGGAGCCGGGACCTCGGCCTGGGTGCCAGCTTCTTGGGGGACGACCAGACCCGATTCGTTGTCTGGGCACCTCTGGCTCGCAAGGTAGAGGTGCACCTTCTAGCGCCTGGCGAAAGGCTTGTGCGGATGGAAGCGAGGGAACGTGGCTATCATCATGCCTTGGTCGACGGAGTCGAGCCGGGAAGCCTCTACATGTATCGGCTGGACGAAGGCAAGGAGCGGCCAGACCCCGCATCAAAGTTCCAGCCCCAGGGCGTACACGGCCCCTCGCAGGTAGTGAGCCCCCATTTTGAGTGGAAGGAAGCCGCCTGGACTGGCCTGCCGCTCCAGGAGTACACCATCTACGAACTGCATGTCGGCGCCTTCACACCCGATGGCACCTTCGACGCGGTAATCCCGCACCTCGACGAGTTGAAGGACCTGGGTATCACGGCCATAGAGCTGATGCCCGTCGCCCAGTTCCCGGGTGCCCGCAACTGGGGCTATGACGGCGTCTATCCATTCGCGGTTCAGGACTCCTACGGCGGCCCAGAGGGTCTGAAGAGACTGGTGAACGCCTGTCACAAGCTGGGCCTGGCTGTAGTGCTGGATGTCGTCTACAATCATCTGGGCCCGGAGGGCAACTGCCTGGCAGAGTTCGGCCCCTATTTCACCGACAGCTACAAGACACCCTGGGGAGCAGCCCTCAACTTCGATGGGCCGTACAGCGATGAGGTGCGGCGCTTCTTCATCGAGAACGCGCTGTATTGGGTCACGGAGTTTCATGTGGACGCCCTCAGGCTAGACGCCGTCCACGCCATCATTGACCGTTCGGCGCTGCCCTTCCTGGAGGAGCTGGCGGAGGCAATGCACCAGCAGGCGGAGCAACTGAAACGCCGCATCTATGTCATCGCCGAAAGCGACCTCAACGATGCCAGGCTCGTTCGGCCGCGAGAGCTGGGAGGCTACAGCTTGGACGCCCAGTGGAACGAGGACTTCCACCACTCTCTGCATGCGCTGCTCACGGGGGAACGGACCGGCTACTACCAGGACTTCGGTGGGTTCGGACAGCTTGTCAAGGCCTTCAGCGATGGTTTCGTCTACTCGGGCCAGTACTCCTCGTACCGCCGGTGTCGGCACGGCAACTCCTCCCGTGACGTGCCTGCCGAGAAGCTCGTGGTCTTCTCCCGCAACCATGACCAGGTGGGGAACCGCATGCTGGGAGAGCGGCTGAGCCAGCTTGTGCCTTTCGAGGGGCTCAAGCTGACGGCGGGCGTTGTTCTCCTCTCGCCCTTCATCCCGCTGCTGTTCATGGGCGAGGAGTACGGCGAGACCGCGCCGTTTCAGTATTTCGTCAGCCACTCGGACCCAGATCTGGTGAAAGCGGTGCGCCGGGGACGCCGTGAAGAGTTAGAGGCCTTCGAATGGGAGGGCGAGCCGCCGGATGCCCAGGATGAGGGGACTTTCCTTCGCGCCAAGCTGAACCGAGGCCTCCGCGGTAAGGGGCAGCATAGGGCGCTCTTCGAATTCTACAAGGAGCTATTCCGGCTTCGCAAGACGATTGAGGCCCTAGCGACCCTGAGCAAGGAGCAGATGGAGGTGCTGGGGTACGAAGAGGATCAGGTGCTGTTACTCCGGCGGTGGAGTGGGAGCAGCGAGGTCTTCGCCGTTTTCAGCTTCGCTGACGCTGAGGCGACAATGGCCGTCAGCATCCCCGGCGGTCGCTGGCGCAAACTCCTCGACTCGGCAGACGAACGGTGGCAGGGGAAAGGAACGTCGATTCCTGACATGCTGCACTCAGAGGGAGAAGCTGCTCTAACGCTGGGTCCCATGTCTCTTGCCCTCTTCGTCAGGGAGGATGAACTCTAGATGGAACGTTACATCTGCGTTCACGGCCACTTCTATCAGCCGCCGCGAGAAAACCCCTGGCTGGAGGCTGTTGAGTCACAGGACTCGGCCTATCCATACCACGACTGGAACGAGCGCATTACGGAAGAGTGCTACGCGCCCAACTCGGTGTCTCGCGTCCTGAATGCCGAAGGCCGAATCGTCCAGATCGTAAACAACTACGCAAAGATCAGTTTCGACTTTGGCCCAACGCTCCTGGCGTGGCTTGAAGAGAACGCGCCCGATGTGTACGAGCTGGTCCTAACGGCTGACCGGGAGAGCCAGCAGGCTTTTTCTGGCCACGGCTCGGCCCTAGCCCAGGCGCACAATCACATGATCCTGCCGCTCGCGAACAAGCGCGACAAGTACACGCAGGTGCTATGGGGGATACGGGATTTCGAGCACCGCTTCGGTCGCAAACCGGAAGGTATGTGGCTCCCTGAAACTGCTGTGGACCTAGAAACCCTGGATATCGTGGCCGAGCTGGGCATCCAGTTCACCGTCCTCGCCCCCCATCAGGCCAGTCGGGTTCGCGAGATCGGCGGGCGCGCCTGGCGTGATGTCAGCGGCGGGCGCATCGATCCGACCAGGCCGTATACGTTGCGTCTCCCCTCGGGCCGCCAGATCAGCCTGTTCTTCTATGACGGCCCGATCTCCCGCGCCGTCGCCTTCGAGGGCCTTCTCTCGAGCGGCGAGCAGTTTGCGGGGCGCCTCACGGGTGGTTTCTCGGAGGAACGGCCGTGGCCCCAGCTCGTCCACATAGCCACCGACGGTGAGACCTATGGCCATCACCACCGCCATGGCGACATGGCGCTGGCCTACGCCCTCCATCATATCCAGTCCAACGGTCTGGCCCAGCTCACCAACTACGGCGAGTACCTCGAGAGGCATCCTCCGGCTCACGAGGTGGATATTTTCGAGAACACGTCCTGGAGCTGTTCTCACGGGGTAGAGCGGTGGCGCAGTGACTGCGGCTGCAACACCGGCGGACAGCCGGGATGGAGCCAGGCATGGCGCGCGCCGCTGCGGGAGGCCCTGGACTGGCTCCGCGACGAGCTGGCCCCTCGGTATGAGGAGCAGGCGCGGCAGATCCTGAGAGACCCCTGGGCAGCCAGGGACGCGTACATCGAGGTCGTGCTCGACCGATCGCCGGAGAACCTCGAGCGGTTCTTGAGCCAGCACGCTGCGCACGCGTTGAGTGAGCATGAGCAGATTACGGCGCTCAAGCTCCTGGGGATTCAGCGCCACGCTATGCTCATGTACACGAGCTGCGGCTGGTTCTTCAATGATCTGTCAGGCATAGAAACAGTCCAGGTGCTCCAGTACGCCGGACGCGCCATTCAGCTGGCACAGGAGCTTTTGCACAAGCGGCTCGAACCTCGCTTCTTGGAACTGCTTGAGCAGGCCAAGAGCAACGTGCGGGAACACCAAGACGGCCGCCGCATCTACGAGAAGTTCGTCAAGCCAGCCGTGGTAGACCTCCACAAGGTTGTGGCGCACTACGCCGTAACATCTCTGTTTGAACCCTATGACGAGAGGGCGAAGGTCTACTGCTACGATGTCGAGCGCAAAGACTATCAGATGGTGGAGACGGGCGCAACGAAGTTGGCTGTAGGACGGGCGCGGGTGGCCTCGGAGATCACGGGGGAATCGGCACTGCTGAGCTTTGGAGTCGTTCATTTCGGCGACCACAACCTAAGCGGCGGTGTGCGAGCCTTCCGCGGCCAGAAGGCTTACCGGACGATGGTTGAGCAGGTAACGGAGGCCTTCTCAAGAGGCGACCTGCCTAACGTCATCCGGCTCCTTGACAAGCACTTTCTGGAGCTCACCTACTCCCTGAAGTCCCTATTCCGGGACGAGCAGCGCAAGATCACAGATCTGATCTTGGAATCGACCCTGGCCGAGGCAGAGGCCGCCTACCGCGAGCTCTACGAACACCATGCCTTGTTGATGCGCTTCCTCGTTGACGCGGGCGTCCCTCTACCCAGAGCTTTCCGCACGGCCGCTGAGTTCGTCCTGAACCTGGACCTCCTTCGCGCTCTCGAGGAAGAGGAGCCCGATCTCGACCAAATCGGAGGCATCTTGGAAGCAGCCGGAGCGTGGCAGATTGAGGTCGATGCGGCGGGCTTGGGGTATGCCCTCCAGCAGACGATCGAGCGAGTGGCCGAGGAGTTGCGCGTCCGGCCCACCGAACTCTCTGTTCTCGAGAGACTAGGCACGGTGGTCAGCCTGGCGTGCTTCCTGCCCTTCGAGGTAAGCCTCTGGAAAGCCCAGAACGTGTACTACGACATGCTCCAAACCGTCTATCGCGAGTTCCAGGGGAGGGCAGAGGAGGGCGACGAAGCCTGCCAGGAATGGCTCCACCACTTCGTCTCGCTGGGCGATGGGCTGCTGGTCCACGTGGAGTAGATGGCTAGCCTGAGGGTTCCCGTCGCCACCTACCGGCTCCAATTCAACCGGGGATTCCGTTTCGCGGATGCGCAAGCTCTGGTGCCCTATCTGCATCAACTGGGCATCACTGACATCTACGCCTCCCCCATCTTCAAGGCCCGCCGCGGCAGCAGCCACGGCTACGATGTCACCGATCCGACGAGCTTCAATCCCGAACTCGGCAGCGAGGAGGAGTTCGAGGTCCTCGTCCAGGAGCTGAAGCGTCACGGGATGGGGCTTCTGCTTGACATCGTGCCCAACCACATGACTGCCAGCAGCGAGAACGAGTGGTGGGTGGACGTACTGGAGAACGGCCCGAGTTCGCCCTATGCCTCCTACTTCGACATCGATTGGCGCCCCGAGCCGGCCAACGAAGTTCCGGACAACACCGTCATCCTACCCATCCTGGGCACTGCCTATCGAAGCGTCTTGGAGAATCGCGAGCTCATCCTGGGTCTGGACAAGGAGGGCTTATTCATCCGCTACCATGCGCTGAGACTTCCGCTGGACCCGAAATCCTATCGTATTCTCCTCACATACCGCCTCGAAGACCTAAAGCAGGCCCTGGGGGAAGGCAATGCGGCTTTCCAGGAACTGGCGGAACTTATCGCTGCCATCGAGCGGTTGCCAGGCCGCACGGCCTCTAATGCCCAGGAGGTGAAAGCTAGGCGCAAGGACAAGGAGAGCCTCAAGGAACAACTGTGGGGCCTCTACAGCACCTCTCCTAGAATCAAAGAGTTCATCGATGAAAACGTGAGCATCTTCAATGGGGGAGCCAAAGACGACAGGGGATCTTATCTCTTGGATCGACTTCTGACCGCCCAGGCGTACAGCCTGGCCTTCTGGCGCGAGGGCATCGCGAGGATCAACTACAGGCGTTTCTTCGACGTCAGCGACCTGATCGGCATCCGGGTCGAGGATCCTGAGGTGTTCGAAGCGACTCACGCCCTGACCTTTCGGTTGGTCGACGAGGGGAAGGTCACAGGACTACGAGTCGATCACATCGATGGCCTCCACGACCCGCTAGAGTACCTTCGGCGGCTCCAGAACCGCCTCGGGACGGGAAGGCCGGCGGCATCGGCCCCAAGGTTCTGCGTGGTTGTCGAAAAAATCTTGGGTGCCGCCGAGGAGTTGCCTGAGGACTGGCCAGTCTGTGGCAGCACCGGCTACGACTTCCTGAACGTCCTGAACAGCGTGTTCATCGACGTGCAGGGGCTCAAGGCGTTGGATACAACCTACCGACGCTTCACTGGAGCTCGGTTGGATTTTCGCGATGTCGTGTACGAGAGCAAGAAGCGAGTCATGCAGGAGCTTTTTGCGGCGGAGCTGCGTAGCTTGGGGCATCACCTGGGCCGGTTGGCGCAGGAGCATCGTGACGGCGGCCTGGGCCCAGAGGAACTCGCGCAGGCCCTTGTGGAGGTGACGGCCTGCTTGCCGGTCTACCGGACCTACGTCCGAGGCTTAGAGGTGCCCCCGCAAGGTCGTCTGCAAATCGAGCACGCCGTCGACGAGGTGCGCCGACGGAACCCCAGCGTGAGCGCCTCGGCGCTTGATTTCGTGCGGCGGGTCCTGCTGCTCGACTTTGCCGCCTCTTCGGGCGGGCAGCAGCGGGAGCGCTGGCGCTGGTTCGTGATGCGATGGCAGCAGTTCACCGGCTCCGTGATGGCGAAGGGATTGGAGGACACCGCCCTCTACCTTCATAACCGGCTCGTCTCTCTGAATGAGGTGGGCTGCGGCCCCGAGGGGTTCGATCCATCGGCGGGCGTCGAACGGTTTCATCGGCATAACCAGAGGACACTGCAGCAGCAGCCCTACACCCTGAACACGACGTCGACGCACGACACCAAGCGAAGCGAGGACGTGCGGGCGCGGCTTAACGTCCTCTCCGAACTGCCCAGGGCTTGGGCAAGGAGCCTGAACCGCTGGAGCCGAATGAACCGCGAGAAGAAGAGCCCGGTGAATGGCCGCGCCGTGCCCGATTCGAACGAAGAAGTCCTCTTCTACCAGACCCTGGTGGGTGCCTGGCCTCTGGAGGCAGAGGAGGTGCCCGAATTCCGTCAGCGTCTAAGAGCCTACATGATCAAGGCGACTCGAGAGGCGAAGGTCCACACCAGCTGGCTCCATCCCGACGAGGCCTATGAGAAGGCGCTGGCGGGCTTCGTGGATGCTTGCCTGGACACCTCGATCCCCAACGAGTTCCTCAATGATTTCCTGCGATTTCAGGGAGGCATCGCCTACTACGGCGCCCTCAACTCCTTGGCTCAGGTCCTGCTGAAGATCACCTCGCCGGGCGTCCCCGACTTCTACCAGGGCACGGATCTCTGGGACTTAAGTCTCGTGGATCCGGACAATCGCCGCCCCGTGCATTTCTCCAAGCGAGCGCAGCTCCTCAGCGAGTTGAAGCGCCTCGAGGCTCGCGACCCGGCTCAGCTCGTGCGGGAGCTTCTTGCTGCTTGGCGAGACGGCGGGATCAAGATGTACGTCATCTCCAGAGCGCTGGCCTTCCGCAGGGCCCATGCCAGGCTCCTCCAGGTCGGCGATTACCTGCCTCTTTTCGCGTCGGGCCAGACAGCGGAGCATGTCGTGGCCTTTGCCCGGCGCTCCAGGGACGAGTGGGCGCTGGTGGCAGTGCCGCGGCTGCTTGCGAGTCTTTGCGCCCCAGGCCAGACGCCTGTGGGCCGGAAGGTCTGGAGAGACGGAGTTCTAAACCTTCCGCTGGGAGCCCCAGTCCGGTGGGCTAACGTCCTCACGCGAGAAAGCGTGCGCACCTTTGGCGGGCCAAGAAGCCGGGCGATGCACCTTCGTAGCGTCTTTCGGGGCTTTCCCGTGGCGCTCCTCACCGGTGTAAGCAGAGGAAGTGCCTCGAGCAGGAGATGACATGCGCGATTCGGAGCCTCCGCGTGAGCCTCTGGAGGGCCGGGACGGGGAATCGAACCCGCGACCCCCGGATTGAAAGTCCGGGGTTCTTCCGCGGGGGCAGCACCTCGCGGCACCAGCAGGTTGTGTCGCAAGAGGCTCCATTAGTGGGGGCAAAGGACGAATGCGGTGGCGGGGCCATGCCTAGGGAAATGGAGGCAGGCATGGAGTTGTCGTGGCGCTATGCGAATTGGTCGCCGGGCGACCGGGCGAGCACCTTCAAGGGAGATTCGTGGATGGATCGCCTATAGAGCAGATACAAGACCAAGCCGCCGACCATCCATGCCAGGCCAAGGTATCGGCTCAGGGGCTGGCTGACCGCGACAACCGTCCAAGCGGACATTGTGCCGATGAGCCCGATCACCAAAATCAGCGGAATCTCCCGTCCGCGGAGGCGCAGGTTGAGGGGAATCTTGAACGGCCTCGCCATGCTGGGCTCTCTGATCCTCAGAGCGATCACAGAGATGTGGGCGAAGGAAAACGTTAGCATCGCGCCGAAGCTATATGCGCCCGCCAGCAAATCCAGCCTTCCGGGAATCACCAACAGGCTAGCGAAGCCAGTGAATGTGATGATCGCTATGGCAGGCGTCCCCCGCAGCTCGTGCAGCCGGCTGAACAACGGCGGCAGCTGCCGGTGACGCCCCAGCGAGTAAGCGAGTCGAGACATGCCCAGCATCCCAGCGTTAGTGGCGATAAGCAGGATGGTTGCCGCCAGTCCGCCCACGCCGTAGAGAAAGTTGCGCGTGGAGAAGTAGCGGCCTCGCATGCCTGCTGGCACTAGATCAGCAGCGAGAGCGGTCCAGGCCGGCAAGGCCAGACTGAACACGAACGCCCGCATGGCCGCCAGCGCGATGATGAACCGAACGGCGAGGGGCACATCAAACAGGAGGGGCACCACCGCCAGCGGGATGAACAGGAGTTGCGCCGCGCCCCACCCGGTAGCGAGGATGAAGGGTTTCCGATAGCGCCAGCGGCTCGAGAGCCAGGCACCGGGCACGAAGGCAAGCATCGCGGCCAAACCGATGCCCGCCGCCAGCAGGCCGATCTCGTCGTTGGAGGCCCCGAAGGCCAGGGCGAACAGGGGTAGGTATTCCAGTACTATCGTTTCGTTGGCACCCGCAAAGAACGCACCCCGCCAGAACCAGCGCATGCCCCGCGCCTGGGCTGGCGTCCGATGCACCTCGATGGGTGATAAGGGCGACGAACAGGGAAACGGTTCCGCCCCTGCCGGACTGGGGAACGGAGAGTCCTCCGCTGCCGCGGCCACTGTATTGCCTCCTGGTGTGGGCTCGGACAACGAAAACCCCGCGCAGCTGCGCGAGGCCTTTCCTACGCCTACAGGCTTAACTAACCGGTTCGGGCTGAAAGGCTTGCCCTACTCGCCTAGACGAGACTCACCGACAGTCCGGCTCGCCCGCTCCCCCGAAGAGGGATCCGGCGACTAGATCTCTACTCTGTTCCGCCTATATGAACGCGTGGGAGTGGCATAAGGTTAGCTGTCTGCTCCCACATTGTTTGATGCATTATCGCCCCCTGTGTTTCGCCCGGGTCGCTACCTTTTGGCTCGCTGCCAAAAGCCCCGGAATTCCCCAGCGAACCACGTCATCGCCCTGCTCCACGTAGTCGCCGGTCCCAACACCTTGATACGTCCCACGGCCTGAATTGCTGGGATGCTCTTCCGGCAGGCTTTCCGGGGGCTACTTCCGTCCTGTACGTCCCTATGCTACCTGTACAGTAACAGGGGCGGTTGGTACTGGAACCAACCCCTCAGCCACCTCACACGGAGAGGCATCCAGATCGCGCTCCTCATGGGCGAACCGTACACCCAGTTCGTCCAGAATCGGTATCAGAACCCTGCGGATCACAGACTGCCAGGTGTAGCGAGTTGCGGAGCGTCTCGCGGCCCGTCGCAATTGGGCTTCTACGTCTGCGCGACTGCGCAGGTAGGAAACATAGTGCACAATCTCACGGGGGTCGCTCGTCTGTAGACAGATGGCGTCATGGCCCGGCGTCGCATACTCCTCTCCGGTACAACCGACGAATGCCACGCCGCCGACAGCCATGGTCTCTAGGCCTACTAGACCAAACGGCTCTAATCCGCTGTTGGCGAGCACAGCGTCCGCCGTATGGAAAAGCGCCCGACGCTGCGCCTCGGATAGGTAGCCCTGAAGAACCATCATGTCAGCCGTCACTGCCGGGCGTATTGCATCCACCATCGCTCCTACATCCTGGCCGATCCAGTGGGCATGGGTCACCGCAAGTCCTCGCCGCGCTGCCCGGCCAAGAACCTCGTGCCGGTGATCCTCGAGCCCACCTCGGGCCAGAAACAGGGGCCGTAGCCCTAGGCGCTTGGCCTCTGCAACAGCATCTACGGCCATGAGCCATCGCTTATCGGGATCCCAGCGAGCCACCTTTGCCAGGGCCAGGCGGCCTCGGAAGAGCTGAGAGAGCCGGCGACAAGCCTCACGGTCCAGAGGCTGGAGCCAGCGATCTGGAACGCCGTTGGGAATAACCAAGGCGTCTACGCCGGACCCCCACATCGTATGTTTCATATATCGGCTAACGCTGGTAATGGTTGCAGCTTCCCTGAGCCTCCCCCAGTCGATACGGTGGAAGGAAAAGGTGTTGTTGGCGTTCCACAGTAGGCGGACACGGTCCTGCCAGCCGCGGCGGACCAAGACCTCGTGAAGAGCGAGGACGGAGCCAACGGTTTGCCATTCCTCTGCCAAGACGACGACGAGGCCACCCCTGGCGACTCTGGGTTCCAGGATCTCCGTCTCCAACCAGGGAGGGAGAGAGCCTGTCCAATCGGCCACCTTGCCCTCTTCGCCGTCATAGACGCCCCCAGCGTGATAGCGGCTGATCCACTGGCACCAGCGGTGAAGTTGAAGCCTCCCATCCATGATTGACTCATGCCCCGGCAGGTCGGGGTCGCCGACGAAGAAGAGGTGGGTCTCATAGCCCGTTGACGCAAGCGCCTTGGACAGCTCGCTGACTCGGGTCCCTAGGCCGCCCGCACAGGAGTAGGGGTCTGGCCCCTCGAAGCTAAGTATGACGAAAGTGAGGTCGCCCACGGCGAAGCCCCTCGCGGGAGAACACCAGAAGGCGGAAGAACGATAGCGGGTAAGCAAATTATCAATCAACAGCTATCTCCCTGTCAATAGGATAAGCGTAAAGAACTGACTGACCTTGGTAATTTCCACGCACAGGCGGTTCTCCCTACTACCCGAAGAGTTGATAGGCGTTTTCCAGATACTGGAGCATCATTCGCTGTGCGTTGAAGAAGGAAGCGTTTAGGGCGATGGCCGAGCGCATAACGTCGGCAAAGGCGGTTGACCTTCCATAGAACATAGGCAAGATCACGTACTCTAGCTTGTCGTACAGAGAGGCGACCTCTTTGGAGGGATCACTCTCGAGTTCCCAGTCGTCGCCAATAGACCAGCCGGTCACACCTTCCACGTGCCCCTCAATCCACCAGCCGTCCAGAACGCTCAGGCTTGGTACTCCATTGAGCGCGGCCTTCATGCCGCTGGTGCCGGAGGCCTCGTGTGGCTTCTGCGGGCTGTTTAGCCACAAATCGACACCGGCGCAGAGATACTTTCCCAACGCCATGTCATACTCCTCCAGATAGATGATAGGCACGGTGCCCTCCAGAGCAGCCGCAGCCTCAAAGATGTGCCGGATTATGGCCTTGCCGCTTTCATCGCGGGGATGGCTCTTGCCTCCATAAATGATCTGGAGGGGGCCAACCTGGCTTGCTATCCTCTTCAGGCGGTCCAGGTCAGAGAGCAGCAGGTCCGGCCGTTTGTAACCAGTGGCACGTCGGGCAAAACCAATGGTCATCGCGGCAGGGTCCAGACGAAGGCCGGCCCGTCTTTTCACCTCCGCCGCGAGTTCCCGCTTGGCCTCGGCGTGCGCCTGCTGGATCTCGTCGAGGGGAATGCTTATGGCATAGCGCAGGTAGATGTTATCGCGGCGCCACTCGGGAATGTGGCGGTCGTAGAGGTCTTGAAAAGCTGGCGCTGCCCAACTGACGGCGTGTACACCGTTCGTGATGGAGTCGATGGGATAGTAGGGAAACATATTGTGAGAGACCTCGTGGTGACGCTGGGAGACCCCATTGACATAGTGCGAAAAGACGAGAGCCAGATAGGTTGCGTTCAGGGTGCTGTCTAGACAACATCCGGTTGCCTCCAGAGCCATGGTTCGCTCCTCGCCCAGCACCTGCCGGACCATATCCAGAGGGAACTGGTCGTGGCCAGCAGGCACAGGTGTGTGGGTGGTGAACACGCATCTCCGGCGGATCGCCTCTGTGTCCGCTTCGGTCACCGCACTGAGACCGCGCTCTCCGGTCTCTTCCTCCAGCAGGGCCAGGGCGAGGAGGGCGGAATGCCCTTCGTTCATGTGGTAGACTTTCAGCGTCTCGTGCCCCAGGGCGCGTAGCATGGCGACACCACCCAAGCCGAGCACCATTTCCTGGCACAGACGGTAGCGCTCGCCTCCGTGGTAGAGGTGGTCGGTGAGGGTCTGATCCCAGGGGCTGTTCTCCGGCAGGGCCGTGTCCAGAAAGCAAACGGGGACGCTGTGCCCCGACACGCCGCGCACGAGGTAGCGCCATGCGCGCACCTGCACTTGCCGCCCCTCGATAGTCACGGATACACGGGGCTCTAAGGGTTCCAAGAGTTCTTCCGGATACCAGATGGAAGGGCTCTCCGACTGGTTTCCGCTGGCATCTAGGTGCTGGCGGAAGTAGCCTTTGCGGTGCAGGAGTGTCACCCCCACCATAGGCACGCCCAAGTCAGCGGCGGCGCGCAGGGTGTCCCCGGCCAGCACACCCAGGCCGCCAGCGTACGTTGGCATGGCCGCGTCGAGGCCAACCTCCATGGAGAAATAGGCAACTGTTGATGGTTGAGGTGATGTCCCAGGCTCGGACGCAAGCATGAATACTCCCTGTAGCGTCTTCTACTTGTACTTGCCCTTTTCGGGCTTCATAGAAGTTGCCTGACAGTATACATCAACATCCTGGTCGCTGCGCTTCTCTATCGTTATAGAGGGTCGATGGCCACGATCTGTTACAGCCGCCTGGAACTTAACGGCCGCGGCTTGCGCGATCGAGCTTCGCGCTTCTTCGATCTGGTATGCCGTGTGAGTCGTCACCGACTTCCGCAATCTGGGTAGTGAGTTCCCAACGGACACTGAACGCCTACCTCCCCTCGCCAGGGAGATGGCGCGCCGCTCAGAGGAAGCGACCAGCCAATGCTGGAGGGGCGTTTCCCGGCGGAGCTACTCCCGGGGGTCAACGGCGAGGATGCGAAGGCTTTGCGACGCAGGCAAAGCGGAACACTCGCCACAAGTTCAGCACCGAAAACAAGGTGGAAATACCGCCACAAGGCTCTCGGGGCGGCAATCAGGTGCGCGAGTCGCCCCGCCGGAAGGACACTCGACAGGGGAACCTAGAGATCCGGGCTCCTTTCGATGAGCCAGCAACTCAAAGCCCGCCAGCTGGGATCGGAGATAGTGTCTCAATAGATGAAGCGAGCTCTGAGAACCTGCCTGAGAAGCAGGAGAGCATCGGGCAGGTGCCCCGGATTGTCAAGCAGAGAGTCGTCGCCATGGCAGTCGGGTGGGCACCCAACAGGCTCAAGGCTGGCCCAAACGGCTCAGGCGTCAACCGTCTGGATACGGATGACATTTTGGCACCCCACACCCCCATCAAAGCCCCTTCTAACGGTAGCGATTGTGTGTTAGTATGTGCCAGAGACAAAGGGCCAAGACGGGCCGAAATCGCCGTTTTGGGCGCAGAATAGATTCAGCGGAGCGGGCACAATCTTCCCAAGCAGAGAGTCGGGGGTTCGAGTCCCGTTTCCCGCTCCAGGTCTTTTCCCCGAAATCGTAGACGAAGCCGGGCACTTCGCCCGGCTTTATTGATGGAGCACCATGACCGCAGCCCAAATGACTGCCATCGAGGGCAACGCCGTCCGAAACGGCATTCGCAACATCGCAATCATCTCCCACGTCGACCACGGCAAGACGACGCTGATCGACGCAATGCTGTGGCAGAGCGGCGTCTTCCGCGAGAACCAAGAGGTCGTCGAGCGTGTGATGGACTCGAACGACCTGGAGCGCGAGAAGGGGATCACGATTCTGGCCAAGAACACAGCGGTGCGGTTTGGCCGGTACAAGATCAACATCGTCGACACGCCCGGACATGCCGACTTCGGGGGCGAGGTGGAGCGCACGCTGAAGATGGTCGACGGCGTGCTGCTACTGGTCGACGCCAGCGAAGGGCCGCTGCCGCAGACGCGCTTCGTGCTGAAGAAGGCACTCGAACTGGGACTGCCGCCGATCGTCGTGATCAACAAGATCGACCGGAAGGACGCGCGGCCGCAGGAGGTGCTGGACGAGATCTACGACCTTTTCATCGACCTCGACGCGCACGAGGACCAGCTCGATTTTCCTGTGCTCTACACGATCGCGCGCGACGGCGTCTGCCGGCTGACGCCCGAAGGCGAGGACCATCGCCTGAAGCCGCTGTTCGAGGAGATCGTCCGGGCAATCCCGGCACCGCGCTATCAGCCGTCAACGCCCCTGCAGATGCTGGTGCTGAACCTCGACTACTCGGACTTTGTCGGACGGCTGGCGGTGGGACGTATCGTTAACGGGCGCCTGCGCGCGAAGCAGGACGTGGGACTGGTGCGCGAGGGCGGCAGCATCGATCGCGCCCGGATAAGCCATCTGTACACATTTGAGGGGCTGAAGCGCGTCGAGGTGGCCGATGCGGGACCGGGGGACATCGTACAACTCGCGGGGTTCGACGAGGTGAACATCGGGGACACTATCACCGACGCGGATGACCCGCGGCCGCTTCCGCGCGTGACCGTCGACGAGCCGACCGTGAGCATGATGTTTTCGATGAACACCGCTCCCTTCGCTGGCCAAGAGGGACGGTTCGTAACATCGCGCAACCTGAAGGACCGGCTGGAGCGGGAAGTGCTGACGAACGTGGCGCTGCGCGTTGAGCCGGGCGACTCGGCGGACAGCTTCAAGGTGTCGGGCCGAGGCGAACTGCAGATGGCGGTCCTAATCGAGATGATGCGGCGCGAGGGATTCGAGCTGTCGCTGAGCAAGCCGCAGGTGATAACCCGCGAAATCGATGGCGTGGTGCACGAGCCCATGGAGCACCTGGTGATCGACTGCCCGGAGGACTACGTGGGCGTCGTGACGCAGAAAATCGCCGGCCGCAAGGGGCACATGACGAACATGGTGAACCATGGCACAGGCCGGGTGCGGCTGGAGTTCCGCATCCCATCGCGGGGGCTCATCGGCTTCCGCAGCCAACTCCTTACGGACACCCGCGGCACAGGGCTGCTGAACCACCTATACGACGGGTATGAGCCGTGGCAGGGAGAGATTGAGCATCGCACGAACGGGGCGCTGGTGGCGGACCGCGCGGGTGCAGCGGTGGCGTACGCTATCGAGCAGGCGCAGAAGCGCGGGGAGATGTTCGTCGAGCCGGGGGAACGTGTGTACGCTGGGATGGTCCTCGGCGAGAACGCGCGCGAGGGTGACATCAACATCAACATCACGAAGGAAAAGAAGCTCACCAACATCCGCTCGTCGACGTCGGACATCGCGGTGCAACTGCTGCCGGTGCGGCGGATGTCGCTGGAACAGGCGCTGGAGTGGATCGCCGAGGACGAGATGCTAGAGGTGACGCCGAAGAGCCTGCGACTGCGAAAGCGGCTGCTCACGGCAAACGAGCGGGCGCGGGGCGCCCGGCGGGGCTAGGAAGAGCGAGCTCGCGGCTCCACCGGGTTTCGAAATCGCAAGCAAGGCCGAGCGATTCGCCCGCTTTTTCGAATTCGGTAGACCATCTTCTTGGCAGAGAATCGCGAGCTCGAGTCTCGTTTCCCGCTCCACGGCAAATACACATCCAACCGTCTGCTTTCCAGTCGGCAGGCAGCTGTGGGGTGGCAAAATGTCATCCCTATCTGGAGGGTTGACGCGGTGAGCTATTTGGGTCCGCCTGGTGGCTGTCGGATGCCAATATTCCATCCGTCTCTTTGCAGGTCAAGCGGTCACTCACTCGCACTCGTGATGTAGACCGCCAAGCACCGACCGGGCGACTATTCGGCCGGACAGCGGTGGGTCAGCACGAGATGGAGGTCCGGTGGGAGTCTCCAGTCCCAGCCAGCGGTGAGGTCGCCTTTCATTGTAGTGGGCCGCATACTCCCGCAGCACCCTCCGCAGGTACCGCTCGTTGATGACGATGACATGGTCCAGACACTCCCTCCGCAGCGTGCCTATTACCCGCTCGGCAATGGCGTTTGCCTTCGGCGCCTGGACCGGGATGAGCACTGCCTCGATGCCAAGCCTGGCCGCCCTCCCGTTGAAGCCTCCTCCGTAGCAACAGTCCCTATCGCGGATGAGGTACTTCGGCTGCTCCCCCCAGGGAGTGGCCTCGATTAGCTGCCGCCACACCCACTCTGCCGTGGGATGAGCTGTCACGTTCAGGTGAACGAGCTTCCGCCGGCAATGAGAGCTGAACAAGAACACATACAAGGTCTTGAAGGTCACGGTCTGGACCGTGAAGAAGTCAGATGCCCAGATATGGGGTGCGTGGTTCTTGAGGAAGGTGCGCCAGGACTGGGAGGGAGGGCGATGTATCACTTCCCTACGGTAGCGGCGGACCGTGCGAGCGCTGAGGTGGT